>JAGCFO010000026.1 GCA_017650105.1 Bacteroidaceae bacterium | reverse complement strand
GGGCTACAACGAGGCCACCATCACCGGCTGCTACACTACCTACTACACCCTCAGCACCAACTTCGAGGGCACTGTCACCGACAGCTACTACCTCAACACCGAAGCCGTAGGTGTAGGCACTGCCATGACTGCAGAGCAGTTTGCCAGCGGCGAGCTCTGCTTCAGCATCAACCACCACATGCCCGAGGGCATCTGGAAGCAGTCTCTTGGCGAGGATGCACTTCCTAACTTTACAGGTAAGGATGTTTATTACAGCGCTGGTTCCAACAGCTATAGTAACAGCTATATGGGCGGCGGCACTGAGGACGACCCCTTCCTTATTTACTCCTACAAAGATCTCGTCTCTTTCCGTGAGATGTGTACCAACTGCAGCGAATGGAAGGTTCCCTACTACGCTCGTCTGGAAGCCGATATTGACATGGAGTACAAGCCGTGGCGTCCAATCTGTATCGAGACTGGCGTCGAGAGTCACCAGTATGCTGGAGTCTTCGATGGTAACTTCCATACAATCAAGAATCTCTATTGTAATTCCGATTCCGTACCCGATGGCGGTGTTATTGTGGGTCTCTTCGGATATTGTGAAGGTACGGCCAACATCAAGAATCTCATCATCAAGAACGCCAACATCAAAGGTGATCAGGCAGGTGTCGTTGTAGGACGTCTCGGCTACAAAGCCTCTCTTGACAATGTAGCTACTGTCGGCGACATTACGATTACCACTCCCGGCACTGACTGGAAGGGCGGTCTCGTGGCATGGGGCTACAACGAATCGTACATTCAGAACTCCTTCACCACCTATGAAACCCTCAGTACGAACATGGAAGGCAGGGTCGAAGGAGCCTACTATCTCAATACAGAAAAGTATGGTGTAGGCGAGCCTATGACTGCCGAACAATTCGCCAACGGCGAACTCTGCTTCTACCTCAATAATGAGGACGATGCAGGTCTCTGGAAACAGACTCTTAAAAAGGATGCCTATCCCTCTTTCACAGGAGGTGATATCTTCTACTACGAAGGTAATTATGTCAACAGCATCAATGGTACTGGCAGCGAGGAAGATCCCTTCAAGATCCGCACGGCCGAGGATATGTGGAATTTCGCTAAGCTTTGCAATGAATGCACCGATTTCAAGATTATGTACTGTGCCATCCTTCTGGCTGATATCGACCTGGAGAACAAACTCTGGCGTCCAATCGGTCTCTGCAATCACGGCGACCATATGTATGCCGGTATTTTCGATGGCAACGGCCATACCATCAAGAACTTGTATGCACACGAAGACGAAGGTGATTTCGGCGGTATCGTCGGTCTGTTCGGTTACACAGAAGGCTGGGGTGTCATAAAGAACCTTATCCTTGAGAATGTAGATATCGCAGGTCATCAGGTAGGTCCTGTCGCTGCTCGTCTTGGCTACCGCAGCACACTCCAGAATGTCGGCGTTGTCGGTGATATTAAGATGGAAGCAACCGAAGGCATCAATGGTGGTCTTGTCGGATGGGGTTACAGCGAGTCTGGCATTATGAACTGCTACTCCATGTACAAGACTCT
The DNA here is from genome assembly GCA_017650105.1 of Bacteroidaceae bacterium. Lineage (GTDB taxonomy): Bacteria > Bacteroidota > Bacteroidia > Bacteroidales > Bacteroidaceae > UBA1189. Next base: position 182,345 of record JAGCFO010000026.1, on the reverse strand, counting down.
TGGCTACGGCATGGAAGGCCTCATTGAAAACTGCTACTACATGAGTGAAGAAGCCGTCAGCCTCGGCACTAACATGACCACCCAGCAGTTTATGAATGGTGAACTCTGCTACAAGCTTAACGGCGGTCCTGAAGGTATATGGAAGCAGACTCTTGACAAAGATTACTATCCTGTCTTTGAAGGTGCTACTGTATATTATGATGAAGCCACAGGAAAATACACCAACGAAATTCCCGGAGGAGTTGAGAACTTACCCTTTGCTAATGAAAAGAACACGGTTGTCTTCGACATGTACGGTCGTCGCGTAGAAAATCCCGTGAAGGGACTCTATATCATTAACGGCCGCAAAGTATTGTTAAAGTAATCCTGTAACACCTCAATTCCCCCCCCTTCCCCCTGCTCTGAATAGCAGGGCTGGGGGAAGGGGGGGGGCTTCAAACCATAATAATAAATGAAACTCAGGATTCTTCTCTTGTCTGTCGCGTCGCTGATTGCCAGCAATGTCTGGCCGCAACTGGTGGTCAATGAGGTGATGACATCTAATCTCGATGTCTGTCTTGACCCGTCTTGGAACTACGGCGGGTGGATTGAACTGTACAACTCGGGCATGGAGGATTTCAATCTTCAAGGAATCTATGTTTCTGACGACGAGAACAATCTCAAGCGTTTCCGTCTTCCTGCTGCCGCAGGCAAGATTCCTGCAAAAGGATTTGGATGTATTTGGTTCGACCACTATGACTGGCTCAGTGCCACCGCACAGGTACCTTTCAAACTGGATGCCGAAGGCGGCATCGTCTACCTCTCCGATGCTCAGGGTAATATTATTTTGAGTATTAATTATCCCGCAGCCATGCCACGCTGCTCATGGGCACGTGTAGTGGATGTATCAGGCGATTGGTCTTGGACGGCCAATCCTACTCCGGCAACGTCGAACAGCACTTCGACTTTTGCCTCCACGCAAGCCAAAACCCCTATACTATATACGCAATCCCAACTCTTCAATGGCTTATTGACTGTCTCTGTGTCATGGCCTGAGGAGTACACTATACGCTACACTACTGACGGCACCATTCCCACAGAGACGAACGGTAAGGTTCTTATACCCCATTCGCTGATGATTACCCAGACTACAATCTTCCGTTTCCGTGCTTTCTGTGAAGGTCTGCTACCCAGCGATGTGGTGACGCGCTCGTTCATCTTGCAAGAACACGATTACAAGATTCCTGTCCTCTCCGTCGTGGCCAACAGTGAGGACCTTTATGGAACTGATTACGGTCTCTTTGCCAAGGGTCCCCATGGTCGTACTGGCCGTGGGGAGACAGATCCCTGTAACTGGAATATGGATTGGGACCGAGCCGCCAATGTCGAACTCATCGACCCCCAAAGCGGCATGCTTCTCAATCAGCAAGCCGATATAGCCCCCTCGGGCGGATGCAGCCGCAGCTGGATGCCTACCCCGTTCAAAATCACCGCTTCTAAGCTTTATGGCGGTAACAACTTTTTCGACTATGCCATCTTTGAGCAGAAACCCTTCCTGCAAAACAAAAGCTTCAAAGCCCGTAATGGAGGCAACGACTGGTATGACCGCTTCCGTGACCCTGCTCTTCAGATGATTGTGGGGCGTTCCGGCATCAACATTGACTATCAGGAATACCAGCCTGTTCAACACTATGTCAATGGAGAATACAAAGGTGTCATCAACCTCCGTGAGACCAACAACAAGCATTTCGTGCGTGCAAACCACGGATGGGACGATGACGAGATTGATATGTTCGAGATAGATATTGACTCGGGCTATGTTCAGATGTATGGCGACCGTCGGTCTTTCGATCTCTGGTGCGACCTGGCCCATCGTTGCGGCAAAGACGAATCGGCCTATGACGAGCTCACCGAGATGGTCGATGTGGAAGAGATGGCCTACTATCTGGCACTGGAGTTTTACCTTGCCAACGGCGACTGGCCCTTTAACAATATCAAGGCATTCCGTCCCCGTGTCGATGGCGGCAAATGGCGTTTTGTGCTGTTTGACCTTGACGGCTGTCTGAGCATTTCCGACGTCTTCACACATTTCGAGCATTACCATAAGCATGCTGTCGTGCAGCTCACGCTGGATATGCTGAAGAACCAACGGTTCAGGAAACTCTTTACCGATGCCTTCTGCGTGATGGCAGGATCGGTCTTTGAGCCCACACGCTGTCTTGCCATTGCCACTGAGCTCAACGATCTGACGTGGAATGAAATCCATTACGAAGGAAAATCTCCCTCATACTCATATAACCTCATTAAATCCAGTCTAAGCGCTCAGCGTCAGATCTCGATGGTTGATGAGATGCGTACCTATCTCAAGCTCACCGATCTCCCTCATATGAAAGTGAATGTCGGCATGGCTGTCGACGATTCTTTCGATGACGACGTCTGCGGCCGTCTTCTCTATAATGACTTGCCCATTCCCACGGGAAAGTTCAGTGGCAAAGCCGTCGCCCCCGTGACACTCCGTGCCGAGGCTGCTCCCGGCTATCGTTTCCTCGGATGGCGTATGGTGGGCAATGAAGTAGAGAAGACTCTTATTCACAAAGGCGACAAATGGCGCTATTATGATGAAGGCTCTCTCGACGGTACTGCATGGAACACGGTTTCTTATGACGACAGCTCATGGCGTAAAGGAGCCGCGCCACTCGGCTATAATTCCTCAAACAGCAACATCGTGACGCGTATGGACTATGGCAACAAGAATGATCGCCGTCCGACCTATTACCTTCGTTCGACGGTGACTCTGGATCGCGTTGAGGATCTCTCCATTAGCCTGAACTATCATGTCGATGACGGCCTGGTGCTCTATGTCAATGGCCGCGAAGCCCTGCGCTACCGCATGCCTGACGGCACACCTGACTATTCCACCTTCGCAATTTCCAAGAGCATTGGAAATCCCGATAAGAATAAAACAACACTCGATCCGTCGCTCTTCGTCCCTGGTGACAATATCATCGCCATCGAATTACATAACTACGCATCCACTGACGATGATATCTATTGGGACGCTTCCCTTTCAGTTACCTACCGCTATAGCGGCAAAGAGCATCTGCTCTGCGTAGAACCCGAGTTTACTCTTCCTGAAGGAACGGACATGAATCTGGAAGCGGTCTTTGGACGTATGGACGATCAGAGACAACGCCTGATGCCTCTCCGTATCAATGAAGTGAGTGCCAGCAACGATATCTACGTCAACGACTATTGGAAGCGCAACGACTGGATAGAAATATATAACATTTCAGATGAGGATTTCGACCTTACGGATATGTATCTGAGTGATGACCTCGGCAACCCGTTGAAGTATCAGATTCCCGCTTCAGCTACAGTTAGCAACGTGGTGCCCGCCCATGGTTTCCGTGTTGTATGGTGCGATAAACAGGATCCTCTCACGCAGATGCACGCCCATTTCAAACTCCGTTCGGACAGCGGCTATGTGGTCTTGACACACAGGACAGGAGCGCTGGCTGATACCCTGCGTTACTGCCGTCAAGACAGGGACGTGACTGTCGGCCGTTATCCTGATGGCGGTGAGAATGTCTATGTCATGCAGCGTCCTACCATTGGAAAAGCCAACATGCTGACTCTGTGCGACACATTATATCAGCAGCTGCATATTGTACCCACGCGTATCGAAGAGGTTGGTGCAGAGCCTGTGGTCATCGATGTGCAGTATGTGACGCTCAGCGGTATCGCCGTTCCCCAACCTACATCGGGTATATACATCCGTCGTGAGACACTCTCCGACGGAACAGTGAGAGCAATGAAAATGATTATTAAATAACATTAATTATTTATACTTAAATTATTTATACTTAATCCCATTATGAGAAAGAATCTCTTCTTGATTGTTCTGATGGCCATTTTCATCAGCTGTGAAACGAAGAAAAGCGAGACTATCTCTCCCGTGGCCTTCACCGAGGTGCAACTCACAGGAGGCTTCTGGCAACCGCGTATGCAGACTGAACTGGATGTCACTGTACCCTTCTCTGTAGAGCATAGTACTCCTGCCGTTGAGCGTTTTCGCCGTTGTGCTGCTTTCCGTGCCGGAGAGGAGACTCCCCTGCCTGAACCCCATCGCTTCATCAGCTCCGACCTTTATAAGGTTATGGAAGGAGTGGCCTATTCGCTCATGCTGCGTCCCGATGCAAAGCTGGAAGCTTTCATGGATAGCACCATTGCTCTCATTGCTGCCAGTCAGATGCCTGACGGTTATCTCTACATCTCTCATATCTGCGGCAACACCTACCCCAGCGAGATGGGTCCCCGTCCTTACAGCCATGTCATCCACAGCCATGAGCTCTATAACATGGGTCATCTCTATGAAGCCGCAGTAGCCTACTATCAGGCTACAGGCAAGACATCTCTGCTCGATGTCGCCATGAAGAGCGCCCATCACATCAACCACGTCTTCTTTGAAGGCGATCCCAATTACAACGATGGCAAGCCCGTCAATCAGGCTCCCGGTCATGAGGAGATAGAGCTGGCCCTCTGCAAGATGTATCGCACCACTGATGATAAGTTCTATCTTGACCTTGCTCAGAAGTTCCTCGACATTCGTGGAGTCACCTTCATTCCCGATGGTACCGGTGTGAATGCTCCCGAGTATGCCCAGCAGCATCTGCCCGTACGTGACCAGCGTGAAGCTGTAGGCCACTGCGTGCGTGCCATCTATCTCTATACCGGCATGGCTGGCGTGGATGCCCTCACGGGCAATGCTGACTATACCGAGGCGCTGCATGCTGTATGGAAAAACCTCGTCTCCTCCCGTATCCATATCACCGGAGGTCTGGGTGCCGATCGCCGCATCGAGGGCTTTGGCGAACCCTACAGCCTTCCCAACAAAGAAGCTTACGACGAGACTTGCGCAGCCGTGGCCAACGTCTTCTTCAATCAGTCGATGTTCCTTGCCGAGGGCGATGCCCGCTACTGGGATGTGGCTGAGATCTCTCTTTTCAACAACGCACTTGCCGGCATCTCTCTCAGTGGCGACCGTTTCTTCTACGAGAACCCTCTGGAGGCCGATAGTGTTGATAATGTAGTCCGGCAGGAGTGGTTCGGCTGCGCCTGCTGCCCTCCCAATATCTCTCGCCTTATCCTGCAGTCGCCCGGGCTTATGTATAGCCATACATCTGATGATATCTATGTGACCCTATATGCCGATAATGCCACCACCATCAACCTCGATGGCATTGCTGTCGCCCTCTCACAGACTACCGACTATCCCATGGACGGCAAGGTTCGTCTTGAAGTGACGCCTACCTCTGCCAAACGCTTTGCCTTGCGTCTACGCATTCCCACATGGTGCCGCACGACTGCTTTCATGCCTGGAGAGCTGTACACCTTTGCCGACGAGACTGTCTGTGATAACCCCTTTGTTCTCCGCCTGAATGGTGAAGAAGTGCAGACGAATGTCGAGAAAGGCTTTGCTGTCATCGACCGCACTTGGAATGCGGGTGATGTCGTAGAGCTTGACCTGAAGATGCGTGACCGCGAAGTCGTCGCAGACGCCCGTGTCAAGGAAGATGCCGGTTGTGTCGCCCACACTCGTGGCCCCATCGTCTATTGCGCCGAGACAGTCAATGGTGTCACCAAGGAAATACCTTATTTCACGTGGTCCAATAACAAGAAGGCCTCCTCTATGAAGGTCTGGAGCAAAAAATAACAAAACACCTTTCCAACCTATGAAGAAGTTGACTATCGCGTTGTTGATAGGGCTGTTCTCAACTCTGTTTACCCATGCTCAAGAACAGTTGCCCCTGCTGCCCGCTCATTGTACGGTAGGTGTTGAGGTAAGCTATGACGGCGAGCGGCATGTGACACGTACCGTTTCGGATTATCACGACTTGTTTTTCAGCGGCTTTGCTATGTGGCAGCACGTGAGAACTGAAGGTGACTCATGCATTTGGGAGATAAAAATCAAAAACGACACCCGTTCGGCAAACATTGAAATAGGTTCCCTCTGGTTTTCGGTTTCCGAGCCTGGTGAGGGGATGGAGGGTCCTGCAAATATGCACTTCCAATCTCATCCCTGCATTGCCGGTAATGCCTCTTACGTCTACTGGTGCCGCTATTCGGGTGCTGACGGCGGTCTTCTGATGACTACTACCCGCCATACCTCCCTTGAGTATGTCACTGCGCCCGATTTTACCAATGATGACGGCCGCAGAGGCGATGGTCGTTATTACATCCATGGCAAATGGGCCGCTAATCCTGAGGACACCTGGCGCATGCCCCTTACTAGCCTCAAGCTGGCTCCTAAAGAGGAGAAAATCTATACCTTCCGTTTTGAGAGGATAGCATCGCAGCATGATGTTGCTCATCACGTCTCCGAGCTGGGAGGTCTCACCATGCGTGTTGCCCCCGGCATGGTCATCCCTGCAGGTAGAGAGGTACTTTGTGCCATTGACTGCCCCAAAGGCATCAATACCATCACGCCTGAGTTCCCCGGCAAGACCAAAATTCGCCAGAAGACTGTCAACAAGGACTTTCCAAAGACCCTCGTTGCCTTCACCTTCAAGAAGAAAGGCGAGAATCAAGTACTTATTGAATATGGCAGTGGTGACAAAGCCTATTTAGAGTTCTTTGTGACAGAACCTTTTGATCAGCTGATACGAAAACGCAGTGACTTCATCACTAAGCACCAACAGATTCAGGATGAGTCTAAGTGGTACGATGGCCTCTATTCACTGTGGGATATGCAGACATGCCGTCTGATGACACCTGACGACCACATGCGTCTCCCGGATTTCCAAGTTGGCGGTTCAGATGATCCATGTATGAGTAAGCCAGTATATATCAGCGAGAAAAATGTCTTCTGGCCCAATCGTGACGAAGTGCGCGCGTTGGAATACTACGAGGACCATTTTGTATACGGAAAGCTGCAGCGTACCGGCAATGAGACGCCCTATCCTTACGGCATCTATGGCTCGGAGAACTGGTATCAGAACCGTAGTGGTGATTATGGCAGCATGGATAGCGGAGGATGGGGGCTGCAGCGTCTGTGGCGCACCTTTGACTATACCCATCACATAGCCATCTATTATAATCTCTATCTCATCGCATCGGCAGATTCCACGATGACACAACATCCTGCTTCCTATTGGCTGGATATGGCTTACCACACCACCATGGCCTTCTATAATGTTCCCTATAACATCTATATGAAGAAGTTTGCCTTTACAGGATGGTGCGACTGGGCTTATAAGCAGGGCAACTTCCATGAGCGTTATATTCTTGAATTGATGGATGCTTTGGAAGAGAACGGTCTTCACGACCAGGCAGTCGAGATACGTCACGAATGGGAAAAGAAGGTTCTCTATTTCATGTACGATGATCCCTGGCCTTTTGCCTCCGAGTATGTCATTGACCGTACGGCTTATGAATCTTCCTATTATGTGGCCGACTACGGACGTCGCCATTATATAGAGCCACGTCAGAACCTATGGCAGGACAAGAACTCCGGCAAGTGGTATTCATATTCCAAGTATGACTGTGCTGACGCTGATCCGCTCCTGAGCAATCAGCTATCCAGCAATCTTGCCATTCGTGGCATTCATGGATTAACCTATTGGAAACTGGGCACCGCATGGACAAAGCCGGGCTGTCTGGATTATATGACACAGATGGGCGGTGCAGCCATCCTTGACTATGCTTTCCGCTATAGTGGCAACCCAGCCCGAGATATCAATTACGGATATAACTCGCTCTGCGCCTCGTGGTCGCTCATTAATTCAGGTTACTGGAGCAATAAGAAAGCCAACGATGGTGCTGCAGGATGGGAATATATCGATGCCCAGAATTTCTGGTTTCAAACTTACGAGATGATATCCGCCAAACGCGGTCCCTATCGTTTTGATGGTGAGATTGATCATGGCTTCGCTGGAGGAGTCCATGGCACTGGAACTTATGTCGTCAATGACCCTGACTTCGGACTCTTTGCCTATGGCGGCAGTGTGTTTGTAGAAAATGGGCGCTACAAGGTAACCCCAGATGATGGCGTTTGCCGCCGTGTCTTTTTTACCACGCCATGTCGTGTAGGCGTTGAACTACGTCAAGATGCTTTTGCCAAAAAGTCTTTCGTAGAGACCGATGCAGAAGGGCGTCATATAACCTTCACGGTAACCAATCGATACGCCAAGCAGCATGACTGCCATGTGCGCCTGTGGTCCCTGGCAGAGGGAACTTACGAAGTGAAGGTCAACGGCCATACTTGTCTGACAAAAGCCGTTGTCGGTGTGAATACAGACCTTGACGTTGTCTTCCCTCTGGGCAAGAAAGATGTTCCTGTTGAAGTGATTCGTGTCAAATAAGAACAATGGCAAATCGCCCGCTCCGTTCCTGAGATACTCAAAAGAAATCAATTGTTCAATACTTTCAAAAACATAATTCTGTTATGAGAAACAGTCTTCTGAGACAAGGTATCACGCATGCGCGCCTTTTTGCAGGCGCTACGTTCATGACACTGGGTGTTGCAGTGGGCTTACTATCGTGTGACGATGATCTGCTGACGGGCACGCCAGACTGGTTGGGAACCAGTATATACGAAGAGTTGGAGAGCCGTGGCTGTTTCAAGACGACCTTAGCACTTATCAACGATGAAGAACTCTCGGAGACGAACTATCCCGAGATGTTGCGCCGTACTGGCAGTATGACGCTCTTTGTCGCTACCGATTCCGTCTGGACCGTATATCTTGCCAAGCGCGGTGTCTCCGAAGTCGGTCAGTTACCCCGTGCCGAGAAGAAGAATCTTCTGAAGGCTGCCATGGTGAACAATGCCTACCTCATTGAGCTGCTCAGTAACACGCCTGGAAATCCTCCCGGAGAAGGCTGTTGTATGCGTCGTGTCAGCCGCGTTGATATTACCGACAGTATTCCAGTCGTGGAAAAGTCCTCCTATCCTGCGCTGAATCCCAATCGTCTGGACAATCAAGGTAATGTCATAGACTACTGGGCTGCTGTCCGTAATCGTGAGAGCATCAAAATCTACAAGGACAATTCAGCTGCCCCCATGGTACATTTCCTCCCTGATTTCATGAGGAAAAACAACATGACGAGTGAAGACTGGATGATTCTGACCAATGGTGTTGAGAGTGATGTGAAAGAGACGAGTTATATTAACGGAAAGAAAGTCATCGAACGTGACATCACCTGCCAGAACGGATACATCCATGTTCTCGCCGACGTGCCCGAGCAGCTGGACAATATGGCGGAAATTGTGAACACGAGACCTCAGTTCTCCATTTTTTCCTCTCTCTTGGAACGTTTCAGCTATCCCCAGTTCCTGACCCTCCAGAGTGTAAATGGCCAAACCGACAGCCTCTTCGTGAAACGCTATTTCAACAATGGCGGTCAGGGGCATGGACTGAGTAGAGTCGATGAGACCAATCGTACCGTGAGCGGTGTGCTGAACTTTGACCCTGGATGGAATCAATATGTGCTGAATACCAGTAATATCAACATGAATTACCAGCAGGATGCCGCAGCTTTATTTGTGCCCTGCGATGATGCCATGCTTCTCTACCTGAGCCCTTCGGGAGAAGGAAGCGCGATCGGTAAAAAATACGGCTGCGATTGGGATAACGTACCCGATGACGTAGTGTTGCCTTTTGTGAACAACTGTATGAAGAGCAGTTTTATCAGCACGACACCAAGCAAGTTTGAGAATTTGAGAAATACAGCTTCCGAGCCGATGGGTGTGAAAGTATCTGATGTTGACAGTTGCTTCATGGCTTGCAATGGTGTGGTCTATCAGCTGAAGCGTCCCTTCGTGGCTCCTGAACATCAGAGTGTCCTTTTCCCCGCCATGTTACGTGCAGATGAAGACCTCAGTGTCATTTACAAGGCTATCACAGATAGCCGTTACAGCGATCGCAGTGCGGTGACTCCCAACTGGACCATCAATGAGTATCAAGCTTATCTGAACTCCATGGCGTGTACCTACAGTTTCCTTGCCCCTACTGATAACGCCTTTGCCAACTACATCGATCCTTACAGTATCTATGAGGGCATTCCCATGGGTTATCGGTTCTACCTTGATCCTTCCAATGCCATTTATCCCGTCATGGCCAAGGCTTTCAAGGCAGAGAAACATTCCGACGGCACCTACCATATTACCGACCAGGCCGTCTCTGGCACCTCCACTGTCACCTTAGGACTGGTTAATAACCGTTTACAGGACTTGTTGGATAATATTATCGTTGTACATGGACAAAAGGGCGCCAAACCGTTCCACGCCGGGCAGACTATTTATCTGAACAAAGCTGGCAGTCCCATTGAGGTACAGTTTAACGGCGATGAAGTAACGGGCATTGCTGGTTCCCAAGCCATGAATGAAGGCAGATTTATCACTATCGCCCCAAATAATGTCACTGATCTGACTGCCAAAGGAAACGGTATGTCTTATGTCGTCGGAGAAATACCCATGACTACACTCACCAGTCCCTACAAGGTGTTGACAGACTCTCTTAATCATCTTGAATATGCAGCCTTCACTCAGTTGCTTCTTGGTTGCTCCTTCGTAGGTGACCGTGTGGGGAACTACCGTACAATCGACAAGGCATTTAGCCTTTTGGGCAACTATAATTACACGTTGTATGTTCCTTCCTCTGATAAGATTGATGAACTGGTTAACAGCGGCAAACTGCCCTCATGGGACCTCTACGATGAATGGGATGGTTATGCCGTTGTTATGACGGACTATGCTGATTCCCACCCCGGCACCTATACGGATGAACAACTCGACAGCATCGCCATGTTGGCAGACAGCTGCAAGAATGTTATCCAAAATACCATTGAGAACTTTATCCGCTATCATATTCAGGACGGCAGTGTCTATATCGGTGGCGTAGATACTGTTGCCGTTTACGAGACGGCGGCTATTGATACCGCCTTAAACCGTTTCCAACGAGTCCGTGTCCGTAATACAGCTGCAGGTTATACTGTAACCGACAACACTGGACGAACGGCGCATGTCGTCTCCGGCACCAACAGCAACCTCCCCACGCGTCAATACCTTTTCAATAAATCCAATCGATATATCTACAGTTCATCATATGTGGTTTTGCAACTCATTGATAATGTGTTGTCATATGATGACAAACAGTTTCTGGACGTTGCGACCTTCCCCGTTCCAACGTATCCTGACGACCTGTCTCTTTCTCATCGCTGTCGACAGAGAACGAAGCGGAAGGCGGATATCAAAAATGTCTTACCGCAATGGAAGCAGAAGCATGATCCTCAATATCAACAGAATGGTCATATGGCCTTCACTCTTAATTGACCCAACAATGAAACAGATAAGAAAAATCGAAGATGTCATAGGGATTAAGAGCTTTGCCGTATTGCTTTTATTCTTATTTTTGTCCCTTTCTCCCGTAAAGGCTCAGATCACGCGTATCAGTGGCACTGTGAGTGATGCCAGTGACGTCCTTCCTGGAGTTAACGTCGTTGAGGTGGATGCCAGCGAACGTATGGTGAACGCTGCCGTGACAGATCCTAACGGAAACTTCGTGTTGCCCATCAAAAGCACTAAGAACAAAATCCGCATAAGCTATATAGGCTATAAGACGCAGACGCTCCCCATCGACAAGACTGTCTATAAGATCATCCTCCGTGATGATACAGAGGAGCTGCAGGTGGTAGACATCGTTGCACAGAAGAAGATTCACAACAGCGGCCTTGCCATCCCAGAACGTGAGGTATCGTATTCTACGCAGGGTATCTCAGCCAAGGAGTTTGAAGGTCTTGGAATCATTAGTGTAGACGAAGCCCTTCAAGGTCGAATAGCCGGTTTGGACATTGTCATGAACTCCGGAGACCTGGGATCGGGAACGAGCATGCGTCTGCGTGGAGCCAGCACAGCATCTTCACTGACAAGCAACGAGCCACTCATCGTCGTCAACGGGAATGTATGGAACGTAGATTTGAGTGACTTCGATGTTGCCACGGCCAATAATGAGAAGTTCGCGCAGTTACTGAACGTCAATACGGAAGATATTGAAGATATCCAAGTATTGAAAGATGCTGCTGCTACTGCCATCTGGGGTTCTCAAGGAGCCAATGGTGTCATCGAGATCAAGACGAAGCGCGGTACCAGCGGAGCGCCAAGGGTGAATTATTCGGTGAAACTGACTCTGACCCACCAGCCCAAGGGCATTGTCCTCCTGAACGGAGACCAATATACGATGCTCCTAAAAGAGTCCTATTTCAACCCCAATCAAGACACCTATGTCGGTCAGGTCCAGGAACTCAACTACAACGAGATGGACTCGGAATTCCAAATGTTCAACAAAAATACTGACTGGGTGGATCTTGTCAAACAGAATGGACTCCGACAAAACCACTATGTCAGCCTCACTGGAGGTGGTGCCAAGACTCTGTTCCGTATCGGCTGCGGCTATGACCACGAGACAGGAACCATCATCATGCAGAAATTGAATCGTTTAAGCACGCGTATGGCTTTGGACTACTATGTCAACGAACGTATCAAGATTATGAGTAACTATGCGCTGACATACACAAAAAACAACCGTAACTACGATGGTCTGCTGAGTATCGCTTATGTTAAGATGCCCAACCTTTCACCCTACCGCTATGACAGAGAAGGCAACAACACGGGCGAATATTATATTGTGCCTCAATATGCGTTTACTAACCACTATCAGCTGTCCACGTCACAGAGCAATAATTTCAGTGACCAGCGCAACCTGGTTAATCCCATCGCCAGCGCCCATCTAGCCAAGAACATTGAGACGACGTATGACATCACCCCCGATTTGGAGTTGGAATACAAACTCATGGGCTTGGACAGCAGCGAGACTATGCTGACTTATAACGGCAAGGTAGTGTTGAATGTATATAACGACTACACTGACAAGGACTATCCTCGCAGTCTCGTCAGTACCAACTACTATGATAACGGCAGGGGAATGAGCTATAGCCGTAAGAATTTCGCCTTTACCACTACTCACACGCTGACGTTCCAGCCGAAATTCACCAATACCGATCATTTCTTTATGGCCATGGCACGTTTCCAACTTGTCAGTGGCAACAGCAGTAGTCAGAGCACTAATGTCAAAGGTTTGGCGAACGGACTGGCTTCCGTGACCAGTGGCGCCTATGTCTCTGATATGGGCAGTGGCTACAATGAGTGGAGAAGTCTCTATGGGACATTCAGCGCACACTATTCATATAAGCAGCGGTATATTCTCTATTTCAGTGGACGTGCCGATGCCACGACGAAGTTTGGCCCCAACAACCGATGGGGTTATTTTCCTGCTTTGAGCGGACGATGGAACGTCATTTATGAGCCGTGGATGAAATGGATGCGAGAAAAGGCGAAAATGACCATGCTCAGCGTTGCCCCTGGTTGGGGTATGGTCGGCAACTCCCCTACAACTGACTATCTCTACGTGAATCGGTATGCCCAGGATGTGCAGTACCTCGACCAGACGTCGACGATACCTAGTGGCCTTAAGCTTACCGAGTTGAAATGGGAGACAGTGACTACATGGAACTTGGCCTTCAATCTCAGTTTCTTTGATGACCATCTGAAGTTTGTTGAAGAGTTCTACCTCCGTAACACCCATAATATGCTCATGCCAAACTCTGCCATCCCCAGCAGCAATGGATGGAGCAGCCTCACTTACCGAAATGTAGGGGATGCCAAGAATGAAGGTTGGGAAATACAGGTTCTTGGCGAGCGTCTTTTCAAGTACAAGAAATTCTTCGCTGATGTCTATGTAAACTTTGCAAACAACCGCAACGTCATCACTGACATGGACCCCTTCATCCTGAAAACTCTGAATATCGATTGGCAGGAGAACAACCGGGCCTTGGTTCAACGCGTACAGATTAACAATCCTTTCGGAAGCATCTATGGATTCCGTTTCAAGGGCGTTTATCAGTATAACTATGATACTGCACGCGATTTGGCCCGTCAGGATGCTAAAAATGGCACTCACACATTACAGGATGCCTTAGATGCGGGTAAAACCTTCCCCATTGCTATCAATGAAAAGGGCCGTTATGTCGTCGATGCCAATGGTGACCCCGTTCAGACTCGTTTCTGCTATAAGCCGGAAACGAATAAAGGATATAGCTTCAAGGGAGGTGATGCCATCTATGAGGACATCAACCATGATGGTAACATCAATCAGCTGGATATTGTCTATCTGGGTAATTCGCTTCCCAAACTGAATGGTGGTTTTGGCACCACTTTGCATTACGACCGCTTAATGCTGCGTGCCAACTTCAACTATCGTATCGACTGTGATGTGGTCAACATGGGCCGATTGGACAATGAAGCCATGGTAAGCAACAACAATCAGTCTCAGGCCGTCAACTACCGTTGGCGTAAGGAAGGCGATTCCACTACCATTCCCCGTGCCATGTTTGGTAATGGAACGAATTACAACACCCTCATCAGTGACCGCTTTGTCGAGGATGCTTCGTTCCTCCGACTGAACTACCTGCAGCTAAGCTACAGCTTTGACACTAAGCTGCTGAAGAAATTCCACATGAATCAGCTGAGTTTTTATGCCAGCGCGAATAACCTGTTCTGCCTTACCCATTATTCCGGTGTCGATCCCGAGATGGGATACGGAGGCTATGGCGTTACCACCGACACGAACAAGACCCCGCGCAGCAAGTCTTTCACTTTTGGTTTGACTGTTGGATTCTAAATACCGTCGACTGTCATGAAGAGATATTTCAATATTAAAAACACCGCTGTGGCGCTGATAACGCTTCTGTTGTCCGGATGTAACGACTGGTTGGACATTATTCCGCGTGACATCGTCACCGAGGATAATTTCTGGAACGAAAAAGCAGATATCAAACAGTGCGTGGCCGGTGTCTACACCGCTATGCAGAGCGAGGACTTCATCAGTCGTTGTATCCTCTGGGGCGAAGGGCGAAGCGACAACCTCTACCCTTCGGGTTCTCTTACGGAAGGAGATTTTTATGAGGTGATGCGTGAGAATCTTCTCTCAACCAATGCCTTCACCAACTGGTCGAAATTCTACTATGTTATCAATCAGTGCAGTGTCATCATTGAGATGGCGCCCGTTGTCAGCCAGCGCGACCCCTCATATCGCACATCCGAAGTCCTTGCCACCCAGGCTGAGATGACCGCTTTGCGTTCACTCTGCTATTTCTACCTCATTCGAGCCTTTGATCAAGTTCCTTTCACGCGGGTCGGTATACAGTCGGAAGATAAGGTGGAATACCAACCCGCCAGTTCTTTCGAATACGTGCTGAATGAAATTATTAGCGACTTGGAATCCGTGAAGGAGAATGCATTAGTACATTATCCATCCAGCAGTATTGACGGACCTGGAAAGACGTATTGGAGCAATTGCAATCGCATCACCCGTACCGCTATTGAGGCTATGCTGGCCGATATGTATCTGTGGGCGGGTAATTATGACAAAAGCATAGAAAATGCCGAGGCGGTGATAGCTCAGAAACGTGCCGATTACATTGAGTTCTATTCTTCTCGTTTTGGTATAGTGGGTGACGGCCCTCAGGAGGTTCAAGGATTGTTTGACCGTGTCGTTCCTTTATTTGTTGCTACTCCTTCCAACCCCAGCGCCGTGGACGAGGCCGTTTTCGGTGTCGGCAACAGCTTCGAGAGTATCTTTGAGCTCAGTTTCAATTATGCGTCAGGAGTTCCCTACGTTGGCAGCTATGCCTTGGCACGTATTTTCGGAAGTGGGTCCTCGTCCATCAACAACAAAGGAACGGGAACCCTCGTCGTCAATCCTGCTATTGTCAGTGACCTGAATACAGGCACTTTCAAGTATTTCGACCATCAGTATGACGCCCGTTTCTATAACGCCTTGGAGGCTGTGGACGAAAACTACGGCGGCGGATCTGTCCGCAAAGGCGTAGCATCGAAATACAATCTCTCCAGCAGTTCTGTCAGCAGCAAGATTGCATATAATAATTCTTCTTCCAGCGCTTTTGGCTTGAGTTCCGAGCCTGATCGCAACTGGATCTTCTACCGTCTGACCGACGTGATGCTCATTGAAGCCGAATCCTATGCCATGAAGGCCTCTGAAGCCATGAATGCTGGTGCAGAGCCTGAGGTTTATTCACATTGGTTAGAAGAGGCATTCGACCTTGTCTATGTCATCAACAAACGTTCTACAACCTACTCCACCAACTACCTGCGCACCAGCAATTCTGCATTGTCCAGCCCTGGTGCCGCCATCCAACTAATACGTGCCGAACGCGAGCGTGAATTAATCTTCGAAGGTAAACGTTGGTTCGATCTGCTACGACAGGCACGTCGCGATGGTAATCCTTCGCTCATCAAGTCACTCGTCACCAGTAAATTGAGCGGAGCGGGCAACAAAGGCTCTTTCCCCAGCATAGATGCACTCTTCTGGCCTTATAACAAACAGGAGCTAAAGGTCAATCCTTACCTGAAGCAGAAGTCCATTTACGCCAGTGAGTCCAGCGATGAATATGAAATGAAATAAATGATCCCGGGTCAACTATGAAACAGAAAATAACGTCCGTAAATACATCAACGATCTTGTCACGCTCACAGACAGTGGTCTTGGCGGTACTTATTGCCGGATATAGTCTCACGTCGTGCAACGATGAGTGGGACCGTCATTACTTCGGAGAAGGTATGGACAGTGCGGCTGATGCCCCCTCTCTTTGGTATCAAATCAGCACCAACAGCTCTTTAGGCGAGTTCACCCGTGTGCTCAGTCATGTCGGCTATGACAAGGTTCTGGATTCCCCTCAGTCGTTCAGTGTGTGGGCTCCCATGTTGACGTCATCGCAAGCAGACAGCGTCATCGCCCTTTATGACCAACAAAAGCAGTCAACTATCACCATGCCTGATGGTATGGTCCGAAGAATTCAGGACAAGGACAATAAGGCTGTTATCCAGTTTGTGCAGAATCACATTGCTTTGTATGGGCGAAGCGTTTCGTCTGCCTATACCGATACTATCCAGATGATGAACGGCAAGAACATGATCCTAACCTCCACGGATATCAATAGCGTTCCCTTTGTCGAAAAGAACATTGTTGCCTGCAATGGCATTCTCTATATCTTGGCTTCTCCGCAGTCCTTTGAACCTAATGTACGCGAAGCTATCGGTCTGGAACCTGGTGTATTGGACAATGCCAACCGTTTCTTCTCTCTCTTCGACAAATATATGCTTGACGAGAAATCCTCCGTTCAGCGCAATGTCGTGGACGGAAAGATTGTTTATGCCGACAGTGTCCTCACGAGGAATAATGAGCTCTATCCAACTCTTGGATGGATTGAGAGAGAGGATAGTGACTATATCTTTGTTGCACCTTCCGACGAAGTCTGGAATCGCGAATACAAAGAGTATGTGAATTACTTCAAATACGACGACATGGTGGAGAACCGGGACTCCTTATCACATCTGAACGCGCAGTTTGCAGTTATACGCGGACGCCTTTTCAATCGCCGGATACAGAAGAACGATTATCAGGACTCCTTGACGAATACCTTGTATTTAGATTCGCCAAACTATTATGGCCTAAATGTTTTCATGAATCCTCGCACGACACTTTTGTCAGGTCTCACTCCTTGGAAATGTTCCAATGGCGAGGTATACATCGACACCGAAGGGCGTATCGACCCAAAGAGTACTTTTCTAGAAGACCGGTATTTGATGGCGAGTAATTCCAGTGCTCGTAAGACACCGCTTTTGCTTGTCAACAACGAAAAGACCGAAGCCGTCAGCATTAAGACACGTTCCGTCAGAGACTCACTTGTCGTTACTCTTGAAGACAGCACAAAGAAGATTGTCAGATTCCCCGAGTTGAAGGAACAGAACTATATCGAGATAGCTCCGCAAACCTTTACCAATGTATCCAACCGCAACAGCAGTATTTATTTTTATCTGCCCAAGACTTTTTCCAGTCTCTATTATAATGTTTATCTGGTGATGGTGCCTCCCCGTGTGGACAGCGAGAGCAGCTACCAGAAGAGCGATGCGCTGCCTACGCGTTTCCAAGTCTATTATAATGAGCGGTTACAGACCCCGCGAACAACGCTTACCTCCGATCCCAACGATGATATCTACTTTGCGCCCCCCAGCGAGGACCGTGCGCTATCGGTACCTGCGGGAGAGACCCACAGCAGTGGTAACCAGTACTTTCTTACTAGTGGCGATAAGATTGACTTTATCTGTATCGACAAGGCCCGACAGCCAAAGTTCTCATCATACAATATGTTCGGGGCTGAGAATCCCATCATGCGTTACCGCATAACGACAAGCGTCCGCCAGAGTGACTTGACCAATGGCGTTCAAACAAATGTCATGCGCATCAACCGCCTTATTTACATTGGTTTTAAGACGGCTGAGGAGGCCAAAGCCTATGAGTTTGATTTGTCCAACCTTAAAGAATTCAATGTCTCGCTATGAATAAAGTTGGAAAATATATGTTTCGTTGCCATATGATTCTGATTGCCATTTCACTGACATTCATTCCTTTCATGGCTTTTGCCCAGGACCTCTCCAAGAACAACAATGAAGAGAATCCGATATCCTATCATTCTGTTCACCATACTGCGGACGATTACACTACGCGAACAATTACCGGACGTGTTGTCACACAGCAGGGCCACATGCCGCTGGCGGGCGTGCTTATTAAGAGCATCAGTAACAAGGGCTATTCCACACTCACCGGAGATGACGGTTCTTTCTCACTCGAGGTGCCAGTGTTTTGTTCGGCCATTGAGGTGACCATTCCCGAATATAACACGGTCAGGGTTGGATTGAACGCCAGTGGCCAGTTACGAGATATTATCATGCAGAATGAGAGCGCCAAAGCACTCTACGATGATGTGGACGATAATATATTGCAGACAGCAAAGGCCACCGATTTTGACTTTTCTCATGCCATTAACATTACTTCGGAGATCGGTAATCAACTTGGCGCCGATGTCTTCTCTACCGAGCGCGGAGGCATTTCCGGCATCGGTTCGTTCATGCTGATTGAAGGTGTGAACAGCTTGCAGGCCAATGCTCAACCCCTCATCGTCATTGACGGCGTCATTACCGAGATGCAGTATGGACGTGAGATGATTCACTCCGGTTTTTACAACGATGTGCTGAGCAATTTCAATGTTTATGATATTGAGAGCGTAGAAGTATTACGAAACGGTACAGCACTCTATGGAGCAAAGGCCGCCAATGGTGTTATCGTCATCAAGACCAAGCGTAATAACTCATTAGCCACCCGCATTGACGCCTTTTCCAGCATCGGCATTGAGCAGGAACCTCGCACATACAGCGTCATGGATGGCCCTCAGTTCAAAAACTACGCCAGCTGTCTTCTTGCATCCACGGGCACGAGGATGCAGACCTTCAAGTTCCTCAATGCTAACCCTGAATACTATTGGTACAATAAATACAACAACAGCACGCGTTGGGCTGACGAAGTCTATCAGACCGCCATACGTCAGCGTTATGGCCTGACAGTGCAAGGTGGTGGCGATGTTGCCAACTACATGCTCTCCATAGGGTATAATCACAGCGACGAAACCATCAAGGAAGGCAATTACAATCGCCTGAACGTACGTTTCAATACCGATATCAAGATGACAGAGAGCATAGACATGCGTTTTGATGCCTCGTTCTCCAATACCACCCGCAAGGTCTATGACATGGGTGCTGCCACCGATTATGAGAACAGTACCATCACCTCGCTGAACTTTCTTGCTGCCGCAAAGGCACCTATGCTAAGCCCCTACAGCTTTGTAGCTGCCGACGATGGCCCTGGAATCATCAGCAACCGACATCTTGATAACGACACCGAAGATTATCTTGCAGAGGTAAGTCAGCTGTGGAACAGCAACTACGAGTTGGCCAATCCAGCGTCCATCCTTCACTATGGAACGGCGCCTAACAAGAACTATTTTGACAACTCCCTCATCAATCTTTCCATCACCCCTTCATGGCATCCAGATCGCCACTTCTTCCTCCGTTCATTGTTCAGCTATTCGCTCGTCAACACCAACGAGAAACGTTACGTCCCCATGAACGGTGTACCGGCGTTCTACGTCACTAAATATCATCAGTCGATGGAGAACATGATCGGCTCTCTCTACAGTAAGCAGAACAGTGTGTTTATTGACACGAAGGGCCACTGGAGCAATCATTACAATGGCCATAATATTGTCCTCACGGGCGGATTCCGTTTCATCAACGAAGGCTATGCTCTAACCCAACAGGTTGGATACAATACCGGCAACGACAAGACGCCGCTTATCTCCAATACCATGCTGAAACAGATTTCCGGCACGCACGAGAATTGGGCAACCATGTCATGGTATAGTGAGGCTCGATACAACTATGCCAACCGCTACTACCTGCAGGGAGACCTTTCCGTGGAGACCAACTCACAGTTTGGACGCGAAGCAAAAGGAGGTCTCAAGATGGGTGGCGTTGTTTGGGGCGTGTTTCCCGGTATCCAATCAGGATGGGTGCTCAGCAACGAGCCATGGTTCGACCTTCCTGTTGTTGACTATCTGCGTATCAACACTGGCTACAACCTTACCGGCAATGACAATCTCCCGTATGATGCCAGCAAGTCATACTTTAAATCAACCCTCTTCCTCAATCAGATTCCTTCCATTGCCTTGGCAAATATAGGTAACACAAGTCTGAAATGGGAAACCACGCGCAAGCTCAGTGCAGGCTTTGAGTCTCGTCTCTTCCATAACCGTCTGGAAATCGGATATTCCTTTTTCAAGTCATGGACTACGGACCTCCTTACCTTGCGCACGCTCAACTTCCTGTCTGGCGACGCAGAGAACTGGAGTAATGGAGGCAAGATGGAAAACATTGGCATGACCTTCAAATCCTATGTTCACATCATATCGGGCAACACTTGGAACTGGAGTGCTAGCTTTACCATGGGCGGTTTCCGCAACACACTTACCGCACTTCCTGAAACTGACTACATGGACACCGAAGTCCTCGGCGGTGTCGTCCGAAGTCAGGTAGGACGCCCCATTAACAGCTTCTATGGCCTTCAGACAGCAACCGCCAGCAATGGAACCTATGTCTTTGCCACATCCGAAGAGGCCGCAGGTGAAGGTCTCTACCGCTTGGCAGAGGATGGCGTAACCAAGACCTATTTTGGTGCTGGAGACGTCAAATATGTCGACCAAAATCACGATGGCTGCATTGACGACGCTGACCGCGTTTTCATTGGTGATGCTACTCCTGATCTCTATGGAAACTTGTTTTCCTCTCTCTCATATCGTAAACTGAGACTGGATATTGGGTTCAACTATCGCATTGGAGGTGACATCTACAACTACACTCGTCAGCAACTCGAGAGCGGAAGCCGTTTCATGAATCAGACAACAGCGATGATTAACCGCTGGTGCTACGAGGGTCAGGTTACAGAGATTCCTCGTGCCACGTATGGTGATCCCATAGGTAATAGCGAGTTCAGCAGTCGGTGGATTGAGGACGGTAGTTTCCTCAAGCTGAAGAACGTCACACTCAGCTACCGCCTTCCCATCAATAATATCTATATACAAGGTATTACCGTGTGGATCCAAGGAAGCAACCTTCTCAACCTGACGAGATATCTTGGTGCCGATTCCGAAACCAGTTGCTCCAACAATGTCCTTTTCCAGGGAGTTGACGGTGGATGGCATCCTCAAGGTACAATGTATCATTTGGGTTTAAAAATAAATCTGTAACATTATGACTATAAAAAGGATCTATATAGCTGCGGTTCCTCTTGCGTTTTTCTTCTGCGCTTATCTCTCCTCATGCGATGACATGTTGGATATGGGAAATGTCGATGTCATGTATGCAGACAAGAACCACCTCACAGAAGGCAACGACACCGTCAATTCTTTTGTGGGCATTCTTGCCCAACTGCAGAAAGTGGCTGTCCGCACGAACCTCTTCGGAGAACTGCGTGGTGACTTGGTCAAGGTCAACAGCAATGCACGTGTCGATCTCAAGGAAATCTCTAACTTCACCGTTAAAGACGGCAACCAGTACAATTCCCCGCGTGATTACTATGCCATAATCAACAACTGCAATTACTACCTCGCAAATGCCGACACAGCGCTCTTTGAGAGCCGGTATGGTGCCCATAACACTTATGATTTCTACGTTTTTCGTGCCGAATGGACGGCTGTCCGTGCCATCCGCGCCTGGGTCTATCTTCAGCTGGGACAGATTTACGGCTCAGGTATCCCTCTCGTCACAGACCCCATCCTATCTATTATCGATGCTGACGATGCTCTTGCCAATGCTCCGAAAAAAAATCTTGCTGGTATCTGCGAATATTTCATCAACGACCTGAAACCCTATGTGGAGTGGTTCGCCTATCCCTATCATGGCAATCCCAGCCACCATGGCTATAAGAACGACAGTCCCAGCCGCATGAGTGTTATCCCTATTCAGCTCATTCTCGGCGATCTCTATCTCTGGCGTTCCAGCATCAACCAGAACCCTGCAGATGCCCGCGAAGCAGCCAAGTGCTACTATGACTATCTCGACTGGGTTCCTTCTGATGGCGGCATCACCAACGATAATGGCTATAAGGTACGCAATACGACCGGCAACAGCAAATGTTTCTGGAAGCACAGCTGCCTCAGCAGTAATAATTACACGAAAAGCGGAGCGTCTTTCTACAAATCCTGGTTCTCCACCAGCAAGTTCGGTTCTGCCAAAGACGAAGTTATCTCTGCCATCGCCATGGAATCAACTAGCGGTCTTGGATTCTATAATGACCTTCGCAAACTGTATTGCTATGATATGGAACATGAAGACGTTGAGGCAAGCATATCTCCCTCAAAGGCATGCTTTGACTACAGCGACAAAAGTCTCTATTTCGAGCAATACAAGTCCGGATCCTACGAGAAACTGGTGATGGTCAACGCGTTCGACCTGAAAGAGGAACTTCTCAACGGCCACTACCTTGGTGACCTACGTCTTCCGTCTACCTTCTCACAGGAACAGCGTACTGACCATGATAACCTCTCGCAGTTTATTGAAAAGTGCTATACTCCCGTTGATGTTGTCCTCTATCGAACCGGCGATGTCTATCTGCGTCTGGCCGAGGCTCTTAACTATGCAGGCTTCCCAAAATTTGCCCTCGCTATTCTTACTACAGGACTCGATGCGCTTGTCATCGAAAACGAAGTGCTGGCTTATTGCACGAATGCCGTTGACTCTGCTTTCGTTGAATACTTCGATTTTCCCACCAGCTATTACCAAACACGTGTATTAAGCTATTCGCCATACACAGCTGTCAAGGGTATGGAATACCTTGCCGTTCCGACAACCTACTACAGTAGTGATGCTTTCGAAGTCAACCAGATTGGTCTGCACTCACGTGGTTGTGGCCTTGGCATGCGGACACAACTGGTTATGGAGTCTGGACTATATTATCCCACTGATATTGATGTGCCGACAGACATGAGCGGTTATCCTGTCGACTTGACCGACTGCACTGATGATGAGTTCAAAGCCTTTGCCAAGTCACAGGGAATTGTAGAGCCTCTTGCCAAGGACTATGCGACCAACCGCGAGTATCAGAATGCTGTTGAGCAGTATAGACTCAACTATCAAACCTTTTATTCCGAGAAACGTAATGAATACCTCAACAACTGTCTGACCTGGTACAAAACAAAAGGACTTCAACAAGTCAAAGAAGCTCAAATTGCTGCTGTGGATAGTCTTCTTGATGTTGAACAGGCACTGGAAACCTGCTTCGAAGGGTTTCGTTTCGGTGACCTCATGCGTGCGGCATACCGAAAGGGCGATCCCTCTTATTTGGCGCAAAAAGTAGCTAAGCGCGACACCGCGTTGTTGGGTATTCTCTCTAACTTCGATAACTGTTTCATCAGTTGGAACGGACAGATAGGAAAATAAAAGAAAAACTTTTTCCTACCTCTATTCACCTTCCAACCTTTACCCGCCATTCCAGCTTTTAAAAATCATTTTCGCCCATGATATAAATATTGCTGGAGTGGGGCTGAATGACGCGAAGGCTAAAGAGATTGTAAAGTGTTTTGTCATCGACTAGGTCCTGAACTTGGCATCAACTTCCAGCTGCCGGCAGCCTACATACGCCGCATCAGTACACCCGAGGCACGCAATGCCAAATGGGACCTGGCAGACCTGATAATAGGGTCATGAGAACAACAGGCTGAAGATGGAAGACAGAAAGTTTCTGTTTCTCATTTCGGGTATTTTGGAACTTTTGCTTATTTTTGCACCGCATACACGTAATAAGGAAACAAAGGCACCATCACGCATTTCCCTAAGAAGGAACCAGTTTGTCGGAAAAAGTAAAAAAATCATTTAATATGAAAAAATCTATCTTCCTCCTCGCCATGCTGCTCGTCGTAGTGACAGCCCATTCACAGAACATCTACCGCAACAGCGCCTACCGGTGGAAAGGCAACGAGTTCGTACAGGGCTCGTTCCGTGCCAAGGCCGAGAGCCCTACCAGCATCCGCAGCAACTACTCTGACGAGTGGCTGACGACAGCTCCCAACTTCATGCCCGGCAATGTCGATGCAGGTATCGACCGCACTCATTGGACGCTCCGGCGCGATATCAGCCACCTGCCTCACTACACATCATCGCTCACCATCGACAACGCGCTCTTCAACATGAGCCTTGAGGAGAGCGAGCTGGCCATCGAGCCCGACTCCACCTACCGCACAGGCGTCTACTGGGGTGGTGTGTGGACGAGGGATGTCTCCTACTCTATCCTGCACTCCCTGGCACAGCTCTGCCCCGAGGTGTCGATGCGCTCGCTGCTTGCCAAGGTGGACGCTAACAACCGCATCATTCAAGACACGGGCACGGGTGGCGCGTGGCCCTGCTCAACCGACCGCACCACCTGGGTGCTGGCGGCATGGGAGGTGTATCTGGTGACGGGCGACAAGGGGTGGCTCGAGCGCATATTCCCTGTGGTACGCAACACGTTGGAGGACGACCACATTGTCGCCTTCGATCCCGCGACGGGGCTCATGCGCGGCGAGACATCGTGGCTCGACTGGCGCGAACAGGAGTACCCCACGTGGATGCAGCCTGCCGACATCTACACGAGCGAAGCCATGAACACCACAGCCGTCCACTATCGGGCCCTGCGCATATTGGCCAGGATGTGCGCCATCCTCAACATGCCAGGAAGCGAACGTTACGACGGATGGGCCGGCATGCTTCGCAAAGGTATGAACGAACATCTGTGGATGGAGGACAAGGGGCTGTACGCCATCTACCTTTACGGGCGCAACCACCTGGTGCAGCACCCGCAGATGGAGATTCTCGGCGAGGCGTTCGCCATCCTCTGGGACATCGCCGACAGCCGACAGCAGCAACGCATCAGCCAAAGCATGGTGAGCGAGCCCTTCGGCACGCCCGACTTTTTCCCTAACCTGAGCGACCAGTATCCTTATCACAACAATGCCATGTGGCCCTTCACGCAGGGCTACTGGATGAAAGCGCAGGCCAAGGCGGGCAACGAGCAGGGCGTGCTGCATGCCATCAGCTCCATCTACCGCCTGGCGGCCATGACTCTCACAAACCTTGAGAACATGGTCATCTGGAGCGGTGCCGAGAAGGGCCTGCCCATCAACTCGCCGCGGCAACTCTGGAGCGTAGCCGCCGACATCAGCATCGTGCCCAACATCTACTTCGGCATGTGCTATAGGGAGGACGGCATCGACTTCCGGCCGTTCGTACCCAAGGTGCTCAATGCCAAGCGGCACCTCTCGAACTTCCGCTACCGCGATGCCGTACTTGACATTTCGCTCGCGGGCTACGGCAACAAGGTGCGCACGTTCCGCCTCGACGGCATAGAGACATTGCCCTTCATACCCGCCGACCTCACAGGCGAGCACAGGATTGAGATAGTGCTCAACAACACCGTGCCGTCGCCACCGCTCCAAATGGTGCTGCGCGACAACGCCTGCCAGCCGCTGACACCCGTAACAACACTCTCGGCAGGCACTCTCGCATGGAAGGCCGTGCCCGATGCCGTGAACTATATAGTGCTTCACAACGGCAAGGAGCTGTGCCATACCGACGGCCTGAAAGTAAAACTGGAGGAGGACGGGGAATATGCCGTGGTGGCCGTCGATGCCGAGGGCTGGCACTCCTACATGAGCGAGCCTTGCGGCTACTATAGTAAACAGCAAATCTATGAGGTGGAGCTATTCGCCCCCATCGTGCAGCCCGATGCCCATGCAGCCGTCATCACACGCAACGACAACATACTTATCCGCATACCTTTCGAGGTGACGGAGGAGGGACTCTACGCGCTCGACTGGCACTACGCCAACGGCAACGGCCCCATCAACACGGAGAACAAGTGCGCCACACGCCTTCTGAGCATCGACGGACACGTTGTCGGAGCCAGCGTCTTCCCGCAGCGCGGCTCAGGCGAATGGGACAACTGGGGATGGAGCAATGCCGTCTGCACCCGCCTCAACGCCGGACATCACATCGTGACACTGGAGTTCACACCCACGGTGGAGAACATGAACCTCATCACCAACGAAGCCCGCCTCGACTACCTCCGCGTAACCAGGCTCTAACACAATTGCTTTTTTGGAGGAGTAGCTATAAATGCAGAAATCCCCGGCCACATGAGAATGGCCGGGGATTTCCGTATGAATGGAAAGCGTATGGTTACTTCACCACAACCTTGACGCTTTTGCCGTTGGAGAGGCGGATAATGTTCAGACCCTTCTGGGGAGCGTTCATGCGCATTCCTGAAATATTGAAGTACTCAAGGGCTGCATCGGTCTCATCGCTGACGGTCTTGATGCCGGAAGGATTACCTTCGTCGAGCAGCACTTCGTCGGCGTTGATCACCTCACCGGACGTCGTGTTGATAAGGAAGGCTACCACATGCAGTTTCTTATCCTTGATAAGGTCAAGCACGGTGACATGGTCGTCGGGATCGCTGCTGTTTCTGTCGGTACCGATAAGCAAACCGTTGAGATCGGCCTCGAAATGTCCGACGACAGGTTCGGCAGCCTTCACGGCGCCCTTGATGCTGCCCTCCACGCCACGCTCGGCGCCCCAGGCGGCCACAGCGACATGGTTGTACTCCATATCGGTGATGTAATCACCCATCCCTGCGAGTTTCTGGAGATCGGGTTCAATGTCAGTATCACCGGCGTAGTAGTTAGCCTGTGCCCAGGCACGGCCAGTACCCTTCAGGCCGTCGGCCACAAGCACGTAACCGATGGCGATTGACGGATCTTCGTCGTCGTACATAACCGTTGTCTCGGTCTCAATGTTGATCTTGGTCTTGCTGTCATCTGTCCATGTAGCCTTCACTGCGATAGAAGCAGGGGCGATTTCGGTCTTTGATTCCTCCACGTCAAACTTCACATCATAAGGATAATTGGTGCTGCCATAGTATGGATCGACGAAGCGCTTACGATTGATGGAGAGGCTGGGGAATCCGTCGGCATAAGTATCCACCACATCCACAAAGGCGTCTATCTCCATCGGGTCGCTATTGTGTATGGCATAGATGACAGCATCGTCCTTGAAGTCCCTGGTAAGCATTTCCATGGCCACCCATCCGCGGGTACACCAACCACACCATGTGCCGGTAAACTCCTCAACAAGGGGCTTCATCTTGGCACTCTCGGCAAGCACGACGATAGTACCCTTGGCAACAGCCTCAACCTCATTAGCCTCGCCATTCACTTTGGTAACAGTAATCACGAATTTCTGCACGCCAGCCTTGTTGCCTGTAGGGATGGTCAGATCGATGCTCGTCTTACCTAAAATTTTCTCCACGGGAGCCTTGAGGTAGACGGTCTGCTCATCGACCTTCTCTCCGTTGATGGTAACCTCGTAAGTCAAGTCACTGACACCGTTCTTACCCCTGTTCGTCAAGGTTACGGGGACAGTTACCGTCTCGTTGATCATAGCGAACTGCTGCCCGAAGTCATCCACGATGACGGCGTTATTATTGAACTTACCACCGCCAATGAGGGCATTCAAGGCTATGGCGTAACCATAAGGACTATAGTCAACCCACCCTACATAACTCAGATAAGAATCAGCATTCGCAGGGTCAATTTCAGCATACTGACGATATAGGTCATCCTCGGCTTTGCAGCCGAACATCATCGAGCCTTCTATAGGCACGTCGAGATCAGAGACGAAGAAAGGATAGGCATCGTCATAATTGGCTTGCATCCAAGGCCAATACACATTGATATACCATTCAAAAAAATCATCGTCGCTCACCTCGCTATCGTCAGGCATATCTTCCATACCCTCGATAACAAAGGAATAGCCAACCCAGAGGCCACCCTCGGGAATCTCGTAACTCTTGGAAAAGGCCACCTCGGTATAACCATCGAGGACAACATCGGAAAGAGGCACCTCCTTCACTTCAAGGTCGGCACCCTTTGTGTAGTTTTCTGGAGACGGCAGTTTTGTTCCCACCCAGGCTGTAATATCCTTTGCCTTGGTAGACGACAACAAGAAACGAATACCATCGACGGTGGCGCCTTTGCCGGCTATCCTGTCATATGGGATATAGATTGCAAGACTGTTGTCGCAGTTCATACCCAAGCCCATGTTATCAGCTACTTCATCATTGCCATAGCCAAACCATTCCTGGCCACTCCCCAGCTCAATAACCCTTTTTAAGGAGTGGGGCTTATTGACCTTCTTTAAATTTTTGGGGTCTGGTTTTTTCAGCGTCAAGCGCTGTTGGGGATTGTGTAAGTCAAGACGCATTGGCGCCTGAGCACTCAGCGTTCCTACGGCAAGGAGGAACAGCATCACGGAAAGTAGTCGTTTAATCATAATTCTATTGTTTAGTGTTTAATAAAATATAGTCTGTTCTTTATGACATAGGCCCCTGAAGGAAGTATCCGGCGGGCAGCAGCGTCAGCCTCAGCCATTACCAGGCGGCCATTGAGGTCGTAAACATCGGCAACGTCCTCGTCAGCAAGCAAAGATCTGATGCCTGAGTGTTCGCCATTGGAAAACTCGATATACAATGTCTGGGTCTCATCACCTACGGTCACATCAAGCTTAGCCAGAAGATAACCCTCCTGACGGATGGTAAAGGCATCGAACATCATGCGGATGGATGTCCCTCCAAAGGTTTTATCGAGTTCACTGACATCCTTCATAGGCACACAGGCATCGCTCATACACCACTGAACGGTCTTGGCCTTGAAGGTATGCTCCAAGATGGTCAGATGAGCCGTACCACTTATATAGCCACCATTCCTAGCCACGATGAGAAGACCATCGTCTGGATTGGAGGCGGGGTTAGTCTCGCAAGCTAACTCTCCGAAGATATCCATCTCGGCATTAATGACGAGCGTTGAGCCGTTGGGGCAGACGTCTCCCTTGTACTTGAACTCAAACTTCTGCGCTGCCGCATGGAGTACAAGCATCAGCATGATTGAAAACGCAAATAACTTCTTCATAAGAAATATATTGTATGTTCTATTATTCATTTTTTAGTGAGGAGCGCGTCACTTGCTGCACACCTTGGTCGTTATAGACGAAGGCCACCAACGAGAGGTTCTCGCGTTTCCAGTCGGCAGGGATAGTGATGGTCTCGGAAACAACAATGCTCTCCCCTTCTTCCACGGTAATGTCCTCACCCCACTCGCCATTGACGGCGGCACGAAACACGTGCTGGTGGACATAACTCTGATTGGCGGTGCCATCAGGCATCAACTGGATGGCCGTGACATTGTCCTCCACCATCCATATCTGCAGTTTTCCTGTGGTGACACCTCTTACGCCTTGAACGGACGCAGCCACACGGATATGGCCGTCAGCATCGGGCATTTCATTACTTAGCGAAATATCCACAGGAGCTTTCTTCTGCAACTCCTCGTGCACCTTGGCCTTCCAGTCGGTATAGGAACAAACACCGCCACGGTTCACCATACCCATCGGCCACTGCTCCACCTTCCAGTATTCATTATACTTCTCACCGATTTCTGTGGCAAGTCCGACTATCCCCCTTTCGGGATTGGGATAGACAGCCATCGGCCCACCATGAATGCCCACAGCAACGATGACATCCTCGCCATACTCTTCTTGAAGATTGTGAATTTCGTCGGCTGCATTCGGGCAGTTCACACAACGCTGACCTGTGAAATCCTCTATGAGGACACTACGGTTCACCTCGGGAAGAGGCTCATAAATAAGACGGTCCTCCTCGGCGATGTTATCACACGCTATCAAACAGAAAGTCGCAAGGGTAATATATAGTATCTTTCTCATGTCGCGTCAGAAGTTGTAGTTATATGAAACGGTAAAGCCCTTCTGTGCAGGCACATAACGGCAGACACCGCCAGAACAGTTAAAGCCTGCACGGGTGCGTCCATAACCCGCTTGGATGCGATGGCTACCCACGTTATAGGTGACAAGTCCCTGATAATAATGAGTCTTTGTCACCCCGCAGTTCCACATGTCGCTGACGGTGAACATCCAATGGGGAACAAGCGAGAGTTCCATGAGTCCGAAGGCCCAGTCGCCCTCGTCCTGCTTCGTGGAAAGATACTGTAACTCACAGCGCAACGTGCTTTTCTTCGAGATCTGATACTTGCCGTCGGCAATGAAGATATTAGAGTGTATCATACCACCCTCCCCTTCTACTACGGTCTTATTGTACCGCTGGTTCATATACATCAGGTTCAGGCGGAAGTCGCGGTTCATGCGACGAGACAGCTGAATATCAAAATCCTGGTAATAAGTTTCATCACCCCACTTGAAGAAGGGCGAATCGTAATCGACAAATGTCATGCCGGCAAGTCTGCGACGCTCAACGCCGTCTTTGAACTCATGCGGGATACCACGCACATAACTGTAGTTAACCTTCACAAGCATGCCGTACTTACCGCCCAAAGTTGTGTTCCGCTTGAAATTATAGCCTAACTCTGCCTGATAAGCCCACTCGCCGTCAGCCAGTTGAGTGGCGTATGGATAGAGGGCAGCGAGTGCGTAAGTTTGATCCTGCGTGAATGCAGGCAGATGGTTGATAGACGAGGAAATACCCACCACATTCTTACTCTTCGACGACATGTTTTCCGAACGTTTAGCCTGCAACAGGACGCTAAGTCCATTGTCAGAATAGGAGCCTGAGAGCATGGCCACCGAACCGTTTTCGAAGACATAGCCATTGGCAAACGAAGGGTCGGCAGTCTTCTGTGCATATTCGGCAAGGATGTTCCAAGCACTGTAGTTCAAATTGGCACGTACATCCCACGAATTCACAAACTTGGGGAAATGAATATAGTGCGTATTATCCACGAACACCTTGTCTTTGTTATTCTCATACTTGTTGACCCATGAGCCACCGAAGGTTAGCACCGTCCCTGACTGTTGCATGGCGGGAATCCATTGGTCGATGCTCACTTCGGCATCGGCACCGCTGATGAGCGACTCGTTCCAGTCCCAATATCTGCGCTGCTTACCTGAGAGTACCTTCAGCACAACGCCAGCAGCAGGCTTCAGCAGCAGTCGGCCACCGAGCAGAGAGTTGTCTATGCCCAACGACCGCTCCTCATAGGTACGCAGGATGAATCCCGAGCCAAACTGCTCGTAGAAGGTGCCCAGGGTGAGTTCATTGTTACCGAGTTTACCCTTTGCCCAAAAGTTGGGTACACCCCAACCCTTGAAATCATTCTCAAAGCCAGGCAGCGGGTGCTCCAGATACTCCAGTCTTGCCCCTCCATCCACAAATCTGCTCATCAACTGCAGGTCTGCGTAGGTGTTGTTGAGAAAAGGCTCTGTCTTCACGGCTCCTGTCCTCTCATCGTCCTGGGGAATCAGCATATCGCTCTGGATGCTTCCAGAAAAGGCAATCCCCTTCTGCTCTTGAGCGAAAGAAGAAAGTAGCGACAGGCACATAACAGAGACTGTCAATAGTTTTTTCTTCATCGTTGTTTAACGTGAGTTCAACGGGATCAAAAAAGCGTCAAACGCACATTGGTTTACTTTATCAGTTCGCGTACTTTTTCTATCAGTTCTATCTCTGCACCATCGGTATAGCCATTGTGCTTATATACAATCTTTCCTTGTCCGTCACAGACAAACACAAACGGAATCATCTGAATGCCAAGGGCACGTTTCAGGTCACCGTTAGGATCGAGTAGCACATCATACTTCCATCCGTGACTGTTCACCAATGGCTTCACCTTATTTATGTTCTGTGCCTGATCGATGGAGATGATAAAGATTTTCACTCCCGTTTCTTCCTGCCACTCGTCATACACTTCTGCAATGGCATCAAGCTCTCTGTTACAGGGCTTACACCAAGTGGCAAAAAAATCGATTATGAAAGGTTTGCCGTTGTTCGACAGGGTGTCGGTACGCACAGTTTTTCCATCCATCGTTTTCAGA
Source organism: Bacteroidaceae bacterium (assembly GCA_017650105.1). Lineage (GTDB taxonomy): Bacteria > Bacteroidota > Bacteroidia > Bacteroidales > Bacteroidaceae > UBA1189. The sequence continues at coordinate 149,917 of JAGCFO010000026.1, read as the reverse complement.
GTGACCGCAGGTAACTGAGCAGAGGCCGTACTCACAGCAGCCGTGAATGCCAACAGAGCAGTAATCAGCAGCTTTTTCATTGTTCTATTTTAGTTTAGTTCGTTTTTTTCGGCGACAAAATTACAAAAAGAAAGCATAATAATGCAAATTCTCACACTATTTTCTTCTCCAAGCTGCCATCGCCATCCTCCTGCACCACAGCAAACAGCCGCCACAAGGAGCACAAAAGCCAGGAAACGCCACATCTTCATTCGCCTCAATACGTTTGTTCCCAGCTCCATGCTCACAGGCACCTATACCCTACTTCCTCACCTCGACACAGAATAAAAAACATCTCCCCTCTTGGCAAGAAGGGGAGATGAAGTATAAAACAATAGACTCTACAGACTTATTGAGAAGGGCTCAGCACTACTATTTTTTCTTATCCTTCACTGGCCGAACAGACTGACCATAATAGCGAGGAGAGGAACCTATCTGAGGCTTATGATGGGATTTGTCATCAAAAACAAAAAACATGTAATTTGCATTATCCTTGTCCTTTCCATCTATGTTCGCAGACCAGTAATCCCAGCTGGGCCACAATTTGTCATAGGTCATATAATTGGTTCCTATACGAGCGCCTGCACATGGAAGCAACATCGTATTGCCATTTCCTTTTACTTCGGCAAAGCTAGGGCTATTAAGATTCCAATCACATTTCGTAATCAGCTCATACCATTCATCGACTGTCGGCATTCGCCAAGCACCGCCCCATTCTGTTCTGGCGATATCATATTCGGTACCCGAGATATTTTTCTTCGGTTTCTTTCCACCATAGTATCGCTGCCAATCCGACTTATATCCTCCATACTTTTCAGAATCTTCTGCTCCTTGGTATAGATACATTCCATAAGCATCTCCCCAGCCATACAAGCCACCTATCTCGCCCTCGTTCTTAGCACCTACATTATAACTAGCCCACAATACGCTTGTTCCCAAATCAATAGCCTTTAAACCATCGGGAGAATTGTTTGGTTTTAAAGTCATATTTGTCAAGATATTGCTTGGTGGTTGATACATTCGCACATCCAATGTACTGGATTTGTCGGAAGGTTTCCACTTCACTTTCGCCCTTCCATCTTTTGTCTCTACCATCAACTTATTTGTAGATGATTGTTCATAGTCATGATACGAAACAGGTATCAGGACATCTCCATCAGATGCTTTTAGATAAATATTATCATTAAAGAGAGAAAATGGCACTTTAGTGGGATATGAAACGCCAAACAGGTTGTCATAAACCACGAATTCCAATTCATTCTCATCACCGACAAGCACCTTGTCTTCATCTGTTTCGCATACCAGGTCAGATGGTGAAGAGAATAGAGATACCGCTGGCGAAATTGGTATCGGATCTGTCATAATCTCGTCCGCTTTATAATCAAAACCAAGTTTTAAAAACAGCCCGATATCCGCAGATATTTTTCTCGAAACAGCATCCGTTGAAACAGCACCAGCAGCTTTGACATGCAAATCAGGACCGATGACAATTTTTGGTCCGACCAATCCGTAAACCAACAAAGCGAACCAGGGATCAAATTCCAATCCCAAATCAGCAGAACCTGTCAAAGCGGCATATGGAGCATCTGGATAAGTAACCTCAATATGGGCTTTCTTACTTTTGTTTGAAAATGCTTGTCTCCCGGATTTTTTAGAATCATATGTAAATCCAACTTTCTCCGGGATTTCCACATGTGCATGCGCACCAAATTCAGCCTTACCGGAAATAGTCAACGACGGATTAAAATCCACGCCAACCGCTGGTGTAATATCGAGCATCAATGGGGGTACAATGGGAACCATTATATGTGCCAAGTTAATTTGAGGTATTATTTCATATGGCTCCTCTGGTTCGAATGTTTTAGATACTTCCAAGAATGCCGCTAAGTTTGCATCAATAGTTAACTTTGTTGTCAGCATAGGAGTAACCTTCAATCGTCCTTCATCATAAGCGTCATATACATCTGTTATGCCCACTTTATTTAATCCTTCAAGTCCTTTCACTTCCAACGAACCGGCGGCAGAGAATCCCGCCCCCAATGTAAATTCCAATCCACCGCTTTTCTTTATAGAACTCCTTTTATCTGAATGTTTACTTACTTCATCAATATCATCACCAATAGGATCCCATCTAAAAGATTTTTCGATGGACCAATTAATTAAGGTGTATTCTGAAGTACCTCTTGTCGTGGCGTCTAACTTCCTTTTTACCCATTTCCCGTTCTCATCCTTATAGCGAACTTCTGATGGGTAAAGCTTGGGCAAATCTTTCTTTACTTCTGCACGGGTCACTGGAGCTTGCGGTGCTTCATTCGGGTCATACTCGTCCCCTTCTTCATCCTCTGGGTTATAAACAGGAATATCTTCAAAGTTTTTTGTATTATCAAAACTAATTGCAGATGTATCACCAAGGATAATCTCAAACTCGCTGTCACCTATCAATTCGGCCAAACTGCCTGCCATGGATTCAATGATAACCTTGTCACCTTCTCTTTTACAGGAAGTCACCTTACGCAGAAGAATACCCGAATCCACATCGATCGTGATCAACGATCCTCTACGAATCTGTTCTGCGGCTGACTTGTCCATCTGCAACTCGAAATGGCCGCTTTTATCATTACCGGAAATGACTTTAGAGGTGCTTTTTTCCCAATCAATAGGGACATAGCTTTCATTGATAACTATTTTTCCTTTTGTAGTCTCGGTGTTAACCTCTACTTCCCGTTCAAATTCGTTATTCTGATCAGGTTCGTTTTCTTCCTCGCACGACCACAGGCCGAAAGGTAACAGTACAAGGAGGATATATAACCACTGAAGATTTATCTTTTTCATATAGCTTAGTTTTTTTTTAGAACATGATAAATGTAAGATATCACTCTCTGCTATGCTGATTATTTTTCTCGTGTGCCGGACAGCTCATAGAGGTTGGAGAGGGAGCCGTGCACTTCATCAGCGACAAAAGTGAATTTCTTATCAAAAGTAATCCGGCTATGGTTCTTCTTGTCGTATCCTTCGAAGGAGATTCCATCGCCCCGTCCCGCATTGCTGCCTACACGGAACACCACGTAAGTAATGCCCCTGGCTATACGCTCTGCTCCGAAACCTCTGTACTCATCGCCGCATAAGGACGTATACATACAGCTGTCGGGGAAGGGTTCTCCATCAACAGTAATCCGAGCATATACAATGCTTTCATATCGGAAACCTGTAATCACCATGTGCGACCAGTCGGGCAGTACTACAACGGTAACCGATGCGCTCAAGCCGTTGCTTGTCGTGACAGTGATGGTTGCCGAACCTGTGGAACTAGCCGTAACCATACCGTTGCTGACTCCAGCAACCGACCGGTTAGAGGTCGTCCACGTAAGGTCGTCATCTGCGTATTGCACTGGTTCAACAGCAGCTGAGAGTTTGTACGATTCGCCCTCCATTAACGTCAAGATAGCACGTGGCAATGTGATGGACGAAGGGCCTGAAGGTCGTTCACTGACGGCAACACGGCACCAGCCTGACCAGTCGCCGTCTGCATTTGAGAACGTGACGACATCTGTACCTGCAGACATTGCCTTCAATGACAACTGGCGGACCATCACAATGGTGTCACCTTTATCGGCGCGGGCATACAGCCGGCTCATGACGATACGTTGCAAGCTGTCGTTGAGAGCACTCAACTGATTGCTTCCCACCCAGGCATTCATCGTCAGCTCATCTCCTACATACATATTGATGGTATTGTTCAAACCATCGATGGAAGTGATAGACGGCAGCTTATCGGGATCGAATTCTTCAGGCCACTCCTGTCCGAAATATTCACCACAGGCGCTAAGAAGACAAACCGTTGCTGTCATCAGGACGACTGCGCTCAGTTTCGTCTGTTTCCCTATTTTACCAAACCATGAATGTATCATATCTTGTCTTATAAAGGGTTATTATCTTTGAATATCATATCACTTTTTTCGTTCTTCAACCATCAGATACAAAGCGAGACAATCACTTCTCTTTCGGAACGGAAATCTTCAGTTCATTGGATGGTGTCGTACGTCGCCCATCCTCGTAGAGTACTTCCAACCTGTACACGGTCGATTCTCCGGGTTTCATTCGCCGGTCAAGATAGGAATCCTTGTCGCGGCCAATAGAACGATAGGCACGGAAGAAATCTTCACCGGGGAGCTGTCTGTAGAGTACAAAATGATAGGGTGCTACCACTGGCAGTTCCTTCTCCAATGTCCATGCCAGTACTACTGCTTTCTCATCCTTACGATAAGCACCCTCCAGTTTAATGGGTACGTCAAACACTCTCTGCCCTTGGAACAGATAGCAGACCTGCATAGACAGCCCCGTGCTGACTCCTGTCATATTAATAGCTTCCAATGCATAATAATAGCGAAGCGTCTGGTTAGGCTCCGGATAGTCAACAACCTCCAAGGTTGATTTGCCATTTACCATATCTTGCCCAAAGGTACGTATCAGTGTCCAATTGTTCTCATTGCTCAGTCGGCGGAACACACGCACTTTGTCCAGATCTTGCTCAGGAGAGATAACCCAGCGCATGTAGATGCTGTCGGTCGCAACCCAAGAGGTATCGATGAAGCACTCCGATGGTGCATCAAAATTCGGACGGAACACCTTGATTATAGGAGAGAACTCTGAATTGTTTCCTGCCCAGTCAACGGCACGAACCTTATAGTACTTGAAAGGATGGTTCACCTGCAACGACAAGGTATCAAGGAACAGTGTGTCCTGATGTTGCTGCATATTGGGCACCAACACAAACGTATGAGTCGTGTCATTTGCCGAGAACAACTCATAGTAATAGACATCCTTTGACGGCGATGGATGCCAACCGAGGGTGGCAACACCCTCTGCCGAAACCAGTCCTCGCAAATTGGTTGGTGGAAGCGGAGGCTCCAAATCCGTAATACGCATAGGCATTGGCATGGCATAGGTCATGTTCATGGCACTATCCACGGCAGCAATGGTCACCATACCTGTAGAAAGTCCGCGTATGTCCACACGTACTGACTTATCCTTCGGATCAAGGACCCTGTCGTTGATGAGCGGAATCCAACGCCCTCCAAAAGCAGAAGAATCAGTCGAAATGGCAATACTATAGTTTTCGTCATCTTCATTCACGCCATACTGATAGAAGGGAATGTAACCGACAAGGTCGCTCTCTATCTCTTCTTTCTCCCATTCGATAAGTGCCGTCATGGTGGAGTCGCCACGCTCGATGGTAATCAGCTTGATGACGGGGGGAGTTGGCGGCAACAGGTCAGGAAGAGTCACTGTATGCTCAGGTCCGGGAGCTGACTTATCGCCAAAAGAGTCCACACCACGCAAACGATAGGTATACGTGCCCGGTTCAACGTTGGTGTCGGCATAAAGCCCCAAGGGCTCTTCGAAATCAAAGGAGAAATTCATAGACATGTATGGTCTCTCATTGACAGTAACCCAGTCTTTCTGTCCCTGCTTGCGCCGCTCGATGTAGAACAGACTGTAATCCGTGGAATATGGCCATTCCAGTACGATAGCATCCACTCCCACGATGGAGTCCTGCAATTCCAACGTACAAGGCTTGGGCGTGAAGGGCTCATTCTTTATGTCAGCGAGAGCGGGATAGACCAAAAGAATATCTTCGGGCATATTAGGACGAATAACATAAGAATACATATGTCCCCTTTTGACATTCTTATCGGTGTAGCGCAAGCCCATCTTAACGGCCAGATCGGGTCGTAGTTCAGAGATGACCATCGCCATACCGAACACGTTCTGCTGTTCCTCATACACCTCGAGGATAGAGCCCGCCGACCCGGGAGCCGCCTTCGTGTTACCCAAATGCGTTCCTTCACCATAGATTGTCTGCATGGCTGCATAAGCAAGGGTATCTGTTGTAGGATACGACTCGGCGAACTGGAACTTGTTCATAGGTTTGACAATGGCGAGGGTGTCAGAGTCTTCATCGGAGGTGGCGTCCATACGTTCAATCACATACCCATATCCGTTGAGGAACCTCCAAGGCACATATTCCTCGGGTGCCCAGCGCAACACGATGCTGTCACCATAGGCACGAGCCAATACTTGCAACTTATAGCTCACAGTCATGGCCTCTATGCTGTCCCGTTCAGCAATCACTTTTTGGTAGTAATCATACAGCGTGTCCACAGGCAAGGATGTCGTGTCTGGTTTAGCGACAGACACAGAAAGAAGAGGTGGAACTTTTACAACTGTCTTATCGTCATCGTCATCATCGTCAGGCAAGTGATAATAAGGACTTGATGCAAGTACCCCTACCGTTGTACAAACCACTGCAATAATAAACAAACCTGTACGAAATAATATATTCTTTTTCATAATCAATTGTTTTTGCATTTACTAATTAGCCTTTAATCATTCCATGTAGGTTGGATACTATTATTGAAACTAAACTTTCCCACATATTGTTTCAAAGGATACTCCCATACCTTATTATAGGAATATTTACTCTTGTTTGTGCTTGAAACGGTATACGTCCTATTCACAACATCGTACCTATTGCAACGGTAGAACTCTTGGGTAATGGATTTCAAGTTATTACAATACCAATCAAATTTAAACCTGTAGTTACCAATATCAAAAGGATAGTCATGAATACCCAAAGCTACTTGATCTGGAGCATAAGCAAAGCGTGACGGATTATAATTCGGGAAATATTTTCCATAATTAGGACTATCGTCTTCTATCCTACCCTTTGACCGGTAGATAAGGCCAACCTGATATCGCGGCGAATGGTAATGAGAAGTACCGTTATAATCGGATTCAGCCTGTATCCAATTCTTTATATACTCCATTCTTTTTTTCTTACCCTTTCCATATATCAGATTGTAATCATATCTCATCTCATCTACCATCTTATACATGCCCTCAAGCAGTTCATAAATTGCATCGACAGCCGTGTAACAGAGGCCATTGTAATCGCTGCGATTGATTATCTCTCGCCTACAATCATTATATGATGGTGTTTTGTAACCTACTGCACAATTCCGAATAAAGTTTGACGCTTCCATATAATTATAAACATAGGAGCTAACTTTATTGTCTTTGTTATGACTGCCGCCTTCATGTTCATAATGATAGCTTTCATCGTCCTCATTATAAGTAGCAGCATATTGTACCGTTTGCCCGTCCTTATAATTAACAGAAACATAACACCCTCTATTGGAATAACCGATAGTGTAACTTGTTGCATTTCTGAACGCTGCACTCTTGGTATCGAAAGAAATGTCCAACGCATGAGGCGAACCGATAGGAGCGTCCCAATAACTACTGTTCTTTGGAATTTCTCGACCATTAAACAAAGCGTAAGAACCCATAAAGGCAGTCCAAACATATGGGTCATACAAGTAATAATAAGGATTCAACAAAGTAGCGTCACTGTATCCAACTAGGTTAAACGGATTATTTCTTGTATCATTATACGCATATTCGATTGGACGGATTCCTTCCAGCTGTTTATCCAACTGATTCCAAGTACTCTGCGTCCCTCTTCCATCATTGCCAATGGATCTTGATGCATAATCTGTAAAATTATACTGCAGAAGGCCATTACAGTAGAATTCACGATTTAAGATTTCCTTCACGAAATCCTGCCCTTTTATCGTAGGCTTAACCAGTTTTGTCTCCTGCTCAACACCTACGTTTTTATTCAGGCTCTGATTCTCCATCTCCTTATAGTAATTTGCCATATAAGCCTGCAAATTATATGTATCGGAACTACTGCTCGTTCCATCACTGCCGGTTCCAGACAGATACGACTTGTTGGAAGAATCCAATTGTGCTGTCTCTACCGTAGTAGTACTGTCTTTTCTACTTTGCAACTGGAATGCCTGATATTTTGCCCTGTCTATCTTGTTTATGACAACACGGTATTTTACCTTATCTCGTTCATTCGGATTGGCTGTTACCACGTTGTACATATCCAGATTGTCCAACGAGATATAATGGAAATTCCCTTCCTTGTGGAACGTAGCATTGATAACCGATGTCTTTGAATTATCTAATGACTTCTGATCCACATGCGTTCTCGTGCGGTTGGCTGATTCAGCAGACCACGACACATTTGTCAACGTCTCTTTTCCTCCCGATGTCGTGGTGGTATTAAGTCCTGCTGTTTTTTTATAAGCACCGTTCAAGATACCATCGGATTTATTTCCACTGACGCCGCTCACTGAAGGATTGGCGGGTGGAGAAGATACATCAGGAGCAGTAGGTGCGTAAGGAGCTGCATTATTAAGCATTGCCGAAGCATTGCTGATGACGCTTTGTGCAGGCACTGAAGGACGAGCAGGCGGGGCGGGACGATAAGGTGCAGACGCATTGAGCATACTCGTCACCTTCGACACCATAGCCGAGCCCGAAGGCCCATCAGGTGTCTCTGGCTTTTCGGGACGCTCAGGAGCCTCTGGCTCTTCCATCAGTTCAAATGCCTCAGCCACACCTGGCCTGGTTCCTTTTCCTTTGGTTGCTTTCGCAGCTGCTTTAGTCGCGTTCGTTACCTTCGCGTTGGTGGCCGCGTTCGTTACCTTCGCATTGGTGGCCGCATTCGTTACCTTCACGTTGGTGGCCGAGTTCGTTACCTTCACGTTGGTAGCCGCGTTCGTCACCTTCGAGTTGGTGGCCGAGTTCGTCACCTTCGAGTTGGTAACCGCGTTTGTCACCTTCGGGTTGGTAACCGCGTTCGTTACCTTCGGGTTGGTAACAGCGTTCGTTACCTTCGGGTTGGTGACCTTTTTGTTTTCTGTCTTCCGATTCTTTATATTTTCTTTAGCGACGACCTTGTTAATTTCTTTTTGAAGTTTCTGGTCTATTTTGACATCTTCTTTTAACTTAACCGAAGTCACCCTTTCAATCACACCTGGCTTTGTGGGTACATAAACCACTCTGTTGCCATTCTTATCCAGCACCTCAGGATGCTCGCTCTCGAAAATCTTCTTGTCTGCTTCAGTAACGAAAAGCTTGCTGATGTCGGCATCAGAGCTAACCAATCTCATTCCTTTCTTCTTGGCGGCCTCAGTCTGTGCCTTCTTTGCAGAAGTGGAAACAGCATCTTGATAGCTCTTCAGTTGACTCTTCTGAGAGTTTGTAGCGGGAGGAGAAACTGGGAATTTCACCAAAAGCACAAGTTCGTTGATGCTCTGTGCCAACTGAGACATATAGTTAGCATACGTCTCATCCTTCTTGTTTGCTTCGGTGCTGCTTGCGTAATTAGCACACCACCCAGCGGCAGATTTCAGATAAGATGCTTGTTTAAGCATTGAATCGGGATACCTTAGATAATTACATCCTGCATTAACTAAATGAGAACTTAACGTATTCAATGACTCCAACGTGGTAAGACTAATGTGGCTCTTTACCATCTCCTTTGCTGTTTTATAACAGTCTTTCAAATCGTTGCAATCCTTTGACACTATCTTATATGCCTCTCCTCGAGTCGTATTGCTTCCTGACGTGATTTCGGTCTTCAGATTCTTGATGATATCATCTACCAGAAGCTTGGCCTGAGCGAGCTGTTGGTCGACTCGTTTGACCGTAACAATGTTCTTACCCATATTATAGTCTTTCATTGCATTGGTAGCATACTCCTGGGATGTCTCAACAAGGGTGCGTAACTTCTGAGCCTGAGCACTCTGGTTGGAACTTGCCATATGCTTTGATGCACTTCTCCTCACTTCTGCAGCAATGTCGGAAGTGGCACTGGCATCTTCGTACGATACAGCCAAATAGTCATCAGCCTTGGCAAAAGTAGAAGCGTTCGCACCATAGTTAGCCCCGACACGAGCACAAATCCTCTTCCTGTCGGCAACAGTCAGCTGTTCTTCAGCATATCCCACAGCCACATTGACATTACTGAACGCCAAATCCGTCAATGCCTTATATAAGGAATCGGCACGAACATACTGAGTTCCCGAGTTGGTAATCATACGAGCTTTGTCGTAATAGTCCTTACCCTTCGTCAAGTAATTCCCGTTCATAAAGCTATAGGTCACCGAAGCCTCTGGTGTGGAACTCAGATACTTCTTAGCACTCGAAAGAAGCGTTTCTAATCCCTTGACGTAAGAAACAATCTTTTCGTTGTTTTCTCTATTTATCAGCTCTTTAGTGATCTGCTTCGTTGTATCCGCCATTGCGTCGGCGATTTCTCCCAACTGTTTTGCCATATAATATGCCTGATAGAGAGAATCAGCATCGGCACGAAGCACCTGAATCTTGTCATTATAAGCAGAAACCATATCGACATAATATGACATTGTCTCTACAGACGAGCCTTTTGAACGAACATACGGCAATAGGGTTTCACGAATGTATTTTTCGTGAGTTTTTGCCGTTTTCAGCTTCGACTCTATCAAAACCGCACTGTTATAATCGTTCTTGGCTTTCTTCAATGGCCTATCCATGCTTAGATAAAGAGCCTTCAGTTCATTCAGTTCAGCCGTAGTGGCACCCGCACTGAAAGCTGAAGTTAGCTTCGTTCCAGCATTGCTAACCTTTCCTTCATAAGTTGAAATCAGTTGTTTATAGTTATATATACTCAAATCATCACGACTATCGGCAAGCTTAGTCGCATTGCTTCCAGTTCCGGAATAGACAGGACCATTGTTAATAAAGCGCTCCATATCATCATGGATACTCTGAAGAGCTGTTTTGTATTCACCCATCTTTCTGGCAACATCACCTTGAGCAGAAACAGCATTTTGATAATAGTAATCGATATCCACATCCTTTGGAGATGGATAATAATAATTCTTCATCGCACTCTGTAGTTCTTCTTGCAAGCTCTTCAGTGAAGCCAAAACGGAATTTAAGTTTCTCTTAGCCTGACTTGAGTCCTCGTTTATAAGCTCTATGTAGTATTTAATGGCTGTTTCTAAGCTATTGAAACTCTCCGGTTTCCACTTCAATGGATAATACTCATTTTTACTTGATGAACCTGCTACCGCTGAAGCTTCGTCCATCAAAGCAGCCAAAGTATTGGAGAAACGCTGCAAGCGTTCTTTGTTAACGCCATAAAGCGCATAGGTTTTTCCTTCGTATGTAAACGAATTACTATTATAAGTATAGTTTCCAGTAGAATAATTCTTCGTCCGTGGTGTGAACGGGTCGAACTGATTATCCAACACATTTCCGTTCTCGTCCACCAACGTGGTATAATCTATATTTCCATTTTCATCCACGTAATAGAAATTCTTACCACCGTCAGGAGTATAAGCATCGATGCGGAACTTTGCATCTGCTGGGAACCATACGCCATCTACTTCCTTCTCGAAACTTGCCACGAACATGTAGTCAGTCGTATTGAAGAAGTCATCGCCCGTCTGTGTTCGGTCTGTCTTGAGGTGGATTTCAGGTTTGCGCATTTCATCTATGTACATAACCGAGGTGGTCGCTCCTGTGGTCTTTTGGGGTAGCATGAAGGCAACGTCCTGATTGATATGATCAGGCATAGCTCCTGTACGGAAGAAGTGAACAATCTGGTCGTTCCACGGCCTGTTCACATCTTTATAATTGGATTCTTCATCATTGAATACAGGATCCACTTCGTGTCCATTGCGGATTTCCTTGCAGTAGCCACGCTGAGTGATTCGATAATATTTTTTAGCCTCAAGAAGGCCACCGGGTACTACATACTCAAATGTTTCCTGATCACCCGATCTATAAGACATTGACACAGAGTGGCTTGGACGACTTAAATTCTGACCTTGAGAATCATAAACATCGAAGGTTCCGGTAGGCTCCAGATAGAACTTGTAAGAGCGCATAGCGTTTGTTCTATATTCATCCGGATCACCATCTTTACCTGCCATACGGTTGGCCTTGTTTTCATCCACAAGGTCAAGTCGAGTACCTATCTTCATGTTTGTTGTAAAGCCAACAGGAGCATAGACGGATACTACTTCATCGTCACTCACCTTCCAAGCGCCAGGTATGGAAACACCAGGCTCCAGTTCCTCACCGGGCGTCATATCCTCGAAGATCTTGACATCGTCAAGTGGGTTACCGGCATCGGGGAAGCAGACGTCACCCATCTCAAAGGTAAGTGAGCCATTGAACTTGATGAGTCCACCAAAGAGTTTGCACTTAGCTTTCACCTTTCCATAAATCCATGACGGGTTGGGGAAACCACCCTTGAGCAGAGCGCCCAAGCCTACGTCGATAAGTGACCATTTCCCCTTGAAAATCCAAAGATTGATCATAAGTCCCATTTCACCCTTCGCCATGGCATATACCTGACCCATGCCATAGAAGCCGCCCTTTCCACCGGCAGGCTTACCGTTACACTGGGCATTCTCCAACTGCTTCAGTACCACATCGAAGCCGGCCAACAGCGAGGCTTCTGCATAACAGATGACAGCATTCACACCAAACTCACCACCAACCTGAGCACCGAACATCACACCAGTCTTCGCATTTCCGCTGAACTGCGTTACTGCATTACTCCGCTTAGATTCTGCCGTGGCCGAAAGAGATTGCTTATTTCCATTAGCATCTTTGCCGTTAAGGAACTCATCTATCTCCTGTGGAATAGGAGGAAGATCGCCTTCGATGCCTGTCTTCGGGTTGACAGGCAGCTCGTTTCCGATACAGATGTATGCATTTGCCCAGATCTTACACCAAACAGCTACAGGATCGTTCTTACCACCCACCTGGAAGTCAATGATTGTGATACTGCAACGGTTCTTCATCTCACTTTCGTATGATCCATCACCGGGTTGACCGACATATAAATGCCACTTTGTCTTAAACTTATCACCAACGTAGTCATCCGGCTTCATGGTTACCTTGAAGTCCATAGAAATATGAACTCCACAACTAATCTTCGGCTTAGAATCCTTAGCGTCTTTATTCTTCTTCGTACTCTTGTCCCCCATTTCTTCCAGTCCAGCCGTCACATCCGGTATCTCGAGGTCTTTTCCTGTGAACTGTTTGTAGAGGTCATTCATGTCACCACCGGCATCTACCGTGATGTTAATCTGGAAGTATTTTCCTCCTTCACTGGATGGGAGATTCTGGTAAACGATGGAGCATTTACCATTGATAAGGCCATCCGTTGCACCGGGAGCACAAAGAGCATGCATGTCACCTGTCATGCGGAATGTAGAGAGACGGTTTTTCTCCGCATCATAAAGTACAACCATTCGTACCTTCGCATTCAATCCGCGGTCGGTTCCTGCCGTAGCAATGCCCAAGCCGAACATACCTCCATGAGTGCCATATACAACCTCTGTTTTCCATTTCGACGGGCTCTCATTTGCTTCTACTGAGGACATATCCAGCTTGGTGTGGAAGAAGAAACCTCCTTGGATATTGTTCAGTTGGACAACACCCATCTGAATACCTGTAGCGCCGCCCAGTTCTGCCAAGAAGTAAGCCGACATGAAATCGCCATGTTTCGTATCCTTCGCCTTGAAGAAACCTCCTGCGGCCTCCATCTTGATCAGATTACCCGGTAATGTAAATGACAAGGTTCCTTTGTAACCCTTGATTTTTACATTATTCTTAGTTTCATCCACGAACTTCAAGCTTCCGGCAACTTTGCAGCCACCAAATTCCGTGCTTAGACCTAACTCGTCGAGCGTGGTCTCGGCATAGCTCATGGACTTTTTCTTCAAGTCAACATTTGCCCAGACAGTCACGCCAGCGGAAGCTGAGAACACATCGCCGACCAAACCAATCGTACCTGCAATGTTCACTCCGACCTTGCTGCCATCCTTGTCGACGCCAAAGTTATCCAATGAGAATTTGAACGGGCCAAGGGTCTTTTCAGCGGAGGCCAAACCCCATGTACCCAGCTCGAACCAGAAGTCAGGACCTTCACAAATAGGATCAAACGTGTGGGCAAACTTCATCTTGGTAGCCTCCGACGTGTTGTTCGTCTCCTTGGGCTTTTCGAAATTGGCAAGGCGCATGCCCGTGAAATGAATACCGGGTATGTTGACTTTCAACTTCTTGGTTACTTCTTCCGTTCCAGCTATGGTGATATCGCCCGCTGTTTCAAATTCCACATTCGTTTGCTCCGTGTCGGAATAATACTCCACATCTAGGTGAGAATAGTCTTTATCCAACTCTAACTCGGCCAAGAAGAAATCAAACTTCGGGTTCTCATTGGGTTCCATGTGGAACAAGATGCGGAGGTTATCCCCTCTCGCTCCCTTGTCAATCTTGTCGAACGAAGTGGAATAGTTCCATTTTCCTCCGATAAGGGGCATCTCAATAGCTCCAGCGAAATAAGCTGCGCCAAAGTCATTTTGCACGACAGAAACACCCACTTCCTTCAGCGAAATTCCCCATCCGCCTAATGAGCCTGTGGAAGCTTCCACGATATTCTTTGTCCCACCTGCTTTAATGACTAACGACACACCGCTATCGTCCCAAAGGAACTGTTCCATGCTGATTTGGATGCGATTGTCCTTATCTTTGAAGAGGGGAGGCAACATGACTCCTATTTTATCCATATAGAGTCCCTGCCATTTTTTTTCGGTTTTAATATCATTCGGATTTTCTCCAAGCCAAGACTTATCGTACTTCTTCACCTGATTATCCTTGCCAAGGCCCTTTGTGATAGGCTCCGGGAACTTAAAGTTGGTATCGTTCCACGTCTGGGAATGGTCGTAAATGATACCATCACCTGTAGGAACAAATGTATAGCCTGGAGCTTCCTCAACCTGGAAGTTATCCATGGTAATCTTTCCCCACCAGTCTTCCCAGTCTTTAATGTCGGCCTCAATATTGATGAGCGGACTTTGACCGCGAACTAGATTACCTTTGGCATCAGCCTTGCGTATTCCTGGAATGGACATCTCTGCCTCAAGATGGAGTTTTTCAAAACCGTTTGCATTGAATGCCAACACACATCCATCCGTCATGTCAACTAAAGAAGTTGGTGCTTTCAAAGAAAACTCATATTGAGTACCAGGATCTTTCAAGGTGAAATCCGCAAGCAAGGCCATCGTACATCCATCTGGGATGAACGACTCAGGATCAATGCAAAGACGAGGAACACCAAAGACGGCAATTTCGCTATCGATGTATTCCGTTTCAGGAATCTGGAACATACCGACAATTCCTATGGATGCGTTCGTGGGAGAGAATCTTGCCGACAGAATCTGGATATCAAACGGAAGCGTAGGTACATATTTCGAAAGACTGACTGGCAGATTGACGGAGACCTGCCCGTTGATAGCATCCTCTAAGAACGGTGCATAATCACGTGCATATTCGCAATACTTTGATATCGTAGCGTTATCTTGCAGATAGCCGATCAGCTTATCTCCATAGACTTCTGCATTGCCCGTACCGATGAGTCCTCCTAATCCCCACTCATCGAACATATCATAAGGGATGTATTCTGAAAGTTCTTTCGCTTCCTCTTTAGCTGATAGCAGATCACCGAAATAAACAATCTTGTCGCTGTTGATCATAATGGAATCGAACTCCACATTTATCATGAACGGAAGATCGCCCATAGGCTTCCATGTAATAAAGCCCTTGCCGCGATAAGCTGTTTTCGTTGTGTTCAAATTGGCATTTGTAATGGTAAGCGGGAACTGGCCAACCATCACTTCCATGTTACGAATCTCCTTTTCATTAAAGATTGCCAAAGTCTGATTTGTGATTCCCTTTGCTCCATCGGGATCACAGTCGGACATCTTTCCACCATCGAGAACCACATAAGAACCTCGGTAAAGGTTACGTCTATCATCATTATCGTAATCAACGGAATTCTCATTGGTGCAAACCGGCAAAACAGCTACCACCAAGTTATCGTTGAGTTTGACATTTTTCGAGATAGAATCCCATCGCAAGGTATAGCTAAGGCCCGAGAGCGATTTCTCCGTAAAGATAGGCTTAGTTACCAAAACCGAATCGAAACTCTGACCCGTCAACTTTTTGTATACGCTGACACTGTAATTGAAATTGAGCGTATCAATCGGGCCCTTTATCATCTCCGGTTTATCCCAATGAAGGGCAATATCCTCCTCTTTTTTAATAACATTACCCTGAATGGGAGCGGGATCTGTCAATTTTGGAGGATAGTAAACAAACTTCTTCCCTTCATATTCATCGGGCTCTGTGTAACCCGGGTCTTCATCTTCTTCCTCTTCAGTTTCGATTACATCAGCGATGACTTCCGTGTCGTCTTCCTCATACTCCTCATCGTCGACGACTTCCGTATTATCAGACTGAATGTCACTGAAACGAAATACCAAATATTGACTACGGCCACCATTCTCCACAGTACTATAGTTAATATTGGCTTTATTTGTTACCGTTGGTTTTGCCACTACACAAGCAACAAAGTATCCCGTAGGACTTACGTTCTTCAACTGGCGAACCTGATCGGGAGAAATGGTATATGATGTTGTTCTTATCCCTTGAATAGCTTTGGCTACCGTCCCCATGTTAACGACTTCTTCTGGAGTGGACATTGTAGGACCAACAGGATAAATATTTAACACGTAATTATATTGACGTGCTATGCCACCACAATTCAAAATAGGTGCTTGCCAAATGAATCTAGCGCTATTGGGATCGACGACAGCAGCCTGCCATTTCGCATCATTATCTTCAGACACCGAGCCCGTAAGCGAAGAGAGAAGTTTGAGACCTTTGACAGTACCCCTCTTTTTTAATGACAAGCCCACGCCTTCTTCTGAAAGGTTATCTTCGGGTTCGAGTTCAACCTTTTCTCTGTTAAACATCTGCAATCCCGTATTATAGCTCGGGAATACAATTTCAGGAGCCTGTGCACTATAGCAAACATTAAAGGTACATTTGCCTTGCAACGGGTCGCTCAACAACTGAGGATAACGAACCGAAGGATCCCATTTATATACTTTTACCTGGGCCTGATAGATTCCTTCTGGTAGCAAGCCTACGATACCATTGTCGTAAAAGTCGGAAACCTCTGCTCCTGTAAGAGTGATGTCTTGTGTGGTAAGCTGACGGAACTGATTCAGTAATGTGACTTGATCAACATTCGTCATACGTCCCGGAATCAAAGCTATAGCCTTATTGGGTTGGATATAATAAGGTGTAGTAACTTTTAAATCACTTGACATCTTCTCTATCTCAATAGTGATGAAGACATTCAAGAGTTCACTTGACGTATTTGAAAGGCCTACGTCAAAAAATGTTCCTGGATTGTCGATGTAGTTCATTACCTGCGGAGGCATGGGATCCATCTTCGGGCGAAGCATCACCTGCACATCCTGAGCCAGCACAACATTAAAAACAGAAAGTTGAAGGTTGAAAACAACTGCTATAGCAACAGCTTTCAGCAAGAAGGACTTCCTTTTCATATCTTGTTTCTTTTTTGATTCAAATTAATTCTTTCTTCACATGAGATTTCATTCAGGGAACGATTCTCTATTTCAACGTATATTTTTCAGCTTTTGACTGACTTTCTTCCGCCTCTGCCTTGCGTTTTATCTCGAGAAGGCTGAACGTGTAGTTATAATTGAGACTGCAGGTGAGATCGTAGCCTCGATAATACTCATACTCAGAAGCATCCACAGCATCTAAGAAATTAATGTTGTTGAAACGATTATATCCCGCCGTGAAAGAAAACATATGCACTTCCTTGAGTACATAGCTGAGACTTAAATTAGCGCCATAAGACATGTCTCGTCCTTGATTGGCAACATTGTTAAGGGCTAATGAAAAGTCGATGCCTGCATCCAAACTCTCATCCTCAAGAAAAGAACGACTAGCTCCTAATGAAACGGCGTCGGTAGAATACTCGGTGCCATATCCAATAGATTGCTGCCGACTATAATTTGCTGCAATATTCAGCCCTGCATCCGACAATCCAAGATTGTAGCCCAAGCCAGCGGCTAACGTCTTCACATCGGTACTTCCATCGGCATTAGTATATGTGTTTAAGTCTTTATTGACCGTATAACTGAATGTAGGAGCTATGCTATGTGAAATATCTCCTCCAAAGGAGAAAGAAGGAGATGCATAAAAATTATGCATAATGCGATCAACGCGAATACTATCAACAACAGCAATCGTACCATCGTCTTGCATCTGGCGATAACCGCTGTATCCAGCGCTGAAAGATAATCCCTGTCCTAGATTGAATCCGAGCCCTGCATTATATACAAAACCCTTTGTGGTCAATTCTTGTTGCTTGCTAAGGTTGTCAGCCTGTCCGCTGAAACTTCCATAGAGGGACAGAACTTTGAAAAGGGTTGTACTGGCCGACAATCCCAAAGAATGCATGTTGTTTGAAATATATGATACACCCAACGACTTATATTGAGGTTGGATTAACTTATATGTCAAAGAACCGCTGAAGCCATTGAAACCGAAGTTAAGGCTCATATCTCCCGCAAAACGGGCTAACGAGCTATAGCGAGCAGTAAATATTTTATCCCATCGCATTAGCTGTTCTACCTTCAACGTGTCTGACGTGATATCATCAGAGAAAACGGTAGCAGCTGCATTTGCCTGGAATGACAGCCAGCTACCAAGAGATATTCGGCTCTTTACTCCCACAACCATATCTTCCTGTGCTGGAAGAGACCGTTGCCATACATCATAAAGAGAAGACAATTTATCTTCTGCACGCAGGAAATATAAGTCCACATACGTATTAGAGGAACCGTATCCGACTTTCCCACCCCAGCCTATACGCTGATATTGAGGTGTTCGGGCAGACGGGTTTTCAGGGTCATCATTTATCGCTTTCTGCAACGTACCATAAAAACCTCCGACACGCAGCTTATTGGCGTTGTACTCCAAACCTACGCCATTGAAAGGCATCGTCATGACATAGTTAGAAAAAGTCATAGAACGAAGTCCTAAATGAAGCGTCCAGTTTTTATACGTCGGGCTTGCATTGAATGAGAAATGCGGGTAGTTATACGAAAAGTTCCCATTCGTCGCATAGTAGACCGAGAAAGGCATGGAGAAGCCATACACACTGATATTCATGCTCGCGTAGAAGGAGCTACTAAACGGTGTGGCATAACCTGCACCCAACGATGAGTGATAGAACGTGTTTGCCGTGCCTACAGCGCCCGTAATGATAAGAGGGTCGCTCTTCGCAATCTGGGCAATGTCTTGGGAACGAACAGGAAGCGTAACAGTTAAAAGATACGCAACCGCCAACGTAACTGACAAGAGATGACGTTTGTTCTTCATATTGTTTTCTTTTTTTATTTTTCTTTTTTGTGACCTATGCCCGACCCAACGAGCATAGGCCTTTTCTTCGGTTTACTTTACAAGAGTCTTTTGACCATTGATGATATACAATCCTCCTACGGGCTCGGAAACCTTACGTCCCATAAAGTCGTAGATTGTACTATTATCGTTGCTTTCATCCGTTAACTGCAGATCATCAATAGAAGTCGTCTTGTCTCCCACCTTGAACCGAACAGGGTTCTGCATGTTTCCAGCAGACTGGCTTAAAGATAGTCCTCCATGGACATTGTACCATTCACCCGTCATCTCGTCGTGAAGGATGAACGAAATCTGGTCTCCCGGTTTTCCATGAACGACGATAAAGAAAGCACCATCCTTATAAACACCCTTTCCTCGGCATTCACCATTTACAAAGGCTCCAACGGAACAATTATCAGAGAAGGTGAGTCCGTCAAAGACTGCAACTATTGCCATCACATCGGCAAAGGCATGCGCATCATAGTCCCAAACAATGGCGTCTCCATTCTCTGCTATGCGACGACGTGGAGCATGGCCAAGACTCTCTGCCTTTTGTCCCAACTTCGAATAGGAAGGCCAACTGATTGAAGAGGTTGATGACGGATTATAGTACATCAAGCCTTCAGAAGGAGTAAGCGTTTCAAGAGATCCTACCCACTGACGACCATTATATTCTGCCATAGCATCCTGAGAAACTACCTGACTTCCGGCTGAAACATTGTTAAATGCACCTGCTGATGTCAGTTCTTCTAACGAATATGAATATGCATAAGGATATGCTAACCATGTCCAGTTAGACGGCAAAGCAACATTGTACTGAGAGAAGCCAATTCCATTTACATCATAAACTACGTATTCTTTTGGTTTTGATGCAAAATTGAATTTATACATCGTATTTGCTTCTAAACAATTAAAGTCACCGAAGTAGCCCAGGGACGGATCCAGATAGATCAATGACTTCGGGCTGCGAATCTCTCGTAATTCTTTCCCAAAAATGGAACCGGCATTTTCTACGGCGAACGATTGATAAGAGGCGCTCGGCGTACTTACCCAATTCCAACCACTACTTAATGGAATAACATCACCGACATTCACTGTAATGCTTCCGAGTGTATTCGATATTCCATCATCATTGGAATATAATACATCAACATTCACCTTGCCCAAAGAATAAGCTCGTTTGATAACCAATTCAACATCATTCGTTGGAGTTGGTGATATCGCTACATCTACATACTTCCAGGAAGTGCCCATGTTTGAAGTATCACTGACGCGAGCATAAAGGCGTTTAATATCAAATTGTGCATCAGCGGGTATCGGATGTGCCAAAATTGCGACATCTGTTTCCGTCTCTGCCATTTGGACAGTAGATACGTCGAAAGTCAAACCTGTTAGCGGGTTATTATCAATAACGTCAACTGTTATCGTAGCACTATGTTCCCAATCATCCGGTGTTCCTGTAATAGTATACGTTCCAGCTCTCCTTGCAAATGCACGTACGCTGTTATCAGTTGCTGTTTTAACTAGCTCAATTGCAAGAGTATCACTGCAAACCCATCTTACATATTGATCGGCTGCATCCTCTGGCGTGATAGAGTAACTCAAGTTAATCTCATCACCAATGGATACCGTCTGCTCTGGATAACGAACCGTGAAGGACTCTATCTCAACCGTAACATGAACTATTATCGTTGCAATCAAATCGGGATTGTCCAGAGATCGAACCGTTAACGTCACAGTGCCACATTTCAGACCGGTAGCATCCCAACGAGTTCCACTGCCAGAAACACTTACAATTGTTGCGTCACTTGATGTCCAGACAACATCCTTGTTATATGCATCTGCCGGCTGGAATGATGGATAGCCGGATAGGGAGATTGTCTCATCCTTCAGAATGGTTATCTCCTGGACTACTGTCGTCATGTCTTCTACGTGTGCATGAACGGTAACGTCAATCGTTGTCGTCAGGCCGTTGTCAGTAGTGACAGTCAGTGTAGCCTCACCTGAAGCAACACCTACTGCCCGATAGGTACCGTCCTCAGTCTGTGTAACGGAAACGACATCGGGATTAGAGGATGTCCAAGAAGCGATGGCCGTGGTGGCATCTGGACGGTCGAAGACAATGTTCAGATTTACTTCCTCTCCTATCCAGATGGTCTGCTCCGGCTCTTCTGCCTCGATCTCCTTGGAAACAGACTCTACCATTACCATCAGAATAGCAGACACTTGCGGGTTATCCACAGAGGTTACCTGAAGTGTTGTCGTTCCTACCTTATTGGCGGTCATCTGCCATGCACCACTGTTCGATCGACTGACGGAGACAACAGTGGATGTGTCGGTAACTGCCCATGTGACACTCTTGTCATACGCATCCTCGGGAAGGATGACATCGATGAATTGATCAAGGTTTGTGGTCGTGCCTGAATTAACGCGTACGCTCCGGACAGTAAGGCGAATGGCCTCGACATGAGCACGTACGGTTACTTGGATGGTTGCTGTCTGACCATTGTCAGTGGTAACGGTCAATACAGCCTTACCTGATTTCTGGGCCACAGCTCGGTAGGCTGTCGTCGTGCCATTGCCACTGATAGCGACAACGGACGGATCTGACGACGTCCACGACTTGATGTTGCTGGTGGCATCGGCAGGTACGAAGTAATAGCTAAGGTCTATTTCCTCTCCTATCCATACTGTCTGAACAGGATTGTTAACGTTGATACCATCGGCTGCTGCTTCAACAACTATTTCAAGTGAAGCTGAAGCTCGGGGATTGTCAACAGAGGTGGCCGTCACACGACAGCTGCCAATGGCTTTCGCAACAGCCGACGAACCCGTAATACTTACAATATCAGGGTTACCGCTCGTCCATGTCACGCTCTTGTCGTAGGCATTGGCAGGAAGGACAGATTCGATATATTGAGCCAGATTGACGGTGTTGCCTCGATTGATGGTGATGCTCTGCGTGGTGAGAGAGATGCTCTCTACATGCGCGCGCGCGTCTATATTAATGGTAGCTGTCTTGCCTCCATCAGCTGTCGTGACTGTCAATGTAGCCTTGCCAACCTTCTGAGCTACTGCTGAATAACCGGTTGGTGTGGGCTCTACCTTCACAATGTTATTATCACTGCTCGTCCATGTTACATTCTTATTCGTAGCATCCGACGGCGAGATAGTGTAGTCTAAGTTTGCATACTCACCGATGTAGAGTATCTGATTGGGTTCTTCAACTGTGATGCCCGTCACCTTAGAATCTACCTGTACCGACAAGAACGCTGAAGCCTGTGGATTATCCACAGAGGTAACACGCAAAGTGGTGAAGCCAACTTGATTTGCTTTCATCTGCCAGGTACCGTCATTCGACTTGCTTACGGTAACAACGGTCGATGTATCATTAACAGCCCACGTTACACTCTTGTCATAGGCATCGGTAGGAAGGATTGCCTTGATATACTGAGCTAAGCCGGTGGTACTACCACGATTCACCGTCACGCTTTGGGTAGTGAGCTCGATGCCTGTGACATGGGCATGAACAGTTACCTGAATAGTGGCCTTCTGCCCATTGTCGGTGGTAACGGTCAATACGGCTGTACCCGACTTCTGGGCAACTGCGCGGTAAGCTGTGGTCGTACCACCGCTGATGGCTACGACGGAAGCATCAGAGGAAGTCCACGACTTGATGCGACTCGTAGCATCGGCAGGAACGAAATAGGTGCTGAGATCCACATCCTCGCCTATCCATACTGTCTGGACAGGGTTCGTTGCATAGATGCCGGAAGCGGCTGCCTCAACGGTTATATCAAGAGTAGCAGTGGCACGGGGATTATCCACGGATGTGGCAGTCACACGGCAGCTGCCGATGGCATTGGCAACAGCCAGCGAGCCACTGATGCTCACAACGGCAGAGTTGCTGCTCGTCCACTTCACACTCTTGTCATAGGCATTGGCTGGCAACACAGACTGGATGTACTTGGACAGATCTGTCGTCGTACCACGGTTGACAGTGATACTCTGAGTGGTGAGAGAGATGCTCTCAACGTGGGCGCGAACCTCAACGTTGATAGTTGCCGTCTTACCGCCATCGAGGGTGGTGGCTGTCAGGACAGCGGTGCCCACCTTCTGGGCAACGGCTGTCGTAATATTCGGATTAGATTCGATCCTGACCACAGATGCATCGCTACTGGTCCACGTCACTCCTTTGTTCGTAGCATCAGACGGCTGAATAGTGTACTTAAGGTTAGCTGACTCTCCGATGTAGAGTATCTGGTTGGGCTCAGCGACTGTGATACCCGTAACCTTCGACTCTACCGTCACTGTAAGGAAGGCAGATACGTCAGGATTATCAACAGAAGTTACCTTAAGATATGTAAATCCGGCACGGTTTGCCTTCATTTGCCAGGTACCAAACGACTGACTGACTGTAACAACCGTAGAGGTGTCAGTAACTGCCCATGTCACACTCTTGTCATAGGCATCGGTAGGAAGGACTGATTTGATGTAATTTGAGAGATTCGTCGTACTGCCGCTGTTTACCTTTACGCTTTCGGATTTCAGCTCGATACCTGAAACGTGTGCACGAACTTCAACATTCAGCGTTGCTGTCTTGCCTCCATCGACAGTTGTAACGGTCAGGACAGCTTTACCGACTTTGTTTCCTACAGCATACCATTCGCCAAACTCATTTCCTCCAGTATATACCGAAACTATTGATTCGTCACTGGTTGTCCAAGTTACCTCTTGATTCGTAGCGTCTTTGGGGGTGATTTCATAAAGGTCGTCCAACGGCAAATATGCCTCTTGCCACACATCGCCTAGCCAAACCACCTGGTTTTTATTCGCATCAGGTATCGTGATATCTGTCACACTCGATTCCACCGTCACGGTGAGATAAGCTCTAACCCGAGGATTATCCACTGAGGTGACAACCAAAGTAGTGGTTCCTGTTCTGTTAGCTTTCATCTGCCAGGTTCCGAAAGACTGGTCTATAGTGACAACGGTCGACGTGTCCTCGACAGCCCACGTAACACTCTTGTCATAGGCATCTGCAGGAAGAACCGACTTGATATAATTTGAGAGATTGGTATTGCTGCCACGCTTTACTGTGACTGATGCTTTCTTCAATTCAATACCGGTCACGTGAACACGGACCTCCAAATTGAGGCTTGCCGTCTTACCACCGTCTACAGTTTTAACCGTCAAAGTGGTCTTGCCTGCTTTCTTACCAACAGCATACCATTCACCGAACTCATTACTATGGCCATCGACGACAGCCACCGACGCATCACTTGATGTCCAGGTAACGCTCTGATTCGTAGCGTCAGTAGGAGTAATTTTATACAGGCCATCAAGTGGCAAATAAGCATCTTGCCACACATCGCCTAGCCAAACGACCTGGTTTTTATTCGCATCAGGTATTGTGATACCTGTCACAGAAACAACACTTGTGATATTAACAGGTACAGAGACAGCTGCATAGTCTTCAGCGAAACCATCCACAGTGACAGGAGCATAGGGAGGTTCCTTCAACGCTGTCAGAATAGTGCCATTATTCGTCTTCTCCACTTTCATGTACTCCACGTAGTTGCCGACAGTCCACTCGGGAGAGAAGTTGACAGCGGCTGAGGATGTCGCAGGATTGAAAGTGTATTTTAGATTGTTGAGATTATATGTTTTCCCGACTCTCAAGTCTATCGATGAAGGATTGGTGGTTACTGATGTCGGCCTTACAAAATTAAGGACCACAGGATTCCCGGTAGTACCCCAAGCTTTCCCTTTCGTCACGGGCATCGTGGAACCTGTATATGACCGTCCCTCCGTCGCCCATGACACGTCGCGGATGATGAACTCTCCCGACATAGGAAGGGAGAAAGCTCCAATCTCATCAAGGAGTTCTTCATCGTAGGCTGTCGTCACATGGAACTCCACTGTCTTACCTGCATAGGTGTTTGCAGGGATGGACACGGCATAGAAAAAGGGTTTGACACTAGAAGTATCACTATATACATCAAATGTCTGCACAGATTGCGGCTCCCCGACTGCTACCCCGTTAATGTAGGGCGTAACAGCAATGAAATTCATTTCGGATATTCCCCACCACTGATAATTCAACGGTTCGCCGTCGGCCATAATAGTTACATAATACAAGCAATCGTTAGTGTTAATAGTAACATTTACTGGAATATAGCCATTCAAAGTATTATTTACATACCAATACAACATTGGTTGTTCTTCTGCCGACGACGTAGGAGAAACACCTGTCAAGAAGAAGCCTTCAGGGTTGCCTTGATACCACTGATATTCACCCTGAAAATACCCGAAAGAATCATTTTCTTGGAATTGCGGAAAATAGAATGGAAGACTAGCATTAGCGGGCGTATAAGAAAAAAGATCACTTACGCATATAGTTTCACCAACTTTCATGTTAATCGCCGACGGTGCAGTCACAGTCTGAAGGGGAACAAAGTTTATGGTGATTGGATTATCCGCGCTACCAGCCACACCTCCAGGTGTATATGTGACTGTTTTAACAGAATTGTTCAGAAGGACTGAATTTGGACTAATATAATAATCTCCATACTCAATTGAAGAAGTATTACCCTGCGTAGGATAAGAACCTAGAGTGAATGACAACTTCTTACCATTTAACTCTTCAGGATTATTCGGGGTAAATTCAACTTTAAAACGTGCTTTTGAAGTAGAGAGGTTTTGTTGATAACAAGAGCCCAAATAATTATTATCTTCATCATAAACGGCAATGTAAGTCCAAGAACACTCCTGGGAAGTTAGTCGTGTGCCAGCGCACGAGACATCGAGGTAAATAGTAAAAGAATTGTTTTGCGCAAAAAGAGCGTGAGAAAACAATTCAAACAGGGCAAAAAATAAAACGATCAGATTCCTTTTCATAGGGGTTTTATTTATTTTGTTTATATTCTGATAGTTATGTACATTTAGGTCGTTTATTTCAGCTACAGGAGGTTCATCTTTTCCAAAAAACGACACTTTTTTACACTGCAAATATAAATAAATAAATCTTTAATTATTTTCACAATTCAATCTTTTTTTGTTCAATATGAACCAAATATTATCATTTTTCTAACAATATTTTGTCAATAATAATATTTAGATGTTTGATTAACTGGAACTTAATAAGTACATTTTATGGTTTGAAAGAAAATAAGGAAAAGGTAAAAAGTTTTGATAAAAATTCATAATTGAATAAAAAGTATTATTTTTGCAGCGTTGTTTATCGGAAATAAGAAATCTGCCATATGACAGCTCGTTTGCGTTTTTTAATGCTTTCGGTAACAGTTTTTCTGTTTCTACAGCCTGATTCTCTCCTTGCTGCGGAGCCCGACTCTCTGTTAGAGGCTATACACTCACGCATCTACCCTTCCCGGGCGCAGATAGTGGAGCTGTTAAAAGAGCTGGAGAAAGAGGGATATGTCGACAGCACAGCATGGGCTAGCAACCACTCGCAAAAGGAGCTGTTGATGGATGTGTGGAGCGGAATGGCGTTCCGCAGTTTCGACAAAAGTCTTTTTGCCCAATCGGTGGAGCGAATTCTGGTTGCTAAAGGCTACGCAATAGAAGTAGGCAACGAGGAAGCCTACCGCGAATGTCTTTCTTTGGAAGGTGTCTGTATGGCGCGTATGGGAAGATACGACGATGCCATCCGTTGCTTCAACGAGAACATCGAGCAAGACGAAAAGAACGAGGACATGAGCGCATTGAGCAGCGACTTCAACAATCTGGCTGCCATCTATCTCTCGGCAGGACGAATCGAAGAGGCGCACTCCTTTATCCTCCAAGCCATCGACTATGAGGAAAGAGTGCCCGGAAGCCCAGCGCTACCCATCCGATACGGAATAGCATCTGAAATAGACGTCAAGCTGGGACGGCTGGAGGAGGCCCTCGAGATGATAGAAGAAGCTTGTAAGATAGACTCACTCAACGGAAACGCCCTTCGCTTTGGGCGCAGACTGTCACAGAAAGGCGACGTGCTGCTTGCAAGCGGAAACGCGAAGGAAGCTGAGAGCGAATATCTGCGAGCAGAGGCCATACTGCGGGAACAGAATGAGCCCAACTCGTTAAGTATCAACCTTAAACAGCTGGGGACAGTCTACAACTCACAAGGCAGGAAAGCCGAAGCCCTTAAATGCTGGACCGAAGGATTGGAGTTGGCAGAGCAGACGAGCAACAAGCATCTGCAGCAACAGTTCTGCGAAAAACTATACCTTTTTTATAAAGGGACCGACAACGACAAAGCCCTATCGTGGCTCGAGCAGGCAACCGAGTTCAAAGACTCCCTCAACTCACTCCGAAACGAGCAGATGATGGATGAAAACACAGCCCGGTTCCAAACACTTCAGAAGGAAGCTATCATAGCCCAGCAGAGACTCAAGATCCGTCATAGGGAAGTGTGGCTGATAGTCATTGGGATAGCGTCGGCAGTACTGGCAACCTTCATCGCCTTCCTCATCCGGATGAGAAGAAAGGAAAGAGAACTCGCTACCACAAGAGAAGAGGTACGGGTTCTGCAGAAAGCCCTCCAATCGGCCCCCTCGCCCTTTGTCACAAGACTCTCGGACTATATCGGAAGGCACATTTCCGACAAAGCCATCACCAATCAACAGCTCTGCGACGAACTGGGCATGAGTCCATCATCGCTAAACCGTCACGTGCAGTCCGAGACAGGCTTCAGCGCCCAAGGGTTCATCATGCAGCTACGGATGGAAAAAGCCAAACGCATGCTTGCCTCCACCGAAGACTCCATCAACAGCATCGCCAACGCCTGCGGATTTGACAACTTCAGCTATTTCACACGCGTTTTCAAACAGACAACGGGCGTCACACCCTCGCAATATCGCAGGCAGCTCCACAACGTATAGCACAGAGAAGCCTCACGGAATGCGGAAGTACCCATAGGGAATTATGCTTTCTTCATAATTTTTTTTGAAGAAGGGAAAAAATTTTATTTGTTCTCCATATTCGCTGCTGGAAGGAGAAGAAATATTTGCTATAAAAATGGAGTCGTTTTTTATGGTAGTTTGAATAAAATAGCGTACTTTTGTAGCGTTGAGCCGAAAGTGGGCTTCTCCTTATTAATATATAATAGGAGAAAGTGGCACAGACAAACGCTTGGCATCACTAAACAAAAAGCATATGAAAAAGAAACTAACGCTTTTCGCGCTGTCACTGATGCTCATCACGGGCATGTCGGCGCAAGACTATCAAGGGAACATCTTCGGTGTGAAAGCCGGGTATGTATCATCGTGGGCAACATCGTGGGGCGTAGCATCGTCACCCATCACAACAGCCTCCATCGGTATCAGCGATCAGATCATGCTGTCGTACTATTATCCCTTCTACCTCGACCTCGGACTGGAGTTTACGGGCAAGGGCTATGCCATCACTGGATACGAGTCGAGCAAGACCAATCTGTGGTACGCACAGATCCCCGTGGGCATCAGCTACCACATCGTTATGGACCGCGACGTGACAATCGAGCCCTCCGTATGCGGATACTACGCTTTCGGGGCAATGGGTTTCCGTCGCCACAACGAGATGATGAGCAATGTGTTTTCCGACGGTAGCACAAAGCGTCACGACGCCGGAATAGGCTGCGGCATCGCATTCATATTCCAGCACGTAAGCCTGGGAGTCAACTACCGCATGGGTCTGCTCGACATCGACAAGTCAGACCCTATCTACGGAGACGACACCACAAAGCTGGGATACAAGAAACTGCGCAACAACTACATCTCAGCCACCATCGGTTATAACTTTTAATCACGAAGCATTATGAAAAAGATATTATCCGCATTATCTATCGCGCTTGTCGTTTTGGCTTCCTGCACCTCAGGATACGACGACATCGCATTGTGGAACATGTCGAAAGACATGAACACCCGACTCACATCACTTGAGGAGCTCTGCGAACAGATGAACTCCGACATCGCTGCCCTGCAGGCAATCGTACAGGCAGTAAAGGACAAAGACTACATCGAGAGCGTTGCCCCCATCTCGTTCAACGGCAAGGAGATTGGCTACACCATCACCTTCACGAAGGGTAACCCCATCACCATCTATCACGGGACAAACGGAACAAATGGCGTGACTCCAGTCATCGGCGTGAAGAAAGACTCCGACGGCGTCTACTACTGGACCGTGAACGGCGAATGGCTCACCGACAACTTCGGCAACAAGGTGAAGACGCAAGGCAAAGACGGAAAGGACGGGAAAGACGGAACAAACGGCAAGAACGGCGTTGACGGAAAGGACGGGAATGATGGCCTCAACGGGCACGACGGCCTTGACGGAAAGGATGGAAAAGACGGAGAAGACGGGAAGGACGGCCAAGACGGCATCACTCCACAGCTGAAGATAGAGGATGGATACTGGTACGTTTCCGTTGACAATGGCGAAACCTGGGCTCAGCTTGGCAAAGCAACAGGCGAAGACGGAAAGGACGGTAAAGATGGAAAAGACGGAGAGGATGGAAAAGATGGAAAAGATGGCGCAGACGGTGTCTTCCAGAATATTGAATACAGCGAAGATGGCTCGTATGTGGTTTTCAACCTTATAGACGGAACAACCATCAAGCTTCCCACATGGGCTGCCTTTGAACAGCTGCAGACCCTGTGTAATGAGGCTAACGCCAACATCTCTGCCTTGCAGACCATTGTGAACGCCATGCAGGAACGCGACTACATCCAAAGTGTCACTCCTCTGGTAGAAGAGGGTGTGGAAATCGGATATATCATCACCTTCGGCACCCACGATCCCATCACTATCTATTACGGAAAAGACGGTAAGGACGGAAAAGACGGAACCAACGGAAACGACGGCAAAACGCCTGCTATCAGCGTAAAGCAAGACGAAGACGGCACATTCTATTGGACTCTCAACGGCGAATGGCTGACAGACAGCGAGGGTAACAAGGTGAAAGCTCAAGGAACCGATGGTAAGGACGGTAAGGACGGAAAAGACGGGGAAGATGCTATCGCTCCGCGACTTAAGATAGAAGAGGGCTTCTGGTACCTATCCGTTGACAACGGCGTAACATGGGAGATGCTCGGCAAAGCTACGGGTGAAGACGGTAAGGACGGTAAGGACGGCAAAGACGCTGTAGCAGATCAGTTCTTCCAGAAAGTCACATACGACAACGACTATGTGTATTTCACTCTGAGCGACGGCACTTCTCTCGTCGTAGCTAAGGGAATGAAACTCAGCATTTCCTTCTCACAAACCACCGACATAGCTATCGTTCCCGACAAGTCAGTTGCCATAAGTTACACTATCGAGAACGGAGGAGACAATCCGCTCATTAAGGCTATCTCGGAAGGAACGCTTACCGCTTCTGTAACAAAGGAGACCTCTTCTACGGGTGTCATTACGGTTTCTTGCCCTCTCGATGAGCCGGAAATCATGGAGATGATTGTTTATGTCTCCAATGGTTCTCAGACCTGCATGGAGGAACTGACATTCGTCATCAACGAAGATTCAGAACTCCTCATCCCCGACTCACAGTTCAAGAACTATCTACTGAAGACCTGCGATATGGATGCCGACGGCACGCTCACCCTCAAAGATGCACGGGCATATAATGCTGTCTCCAACATCAACAGATCATTTACCATTTCGACAAGCGTGAGCAACCTGGATGGTATTCAGTACTTCGACATCGATTCGCTCACTTGCGACTACTGCAACCTGACGACTCTCGACGTCAGCAAGAACCTGAACCTGACGACTCTCCATTGCAGCAACAATAAAATCAGCACCCTGAAGTTGAGCCCCGGCATCACAACGCTTGACTGCAGCAACAACCAGCTCACCTCTTTGGATGTATCGAACTTACCCAACTTGCGAGAGCTATACTGCACAAACAACAAGCTTGAAAGCATCAACCTCAACCACAACATCCATCTGGATGCGCTTGACTGCAACAACAACAGCATCTCTCGCCTGTCGCTTTCACAGAACACAGAGCTGACGTCTGTCAACTGCAACAACAACCTGCTCACCTGGCTGGATGTGAAGAAGAACACAAAGCTCAACTCCCTCTCGTGCAACTACAACAAGCTCCAAAGCCTGGAGCTGGGGTACGCCAACAAGGAACTGGAGTCGCTGATGTGCGCCAACAATGAGCTTACGTCTCTCAATGTTATCTACTTCCCCTCGTTGAAGACATTGAACTGTGCTAACAATAAGATTTCGGCGCTGAACCTGACCCAGAACACTCTACTTAACCGCTTGTTGTGCCAGAACAACCTGCTTACTACGCTAGATGTGAGCAAGACAAATCTGACAGGAGCTATCTACACCTATCCTTTGTACTGCAAGATGTCGACGCTTACGACACTCATTCTGAAGAAAGGTTGGGAGATCGAGGGCATTACCAACAACCGCTCCGAGAGCTGTATTGACAGCGCAACAACTGTTGAGTTCACAGAAGAATAAAAAACATCTTCGAGACTCTACATAATTGGGGGAAGCACAATGTGCTTCCCCCTACATTTTTTAAAACTCCAGAAGGTACATCACGGTTTCGTCTCCCCTTCCAGATAATTGTGAAGAGCCACATCTACTCCATCGAAAGTGGCATAAGTAAACTTGTCCACCCAATCTCCAAGGATTAGCAGGCGAGAATCGGAAGAAAGGGGGAAATCAAGCTGGATGTGCCGATGCCCATAGATGAAATAGTTCACATCGGGGTGCTCGGCGAGGTACTGTTTAGAGTAAGTAATGAGCGGTTCCTTGTCCTCCCCTTCAAAGACAGCAGGACCCATCTTTTCGTGCTTCTTTCTGCTCTGGCTTGCCCAACGAAGACCCCACGCAACGCTACGATCGGGATGAACCCATGAAAAAGCTTTCTGCGCAAAAGCGTTGTGGAACAAGCGCCTCAGGAACAAGAACTGCTTGTCCGTCTCGCCCAGTCCGTCACCGTGAGCCATATAGAATACACGCCCTTCTATCTCCGTCGTATACGGTTCGAAATGCATGATGACTCCACACTCCCTTGCGAGATAGTCACGGCACCACAAATCATGATTGCCCACAAAGAAATGAACCTCCACTCCTCTGTCGGTTAATTCGGCAAGCTTTCCCAGAAGCCTCACATGACCCTTGGGAACAACCTGCTTGTACTCAAACCAATAGTCGAACATGTCGCCCAACAGGTAAACAGCCGAAGCTTTGGTCTTGATACTATCGAGGAAACGAACCAGACGCCGCTCGCGAGTCCTGCCCGACTTGAGAGCCCTACAACCCAGATGTGCATCAGCAAGGAAGTAAATCATTTGTTGCCTTTTTTAGGTAAAACACTATTATTCTATATCGTACCCCAGTTCCAGACGAGCCTCCTCAGACATCATACTCTGATTCCACTCTGGCTCGAATACCAGGTTGACTGTAGCCGAGCTTACTTCGGGAACACCTTCCACTCGCAGACGAACATCCTCCATGATGAAATCTGCTGCGGGGCAGCCAGGTGCCGTCAGCGTCATATCGACATCAACGTGCGCGTCGTCCTGAACCTCGATACGGTAGATAAGCCCTAAGTTGTAGATATCAACTGGGATTTCAGGATCGTAAACGGTTTTCAAGACCTCGACAATGCGTTCTTGCAGCGAATATTTCTCTTCTTCTGTCATCTGGTTGGTTTTTGGAGGATTAAGAGTTCAGGTATCACATCCGACCTTCATCGGCATAACTGTAATAACCGCTATCCGACACAATCACGTGGTCAACCATCGAGATGCTCATCATGCGCGCTGCATCACGGAGGCGTGTCGTCAGCATATCGTCCTGCTTGCTGGGCTTCACGTTCCCGCTCGGATGGTTGTGGCAGAGGATGAACCCCGTTGCCTGCGAGAGGAGTGCCTCGCGGAGCACAACGCGCACGTCGACAAGTGTTTCGGCTATACCCCCTTTCCCTACCAGCACGCTTTTGATGATGTGCGACGACTGGTTTAGAAGAAGCGCATAGCTATGCTCAACGGCCGAGTCGCAGATGAGAGGATAGTAATAGTCGTAGACCTGCTGTGCCGAGCGGATGACGGGACGTTCCTCGCGGTCCTTCGCTCTTCGGTTGCCCAGCTCACAGGCTGCGAGGATGCTGATTGCCTTTGCCGGACCTATGCCGGGAAAAGTGCACAGTTCCTCGATGCTCATCCTTCCCAAGCGTGTAAGGCTGTTGTCGCAGGCGTCAAGGATGCGTTTCATGAGCGAGACGGCATCTTCTTCGGCATTTCCCGAACCTATCAGGATGGCAAGCAGTTCGGCGTTGGTCAGTTCACCAGCGCCTCGGGCTGCCATTTTTTCACGAGGACGATCTTCGCGAGCCCATTGGTTGATGTTCAGTTTTTCTGCCATTCAGAACCCTCCGTCGATGCTTGATGCTTGGAAAAACAAGCCCTGTTTCCGAAAAAACAAGGCTTGGCTGTGTGTGAGCGAGCTTTACTTTCTTCTCGGCTTATGCCTTTACGCGGCCCACGTAGGATCCGTCGCGTGTGTCGATTTCAACAAGTTCACCCGTGTTGATGAAGAGGGGAACGCGCACTTCGGCTCCTGTCTCCAGCTTAGCGGGCTTGAGGGTGTTGGTAGCGGTGTCGCCCTTCAGTCCGGGCTCGGTGTAAGTAACCTCGAGGACAACCTTGATGGGAAGTTCTCCGAAGAGGATTTCGCCCGTAGTAGCATTGGTGACAACCTCAATTTCCATCCCTTCCTTCAGATACTCGATTCCGGTGATGACGTCGCCGTTCAGCGTTACCTGCTCAAAGTCTTCCTGATTCATGAACACATAGCCCATATCGTCCTGATACAGATACTGATAGGGGCGGCGCTCAACGCGCACGTCGTTCAACTTGAAACCAATCTGGAAAGTACGCTCCAGAACGCGTCCGTTGACAACGTTCTTCAGCTTCGTACGGACGAACGTGTTACCCTTGCCCGGCTTTACGTGAAGGAAGTCGATGCAGAAATAAAGCTGGCCGTCCAGTTCGATACATGTACCGATTTTAATGTCTTGACAAAGAATCATAACTAGTTTTTTATTTAATTTAGGATTAATGTTCGCTTTTCGGGTACAAAAATAAGGCCTCTCCAACAAAAAAGCAAAAAATCAGAGAAAAAAAAGCAGGAATCTTTGGTTGTTTGAAAAAAACGCC
This sequence comes from Bacteroidaceae bacterium, assembly GCA_017650105.1. Classification (GTDB taxonomy): domain Bacteria; phylum Bacteroidota; class Bacteroidia; order Bacteroidales; family Bacteroidaceae; genus UBA1189. Next base: position 115,511 of record JAGCFO010000026.1, on the reverse strand, counting down.
CTACTTTTGCAACCCGATTCGTCAGAAGAAAGAAAAACAAAATAAAAAGATAAGAAGATGAAAAGAACATTCCAGCCCTCTTTGAGGAAGAGAAAGAACAAGCACGGTTTCCGTGAGAGAATGGCAACCGCTAACGGTCGCCGCGTATTGGCAGCCCGCCGTGCAAAGGGCCGCAAGAAGTTGACTATCTCCGACGAGTTCAACGGTTTGAAGAAGTAACACCATCTCCCTCAAGGAGTTTGAAAGAAACTGGAAGCGATGATTCACCGAATCATTGCTTCTTTTTTTCGCCTCACGCAAGCAAAGCGACAAGCCGGAATTATGCTCAAAGAATCTCGCCGTATGAAGAAGGGAAAAAAATTTTTCCCTTCTTCAAAAAAAATTTTCCCTTCTCCATAATTTTCTTTGCAAAAAGAAAAACGAAGTGCAGGCTCACACACGTTACTACATATAAAAAAGGAGTAATTCGCTTGTTTTGCGTCCGATTTTCACTATCTTTGCAGCAAACAATAGAGACAACAAAGTCATGAACGAAAAAAAGACAGCCCGCAAGCCCATGAAGCGCTCCGTCTTCTGGCTTAACATACTGGCAATGATACTTGTAGTCATAGTTGCCATATTCCTCACATTCAGATGGCTCGACCGTTACACGCAGCACGGGCAGGCCATCCTCGTGCCCGACGTGACACAGATCGACGAGCACGAGGCAATCCACATGCTCGAGACAAGAAAGCTCAACGGTGTCTCTGCCGACCGATCCTTCGCCAAAGGCGTCCCTGAGGGCATCGTCATTGACCAGCGCCCGGGAGCCAACTCGAAAGTGAAGCGCGGGCACATCGTATATCTCACCGTCAGTTCGGGAAACGAGCCAATGGTGAAGATGCCCGACTTGGCAGACAACAGTTCCTACCGTCAAGCCGTCTCACGTCTGCGTGCGGCAGGATTCACGCTCACCAAGAACGACAGCATCAGCGGGCAGGCCGACTGGGTGTACAAGATTCTCTACAACGGGGCTGAGACGCATGCCGGACAGATGATTCCCGAAGGCTCGACGCTGACGCTCGTCGTGGGAGACGGACACATCACGGAGGAAGAGGTGGAAATACCAACCGAAGTGGAAGATGAGTGGTTCTGACGACATCGACGAGTTGCTCCTCTCAAGTGATGCGACAACGGACGACCTTGACGAGTCCCTCGACGAGCAAGGCGCCCTTTATGAGCATCACCACATCGTTGTCGACAAAGGGCAAGTGCCCATCCGGATAGACAAATTCCTCTTCGACCGTCTGCCCAACGTCTCGCGCAACCGCATCCAGAAGGCAGCAGAGGCCGGATTCATACTTGTCGGAGAGCGCCCCGTCAAGAGCAACTACAAAATCAAGCCGCTCGACGAGATAAGCATCATGATGGACCGTCCGCGATACGAGACGGACATCACGCCCGAAGACATCCCGCTCGACATCGTTTACGAAGACCCTGACTTGATGGTCATTAACAAGCCGGCAGGAATGGTGGTTCATCCCGGATGCGGGAACTTCAGCGGCACCCTTGTCAACGCTGTCGCCTGGCATCTCCGCAACAACAAGGGCTATGACCCTAACGATCCGCAGGTAGGGCTTGTGCACCGCATCGACAAGGACACCAGCGGATTGCTTGTGCTTGCCAAAACGCCTGAAGCAAAAACGTCGCTGGGAATGCAGTTTTTCAACAAGACGACAAAGCGACAGTACAACGCCCTTGTGTGGGGCAACATGAAAGAGGAAAAGGGAACTATCGAGAGCCAGATAGCACGCAATCCGAAGGACCGTCTGCAAATGGCAGTCTTCACCGACCCTGCTATCGGCAAACATGCCGTCACGCACTACAGCGTATTGGAGCGCTTCGGTTTCGTCACCCTTGTTCAATGTCAACTCGAAACGGGGCGTACGCACCAGATACGCGTGCACATGAAGCACATTGGTCATCCGCTCTTCAACGACGAGAGGTATGGAGGAAGCGAAATTCTGAAGGGAAACGTCTCCAGCTCATACCGTCAGTTCATCCGAAACTGCTTCGAGGCCTGCCCGCGACAGGCTTTGCATGCACGCACGCTCGGCTTCGTACACCCGCGCACGAAGGAAGAGATGTTTTTCAACTCGGAACTTCCGAACGATATGACTCAACTGATAACGCGCTGGCGCAACTACGCCTCCGGCACTAACATATAAAACAAGAAGAAAATGAAACGCAAAATTGCGATTGTGGCTGGAGGAGACTCCTCCGAATACCAAGTGTCCCTGCGCTCGGCTCAAGGGCTCTTCTCGTTCCTCGATCATAGCCTCTATGATGTTTGGATTGTTGTCATCAGAGGAACGGATTGGCACGTTGAACTGGAGGAAGGGCACACGCTTCCGATAGATAAGAATGTTTTCGGCTTCCGTCAAGGAGAAGAACTTGTGAAGTTCGACTACGCATACATCACCATTCACGGCACTCCAGGAGAAAACGGGCTGCTTGAGGGGTATCTGGAGATGATGCGAATACCCTACTCCACATGCTCTCCTCTCATTTCAGCAATGACGTTCAACAAGTTTGTGCTGAACCAATACCTGAGAGGATACGGCATCCGCGTGGCTGAGTCCCTTACACTCAGGAAAGGCAACTCAATCAGCGACGACGACGTCGTTGAGCGCATCGGGCTCCCCTGCTTCGTCAAGCCCACATGTGGAGGAAGCAGCTTCGGCACGACAAAAGTGAAGACTCGCGAGCAGATTCAGCCTGCTATAGCCGAAGCACTTAAAGAGGCAGACGAGGTGATGATAGAAGCTTTCATGCAGGGAACGGAAATTACCTGCGGATGCTATAAGACAAAGAAGAACAAAGTCGTTTTCCCGATAACAGAAGTCGTCAGCAAGGATGAATTCTTCGACTACGATGCCAAATACAACGGAAAAGTTGACGAAATCACACCTGCTCGCATCCCTGAGACGACAGCCGAACGAGTGCGGAAACTCACGTCGGCCATTTACGACTTACTGCCTTGCAGAGGTATCGTGCGCATCGACTACATCATTACGGAAGGAGAAGTGCTGAACCTTCTGGAGATAAACACCACGCCCGGAATGACAGCAACAAGCTTCATCCCACAGCAAGTGAGAGCAGCGGGATTGGACATCAAAGACGTCTTAACCGACATCATCGAAGACTCTTTCAATTAAACGTATGGCAGACATCAACGATTTCAACGGCATACGCCCATTAGAGCCCTCGGAGTTACCGGCAGCATACGAGGAGCTGCTTGCCAACCCCTCATTTCAGAAGGTTGTCGCTTATGTCTTCCCTCAAATTCCGTTTGAGGGTGTGGCTGCTACCATGCGGCAATGCAAAACGAACCTGGAGTTCCAAGCTGCTTTCTGCAAACCTTTCCTCGAGGGTATCGTGAAGAAATGCAGCAAAGGGCTTTCTTCCGATTTCTCCGCAAATCCCGAGGGCAAATACAATCTCACGTATATCTCCAACCATCGAGACATCGTCCTCGACTCCGGTTTTCTCGACTTGCTGCTTTTGGAGAAGACCCATAACACCGTAGAGATTGCCATCGGCGACAACTTGCTCATCTATCCTTGGATAAAGACTCTTGTGCGCATCAACAGAAGTTTCATCGTGACTCGCACAGGAGGGCTCAAGGAGATATTGACAGCCAGCACCCGCCTGTCGAACTATATCCATTTCGCTATCAACGAAAAGAACACCCCCGTCTGGATTGCCCAGCGAGAGGGGCGCTCGAAAGACTCTATGGACGAGACGCAAGAGAGCCTGCTGAAGATGCTCTCCATAGGAGGAGAAGGCTCATTGAAAGAGCGGATTCGCAGCCTCAACCTCACGCCTTTAGCTATCAGCTACCAATACGACCCTTGCGATTGGCTTAAGGCTCAGGAGTACCAGCTGAAAAGAGACAACGCCGATTACCGTAAAACGCCTGCCGATGACCTTCAGAACATGCAGACGGGTATCTTCGGGTATAAAGGATTCATCCACTATCAAACGGCACCCTGCATCAATGATTTCGTCGACTCTCTTCCCGACGACATCTCAAAGACTGATTTTTTCTCAAGAATTGCAAAGCATATAGATCAGTCCATCTACAAGAACTATCGGCTCTACCCCAACAACTACATCGCTTTGGATTTGCTGCACCATACGAACGAGATGGAAGCTCACTACTCAAAAGAAGAGAAAAAGCAGTTTGAGGAATATCTGAATATGCAGCACGCAAAAATCCGTATCGAGAACAAAGACGACGATTTTCTTTGGGCAAAAATGCTGGAGATGTACGCAAACCCAGCTATTCATCAACTTGAATTGTCATAAAACAACGTTCTGCAATGAAAAAACAGTTCTTCCTTATCGCTTTGTTCTGCGCTGCCTTGCTGACAGTATCGTGTACGGAGGAAAAGCCCTACCCCTCGCTCATCAGTGACTTTGTCTGCGTACAGACAGACAGAGCGGGTAGTCTTCAATATCTCCTTACGGATGAGGGAACGACTTACAGCGTGGAACTGAGTGACTCATACACCCAAAAGCACGACACCCTTCCGACGTACGTTGCCGACAGCATCTACCGCGTTGTCGCTATGTATGAGCCCGACGCAGAAAACAACAGTTGCCTTTTGTACGACATCTCAACCATTTATTCTCGGGCTCCATTTGCCCCTGGTGAGGATATCGTTCCTGCATACGATCCTGTTTATCTTCAGAGCATCAGAAAAAGCGGAAACTATCTCAACATTATTCTCCAGCTTTTCTCGCTCAACGGAAAACATCATCTGGGAGTGCTTGACACAACGGAAGAGGGAAAAGCGGGCATAGACCTTACTCTCATACATAAGAGCGTAGACGACGTAGAGTCGTATCGCCAAAGAATTTACATGTCGATTCCTTTAGAAAAGTGCAACTTATCCTCTGGAGACACCATTCGTTTTCATGCAAATCTTTACAATGAAGGCATGAAAACGTGGGTATTTGTCTATTGATCCTGAATGGAGGGGAAAACCTCAAAGGCATTCTGAGCCGTTGCCGCACTTATGTCCTCAAGAGTCATTTCGTAGATTCCTGCCAGACAACGAACGGTGTCTACAATATAAGCGCTTTCGTTTCGACGCCCTCGATGAGGAACGGGAGCCAGATAAGGAGCATCCGTTTCCACAACAATTCGATTCAGGGGAACCGAGTGTAACACCTCCGGCAGCGTCGATTTCTTATACGTTACCGCTCCTCCTATCCCCAACATGAAACCTGGGAAAGACAAAAGAGCCTTTGCTTCCTCTACAGTTCCACCGAAGCAATGGAAAATTCCTTTCAGCGTTGTGGATCTGTACTTTTCCATTATCGCATACAACTCTTGAAAAGCGTTGCGGGAATGAATCACCAACGGCAAATCATACTCCACAGCCCAACGCACTTGTTGTTCAAAGGCGTCAAGTTGCTGAGTGCGGAAGGTTGAATCCCAATAGAAGTCAAGCCCCACTTCCCCTATCCCTATGTAATGAATGCTTTCCGATGAGAGGCTCTCCTTCAAGCGCATCCGCATATCCCCTAATGCCAACTCATAGTCGGCACGCACTTCTTCGGGATGTAAGCCGATTAAAGGATAGCAGGCAGAGGGATAGTCAGCACACATTTTCAGCAGTCTCGGCAAGGAAGGCACGTCGATATTGGGCATAATAAGTTTTGTAACGCCCTCAGCGAGAGCCCGCTCCACGACAGCGTCCCTGTCGTTATCGAACTCTTCGCAATAAAGATGGGTATGGGTGTCGACTATCAAATCAAACCACTCTGTTCATCATCGAAGCAAGGTAGGCGCGGAGTTCCTTCTTTGCTTCTTCTGCCACATGTACCTTATCTAAATACGCGTGCGCGCGATGATAATAAAAGTCTTCCTGTTCACGACAGATGCGCGGCATCTCCAATGCCGAATAGAGCCTTGTCACTTCCCTGATTTTCGTCTCGCAGAAAGCGGCATCACCTCCCTCCGTAGCGAACCATTTATCCAGTTCCCCTCGCTGCTCCCCATCAGCCAGTTCCATCGACTTGACGTAGAGGAACGTCTTCTTATTACAAAGGATGTCGCCCCCGACTTTCTTCCCGAAGACTTTCGAGTCGCCATAGACATCCAGATAGTCATCATGCAACTGAAATGCCAGCCCCATCTGCTCGCCTGCCTTGTAGATATTCTCTACATCTTCGGCAGAGGCGTCTGCCAAAGTAGCACCTATCTTCATGCTGCATGCAAGCAGCACACTCGTCTTCAGGCGAATCATCTCGATATACTCCGCTTCTGTCACATTGTCTCTGCTCTCGAAGTCCATATCGTACTGCTGCCCTTCGGCAATCTCAATGGACGTGCGGCTAAACGTCTCCATCACGGCGCGATAGTGCCTGTCGTCGCAATGAGACATATACGTATCTGCCAAGGAGAGCATCACGTCGCCCGAGAGAACTGCCGTATTGGCATCCCATTTGCGATGTACCGTCAGCTGCCCACGACGCATGTCGGCCTTGTCCATCAAATCGTCGTGAAGCAAAGTGAAGTTGTGATAAATCTCTATTGCCGCAGCAGGATCCAGAGCCACATCCACGTCGGGTTTGTACAAATTGTATGCCAGAAGCATCAAGACGGGCCGAATACGCTTGCCTCCCATTGAGAGGGCATATCGTACAGGCGCATAAAGGTTCGCAGGCTCATGCGAGAAGGTCAGCTTGTCGATATGAGAGCCGATAAGCTCGGTTATTTGTTGAGAAGTCAGCTGCATAATGAAGACTATTTGTTTTAGATAAAAAAAGGAGGCTCGCACCTCCTTTACTGATACAAATGAGAAATTAATTACTCAATTTGAACTGAACGGGCACCGTGAACTTCACACGCACAGGTTTACCGCGCTGCTCGCCCGGCTTCCATTTAGGCATGGTGGAAATCACACGGAGGGCTTCCTTGTCGAGATAAGGATTCACAGGCTTGATAACCTCGGGATCGACGATAGAACCATCCTTGTTCACAACGAACTGAACAACGACACGTCCCTGAATGCCCTGCTCCTGGCAGATAGTAGGATACTTGATGTTCTTGCGGAGGTAGGCCATCAGCGCAGCCGTACCGCCCGGGAACTCAGGCATATTCTCTACAACCTGGAAAATCTGCTGTTCCTCTTCGATGTCCTCTACAACGATGGGCACATCGTCGGAAATCTCCACATACTCCGTCTGGTCTTCAGCTGACACGAGGGTTGTCTCCTCGATGTCGGCATCGTCTTCCACGATGTTGAGTACCTCAGCCTGGGTAACAGCCTGTGGTGGTGGGGGGACGGTTTTCTTTTCAGGCATGGTGATAGGAATCACTTCTTCCTCAATGGTAATGTCGCCTGCATTGAGAATGTCGTCATTGAACTTCTTCTCGTGCTGCGTCCACTCAAAAGCCACATAAAGGATTGCAAGCACAGCTACAAGGCCCATGAGAACCCATGTTCCTTTGCCGCGTTCCAAATTGGCGCTCTTTGATTTTTTAACTTCCATAGTATACTTATCGATTTTTACATTATTCTCATTGTTGGCAAAAGTAATACTTTTTTTTTGTTGTTGGCACTCGAAAGGCTTTTTTTTTCAACAATCATCGATTTTTTTGCTTTTTTAGCAAGAAAAAGCTGTATATTTGAGCCCGAAAAGAAAACTTACGTATGAAACGAGTCCTTCTACTATATATTATTGCTTCGTCATTCCTGCTGGCGCAAGCTCAGGATCAGTCCGTATTCCAGTTCCTCAACCTGCCGTCTTCGGCTCATGCTGCCGCCCTCGGGGGAGACAACATTTCCATTACCGACGACGACCCCACGCTGGCTTTCCACAATCCCGCCCTGCTCGACAACGTGTCGAGGGGCTCACTCAGCCTCGGGTACATGAGCTATCTGCAAGGCTCCAACAAGGCTGGCGCCTCGTACAACTTCGGTTTGTCGGAGCGCTCGTCGCTTGCCTTCGGCGCGCAGTATCTGGGGTTCGGTTCCATGAGGCAAACCGACGAGCAAGGCAGGGAGATGGGTGACTTTAGCGCTAAGGATATGGCGCTGACGGGCATCTACAGCTATGCCCTGAGCGACTATTGGGCAGGAGGCGTTGCGGCAAAAGTCATCTATTCCAATTACGACCTGGTGTATTCCCTTGCTCTCGGCGTCGACTTGGGACTCACCTATTATAATCCCGACACCGACTTCTCGCTCTCGTTCCTTGCGCGGCAGCTCGGAAGACAAATCCTCTCGTACGACGACACGCACGAGCTCCTCCCCTTCAACCTGATGGCAGGCTTCAGCAAAGGGCTGGCTCATGCGCCCATACGTTTCTCCCTCACTCTCAACGGCTTGAACCGATGGTCGGCGGATGATTTCTACAGCAGCGAGAGCCTCTCCTTCAAGGAGATTCTGCTCAACCACTTCATACTTGGAGTCGACGTCTTTCCTTCCGACTACATCTGGCTCTCTGCAGGTTATAATCATCTGCTGCACAACGAGCTCTCCACAGGAGGGCGCTCGCTGGCAGGCTTCTCCCTCGGAGCAGGACTCAGCCTGAGCCGCATGAACATAGGCATCTCCTACGGGCGCTATCACGTCGTAGCCAATTCATTGACAATGAACATATCCTATACACTATGAGAAAAATAATTGTTGCCATCGACGGGCATTCGTCGTGCGGAAAAAGCACTATGGCCAAGGACTTGGCCTCGAAAATCGGTTACACTTACATCGACACAGGGGCTATGTACCGCGCTGTCACCTACTACGGGCTGCAGCACGACATGTTTGAGGACGACGGAGCCATACGGCTCGAGAAGTTGGAGAAGGCAATGGACGACATCCACATCTCCTTCGTCTTCAACGAGGAGACACGGCGTCCCGATACGTACTTAAACGGAGTGTGCATCGAAGACAAGATACGCGGGCTGGAAGTGTCGGCTCACGTAAGTCCCATTGCCACAGTGGGTTTCGTGCGCGAGGCGATGGTTGCCCAGCAGCAGGAGATGGGCAAGAAGAAGGGCATCGTGATGGACGGGCGCGACATCGGCACCGTCGTCTTCCCCGAAGCCGAGCTGAAAGTGTTTGTCACAGCCAGCGCCGAAGTGCGCGCACAGCGCCGCTACGACGAGCTGAAGGGCAAAGGACAGGAGGTCTCGTTCGACGAAATCCTTGAAAACGTGAAGGAACGCGACAGGATTGACTCCTCGCGCGAGATAAGCCCCCTGCGGCAGGCAGAAGACGCCATTCTTCTCGACAACAGCAACCTCACCATCCCCGAGCAGAACGAATGGCTGATGGAGCAGTTCCTTCGCGTTGCTTCGGAAGAGCCCGAGAAGAAGAGCCGCTGCGCAAAGCCGAGAAAGACGTGCAGGAAGAAGAAATGATTTTGGAGAAGGAATAAGATTTTTTCCCTTCTTCATACGGCGATATGTGTTCTCGAAAAAAATTTTTCCCTTCTCGATAGCGCGCTACAAGGGAAGCATCCTCTCCCGCTCCCTATTTCCAGCCGAGAGATGCTTCCTGCATGCCACGAGACAACAAACTCATCACGCCCCGCAAGAAAAGAAATGACAATCGAGATTGATGAAGGCAGCGGTTTCTGCTTCGGAGTGACAACGGCTATCAAGAAAGCCGAGCAGGAGCTAAGCAACGGTAGCCCCCTCTATTCGTTGGGCGACATCGTGCACAACGAGGAGGAGTGCGAGAGGCTGGGACGGCTTGGCCTCATCGCCATCAACCATCAGCAGTTCAGGCAACTAAAGGGCGCCCGCGTGCTCTTCCGTGCTCACGGAGAACCTCCCGAGACGTATGCTATCGCCAAAGAGAACCAGATAGAACTGATAGACGCCACTTGCCCCGTGGTGCTGAAAATCCAGCAGCGCATACGCAGGGAATACGAGACAGGCCTGGCAGAAGGACATGAGAAACAGATCGTTATCTTCGGACAAAAAGGACATGCCGAAGTGCTGGGACTCGTCGGGCAGACCGACGGGCACGCTATCGTGATAGAATCGGTGGACGACTTGCAAAGAATTGATTTCCACAAAGACATCTACCTCTATTCGCAAACCACCAAGTCGCTCTCAGAGTTCCGGCAGATTGTGGAAACCATCCGCAACCGCATAGACGAAGGAGTCGTCTTCCGCTACTCCGACACCATCTGCCGACAAGTTGCCAACCGGCTGGAAGACATCCGGCACTTCGCCTCCTCGCACAATCTCGTCTTCTTCGTCTGCGGCAGCAAGAGCTCCAACGGAAGAGTGCTGCTCGAAGCATGCCGCAACGTAAATGCCAACACCTATCATATCCAACGGAGCCAGGACATCGACTATCGGCTCATTACGCCCGAAGTAAACAGCATAGGCATCTGCGGAGCCACATCCACTCCCAAATGGCTGATGGAGGAATGTCGCGAAAAACTGCTTGAGTACCACAGGCAAATGTCTCCGAAGAGCATCTGAATTCCTTGCCGTCTCTTACGGAAATACAGTCCCAGGCAACACATTTCAAGCCCCTAAGCCTAAGAACTTCGAAGCGTCAGAGCCTCACTCAATCCCAACGTTGAAAATCCAGGAAACGGCAAGCTCCATCTAGCTTGATTCTGTGCGCGAGACAAACAACAAGCCGTTTTTCCTTCTCCAAAAAACATTATTCCTTCTTGGGAGAACCATTATTCTTTCTTGGGAGAACTTCTCCCAAAGGCTCGAGAAAATCAAATGTCAGGTATTTATTGTGCAATAGTTCCTTTCGCTCAGAAGGAATCAGGCCTTCCTTATGTGGCAGAAGGCAGTTCACAGCACCTCCTGCAGAAAGAAGTCAGCCTTTCTTTTTCATATCTCCATTTTTCCCCTCCCCGTATTTCTTTAACGTGCCAAACGGTCAACCACAATAAAAAACACCCAAAATCGACAAATATCACGCTTTGTGTCACGCCTTTTTCTTGCAAATGTGAAAACGAATGCTTTCCTTTGCAGTAGATTGAATGAAAAACATAACCCTAACCCTAAATAGCTGACCGAGAGAAGATGCGAAAACGTCACTTTGCCGACCATATTGCCTACGTGCAGCCGTACAAGTTCGGCGGCAAGGAGCTGGACCGAATGTACGGCTATGACCTCTATGACTTCGGTGCGCGCAATTATGACCCTGCCATCGCCCGCTTCACGGGCATGGACCCGCTGTCAGAGAAGTACTACCACCTTTCCCCCTACGCCTACTGCGCAAACAATCCCGTCAACTATATCGACCCGGATGGGAGGGCGTGGAAACCCACCTTTACAATTAATAGGGACGGAAGTCAGTTGAACAATGGATATGAATGGATAGATGAGTCTGAGTCGTATGATAGTAATGGTAATCTACTGTCTGGATTATACCATCAGGCTATCTTCTTTTCTGAAAATAGGACATTCAATCCAGAAAAAGATAAAAACATCAATACATCTACAGCAACTGTATATCTGGCAGACGGGACGATAAGAACTTTTGATGCTTGTACCTATCCCAGCGACCTGAGAGCATATCCAACAATACCGGAAGGTATGTATGAAGCAAAAGTTGGCGACCATCATGGGAGCAAAAGTTCATATCATGCCCTGAAAATGTTTGATATTGGGAAAGGCCTTACGAGAAATACCATAGAACTTGGATTCACGAATCCCGCCTATTCTGACAATAGGACTTATGCCAAAGGAATAGATATTCATAAGGCTGGTAGCAATAATCTAACAAAAGGAAAAGCACCTATTTCTGCGGGTTGTTTGTTAATTGACAGAACAAGGTGGGATGAATTTATTGGGTTGTTCAACAATGAACTACAGAAAAACAATACTGTGTCCATATCATTATCCCGCACCTTGTCAGAACCGATAAATGCCACAAGACTTCCATCTTTCAATTTCTATCTGAACGGGCTTAGTAGCAACTATTTGAATGCAAGATAATATGAAGAAAATTTTTTTATTAATATTAATGTCTCTTCCGTTTTTTTTATCTGCACAGGAAAATATGTGTAGAATGAATCAGTTCAATGAGAATGGGGAAAAGGAGGGACTATGGGTTTCAAAAAATTCTTTTTACAAGACTTTTGAGTATTTTAAAAACGGAAAAGAAAATGGTTTTTACTATTGCATAAACCTACACACAAATACGTTAGCCTTTGCAGGAGAAAAAGCAGATGGAAAATATGTCAGCTTATTCTGTTTTTCAGAATCTGGTCATATCGATTTTTCTTTTACGAACTTTCAAGATAACAATTTACATGTTCCAAAAAGTCAGTGGGCATATATGGGTGACGGGATACCGAAATTCAAATGTGTAATGACGAGTTATTATCCCAGTGGTAATAAAAAGAAAGAAGGAACCCTTCTGTGTGATGATGAGCCAATAATCGATAGTGCTCAATGTGGTGAGTGGAGATATTATGATGAACAAGGCTTTTTGTCTGAGGTTAAGATTTATGGAGATACAATTAAGATTCTTCACCCAGGAGACGAAGGATGGCCTGAATAGCTTCAACGGCAAGACACACGAGCTCACCGCTGCCGAGACGCTCTTCCGCGACAGCACCGACTATGCGGGGCGCTTCCTGCTGAAGGGCTCGCTGGTGGACCGCTACCTGTTCGACGGAGGCTACCTCATTAGGGGAAACAAGAGTTATGCAGAAAAAGCCAATCCCCGAATCAGGGATTGGCTTATGAAAACGACGTCGGAGAAAAGTGTTGTTCGTTACTTTGCCACAGCTACGGCACGCGTTTCGCGAATGACTGTTATCTTCACTTGTCCCGGATAGGTCATCTCGTCTTGTATCTTCTTGGCTATCTCCGTTGACAATGACTCCACGCCTGCATCGTCAATCTTGTCGGCACCCACGATAACGCGCAACTCACGTCCTGCCTGAATGGCGTACGTCTTTGTTACGCCGGGATAGGACATCGCGATATTCTCCAAGTCGTTCAGGCGCTTGATGTAAGCCTCAACCACTTCGCGACGCGCACCGGGACGAGCACCGCTGATAGCATCGCACACCTGGACGATGGGCGCCAGAAGAGTCGTCATCTCCACTTCATCGTGATGTGCTCCGATGGCATTGCAGATATCGGGCTTCTCCTTGTATTTTTCTGCCAGCTTCATTCCGTAGAGGGCATGTGGGAGTTCCGTCTCCTCGTCGGGCACCTTTCCTATATCGTGCAACAAGCCTGCACGCTTGGCTTTCTTGGGATTCAAACCCAGTTCGGCTGCCATAATAGAGCAGAGGTTTGCCGTCTCACGCGCATGCTGGAGCAGGTTTTGCCCGTAGCTTGAACGATACTTCATTTTTCCTATCAGACGAATCAAGTCGGGATGAAGTCCGTGGATTCCGAGGTCGATAGTAGTGCGTTTTCCCGTCTCGATGATTTCCTCCTCCAGCTGCTTCTGCACTTTAGCAACCACCTCCTCGATGCGGGCAGGATGGATTCGTCCGTCCACAACCAGCTGATGCAGAGCAAGGCGTGCCGTTTCGCGTCGGATAGGATCAAAGCCACTTATTACTATTGCCTCAGGCGTATCGTCGACGACGATTTCCACTCCACAGGCAGCTTCCAACGCTCTGATATTACGCCCTTCACGTCCAATAATCCTACCCTTCATTTCATCGTTGTCGATGTGGAAAACGGTGACGCTATTCTCAATTGCCGTTTCGGTAGCAACGCGCTGAATCGTCTGAATGACAATGCGCTTAGCCTCTTTGTTGGCTGTCATCTTAGCCTCTTCCATTATCTCATTGATATAGGAAGCGGCATCCGTCTTAGCTTCTTCTTTGAGCGACTCCACAAGGCGTTCTTTCGCCTGCTCGGAGGATAATCCGCTGATAGCCTCCAGCTTAACCCGCTCCTGCTGCTGCAGATGCTCCAGCTCCTCTTTTCGGTGCTCTACCATCTGGAGTTGCATGTCGAGGTTTTCCTTGATAGCGTCAGCCTCTGCCTTACGGCGCTGCAGCTCTTCCTGACGATGATTGAGCTGCTGCTCGCGCTGCTTCAGTCGGCTGTCGGCCTGCTGAATCTTCTGATTACGAACAGCCACCTCCTTTTCCAGTTCGGCTTTCTTGTTAAGGAACTTCTCCTTTACCTCCAGGAGCTTATTTTTCTTGATTACTTCTCCTTCGGCCTCAGCCTCGCTGATAATGGTTTTGTACTTTGATTTTGAGCCGGCAAAGAAGATAAGGAACATGATGAGTGCTCCTATCACTATGCCGACGATGATGGCTATTATCCAAGTCACGGTTGTTGTCATACTGCTTTATTTTAATATGTTTGCGTTGCAACGCCGGCGTGCCGACATGCAACAAGTTATCTTAAAAAGCAGTGCGGGAAGTCATTTCTCCTTGTCAAGAAACTCCTCGATGAGGCCAACGGATCGTTTCAGTCGCTCGTTGAAGGGGGCTGTGTTGTTCATCCCCTCTTTTTGCACGTTCATGGCTCCATTATGAAGAGCCACCATAGCCAAATACTGTTCTTTGCTCAGATTCGGGAACGTTTCGCGATACATATTCAACATATTGTTGACCCTCTTGGCAGCTTCGCGCAACACTTCCTCATCGGCCCTGTCGATGATCATGGGGTAGTTGGCGTCGCCAATCAGGAGTTTGATTTTCAACTTGTCGTCCATTGCTTCTGTGGATTATTCCAGTTCAACATCAAATGTGGTGTCTGCATTCAGCATAGCAATGCAACGATTGACTTCACGCACAAGTTTGGAAAGACGGGTTCGAGTGCGATCGACATCTTCTACATCAATGCCTTGTAACACTCGTCCATCTTTCAGGCTCTGATAGGAGCTGCTGAGCTCGGCAAAGCGCTTCTGCTCAGCCGACAAAGCATCGTCGACGGTGTGCAAACGATTCCTCAGCTCAAGGTTCTCTTCCTTGAGCCTACCGTAAGCATCCATCAGCTGCTGGAGCTTTGTCTCGAACACTTCAAACAATCTCTCGTCGTCGTGTGTCATCCTATCTGAAAAACTGTTGCGAAGATAGTGACTTTTTCTAATAAAAAGAAGAAAAAAGTCATTTTTTTGTCACAGAGTGGAAAGCGCTCTGCGATTTGCGTTTTATTTTTTTTCCTCGACTTGCTTCGGTGCCTTCTCCTTTTTGGCAAGACGGACAATGTTGTAAACAAAGTCTGTCATCCAAGTAGCTGAGTACCCCAGCGTTTGCTGCAGTTGGCGCACGACGGCAACAGTCTTGTAGGTTGCCTCGTCCTTCCACTTGTTCTTTGTGAGGATGTCGCTTACTGTCTGTTCCGTCACCGCATAGAGGGCTTTTTTCATGAAGCCGGGCGTGCGGAATCTCCATTTCATAAGGTTGCCGACGAGCATCATAAGGCTCTCGTTGAACTTCTGGAACTGGAAGAAGTAGCCGTTCACATCGTTCAAGGTGCGGCAGTTCTTTTTGATGGAGGTATCTATCTCCTTGAAGAAATTGTCGTTGATACCATAAATGCTTGAAAGCATTTTCTTGCAGCGCGATTTTTCGGCAAGCCCGAGCTTGTTGTTTTGCGTGGGCACCTTCAGCGTGCGTTTGAAGACGGCCAAATCGGGAAGCATGTTGATGTTGGTTATTCCCAAGCTGCTAGCCATAACAGCCTGATAGTAGACACGGATGAGTGTCATAAAATCTTCCATACCGCCCACCTTAACCTTGTCGGCCGTCTTATTGCCAAAAAGTTTGGTGAATATGCTCATAATTGTTATTCGGTTTAGAATTCGTGGCGCAAATGTACGCATTTATTGTCAAACGGCCTAACAAAGGAGAAATAATTCCGAAAAAAGATGATATTTTGCCCGAAATCTCTTTTCTGAATCCAAGCCTTCACCGTCTGCCAACTGAAAAAGTAGTGCTCGTGAACTGAAAAGAAGCATTGCGTGGTTTCCTCCCATTCATTGGAATCCAGACGGGCGAGAACTATGGAATCAGCATTTAAAAATAGGTAAAAACTGAGATTTTCCATCTTTTCTTGCGAGAATGAGAAAATTGTCTTATCTTTGCACGCTAAAATGCATTAAAGGCACTGAAATGAAACGTATTCAATCCCTTCTGGCATTCGCGCTGCTGCTGATAGTAGCCTCATGTTCATCGTACAAGCAGGTTCCCTACCTGCAGAACAGCGAATCCATTGACAACGAACAAGTCGTTGAACTTTATGATGCTCGCATCCAGCCCAAAGACCTGCTGACCATCACGGTTAACAGCGAAAACTATGAATCGGCCATACCCTACAACCTTACTGTGGCTACCATTCAATCGGCATCGATGCGTTCCGTCACTTCACAGCCTACCCTCCAAACCTATCTCGTTGACAATGACGGCAACATCGAGTTCCCAGGATTAGGAGTGTTGCACGTGGGAGGACTGACAAAGAGCGAATCGGAAGAGATGATAAAGAAAAAACTCAGCGTATTCCTTAAAGGAAACTTCATCGTCAACGTTCGAATGGTGAACTACAAAATCACCGTCACGGGAGAAGTGGCACGTCCAAATACTTATACTGTCTCCAACGAGAAAGTCAACGTGTTTGAAGCCCTCGCTTTGGCTGGCGACCTTACTATCTATGGACGACGCGATGGAGTGAAACTCATTCGCGAATATTCCGATGGAACTAAACAAATTGTGCCGCTCAACCTTAACGACGCAAACATCATATACTCCCCATACTACTACCTGCAGCAGAACGATGTTCTCTACGTTGAGCCGAACCAAACCAAGGCTCAGAACTCCGAAATCGGTAATATGACAACCATCTGGTTCTCTGCCACATCGGTTCTCGTCTCGCTGGCATCCCTTTTGTTTAACATCCTGAAAAGATAACTCCCTCTCATGAATACAGACAATCCCAACACTACCAACAACGAAGAAGGCTTCGACCTTAAGCAATTGCTGGAAAAGCTTATCATCAACTGGAGATGGATTGCTCTCTCCCTCATCCTTTGCCTTTTCCTTGCTGCCGTATATCTCCGTTACAAAACGGAAATCTATAGCGTGCAAGCTACCGTGCAGATCAACGACGAGAAGAAAGGTTCTTACCAGAACCAGATGATGGCATTGCAAGACTTTGGATTGATGAGCAACTCAGGTGGCATCGACAACGAAATAGAAATCATGCGCTCCAAGTCGCTTGTCAAACAAGTGGTGATGGATCTCAAGCTTTACATCATCTACACCATTCACGGGCGAGTAGCCAACAGAGTGGCTTACGGGAAGTATCCTGTAGAGGTGAACATCAGCGAAAGCGATGTGGAAAACATGACAAACGGGTTCTCATTAAAAATTACTCAGCCAACGCCACAGTCGTATGTCATCAACTACGTGAAAAGAGACCCGAAGACACGTAAAAAAGTCGAGGTGGAGGAGAAAGCCGATTCCCTACCTTATATAATAGAGTCTCCAATCGGGCAACTCGTCCTCACAAAGGGAGAAGCCGAGCCTCTTGCTTCAAATCTGGAGATGACGGTTTCTATCGTGCCTCCCATCCGTATGGCAAAGTACTGTCTCGGAGGACTTTCCATCTCTCCCACTTCCAAAACGACTTCCATCGCTCACATTTCCTATCTGGATGAGAACAAAAAACGTGGCGTGGATTTCGTAAACCAGCTTGTTGACGCATACAACCGCGAGAACAACAACGACAAGAACCTTGTCGGCATCAAAACTGAGCAGTTCATCAACGAAAGGCTCCAGAAAGTAGCCGAAGAACTGAATGCAACAGAAAGTCAGTTGGCAGGATTCAAGAGCAGTTCAGGTTTGACAAACCTTTCCAGCGATGCCCAGCTCGTGCTTCAGAGCAGCAACGAATATGAGAAGAAACGCGCTGAACTTCTTGCCCAGCTTGGTATTCTCACTCAGCTGAAACAATACGTCAACAATCCCGCCAATCATCTTCAGGTAATCCCTGGAAACGTGGGACTCACCGATGCCACGCTTACCGCTCTTATCGGGCAGTACAACGAGGCCATCGTGAAGCGAAGCACCCTGCTCAGAACGGCAACGGAAAACAACTCATCTGTTATCGAAGTCACAAGCAACGCCGAACAACTTGCAAGCGCTATCAAGACTTCCATCGAGTCGCTCAACAACGCGCTTAACATCCAGGTTCGCAACGCTGAGTCACAGGCAAACCGCTACAACGCAAGAATCAATCAGGCTCCTACTCAGGAGAAGGAGTTGGCAAAGTTTACCCGTCAGCAGGAAGTGCAGCAAGGCCTCTACTTGATGCTTCTCCAGAAGCGTGAAGAGAACTCCCTCGCTCTTGCAGCTACGGCAGATAACGCAAAGATCATCGATGCCGCATTAGCAAACGAAAGGCCTGTTTCGCCAAAGAGAAACATGATTTGGCTCATCGCTCTTATTATGGGTTTAGCCATCCCAGTTGCTCTTATATACTTGCTTGATCTACTACGCTATAAAATCGAAGGGCGCAACGATCTTGACAAGCTCTGCAAGGTACCTGTCTTGGGCGACGTAGCTCTTGATCATTCACTTAAAACCAACCAGCGCGCTATTGTCATCAAGGAAAACGAGAATGACACTATGGCTGAGACGTTCCGCGCCATTCGTACGAATCTGCAGTTCATGCTCGATTCGCCCGACAAGAAAGTCGTCCTCTTCACTTCAACAACCTCGGGAGAAGGCAAGACTTTCGTGGCAAGTAACTTGGCAATGAGCTTCGCTCTGTTGGGTAAGAAAGTCCTTCTGATGGGCTTGGATATCCGCAAGCCGCGTCTTGCAGATATCTTCGGGCTCAAAGATCACACGAGAGGAATCACTTCCTTCCTCATTGGTGACAAGAACGACAAGGAACTTCTCTTCGATCAGATTATCAACTCTAAGCAAAGCGAAAATCTCGACTTGCTTCCTGCAGGCATCATTCCTCCGAACCCAGCCGAGCTGCTCTCAAAGGAGAACCTCGATAAGGCAATCGAATTCCTGAAGGAGAAGTACGACTATATCATCCTCGACACTGCTCCCCTCGGACTCGTAACCGATACACTCATCATCGCACGAGTTGCCGACGCTTGTCTTTACGTTACCCGCGCCGACTATACGACAAAGAACGACATTCAATTCCTCAACAGCATCCACGAAGAGGGCAAGCTGAAGAATATGGCTGTCATCCTCAACGGTGTTGACATGAAGAAACGCAAGTACGGCTACTACTACGGTTACGGAAAATATGGGAAGTATGGCCGATACGGATACGGAAAGTATGGGAAGTACGGCACTTACGGAAACTACGGCAACCAGAAAGCATAGTAATCTGCGCATGTAGAAGCAAACCCGAAGGAGCATTACCGAAAACCGATTATGCTTTCTTCATAAAAATTTTTCCCTTCTTCATACCGCGAGATTCCTTCTTCATATCGCGAGATTCCTTCTTCATTCGGAATTTTCCCTTCTCCATAATTTCCGCTGAAGAAAGAAAAACAAAAGAAACATAACAAAAACAGAGGGGAGGATGCAAAATCCTCCCCTCTTGCTTTTACTCTTGATTGTTTACCCAAACAACTTGAAACGTTTCTTCTTCGGCATATCAACCTCAGAAGTGAGTTGCTCCAAAAGAATCTCCCTGTAGGACTTCTGCTCTGTAAGCATACGGTAGATGACGCCCCAATCGGGGATGCCCCCTACGTTTCTGTCGTCAATGAACACGTCGGCTTTGATTTTCCGCGAATAAGTGTCGTGCACTCCTCTCTCCTCAGGAAAGTCGCGATTCACGGCATAGAACTCTACACCCCGCTCCTTGCACCAAGCCAAAGCTTCTTCCAAACAACTTCCTTCGCGCACCGTCCAAAGAATAAGCCGATGCCGCTTTTCAATAAGCATGCGCAACGTATCCGTAGCGAAAGGGATCTCGCGCCCTATATCCGGGTAGCGATCTTCAACTATCGTCCCGTCAAAATCTACTGCTATGACCATTTTCTATATTTAGCTTAGTTATTATTCCCATTCTATCGTAGCCGGGGGCTTCGACGAGATGTCGTAGACAACGCGGTTCACCCCTTTTACCTTATTTATAATATCATTCGAAACCTTCGAAAGGAATTCGTAAGGAAGTTTTGCCCAGTCGACAGTCATCGCGTCAACGCTAGTTACTGCGCGAAGCACGACAGCACGTTCGTAGGTTCTTTCGTCTCCCATCACTCCCACGCTCTGAACGGGTAGCAGCACGGCACCCGCTTGCCACACTCTGTCGTAGAGGGGCACACCATTTTCATCCCTCCAGTCGCGCAAACCTCTGATGAATATGTCGTCAGCTTCTTGCAAGATGGAGACCTTCTCGGGAGTGATGTCACCGAGTATTCGTACCGCAAGCCCGGGGCCTGGGAACGGATGACGCTTGATAAGATGCTCCGGCATGCCCAGCTGCCTTCCGACGCTTCGTACTTCGTCTTTGAACAAACGACGCAAAGGCTCGCACAGCTTCAGGTTCATCTTCTCGGGCAGTCCCCCTACGTTGTGATGACTTTTTATAACCATCCCCGTGATTGACAGTGACTCTATGCAGTCGGGATAAATTGTGCCTTGCGCGAGCCACTTCACGTCTTTCAACTTACGGGACTCCTCTTCAAAGACATCAATAAATCCCTTACCGATGATTTTGCGCTTACGCTCGGGCTCCGAAACGCCTGCCAACTCGCTAAAGAATTTCGCCGAAGCATCAACACCTATCACATTCAGCCCAAGTCCTTCATAGTCACGAAGGACGTCGGCGTATTCATTCTTGCGAAGAAGTCCGTGATTCACAAAGATGCACGTCAGGTTCTTGCCCACAGCGCGGTTCAACAGCACGGCAGCTACCGATGAGTCAACTCCTCCGCTGAGCCCCAAGACCACTTTATCGTTTCCCAACTGTTTACGCAGCGCCTCTACGGTTTGGTCAACGAATGAAGAAGCACTCCAGTCCTGCGCCGATTTGCAGATATCAACCACAAAATTCTTCAACAGCTGCCCTCCGATTTCCGAATGATGGACCTCGGGGTGAAACTGCACGCCCCACGTCTTTTGCCCGTTGATTCTGTAGGCAGCAATGGGCACTTTGTCCGTCGACGCAATCACCTTGAAGCCATCTGGAACAGAAGTGATGGAATCTCCGTGACTCATCCAGACCTGGCTTCCGACTTCCACATTCTTCAGGAGAATATCCTCAGAATCTACTTTCGAAAGAAGGGCCCTCCCGTATTCGCGAGTCCCTGCCGGCTCCACGCTACCTCCGTTGAAGAAGGATATGAACTGCGCCCCATAGCATATTCCCAGAAGAGGGAACCGCCCCTGCAACATCCTCAGATCCACCTTGAAGGCTTTTTGATCGTAGACGGAGAAAGGACTCCCCGACAAGATGACACCGATGACGTCGGCATCGTCTTCCGGAAATTTGTTGTAGGGAACAATCTCGCAATACGTGTTCAGTTCCCTCACTCTCCGGGCAATAAGCTGGGTAGTTTGGGAGCCAAAATCAAGGATTATAATTTTCTGCGTCAAATTTTAATCTTTTTAATGAATAAGATGGTGCAAATATAAAAAGATTTTATTAATTTTGCGCGGTTTTTCAAAGAAAAAGGAAACTTGACTACGAAAATTGTACTTAATTAAATAACACCTTAAATTTTTTGTAAAATGATTAAACTCGGTATTAATGGTTTCGGACGCATCGGACGTATGGTTTTCCGTGCTGCTGTTGAGAATTTCAACAAGGACATCGTAGTTGTAGGTATCAACGACCTTCTCGATCCTGACTATCTGGCTTACATGCTGAAGTATGATTCAGTACACGGCCCATTCAATCACGACATCAAGGTTGAAGGCAACTACATGATCGTTGACGGCAACAAGATTCAGGTCTTCGCTGAGAAGGATCCCGTCAACATCACTTGGGGCGCTTTGGGCGTAGACGTTGTTGTTGAGTCAACAGGTTTCTTCCTCACAGCAGAACTTGCTGAGGCACACATCAAGGCTGGTGCCAAGAAGGTTATCATGTCTGCTCCTTCAAAGGACGCAACTCCCATGTTCGTTTATGGAGTTAACCACGAGACCTATGCAGGTCAGACCATCATCAGCAACGCAAGCTGCACCACCAACTGCCTTGCTCCTATCAGCAAGGTCCTCAACGACAAGTTCGGCATCGTACGCGGCCTTATGACTACCGTTCATGCTGCTACCGCTACCCAGAAGACCGTTGACGGTCCTTCAAAGAAAGACTGGCGCGGTGGACGTGGTATTCTTGAGAACATCATCCCCAGCTCAACTGGCGCTGCTAAGGCAGTAGGTAAGGTTCTCCCCGTTCTGAACGGCAAGCTCACCGGTATGTCACTTCGCGTTCCCACTTCCGACGTTTCTTTCGTTGACCTGACTTGCGAACTGGCTAAGCCCGCTACCTATGATGAAATCTGCGCTGCAATGAAGGAAGCTTCCGAAGGCGAGCTCAAGGGAGTTCTCGGCTACACCGACGAAGCTGTTGTCAGCACCGACTTCCGCAACGATCCTCGCACATCCATCTTCGACGTGAAGGCTGGTATCCAGCTCGATCCTACCTTCGTGAAGGTTTGCGCTTGGTACGACAACGAGTGGGGTTACAGCAACAAGGTTCTCGAGATGGCACGCGTCATCATGAAGTAATCATTCCGCGTTTTACAGACAGAGCCGCACCGAAAGATGCGGCTCTGTTTACTTTCCAGGCCATCTGGAAGCATTGCCTCATACTGCCAAGCGAATCAGAAAAAAAGAGACGAAAGAAAATGGCAAAGGAACTAGGCTCCTTTGGGCAACAGGCAAAAAAATCCTTCAATCGTGAACAGCGCTTTCGCATGAAAGCGATAAGCGCAAACCTTCTTCCGATATGAAGAAAGAAAAAAAATTTTTGAAGAAAGAATAATTTTTTTTGGAGAAGGGAAAAATTTTTTTGGAGAACAAATATCGTGATATGAAGAAGGGAAAAAATTTTTCCCTTCTTCATATCATATTTTTAGCTAAGCATATTTCCTGATTCTTTCTTTGAGTGATTTTGGAAGTAAATCTATCAAAAGCAACATCCTGCCGTATAAAAACAAAAGGAGGGGAATCTCACGACTCCCCTTCTTCTGCGGTGTGTACGGGACTCGAACCCGTGACCTCCTGCGTGACAGGCAGGCATTCTAACCAGCTGAACTAACACACCAATATAAATACTATTATGAAAACGCTATTTCAATTCAATTCTGCTTGAATTGCGGTTGCAAAGGTACGAGATTTTTTCGTACTGACAAACGTTTTGCGACTTTTTTTTACATTTTTTTTTGGAACACGTCCAAATCGCATGCTTTCCCTTTCACAACAACCCACTCGGGAAGAGTTGCCACCCTCAGGAAGCCATTCTTTAACAGCATATTACAGCTCCAATCGTTATCCCGCAGGACAGTTCCGGCAAGCATCCGCAATCCCAGCACTTTCGAGGCATATTCGCAGAGCATAGCAACAGCCCTCTCCCCTATTCCCCTGTTTCGGAAGGTTGGATCGACTATCACTCCCAGTTCAGCCCTTCCGTCGAGCGGATGGAAGTCAAACAAATCCACGATTGCGACAGGCTGCCTCTCACCTTCCATTTCTACCATCAGGCGAAGCTGCTTTTCCGCAAAAAAGTCCGTATTGCATTTGGCGATATACTCCCTCAAGGCATAGCGCGAATAGGGCATCATGCACTCTGAGATGGGCCATACAGCCGTGTCATTCTCAATCCGATACAGGAAATCCAGGTCCTCGGGCTCGGGGGCTCGGAAAGACAACGCGGGAAAAACACTATCCATAGTTAAGACAAAACAGAAGATTCGTTAATCACTAAGCCCGTACGCGAGCTGTACGTTCCCAGACGAAGGGTGTGCTCAGGAGTGGATGCAAGATTGTCAAGCATAGTGCCGAAAGAGTAGCTATCGACATCATACACCACCATATTCACGTTTCCCAAGCTCTCCATATAGCCGAGATGCCCTTGCGGGAGTGTTTCCTCCGTCCCTTCAATGAAAACGTGAGGCAAGCCGGGATATGCTTTCTCGAGCAAGGCGCGTATCTTGGGTTGCGACTCTGCCGGAGCGACAACAGCGCAAGTATAGACTATGCTCTTCTCCGTTTTCTTGTTGTGCCTGAACTGATTGCGAAGGTAAGTCGCTCCCGACTGAATCCATATAGCCATACTTATCGGCAGCCAGATAAGCAACTTATACCGCTTGTAGTGCTTGTTGAAGAAAAGCTGCATCGCATTATAGAAAGTATAGACATAGCGGAAGGAGCTCTTCTCGGTGCTTTCACCTTTGTAGTGCAGGATGGGAGAAGGGATGTAATAGTTTTTGAATCCGCCCTTCAGCAAGCGATACGACAGGTCGATGTCTTCTCCATACATGAAGAAAGCCTCATCAAGCAGTCCAACATTTTCCAACGCGCTTCGGCGGAGCATCATAAAAGCGCCCGAGATTACCTCTATCTCACTCTCTTCCATCTCGTTCAGGTAACGCATGTAGTACTTGCCGAACAAGCGGGAATGAGGGAACATCTTACACAGCCCCGACATCTTGCAGAAAGCGACAAACGGAGTGGGAAGCCCCCGACGACTCTCGTACGCAAAAGAGCCATCGGTGCGAAGCATATAAGTGCCCAGTCCTCCTGCGTCGGGACGAGTATCGAGATACGACACACAGTCAACCAAAGTGTGCTCCGTGATGATTGTGTCGGGGTTGAGCAGCAAGACGTAACGCCCCTGTGAGCAACGAATGGCTTCGTTGTTTGCCCGGGCGAATCCCAGGTTTTCGTCATTCTCGATAAAGTGGACTTGAGGATAAAGCCCCTTAAGGTAGGCTACCGAGCCGTCGGTAGAATGGTTGTCAACGACATAAACCTCAAAGTCAAGCACACAACGCGAAGCGAATACCGAACGGAGGCATTGCTCCAGATAGGCACGCACGTTGTAGTTGACGATGATGATTGACAAGTCCATAGCCTGAATGTTTAATCCTGCCCTTCGGGCTTTGCCTCATCTTGAGGAGAAGCGTTGTCTTCGCCCTCTTTCCCAACTTCCTGCGTCACTTCAACAGGCGTCAAGTCGGCTTCCAAGCCCTTCTGGGTAGGAGGCCAACAGAAAAGGGAGGCAATAGCACCTATGATGGCACAATAACCGCACGTGTCTCTCGAAGTAACGTAATAAACGGAGATATTTATCAAGACTACGACAACAAACATTGCCAGGCGTATCTCGTTCCACCTAACGTACAATCGGCGATGCTCCTTCTCTTCCCTGTCTGCAATCCGCTGGAGTGCCAGATGGAAACTTTTCAACGCCAAAGGAATGAAAATTACGGTAAGCATGATTCCTACGCACTCCAGCACATACACGGCAGTCGTATTCCCTGCCAACGTGCCTTTGGGGAAGACGTCAAACTCGTAGAGACAAACCAACAATGCTGCCAACAGAATGTAGGCAATGAATTCTATTCGTAAACGAAATAATATTTTCCTATCGCTCATTATAAAAACCTTAAATGCGCACTCCCTTGAAAGGAGTCCTGTTAATGAGAGAACGTCCCAATGTCGCCTCATCGGTATATTGCAATTCATCCCCTACGGAAAGTCCACGCGAGAGCACAGACAACTTCACGTCAAACTGGGAAAGCTTGCGATAGATATAGAAATTAGTGGTATCGCCCTCCATCGTTGAGCTGAGGGCAAATATCACCTCACTTATCTCGTTATTCTGCACTCTTTCGACAAGGCTGTCTATCTCCAAGTCAGCCGGACCCACACCGTCCATAGGCGAAATCACCCCTCCGAGCACATGATACAGTCCGCGATAGACTCCCGTATTCTCTATCGCTATCACATCGCGCACCGTTTCAACCACACACACCAGAGAAGAGTCGCGACTGGCATTGGAACATATCTCGCAGACTTCGGTATCGGAAATGTTATGACACACTTTACAGTACCTCACGTTGGCCCGAAGCGAAATAATTGCATTACCAAAAGCCTCCGCCTCCGATGCCGGCTGCCTAAGGAGATGAAGGACAAGGCGGAGTGCCGTCTTGCGCCCTATTCCAGGCAGTTTTGCAAACTCATTGACAGCTTTTTCCAGCAAAGCAGACGAGTACTGTTCTATAGCCATACAGTCATTTTCTTTTTCTGGAGGACAAAGATAGTTATTTTATAGGAAAAAAGTATTATCTTTGTGCAGAAAAAACAATTACGCCCTCTCCTCTTTAAAATATTATGGAAATAAAAAGCGCCACATTCGTCATCAGCAATACCGACTTCCGCAAATGTCCCCAAGGCAATCTGCCCGAGTATGCCTTCATAGGGCGTTCAAACGTAGGGAAATCAAGCCTTATTAATATGTTGACACGCAAGCCAAAACTGGCAATGACATCTTCAACGCCCGGCAAGACGATGCTTATCAACCATTTTCTCGTAAACGAGCAGTGGTATCTCGTCGACTTGCCCGGATACGGATTTGCACGACGGGGAGGGGACGACAGAGAACGGCTACGAAAAATTATCGAAGACTACATATTGGGCAGGGAACAGATGACAAATCTTTTCCTCCTCATCGACAGCAGGCACGCTCCGATGGAAATCGACTTGCAGTTTATCGAATGGCTTGGGGAAAACGGAGTGCCCTTCTCCATCGTCTTCACGAAAGCTGACAAACTGGGGTTTCAACGACTGAATGCAAATGTCAAAGCCTATCTAGAAAAGCTGTCCGAGCAATGGGAGGAGCTTCCTCCCTACTTCATCACGTCATCTGAGAAAAAGACAGGACGGGATGAAATCTTGAACTACATCGATCAGATAAACAAAAGCCTGAAAACTTAATCCTTCTTCTTCGCAGAAAGAAGTATTTTTTCCACAGCGTCTGACACGTTTGCGCCTGACAAAGAAGGCGCAAAGAGTGCATGCGGATCGGCAGAGAGAATGTTGTCCTTCACCAAAACGGGCTTCTCCTCCTTCCTATTTATATAAGTGCGCCACTCATACCCATCCACGTTCTCAGCAACCAAAGCACAAACCGCCAGGCCCAACATCACGTTTGCTTCTGCTCCGAACTGTTTCAACTCGTTACCATCAACCAATCTCTGCAGCACCTCAAGGCTCTGGTTGAAATCCTTGAACTGAAGTTTGTAAGCCTTTTTGGCTATTCGCTCCAGCTGAGAGCATGCGTTGTCAATCTCAGTCATCTCAGCCAATCGAACAGGAATGAGGCAATCGCTGAAGAAAGCATCAATGCTATTGATTTTCAGAGAAGCCACCAACTGCTCTCCCAAGCTGCAGGGAAAGCCTTTCTGTACGGTATAAGTGCATTCCACGCACGTGTTTTCGAAACCTACCAGCCAGTAGTGATTGGTGTAAGCCAGCCCTTCCTCCACAAAAGACTCCTCCGACTTGGCTGCCTGCCACGTTCCCACTTTCGTCAGCCTAGCTCCCCCGTTTCGCACTTCATCTTCCACACACGCCTTACCGTAACTCTTTCTCACGTCACGCCAAGCCTGAATACGGAAATTGCCTTTCCACTCGTCGGGGTCATAGAACAGGAACCCGTCGGATTGTTCCTCAAACTCGCACCACGAATCGGGATACTGAAAAGAGAACCAAGAACCGGGAGAAACAAATGTCTTCATACAAATGACTTATATCGAATTTCATCGCAAAGTTAAAAAAAATCGCGCAAACATCTTGTCAATTCAGATTTTTTCTTTACTTTTGCACGTTCAAATTTCGAAAAACGGATGCATCGCTACCGTTTTTCATTCACAATCATCATTAATCGGGCTCATTACCCACTCCGTCTCTACGATTTCGTTGTGCCTATTTGACATCATGACGTCTGCGCATGAGGAAACATGAACGGAAAAACCATAATCTTTCTATGTATAGCATTCTACAATTAACCGAAAAAGATTTACCTGAGTTGCATCAGATAGCAAACGAGTTTGGAATCAAAGATGCCAAATCCTTTGAAAAACGCCAACTCATCTACGAAATACTTGATGCGCAAGCCTTAGCATCAGCAGCAAGAAAAGTGGCAAGCGAGGAGTCAACAGAGAAGAAGGCTCGTCAACGCATCAAGAAGAAAGAGCCTGCCAGCAAGGTTTATTCAGCAAATCAAGAGAAAACAGAAAAGTTTGACGACAAGTCGCAAACCTCTCAGAATCAGCCGAAACAGGCATCAGCCGACAAGAAGGCAAACGAGCAACCCGTCAAGGGAAAGAAAAAAACTGACGACTCGGAACCCGCCAAGAGCGAAAGTGCAGCTCCAGCCGATATAACAAAAGAAGCTGTTGCCGACAACGACAATCCCGAGAAGGAAGTAGCTAAGAAGAAACGCGGGCGCAAGCCTAAGGCAAAAGAGCAGGCAGCAGAAACCGAAAGCGCCTCAGCTGCAACGACTACCGCCAACAACGAAGCATCTTCCGAGACGACATCCGAACCATCCAACGACACTTTCATCCCCATCGAAGACATGCCCTCCGACGGGACAGCCCTCCCAGCCGAGCTAATCGGAAAATTCGCGCAAACAGCCCTCGACGAATCTCCCGAGAAGGGCAAGGCTCGCAGCAAGAAAGGAACACGCAAAAAGCAAACAGCCGAAGACGACGCATCCGTTTCATCTGAAGCACAGGCCCAAAGCTCCACAGGAGAACTGCCTTTCGACTACAGCGAGGGTGATAGCGTAAACGACAAAACGCCCAACGAAACAGCTCAAAGACCTCAGCGACAGCAGCCTCTGCGCAAGATGGATGCCGAGCAACGCCGGCAGGAAGCCCTCAGAAGGCTGGAAGAGCGCCAGGGACGTCAGCTGGAAGAGGAGCGCCGCATTCAAGAGCAGGAGCGCCGTTCACAAGAGCGACGCGCTATGGATCAGCAGCAGGAGGAAGAGCGCAAAGCCGAGCAGGAGAGGAAAGCAGAGCAGGAAAAGCTCTACGACTTCCAGGACATCATCAAATGTATGGGCGTGCTCGAAATCATGCCCGAGAACTACGGTTTCCTCCGCTCCTCCGACTACAACTACCTGACTTCGCCCGACGACGTCTTCGTGTCGCAAAACCAAATCAAGCACTACGGGCTCAAGACGGGCGACGTGATTGAAGGATCCATCCGCCCGGCAAAAGAAGGCGAGAAGTACTTCCCACTTACCGCCGTGCACAAAATCAACGGGCTCGACCCCGAAATCGTGCGCGACAGAGTGCCCTTCGAGCATCTGACGCCCCTCTTCCCCGACGAGAAATTCCGTCTCTGCACGGGAAAGAACGACAACCTCTCGGCACGCGTCGTAGATCTCTTCTCACCCATCGGAAAGGGGCAGCGAGGACTCATCGTAGCCCAGCCAAAAACAGGTAAGACCATCCTTCTGAAGGACATAGCCAACGCAATCGCCGCCAATCACCCCGAGGTGTACATGATAGTGCTTCTCATCGACGAACGTCCTGAGGAAGTGACAGATATGGCACGCAGCGTGAATGCCGAAGTCATCGCATCCACGTTCGACGAGCCTGCCGAGCGCCACGTGAAGATTGCGGGCATCGTGCTGGAGAAGGCAAAGCGTATGGTGGAGTGCGGGCACGATGTCGTCATCTTCCTCGACTCCATAACCCGCCTTGCACGCGCCTACAACACGGTAGCACCCGCTTCTGGCAAGATTCTCTCTGGAGGTGTGGATGCCAACGCGCTGCACAAGCCCAAACGCTTCTTCGGAGCTGCCCGTAACATCGAAGACGGAGGTTCGCTCACCATCATTGCCACAGCCCTCACCGACACGGGAAGCAAAATGGACGAAGTCATCTTCGAGGAATTCAAGGGCACGGGAAACATGGAGCTGCAGCTCGACCGTACGCTCAGCAACAAGCGCATCTTCCCCGCTGTCAACATCATGGCTTCCAGCACACGGCGCGATGACCTGCTGCACAATCAGGACACGCTCAACCGTATGTGGATTCTGCGCAAGTATCTGTCGGATATGAACCCCATCGAGGCGATGGACTTCGTGAAAGACAGGCTTGAGCAGACAGAGAGCAACGAGGAGTTCCTCATGAGCATGAACTCGTAACGCAGCGCTTTCACAAGAGTCCTGCGGAGGATTTTTGTTGAAAATCGATTATGTTCAAGGAAAACGGGAATATGCTTTCTAAATAAAAAATTTTCCCTTCTTCATATCGCGAGATTCCTTCTTCATAATTTGTTTTTCCTTCTCCAAAATTTTTTTCCGCAAAGCAAAAACTTTCGCTCACAACGCAAACGTTTTCCCCGCCTATCATGTCAGGAAACTCCACACAGAATCAGGAGGGATTCAGGTTCATCTCGCGCGTGTCGCTTGCACTTTTCGTCTTGTGCTCGGCAGCCCAGGTGGTGCTGCGAATCCTCTCCCTTCATGCGGAGGCAAACCTGACGAAGGCTCTCCTCATGCCGCTGCTGCTCTTTTACGTCCTGAGCCAGATTTTCCGGCACGGAGGAGAGAAGTCGGCAGCCTTCTGCGCCACAGGAGCGCTCGTGCTGCATTGCCTTGGGGATATCATCCTGGAGCTCAGGGGCGAAGTTGTCTTCGTGGCAGGACTTGCCGCCTTCCTTGTCGGGCACATCTTCTACCTAACCTATATCATAAGGAAGCTGGGCGAGCTGCGCTTTCCCGAAAACACGGTGTGGGTACTCTCAGGGCTTATCGCCATAGGACTTGCCCTCGCTCTCACGTCAGGAGAGGGAAAAATGATATTTCCTGTTGCCGTCTACTCGTTGGCGCTGATGTCTTACGTGGCTGCCGGCATTGCGGGATTATTGAAAAGCAACAGGACAAAAAAGTCTGGTATGGGATTGCCGCGAGGAGCGAAGTCGGCCTTCTGCTACATCCTTTTCGGAGGAATCCTTTTCATCATCTCCGATGCCCTTATCGCCCTCGGAGCATTCCGTGGGTTGACTTTCCCATACAAGGGCGCCGTCGTAATGGGCACCTATCTCCTTGCCGAGTTCCTTCTCGCTTCAGGAGTATGGAAAATGTCTCTCTTCCGCAATACGACAGAGAAATAAAAAAGAACAGAGGAGGCAGAACGATTGTTCCGCCTCCTCTGTCTTTGTCAGCCTTTCTCAGAAGGGAAGGTCGTCAACGGGGTTGGGAGCTGGAGCGGGAGCTGCCGGCTGAGCGGGTGCTGAATCGGCTGGAGCATACTGCGCTGCAGCAGGAGCTGCGGGAGCAACGGGCTGGGAGGCAACGTTGCGGTCTACCTTCCACGCACGAATCTGATTGTACCAACGACCATTATATTCACGAGCGTCAATATCAAATGATACTGTCATCACTTCGCCTTGCTTGATGGCAAACTGCTCCAGACGGTCTGAGCCGAACACTTCGAAACACAGTTTGCGCGGGTATTGCTCATTGATTGTCTCCAATACGAACTCCTGCACTCTCCACTCATTTCCTGTCGCCTTCGACACACCCTTACGTTCGGGCTGTACGACGATAATTTTACCTGTTAATTCCATAAGTCTTTTTTGTTTTTCAGTGCGAAGGTACGATTTTCTTTCCTACAATTCTAATTTTTTCTCTCTTTTTTTTCAATTCATGATATATTTCTTATCTTTGCACTTAATATTGCTGAAAACAGACAATTCACTAAAAAAGGAAATATATTATGAAATTTGTAGTAACAAGCACAGAGCTTTATGCTCGCCTTCAGTCTATCGGACGTGTCATCAACTCGAAAAACGCACTCCCCATCCTCGACTGCTTCCTCTTCTCACTCGACGAGGGCATCCTGTCAATCACAGCTTCTGACAACGAGACCACTCTCGACACCTCGCTGCAGGTAATCGAATACGAAGGGAAGGGACAGTTCGCCATCAGTTCGAAAAGCATCCTCGATGCCATCAAGGAGTTGCCCGAGCAACCCGTCGTGTTCAATGTCGACCTCAGCAACATGAACATCGTCATTGAGTATATGAACGGAAAGTTCAGCATGGTAGGACAGAATGCCGACGAATATCCTACGACAGCCGTGCTGGGCGAGAACGTTGTCAAGTTTAGCATGGGAGCCGACGTGCTGCTGGGAGGAATCAACCGCACCCTCTTCGCAACAGCCGACGATGAGCTGCGCCCCGTGATGAACGGTATCTACTTCGACATCAACAGCGAGTCCATCACGCTGGTTGCTTCCGACGGACATAAACTGGTACGCTATAGACTGCTCGATGTGCAGGGCACGGAGAAGTCTGCCTTCATCCTACCAAAGAAACCGGCAAACATCCTGAAGAACATCCTCGGTAAGGAAGCTGACGACATCGAAATCTCCTTCGACAACCGAAACGCCGTCTTCACATTGCCTAACCACAGCATGGTGTGCCGACTCATTGAAGGACGCTATCCCAACTACAACTCCGTCATCCCTGCAAACAATCCCTACAAGGCAACCATCAACCGTCAGGCTCTTCTCAGCGCCCTGCGCCGCGTTTCGGTCTTCTCATCGGCAAGCAGCAGCCTCGTCAAGCTGCGCCTTCAGAACAACGAGGTGCACATCTCGGCACAGGACATCGACTTCGCATCGTCAGCCGAAGAGAAGATTGTTTGCCAGTATAACGGCGAGCCCATGAGCATCGGCTTCAAATCGACATTCCTCATCGACATCATCTCCAACATCACGGGAGAAGACATCAACATCGAGGTTTCCGATCCTTCACGCGCAGGAGTCCTCATCCCGACTATCCAGGAAGAGAACAGCGACCTCCTGATGCTCCTCATGCCGATGATGCTAAACGATTAACCCGAAAAACAAACCTTCACATCGTGGAACTGAACATAACAAAACCTGTTGTCTTCTTCGACCTGGAGACAACAGGCACATCCGTAACGAACGACCGAATAGTCGAAATCAGCTACCTGAAAGTATTTCCCGACGGGCGCGAGATTTCGAAGACTTCGCGAGTGAACCCAGGGATGCCCATTCCTCCGCAGGCGACAAGCGTGCATCACATCAGCGACGAAGACGTAAAGGACTGCCCCACCTTCGCGCAGATTGCACGGGAAATCGCCAATGTCTTCGAAGGGAGCGACATTGCCGGATTCAACTCCAACCGTTTCGACATCCCGATGCTGGCAGAAGAGTTTCTTCGCGCTGGAGTGGACTTTGACTTCTCTAAGCACCGTTTCATCGATGTGCAGGTCATTTTCCACAAGATGGAGCAGCGCACCCTCACCGCAGCATACAAGTTCTATTGCGGGAAAGACCTCGACGATGCACATTCCGCCGCAGGCGACACGCGAGCTACCTATGAGGTTCTGAAAGCACAGCTCGATCGTTACGACAATCTGCAGAACGATGTGAAATGGCTCTCCGACTATACTTCCTTTACCCGGAATGTTGACTTCTCGGGGCATTTCATCTACGACGACAACGGAAAGGAAATCATCAATTTCGGCAAGTACAAGGGGCGCAGCCTGGCAGAGGTCATCAAGAGGGACCCGAGTTACTACGACTGGATTATGAAGAGCGATTTCCCCTTGAACACTAAGCAAGTATTGACAAAAATACGCTTACGCGAGTTGAACCACTAAGGAAATGGGCGACAGACGAATGACAACAGGCTTATTGAAAGGAAAAGCGGGGGTTCTCCCTCTCCTCTTCCTCCTTTTCTTTGCGCATCACGCTATCGCGCAAGAGTTGGACGCGAGTGTCGTTGTCAACGCAAAAAAAATACAAGGCACAAACTCTTCCGTGTTCACAACTCTTGAAACAGACGTCAAGGAATTTCTCAACACGAGGAAATGGACCAACGCCCAGTATAGCACCAAAGAAAAAATCTCCTGCAGCTTCAACATCATCGTGAGCCAGTACTCCGACGACGGCACTTTCGAATGTGAGTTGATTGTCCAAAGCAATCGCCCTGTCTTCAATGCGACGTACACCACAACTGTCTTCAACTTCAGAGACCCTGATTTGGTTTTCAACTACGTAGAGCACGACAAGCTGGAGTATTCCGACAATCTCGTCGACAACAATCTGACAGCTGTGCTTGCCTACTATGCGTACCTTATTATAGGTTTAGACCTGGACACTTTCGCTCCACGGGGCGGAACCGACATCCTTCAGAAGGCTGAAAATGTGGTCAACAACGCCCAGATGCTTGACGTTCCAGGATGGAAGGCTTTCGGCGACGACAAGAACAGACACGCTATTGTCAACGACTATACGAACGGAGCCCTTGAACCTCTGCGCGACTTGATGTACAGCTACTATCGCGAGGGGTTGGACGAAATGGCTCAGAACGCTGAGCGAGGAAGGGGAAACATCACCACATCCCTCTCGCTACTGAAAAAAGCGAAAGAGAACAAACCGCTCTCCACCCTGCCTGGATTGTTCGTCGAAATCAAGAAAGACGAACTGATAAACATCTATTCCAAAGGCACGAGTAAGGAGAAAGAAACCGTCTATGATATTCTCTGCGAAGTGAGTCCGTCGTTGAGCAACGAATGGGACGAGATAAAGAAATGATATGCTGACGTCGCTATCCATCAAAAACTACGCCCTCATTGAAAAGCTGGAAATAACGTTCCATCCTGGCTTCTCTGTCATAACGGGTGAGACAGGAGCGGGAAAGTCCATTATCTTGGGAGCTATCGGACTCTTGGCGGGAAACAGAGCCGAAATCTCAGCTATACGTGAAGGAGCCACCAAGTGTATCATCGAGGGTGAGTTCGACATCTCATCGTATGGATTGGAGCCTTTCTTCCAGGAGAACGACTTCGAGTTCGACGACAGATGCATCATCCGCAGGGAACTGCTGGCAGGAGGCAAGAGCCGCGCCTTCATCAACGACACACCCGCTACCTTGCAGCAACTGAAGGAGTTGGGTAACCGGCTCATCGATATACATTCGCAACATCAGAATCTCCTGCTCAACACCGAAAGTTTCCAGCTGGAAGTACTGGATACGTTGGCAAAAAACGAAGCGGAAAGGAAACAGTACCTTGCCGCCTATCGCTCCTACCGCGAGGCTGAGCAACTCCTTCGCGAGGCACAAGCCAACCAGGAACGCTACAAGGCAGACGAGGAATTCATCCGCTATCAACTGCAACAGTTCGACAACGCACAGCTTGAAGCTGGGGAACTAGAGAAGCTTGAAGAAGAACTGCAGATTCTCAGTCATGCTGAAGATATCAAGACCGACTTGCATACCCTCAGCCAAACCCTGTCGGGGGAAGAAGGCGGGCAGGTAGGCGCATTGTTGACGTGCACCCACATCCTGCGCAATCTGGCAAAGAATTATCCGAAGGCTGCTGATTGGGAAGAACGAATGGAAAGCCTCTACCTCGAGCTGAAGGATATATCCGAAGATATCGAGAAGGAAGAAGACGATATTTGTTTTGAACCCGACAAGATCGAGAAGGTAGAAAACAGGCTCGACCTCATCTACTCAATGCTTCAAAAGTTTCATGTAAAGACCGTCGACGAACTCTTGCAGATCGAGAGCGACTATCGACAGAAAATGGCTCTGCTGGATGGTGGAGAAGACTCCTTAGAGATGCTCTCCACCCAATTGAATGAGGCTCGGGAAAGGATGAAAAAAGCTGCGGCAGCACTTACTGCCACACGGAAAAAGGCCAGCCTCTTGGTCGAGAAAGACATCGTCGAGCGCTTACGCCCCTTGGGGATGCCCAACATCCGCTTCGAAGTGAACGTCACTCCTCGCACACAGCCCGAGACGAATGGGCTTGACGCCGTCACCTTCAAGTTCTCCGCAAACAAGAGTTCCACCCCACAAGACATCGTGGGCATCGCTTCGGGAGGAGAAATCTCGCGCGTGATGTTAGCCGTCAAGGCTATCCTGGCAAAAGCACGCAAGCTGCCCACCATCATCTTCGACGAGATAGACACAGGCATCTCAGGCAACATAGCAGACAAGATGGGAGAAATCATGCAGGGCATGGGCAACGAGGGACATCAGATCATAAGCATCACCCACCTGCCGCAGATAGCAGCGAAAGGTTCTTCGCACTATCTTGTCAGCAAGTCCGAGACAGACAAAGGGACAGCCACGTCTATCCGTGAGCTGACATTGGAAGAACGAATTCATGAGATAGCAAGCATGATGAGCGGCGCCAGACTTACTGACGCTGCCATCAACAATGCAAAGGTTTTATTAGGAATACACTGATGATAAACAAATCTGAATACATTTTTGGTATCCGCGCCGTGATTGAAGCCATTGAGGCAGGGAAGGATATCGACCGTATACTTATCAAGCGCGACATTCAAGGCGATCTGGTGCGGGAGCTGTTTGCCTTTCTGAAAGGCACTCAGATACCCGTTCAGCGGGTCCCGGCAGAAAAGCTCAACAGGCTCACCACCAAGAACCATCAGGGCGTCATTGCCTTCATCTCCGCTGTCACCTATCAGAAAGTGGAAGACCTGGTCCCCACCCTCTTCGAGGAAGGGAAGAGCCCTCTCTTCGTGATGCTTGACGGAGTGACGGATGTGCGCAACTTCGGCGCCATCTCCCGCACGTGCGACTGCGCAGATGTGGATGCCATCATCATCCCCGCGCACAACAGCGTCAGCGTCAATGCAGATGCGATGAAAACATCAGCCGGAGCCCTCCATTTCCTCCCCGTCTGCCGCGAGATGAACCTGACGAATACCATCAAGTACCTCAAGCAGTGTGGTTTCCGCATTGTCGGGGCAACAGAGAAAGGCAACTACGACTATACGAAAGCAAATTTCACCGATCCTGTCTGCATCATCATGGGAGCCGAAGACAAAGGCATCCCCACCGAACACCTCTCCCTTTGCGATGAGTGGATTGTGATTCCTCAATTCGGACACATCCAGTCCCTCAACGTCTCCGTTGCAGCCGGAATACTCATCTACGAAGCCGTACGCCAGCGCCACAACCTTTAAGAACAAACCCACTATGACTAATTCCCGTTCGAGATACCTCCTTCTCACTCTTTGCTGCGCCGCCCTGTGTCTTGGCACTCAGGCTGCAAACAAAATCTCAAAGCCTCTCAAGGAAGCCCACAAAGCCACCTGTGCCGTCCTCACCTACGATGCCCAAGGCTCTCTTCTTCAGAGCGGGCAAGGGATTTTTATTGGAGAGAAGGGCGAGGTTCTGACAAGCTACGAACTCTTCCGAAATGCCACATCTGCCGTCGCCATCGATGCGGCTGGCATCTCGCGTCCTCTCAACAAGGTTACGGGAGCAAACGAACTTTACAACATCATACGCCTCACTGTCGCTCCCGACAAGAAGTGGCATTCTCTTCCCGTCGATTCCATTACTGCCGGCGAAGGGGAACAACTCTACCTCCTCCCCTCTTCTACGGCACAGAAAGAGATCGGCACGTGGCTCAGCGTACGTCGTGTGGAATCCACTAACGGACACAGCTATTACACCCTTGCGGGCGAGCCTGCCGTAGCTGACTTGGCAGGAAGAGGTTTGGTCGACAGCGAAGGACGCCTCGTTGCCGTCATGCAACCCACCGAGACAGGCGATAGCATCCTGTATGCCATCGATGCCCGCTACGGCGCATCTCTTCGCATCCAGGCTCTCACCCTCAACGAGCCCTCCTATCAGCAGCTTGTCTTCCCCAAGGCTATGCCCGAAGATGTGGAGCAAGCCAAAGTGTATCTGTTTGTTGCTGCCAGCCAGAAGGACAAAGAAGACTATCGTCGGGTCGTTGAGTCGTTCATCGAGCAGTTCCCCGAGGAATACGAGGGATATGCGAGCCGCGCCAAGCTCAACCTGGAGCAACAGGGGAAAGAGGGCGTCTCCCTTGCCATGCAGGACTATGATAAGGCGCTCGCCGTTGCCCAGAACAAAGATGAAGTCTACTTTGAAATAAGCAAGCAAACCGCCACATCCCTTCAACTTGATTCCACAGCCGTTTCCGACGATTGGAACATGGATAAAGCCATCGACAATGTCCGTCAGGCTATTGCCATACGTCCTCTCCCAGCCTACTATCGTCACTTGGGCGAAATCCTTTTCATCAACAAACAGTACGCCGAGTCTCGGGATGCCTACCTTGCCGTCTGCCATTCCGACGAAGGAAACGAAGAGTCCTACTACAATGCAGCCGTTGCCAGCGAGCAGGCAGGCGACAGCATCGCATACATCGTAGCACTCATGGATAGCGCTGTCATGAAGGCCTCCCCTTCCTCGGCAATGATGGACGGGAAACACACGTTCCAAAGTGCGCCGTACATTTATCAGCGTGCCCTGCTCAAAGCCCGGAATGGGATGTACCGGAATGCAGTAGCCGACCTAAACCTCTATGAAGAAATCTTCGGAGCCTCAGCAACAGATCAGTTCTATTACATACGCGAGCAGGTCGAGACATCGGCACGCATGTATCAGCAGGCGCTCGACGACATCGACAGGGCCATCGAGATTAACCCCCAGCCCGCTTATCAGCTGGAGAAAGCCACTCTCAACATCCGTGTCAACCGTGTTGACGACGCTTTCGCCATACTGAAAGAGCTGATTGTCACCTATCCCGAAGACCCCGACTGCAATCGCATGATAGGCTATTGCTTTGCTGTCAAGGGAGACAAGGCAAAGGCACGAACCTATTTAGAGAAGGCCATCAGCTTGGGAGACGAGAACGCCGAAAACCTTCTCAAGCACTATTGCGAATAAGCATCAGCATTCTCATCACATCATCATATAGGGAGAGGACATCGTTCCTCTCCCTATTCTTTTATAGTGCCGCAAGGCAGCCTTTTTTTACTCTACGAAATTATTGTTTAACTTTAGCGGCGAGGAGTTTAACAATAGATTCACGCTTCTCCATAAAGCAAGTTTCTTTGAGTAAAAAGAATTATTCTTTCTTCATATCGCGATATGTGTTCTCCAGCGCGCGATATGTGTTCTCCAAAAAATTTTTTCCCTTCTTCATAATTCTTTTTTCTCCTAACATATCCGGCTCTCGAAAAGGCTTTCAATGTTTTTGTTCATATCTGATTATTTGGCATATATCCGAAGGCATCCGAGCAATCCGTGTTCGATAAAAAGACATTGAATACCCTTCCCTCAAAGGAAAATGTTTTTTCCAGATTTTTGAATCAGATTTTTCTCAGATTTCCACCTCCAACGGAGGTGATGGAAATAAAATCTGCGATTTCCGTGTGAATCAAGAAAAGACGTGACGAATCAGTTTCCAAAAACCGCCGTTTTGAACTCCGAAATGCTTTTTGCAACACGTTGGGACACCTTTCCCAACGTGTTGGTGCAACAAAAAAGTCTCTCATATTCTTCTTCGAGGTTTTATCTATGCACTTTTTACAGCCCCCGATGAAAAGGGAGGAAGAGAGGAGGCAGGGATTCACTTAAGGTTTACTTTTTTTCTGTACATTGTTTACTGGGGCTAAATCTTTCGTCTTGGCCTCCTATTATGTGCCTTTTGGTTACTTAATTTGCACGTTCTGGCCGCTGGTGTTAGCCGTGAGGGCATCGTACGACATGGTGAAATGAATTCATAATTCAGAGTTCAACCCAAAAACTCCTTTGAATTATTCCAGATCGTCTAAGTCTAAAGTAAATTCAAAAAACCGGTCTTTTTTCCTGATAAAGTATTTGGTATATTCAACTGCCCCTTTTATAGAATTCATCAGATAACTGTCAATGTTTTCACCATCTTTTCTTTCATAACACCAAACATCCCACGACAAATTATAATCCCCTTTTTTCTTTACGATAATTTGAATACCTATTATAGGTGTTTTTTCTTCATAACACAATGCGATGAAATCGTATATGTGTGTGTTGTCGAGACACCAATAATATGAAGGATACTCTTTAAGATTGTATCTGATAGAAGGGTCCTCCTCTAAACGTCTGTCGTATAATTGAAACGCCCCGTGTGATTCAGAGATATCTATACCATATTCTGAAAGAAAATTATAAATCTTATCGGGTAACATTGTTTTATTGTTTTAATGGATTAAAAAATCTATGTGTGATTACTCCTTCTGAGTTCTTTATGAACTCATATTGGCCATATCTATTGTTAATTGTGCCTGGAATTATTAAGTATTGATATACTTTGCCATCTCCTCCAATAATGGTTGTTTTCGTTCCGTTCTGTCTTTCACGGGGACTCGCGTGCTTCAAAGTCTCCGTTTTTCGTCTTCCGCTCGGTAACTTTTCCACTTCAAGGCCGTTTTTCCTTTTCTCACACAATGCAAAGATATGAAAAAAGTTCCGTTCCTGCAAGTGAAAACGGAGGTTTCTTTCCACCTTCTTTCATAGTTTCCTTTTCTCGCTGTAGAAGCGACGGTTGTTCTTCTCTATTCAGGCTCTCTCTTCGGAAAGACTCCCCGTCACATTTGTTTCGCGTCACACGTTGTTACTTTACGAGGTGTATCTCCCCAGCGTACTTTTCCCTACAAGGGGAGAAAACCATCGGAGCCGACAGCAGACGTGTCGGCTCCGAAGAAGGGACTATGGAATGGAATGAATTACTCTGCAACAAACACGCCACGAACGTTGTATCCGAAGGAACGATCGTTGTTCGTAACAGTCTTTGTAGTTGGGTCCATATCAAAACGATAAGCTTGGTAAGGAGTATTTGAATAGAGGGAGGAGGACCAGTAGGAAGTGAAACCTCCCTGATTTCTCAATCCATCACGGTTGTAAGAGCCGGCTGCTGGGAGGAACATCGTTTTACCGTTTGACCGGCTGGTAACAAGGTAGCCGTTAACTCCCTTTTGAGTTGTCCATGAGAAAGAACAGTTGTTGAGCAACTCGGTCCAATCGGCTCTCGTAGGCATACGCCAGAGACGTCCTTCGCTTACGCTAACGGCATCATCGACAGACTCGAGCGTGAAGAGGCCATCGACGGTTCCATAGGTGGTAGAGGTACAATACTTCGTTAACTGATCGTACTGTCCATTCTTGCATAATCTGTAAGAAGCCCAGTTGTACGTCGTTTTGTCAGTCGTTTCTCCCCACGAGAAATATTTGCCGTAGCCCTCAGGCTTGGTGGCACCCACGTTATGCGTAGCCCAGAGAGTCTTGCTTGGCAAGCCGAGATCGACATACGCATCGGCTTCCTCCTTGAAGGTGATGATTTCCATTACCGTCTGCCCATAACCGCTGGCAAAGACAAGAATCTCTGCATTGACGTACGGATAGGGAGCCTTCATGGAGATGGTTCCTGCCTTGGCTGACGTCTTGTTGAGGGAAACAATCCAGCCATTTGAACTTGCAGCGCTCACTTTCACGTTGTTTCCGCTGGCTGTTACCGTATAGCTAACCGTGACGGTTTCGGAAGGATAAACCGAGATGTTGGACTGCTGGCTGAGCGCAATGGAGAGAGTCTTGAACAAAGGAATCTGAATGGTGGTTCCATCAGAAAGTACCATAGTGATATTATCATCAGTAGCCGTTACCGACTTGAAGAAGGAGTCGCCCTTATCACCCTTGTTTCCTTTGTCGCCCTTTGCTCCCTTCAACGATGCAAGCCACTGCTCTTCAGTGCCGTTAAAGCCATTGGCAACGGCAACTTCGTAGGCAGACATTCCGTCGGCTCCTGACAATCCCTGAGAACCGATGGCGAGTCCCAGCTTCTCCCATGTCTCTTCATTGTCGTAGGAGACATACCAATAGTCTTCCTCTATCTTGAACTTAGGCACGATGACGATAGCATCGCCACTTGCACCATCCTTACCATCCTTGCCATCGAGACCTTGGGCCTTCACCATACAAGAATCGGCATCGAGGAGCCACTCACCGTCGATAGTCCAATAATAAACCCCCAAAGAATCACGAACGCCGATGACAGGCACGTAGCCGTCCTTTCCATCGATGCCGTTCGTTCCGTCCACACCATCTTTACCATCGGAGCCATCCTTGCCATTGTAGAGAGTGACTACATGATAGTTGGCATAGGTAAGCTTATATCCGATGACAACGCCGTCCTCGTAAAGTGAATCCATGTGGGTGACACAGATACTATCGCGAAGATTCTCAACAACAACCTGAAGGGACTGAACCGTTACGTTCAGTTTCTCACACGACTCTTTGAGTGCCTCGAAAGCACTCCAGGTAGGAATCTGGAAAACAGTTCCGTTGGCAAGAGTGAAGATAACATAATCGGAACTTGACTCTACATCAACTGATTTGAAGAAAGAATCGCCGTCTTTGCCGTCTTCACCTTTCGCCTTGCTCAGCTGCTCCCAATTCTCACCACCGTCAACGGAGAGATACCAGAAGCCATCTTCGCGAATCTCCAGCTGGGGCGCAATAGCATTGAGCCCAGGCTCGCCTTGCTCGCCCTGAGGACCTTGCTCGCCCTGTTCGCCCTGAGGACCCTGCTCACCTTGTTCGCCCTGAGGACCCTGCTCGCCCTGTTCACCCTGCGGTCCCTGTGCACCATCGATGCCATTAGCACGCAGTTTGTTTCCATTGGCATCGAGAAGCCATTCTCCATCGACAGTCCAATACCAGAGGCCATCGGAGTATTGGCTTACATTGACGACTGGAGTATGTCCATTCGCTCCGTCTTCGCCGTCCTTACCATCCTCGCCCTTGGCACCATCGGAAATGATGGCTTGTGTTCCGTCGGTGAAAGTAATGACATAACCCGTTGTGGTGCCCTTTACTGACTGCACATATACTTTATTCTGCAAAGCATTAAGTATGGTCTGTATTGCAACAATATCCGCATTGGCCTTGACACACTGTTCCTCGAGTGCTGATACACGCCTATCAAGCCCGCTAATGTTTTCACGTAACTCTGTGTCGTCGTAACACGAAAAAAGAGTAGATGCCGTCAGAAAAACGGTCAAGATGCTGCAAAG
Source organism: Bacteroidaceae bacterium (assembly GCA_017650105.1). Classification (GTDB taxonomy): domain Bacteria; phylum Bacteroidota; class Bacteroidia; order Bacteroidales; family Bacteroidaceae; genus UBA1189. The sequence continues at coordinate 72,651 of JAGCFO010000026.1, read as the reverse complement.
AATTCGGAGATTTCTTTTCATATTTTTATTTTTTACAAAATCGTACAAAGGTAGTGTTTTACTATAAAAAAAACAAACAATACGAAAAAAAAGGGCCGTTTCTGTTGAAACGACCCTTAGCCAAACAAGGAACAGGATTATTCGGCGCGAAGGCTGAAACGCTTGAAGCAGCAAACAGACAGTTCTTTGTCTGCATTCTTCAAGAACTCAGCAACAGTACCCTTGAAGTCATCCTGGATGAAATCCTGATTCAGCAGGCAGTTCTCTTTGTAGAACTTAGCCATACGACCCTTGGCGATGTTTTCTACCATCTGTGCGGGAAGATTTGCGGCTTTCTGCTCAAACACTTCTGTCTTGATGCGACGGATGTCATCGGCCTGAGCTTCGGTAATCTCATGCTTCATAATTCCTTCGTTGATGTGCTCCTCGTTCTCTGCAATGTAAAGGTTGTAACCAGCCTTGCGAAGAGCGGCTTCAACTGCCTTCTGGCACTGCTCCAACTTGGTCTTCTCGACAGCGACAGTCATTTCGCGGTCTTTTACCTCCTGGGGAACAGAAGCCTCGTCGACAGCGACGGGATTCATAGCAGCAACCTGCATTGCTACCTCATGTCCTACAGCAGGATCGTCCATCTCCTTGTTGAAGGCAACCAGAGTGCAAAGGAAGTTCTTGTTCATGTGGTTATAGCTGGCAAGAGCAGGTGCCTCGAGAGTCATATAACCGTCAAGTTCCATCTTCTCACCCGTAACACCACTACGAGCAGTTACTGCTTCAGCAATCGTGCCGTTGCCCATAGGAAGGGCGTTAACCTCTTCAAGAGTCTTGCAACGTGCAGCAACAGCAGCATCAAGAATTTCTTGAGCGAGCTTGATAAAATCTGCATTGGAAGCAACGAAGTCGGTTTCGCACTTCAGAGCGATGATAGCGCCGAAATTGCCGTCAACCTTAACGAGGACACAACCTTCGGAAGCGTCACGGTCGGAACGCTTTGCAGCAATAGCCTGACCACGCTTACGGATGAGTTCCATTGCCTTGTCGAAATCACTTCCTGCCTCTTCGAGGGCTTTCTTACAATCTGCCAGACCAGCTCCTGACATTTTGCGGAGCTTCTGAATATCTGCAATACTTACAGCCATTGTTGTTGAATGTTGAATTAAAGATTAAATTATTCAGCAGCTTCTTCTGCAGGTGTCTCCACAGCAGGTTCAGCGGGAGCCTCAGTTACTTCTGGAGCTTCTTCTACAGTTTCAGCCTTAGGCTCTTCTGCGGGTTTCTCAATACGTGCACGACGGGTGCGCTCACGACGAGGACGTTCGCGGCGGGCAGCTTCTTTCTCCTCGCTTGACTCTTCCTCACTTTCGTTCTCAGCGGAGTCGAGCTTTTCGATCTTGCGCTCCTCCAAGCCTTCGGCGATAGCTGCGCAGCATGCGTCGAGAATCACCTCGATGGATTTCGTTGAATCATCGTTGGCGGGGATAACGAAGTCGATGTTGGAAGGATCAGAGTTAGTATCAACGATACCGAATACGGGGATTCCCAGACGGTTAGCCTCGTGAACGGCAATCTTCTCTTTCAATACGTCGACAACAAACAGTGCGGACGGCAGACGGGTAAGGTCGGCGATAGAACCAAGGTTCTTCTCCAACTTCTCGCGCTGACGGGAAATCTGCAGAAGCTCACGCTTGGACAGATTCTTGAAGGTTCCGTCTTCGGTCAGTTTGTCAATGGTGCTCATTTTCTTCACAGCCTTACGGAATGTGGGGAAGTTGGTGAGCATACCGCCCGGCCAACGCTCCGTAACGTAGGGCATGCCGACAGCACTTGCCTTCTCGGCGAGCACTTCTTTAGCCTGTTTCTTAGTAGCAACAAAGAGGATTCTCTTACCAGACTTTGCAATCTGTTTCAGAGCGTCAGCGGCTGTATCTACCATAGCCACTGTCTTGTGGAGGTCAATAATATGAATGCCATTGCGCTCCATAAAGATGTAGGGAGCCATAGCGGGATTCCATTTACGCTTGAGGTGACCGAAGTGGCAACTTGCCTCCAATAAGGTATCAAAATTTGTTCTTGACATGATGTTGTTTTATTATTTGTTTACTTTCTTTTTTAGTAAAATTTGATTTACCAACCGACGGGTAATCTCATGCTGAGAGTCGCGTCGGTTTAGATACTAAACCATTCCGAGCAGACATTAACGCTTGCTGAACTGGAATCTGCGGCGTGCCTTTGGACGACCCGGCTTCTTACGCTCAACCTCACGAGCATCACGCGTCATGAAGCCTTCGCTGCGAAGAGTCTTCTTGTCGTCGGGATTAATCTTCACCAAAGCACGTGCAATGCCCAAACGGATTGCCTGTGACTGGCCGGTGAAACCTCCGCCAACCACGTTTACGTTAATATCATATTTTCCCTCTGCTTCCAACTTTGCCAGAGGCTGCTTTACGACATACTGGAGGATTGTTGAGGGGAAATAATTGGTCAAGTCACGCTTGTTGATTGTGATAATGCCCGTTCCTTCCTTAACAAATACGCGAGCAACAGCACTTTTGCGTCTGCCTAATGCATTTACTACTTCCATATTTCGATTTATTTGAGGGTATTAATATCAATTGCCTTAGGACTCTGAGCCTGATGAGGATGCTCTGAACCAGCATAGATATAAAGATTATCGAGCAGGCGAGCAGAAAGCTTGTTCTTGGGGAGCATACCCTTGACAACCTTGCGAACCAGACGGTCAACACCGTTGGGGCGTGCCATCAACTGGGCAGGAGAATATGCATACTGGCCACCAGGATAAAGCGAATAACGAAGATAAACGCGATCGTTCCATTTGTTACCCGTGAGCTTTACCTTGTCGGCATTGATGATAATAACGTTATCACCGCAATCTACGTGAGGGGTGAAGTTAGGTTTATACTTACCTCTCAGCAACTTGGCAACCTTAGTGCCAAGACGACCGAGGATCTGATCAGATGCATCCACCACAACCCATTCCTTGGTAGCAGTAGCTTTGTTTACAGATACGGTCTTGTAACTTAAAGTGTCCATTTTAATGTTTAATTGTTACTACTAATAATTTTTTTCATTTCGCTTGGGTCAATCTCGCGATTTTCCCTCACCCTGAGTGTTTATCCCAAGGAAAAGCAGGCTAATTCCTTCCCTTAGGCGCAAGGCTTTTCAGCCCAACGCACTCATACTTAACCTTTTACAAAAAGGTCGATAATAATCGGCTTGCAAAATTACCACAATATTATCAAGTAACCAAATATTTCAATAAAAATCTTTCTCTTAAGTAAAAAACAGGAGACGCATAAAAAAAAGAAACTCAAAAATTATGAGATATTTTCTCAACCATAATTCGATAAAATCGTAGATATTTCGAATTGAAAAACAACAAGAAATGAAAAAACAAATATGAAGAAGGGAAAACTTTTTTTGGAGAACAAATATCACGCGCTGGAGAACAAATAATATGTTTTGGAAAGAGAACCTATAAAAAAGGAAAGAGCGAAAGATCTTTGGAAACAGAAAAGAGAAAAGGATAAAAAAAAAAATCCGGCTGCGTGAAAGCAGCCGGATTCCTGCAAGAGGAAACGAATCCTCCCCTTTTTACTTAACGGTAGCAACGCAAATAGCTACACGGTTGAGATCATTCTCAGCGAAGGGCTGAACGGTGTCACCATAGTGAGCGTGGGAGATGCGAGCGGGAGCTACACCGTGGTCAACGAGATAGTTAACAACGGAGTTCTCACGAGCCTCAGAATATCCCTGGTTGATACGAGGATTACCAGTGTTAACGTCAGCATAAGCAGAAACGGTAACCTTAGCATCCTTGTGATCACGCATGTAGACAACGATTTCATTCAGCTTAGATACGCTTTCCTCTGAGAGAACAGAAGAACGAATCTCAAAGAAGATGTCCTTGCGGATATCCTCGATAACAACGGGCTCTGCCTTCTTTTCAACAACTACGGGAGCTGGTTCGGGTTCAACAACGGGAACAACCGGAGCAGGAATAACCGTAGTCTTGCTGGTAGGACCAAGAGCGAGCTTCAAGCCAAGAAGTGCATTGAACTGCCAGTCAACATTGCTGTCATGAGCCTTCTTTGAGTTGAAATGGTCATTGAGAATATTTGCATTTGCCTCAAGTCCGAGAGCCAAACGCTCTGTCAGACGGACGTCAGCAGCACAACCGAAACGGCCAACGGGAGTAATCCAGTAGTGTCTCCAAAGATAAGCTGGAGTGTAGGTGGATGTAGCGTGGAAATCAACAGCTTCCTGATTGTTGAATGCATAGTTGCAACCAGCACCAGCAAAGAGGCTGAAATTGAATACGCGATCGGGTTTCCAACCACAGATGGCATTCGTCAGATTGAAGAATACATCGAAGTTAGCACCTACGTAGTTGAACTTGTAAACATTATGAGGATTAACCCATGAGCCTTTTGCCTGCCAGCCATCGACTGCGAAGCGAACAGCCCAGTTAGGGGAGAACTGACGACCGATAGCAAGCTGAGCAGCCGGAGATATCAGTTCGGTGAAACTAACCTCACCAAGAGTCTCTGCAGCACCACCCTGTACCTGAAGATACCAATGTGGATTGAACTCAGTCACCACCTCATCGTTTGCGTTCTGAGCTACTACGAAAGAAGTAGCCAGAAGAGCAGCAGCGAATAAGAATATTCTTGATTTCATTTTATTTACTTTCAGATTGTTTTAGGGTTTGTTTTTTGAAAGAAGGAGGAAGTGAAGACTCAGCTTCCTCCTTCTGTTTTCAAAAATTCTGCAGATTAGAACTGCTCACCTTCCTTGGTGTTAGGATTGATGGTGATGATGAACGGATACTTCTTCTCGAGACCCCAGATGTCGGTAACCTTCATTACATAGTAGAATGCAGGAATTGTCTGGAGTGAAGGATACTTGTCATAGGTCTTGAACTCAATACCCATGTTGGTTACAGTAGGCTTCTCCTCGAAGAGGTATTCATTGGTCTTGTCGTTCCATACAGTGTAGTCATTCAGACCTGTGAGAGTTGCAGGAGCCTCAGCAAGTTCGATTTCTACATTGTAGATACGTGCATCACGATAGAGCAGATCCAGATAAGTGAGCTTGCCATCCTCATCCTTGTCAGCAGCGGTCTTCTCAATGTAAACACCGTCACGATCTTCCTGCCATGTAGCATAGTCAGGAGCGATCTCGCCGAAGTACTTGATAGGATCGACTACAGAAGTTGAAGGATCGTTCGAACCCTGGAAGTTAGCTTCTGCGATGTAGTAGGTCATACGCGGGAACTCGATGAAGAATGCAGGATACTCGGTACCGTCAGTAGCAACGATCATAGAATCGCCAACGAGTACACAGCCACCTTCATAGTTGCCAGTTACGTAGTTGTAAACAACACCGTCGTGATAGATCGGGCTCTGGAATGCAATCTCGAACTGATGATCAAGAGCGGTATGAGGCTTCTCATAGCCATAGAGGCTCTCGAGGCCGAATACCTTCGTGCCAAACTCGAGTTTGTACCACCAGTTGCAGATACTTGGGCTCTCGTTGTCGTCAGCAAGAACTGCGGTGTAAGGAACTACGATAGAATCGTTGTTCTCAACAGTAGGCATAGTTACAATCTGACCAACAGTGAGTTCACCGTGATACTTGGTGTTAGCCTTGTAAGGCTCAGCGCCAGTAACGTTAACGAATACGAACTCAGTGCCATCCTCACGAGGACTCTCCTCAGCGGTAGGAATGTTGGTGAACGAACCGTTCAGATCGTACCAAGCGTTCTGGTTAGCGGTCTCTTCATTCTCAGCATCACCAGGAACGAAGCCCTGTGCCCAAACGATGGTGCGGCTCTTGTCCTTGTTCCAAGCAGAAGTGATCTTCTCGAGGCAGTCGAAGTCGTAGCCTTCAGGACGCATCATTACAACATGGATAGTGTCGTAGCTGATGGTGAGTTCCTTCATCTTAACCTCAACAGCGTAGGTGTAAGTCTCACCTACAACCAGCTTAGCAGGATCGTAAACAACATACAGCTCATCAACAGCCTCAGCTTCATCCTTACCGAACGGATCGCTTTGAGCTTCTTCACGGAACTCAGGATAGAGCTTAACAGCTGTAATACCAAGCTGCAGGCCACCCTCTTCCTCAGGAATTGCAAGCGGAGTTACGTAAGCAACGAGTTCGGAGCAATCGGGCAGAGCCTCGTTCCAAGCGAGCTCAACAGGAATTGCCTGAGCCTCAGACTTGTTCAGACCAGCGCTGTCAGGAGTAACTGCGAAGGTGAATACCTTACGTTCAGGCTCAATGTTAGAACCAATAGTAACAGCTTGTTCGCCAAGGTCGATGATGTTACCGTTAACGTCCATCACAAAGTAATGATAAACGAAGGTGTAGAATGCATATTTCTCATCTACGGTTACAGTCCAAGGATTCTCCATATCTGCAGCGTTGATAACCTTAGCATAGTTACCAAGACCGTTCATGTAATCGGTAGCCTCAGCGATTGTGTCACCACAAGCGTCGATGGCAGCGGTGCAATATACATAATGGAGAGAGTCCTTACCATTCTGGATGTTCTCGAACTCGGTAACAACGTCAAACTCATCTTCTACTGAAACAGTCCAGTCGATTTCGTCGCCCAGACCCTCGAGGAGAGTACCTTCAACGTCATAGATACCGTCGAACTTGAAGAGAGAGTAGCAAAGCTCACGAATTTCTTCGCCAGCCTCGTTGTAGAGGAAGTATTCAGCAGCTACTGCATAGAGAGGAACAACCTCTTCGCCTTCTTCGCCATCACCACTCATGTCAGCCTGAGTCTCGTTGGTTGCAACATTCTCTGAAGGAGTATCGATAACCTCAATATCCTCCTCAGTAGGCTCTTCGAGACCAGCAATCAGCTGCTCATCAGTGAGTTCACCACCGATGATGTCAGCAGAATAGCGAGGTTCGCCACCCTCAGCACGGGTGAAGATGTATTCGCCATCATAGAGCTGGGTGTTAGCCAGTGTGAAGAACGGGTGAGCAAGACCCTTCTCATCATAGAGGAAGAGGTTCTTACCGGTCCAGTCCTCGGTAGTAGGATTGATGGTTACAACAAGCAAACCAGGCTCTGATTCAGCCTCGCCAACAACGATGGTGTCGGTCTTGATTTCCTTTGCATTCTTAGCGCCTTCGAACGGGAAGATAACGTCCTCAACGATAGCGGTGTAGTCGAACTTGTACAGAGGATTCTTGATAACCTTATCAAGGAATACGTCGGTAACAACAGCGAAGTCGTTGCCGAAGAGGTGAGTGAGCTGGTCCTTGATAGCAGCGATTTCAGCATCATACTTCGCGATAGCAGCGTCAAGCTTGCCCTCTACGCGAACGAGCTCTTTGCCCAAGCTATCAACAGCGTTGTTCAGGTCGTCGATCTGTCCCTGGAGGTCAGCCTCGGCAGCCTTTGCGCGGTTAACTTCAGCATCAAGATCCTCACGGAGCTTAGCAGCCTTATCTTCAAGATTCTTTACAACAACGCAGAGAGAGTCGATTGACTTTCTGTTAGCGGTGATCTGAGCCTGAAGAGCAGCGTCAGCATCCTTGCGATCCTGAATTTCCTGATTGATCTTGTTCAAGTTAGCAGTGATCTGCTCCTGAAGAGCAGCGTCAGCATCCTTGCGATCCTGGATCTCCTTAGCGAGCCTGTCATAGAGATCATCAATCTTGCTCTCAGCAATACCCATGCGGTTTACGAGGTCCTCGATAACGGGCTCATAAGCCTCAACCCAAGCCTCAAGAGCTTCGATACGTGCCTGATGGTCAGCGAGTTGTCTGTAAGCTTCCTTCATCTGATCCTCGAGGGTAGAAACCTTGTTCTCAAGAACAGCAACGCGGTCGCGAACGGCAGCGATCTTCTTGTCGAGCTCGGTGTAAACCTCTTCGATTCTAGCAGCATTCTTCAGGATAGCGTCGTTCAGCTCATCGCACTTGGTCCACAGCTTGGTGATCTCAGCAGCATTAGCATCGATACCCTCCTGCAACTTACCCTCAGCAGCCTTTGCACGAGCAACCTCTGCCTCGATGGCAGCCTTGTTAGCCTTAGCAAGAGCCAGAGCCTCGTCAGCAGTAGCCTGAGCCTTTACGATGTCCTTCTGTGCCTGCTCGATGTCAGCGATAGCCTTGTTCAGAGCAACCCAGATAGCATCGTCAGCATCCTTGCGAGCCTTAGCCTCAGCAGCGTCGGCATCCTGAAGAGCCTTAACGTCGCGATCGTGCTTCTCCTCAAGTGCCTTAATAGCATTGTTGAACTGATCAATAGCATCCTGAACCATCTTCTGAGCAGCCTCGTTAGCAGCTACGATGGCAGCATTCTTAGCAGCGAGTGCCTCAGCGGCAGCTACCTGAGCAGCGTACGATTTAGCCTCGTTCAGTGCCTTAGCGGCCTCTGCAGCAGCTGCAGCATCGGCGTGAGCAATGGCGTCAGCATACATTTTCTGAGCCTCTTTGATAGCCTCAGCCTTAGCGTCTGCAATGCGAAGATCAGTCTGAGCCTCAAGAGCTTTGATAGCATTCTCAAGGGCGGTAACGTCCTTTGCGTGCTGTTCCTGAAGGGTAGCCAGCTGACTCTTCAGATCGTTAATCTGATTAGTCAGGTCAGTCTTGTTAAGATCAATTTGCTCCTGCAGGTTATTAATGTCATCATTATAATCCTGACAAGAAACAAAAACACTTGCAGAAGCGATTACTACCGCTCCTAACAAGAAACTTAAAAATGATTTTTTCATTGTTTAACTGATTTTGTTTTTGAATATAGTTAATAAAAATTAGATAAAATTTTCCGTAGTGGATGTAAGGACAAGGGCTACCCTCGCCGTCTTACCTAAAAATAATACACTGTCTGTTTCGTAGAAGAATAATGTTTTTAGGGTTTCACTCTTTATTGTTATTTGTTCATTTTCCATAAGTTAACTCACTGAATCACTGCCAGACACACCACGTTTGGGCATAGTTTGGGCAGTTTTTCGCTGCAAATATAGTACTTTTTTCTTTCTGCCAAAAAAAAATCCAATTATTTTTTAAAAAAATTTGACTCTTTTGTGTATCTGGGCTGTTTTTAGCTTATATTTTGACGTTTTTCCTCGCATTTTAAGAGCATCACCTTAATCCTTTCTTCCTAAGCCTCAAAAAAAGGATTTGAAAGAGGTATTGTTATGTTAAATAAATTTAAAATCTTCTTTTTAACATTCCACTTTTGCACACAATATGAAATCATGCGCAATTTTAACATTTTAAATCATACTACTTCTTTATGAGTTTTGGGCATTCTGTTACCATTCGACTTATAATGTTATAATATAAGGTACGCGTGCGCATGCGCGAAAAGCGTATTTTCCTGCCAAATATTGCTTTAAAAAAGTATCGTCTAAGGCCATTAAAAAAAAAGTTCTCCAAACCTCATTTTTTTGTTCTCCAGCGCGCGAGATGTGTTCTCCAAAAATATTTTTCCCTTCTTCATAATTATTTATGGAGAAAGAAAAAGAGTTTTTCCGTGCTTCAAACCCGCAAAATGAGGAAGAAAAAAGGGATGCGCCTTGTGGCACATCCCTCGAGAACTGTAAATCAAAACGCTGCATTGTTAGGCGTACGGGGGAAAGGAATGACGTCGCGTATGTTCTGCATGCCTGTGACAAAGAGCAGCAGGCGCTCAAACCCGAGCCCGAATCCTGCGTGGGGGCAAGTGCCGTAGCGACGTGTGTCGAGGTACCACCACATATCCTTCATCGGAACATGCAGCTCGTCGATACGTGCTTTCAGTTTGTCGTAATTCTCTTCACGCACCGAGCCTCCGATAATCTCCCCTATCTGCGGGAAGAGCACATCGGTACCCTGAACTGTCTTTCCGTCAGCATTCTGCTTCATATAGAAAGCCTTTATCTCCTTCGGGTAATCCACCATGATGACAGGCTTTTTGAAGTGCTCCTCAACCAGATAGCGCTCATGCTCAGAAGCAAGATCTGCGCCCCAGTATACAGGAAACTCAAACTTACGCCCGTTCTTAACTGCCTCTTCGAGGATACGCACACCCTCCGTGTAGGGAAGACGCACAAAATCCGTAGAGATAACACCCTGAAGGCGCTCAATAAGGCCCGGATCTATCATCTTGTTCAAGAATGCCAAATCATCGGCACAATTGTCAAGGGCCCATTTCACACAGTATTTGATGAATTCTTCTTCCAAAGCAGTCAGTTCGTCCAAATCGGCAAAGGCCACTTCAGGTTCTACCATCCAGAACTCAGCAAGATGTCGAGGAGTGTTGCTGTTCTCGGCACGGAAGGTAGGACCGAAAGTGTAGATTGCCCCAAGTGCTGTAGCTGCCAATTCCCCCTCCAACTGTCCTGAAACGGTCAGGCTTGTCTGCTTGCCGAAGAAATCTCCCGAATAATCGATGGAACCCGTCTCCGTCTTCTTCAAGTCATAGAGGTTCATCGTAGTAACTTGGAACATCTGCCCTGCTCCCTCGCAGTCGCTAGCCGTGATTATGGGCGTATGGAAATAGTAGAAACCCTTTTCGTGGAAAAAGGTGTGGATAGCCATAGCCATATTGTGGCGGATACGGAAGACAGCCCCGAAAGTATTTGTGCGAGGACGAAGATGTGCGACATCACGCAAGAACTCCATCGAATGACCTTTCTTCTGCAGCGGATAGGTATTATCACATCCTCCCAGAATTTCAATCTCCTTTGCTTGCACTTCAGCAGCCTGCCCTGAGCCTACCGACTCGACAAGCAAACCATTTACGCTAATGCAAGCGCCAGTTGTGATATCCTTCAGCATATCCTCGCTGAAGTTTGACAGGTCGACAACAATCTGCAGATTATGGATAGTGCTTCCGTCGTTCAGCGCAATGAAATTGACATTTTTGTTTCCGCGACGTGTGCGTACCCAACCTTTAGCATTCACAGTAGTGCCGAAAGCTGGTGCCTTCAGCAAGTCTGCGATGCGTGTACGTTTGATTTGTTCCATTATTGAATTCCTTTCTAACATTATTCATAAGCGCCCATGCGCAACATGTTGACTTCTTTCTCGGTTAAGAAACGCCAATCTCCGCGACGCAGGTTTTTCTTCGTCAATCCGGCAAACTGGGTGCGATCGAGACGAACCACATGATATCCAAGAGCCTCGAACATACGACGCACGATGCGATTACGTCCTGAATGAATCTCGATTCCAACCTGAGTATGATCCGTATCGGTAGGAGTAAAGTTGATGGCATCCACCTTTATTTCGCCGTCCTCCAGTTCAATACCTGAAAGCAGTTTTTCAAAATCTTCAGCAGTCAGAGGCTTGTCAACGCGTACGTGATAAACCTTCTTCTTGCGGAAACTCGGGTGAGTGAGCTTCGAAGCCATCTCTCCGTCGTTGGTGAAAAGAAGAACGCCAGTTGTATTCCTGTCAAGACGCCCAACGGGATAGATGCGCTCCTTACAAGCACCTTTCACGAGGTCCATAACAGTCTTTCTATCCTGCGGATCTTCTACTGTGGTGACATAATCCTTCGGCTTATTGAGAAGAAGATAAATCTTGCGCTCGATATTCACTAGCTGATCGTGGAAACGAACCTCATCGCTGCGCTTAACTTTCGTGCCCAGTTCAGTTATTACCTGCCCGTTGACACTTACCACGCCGGCAAGGATGAATTCGTCTGCCTCACGACGTGAGCAAACGCCTGCATTTGCCAAATACTTGTTCAGACGGATAGGCTCATTAGGATCAGCAAGTTCCTCGCGATAGAGAATCTGCTTTTTCTTGTTGTACTTCTCACTGAACGACTTCTTCGGGGCGCGTGCGAAAGGAGCATTCTGGCGATAATTGCCATTATTAAATCCACGAGGACGATAGCCGTTGTTTTCTCCCTGATAAGGACGGCGGGGCTGAGGACGATAGCCTTCCTCCTGCTGTCCTTCCCAGGAATTGCCCTGCTCGTAACGAGGCTGATAAGGACGATGATAGCGGGGAGCCTGCTCCTCGTAATTGTTATAATGTGGGCGATAGGAACGGTTTTCGTTCATCTGCCCCTCCTGATTGTTACGGGGACGATAAGGACGTGGCTGCTCTCCTTGCTGCTCATCTCTGTTGTAACGAGGGCGATAGGGGCGTTCTCCCTGCTGCTCGTTGTAGTATCGGGGTTGATAGGAGCGATAAGGGCGCTCGAAATTGCGTCGTTCGCCCTGAGCACCTTCCTCTTCATTATTATAACGCGGTTGGTAAGGACGGGGCGTACGCTCTACGCGCTGATAGCGAGTGTTTTCTCCGTCGCGCACGAAACGTGGGCGCTGGGGGCGGTCACCGTCGACGGGTCTTGTGAAACGAGGTCTGCGTGTTTGTCTCTGTTCGTTTTCATTTGCTCCCGACTCCATTGGTTCGAGAGTGTTGTCTTTTTCTTCCATTGTTGTTCTAAATTAAATACCGAAATAAATACTGGCCTCACGGCCTTTGAAATAATGTATCCTTAACTAAGTTTTACTGTAACAATTACATTCCCGTATAGTTACGCGGGGTGATAGATTTAAGTTCTTCTTTTACGTCTTCTCCTAATTCAAGATTATCTACAAATGCATGTATCGACTCTTCTGTCACAACGCTGTTGGTGCGAGTCAGCGCCTTTAGCGTCTCATACGGATTGGGATATCCTTCACGGCGCAGTATAGTCTGAATGGCTTCAGCAACCACGTTCCACTGATTATCCAAATCGCGCCGAATGGCAGGTTCGTTCAAAAGCAGCTTACGGAGTCCCTTGAGGGAACTTTGGATGGCGATGAGGATGTGTCCGAAGGGAACTCCCACGTTGCGCAGCACCGTTGAATCGGTCAAATCGCGCTGAAGACGGCTCACAGGCAGCTTTGACGACAGATGTTCCAATATTGCGTTAGCAACTCCCAGGTTTCCTTCCGCATTCTCAAAGTCAATGGGATTCACCTTGTGCGGCATAGCGCTGGAGCCCACCTCTCCAGCCTTGATCTGCTGCTTGAAGTACTCCATCGAGATATACTGCCAAAAGTCGCGGTTCATATCAATCATGACGGTGTTGATACGTTTCATCCCGTCGAAGACAGCGCCCAGGAAATCATAGTTTGAAATCTGCGTCGTATATTGCTCGCGAACGAGCCCCAGACTCTGACTAACAAACGTATTGGCAAACGAAATCCAGTCGACAGCAGGATATGCAACATGATGAGCGTTGAAATTACCCGTTGCTCCGCCGAACTTGGCTGTGAGCGGAATCGCTTTCAGCGCAGCAAGCTGCTGCTCCAGGCGATAGGCGAAAACCTTTATCTCTTTACCCAGGCGCGTGGGCGAAGCGGGCTGTCCGTGCGTCTTGGCCAGCATAGGTATCTCCTTCCACTCTTCGGCATACGTGTTGAGCTGCGCAATAAGTTCCTCAAGCAGAGGATAGTACACATCAGCCAGAGCTTCCTTGATGGAGAGCGGAACCGAAGTGTTGTTGATATCCTGAGAAGTAAGTCCGAAGTGCACAAACTCCTTCAGCGCGTTAAGCGTGGGATAAGTCTCCGCAAGCACGTCAAACTGCTCCTTTATGAAATACTCCACAGCCTTCACGTCGTGATTGGTTACCGACTCAATTTCCTTCACGCGCTCGGCATCTTCCGTAGAAAACTCCCTCCATATGCTGCGCAGCACACTTGAGGGAACGGGGCTATCCTGCATGATAGTCTGCGTGTTACCTACCTGTACGACAGCATCCGTCCAGGCCTCAGGACGGATTTCGTTCATCAGCGCGAGAAAGTATTCTATCTCGACGCGCACACGGTAGCGTATGAGTGCAAATTCTGAGAAATAGTCTGCCAACCTCTCGGTCTTGCTTCTATAGCGACCATCTATCGGCGAAACTGCCGTAAGTTTGTTTAATTCCATAAATCAGCGATGATTGACGCCTTTTCTTTTTTTGACGGTGCAAAGGTAATTCTTTTCCGTTATTCCTACAAATTTTTCGCGAATTAACTGAGTGCGCAACCTATATTCTCCCCGAAAAATTATGAAGAAGGAATCGCGCGATATGAAGAAGGGAAAAATTTTTATGAAGAAGGGAAAAAATCTTTTCCCTTCTTCATATTTCAAAATGCCTTGAGTTCCGCGCAGAGTACCTTGTGGGCAACTATTCGCAAATCTTCCATCCTGCAGCCGGAACACATTCTCCGTTCCACTCTACAGGGCTATGCGACAGGTTCACAAACACCGAAACCGTATCGCCTTGATAGAAACGACGGAAGGCAAAGCAGCTGTCGTTGGTGTTAAGTAGCTCGTAGGGGGCGTTTGGTTGCAGCGACAGATGGTTGTGGCGCAATGTTGTCAGCGTCTGGTAGAACTTCGTGCAGTCATTGTAAGTCCAGTCGGGCACCGTATCTTTCTCAAAGAAGAGGAAGCGATGATTGAAGCCCACTTCTTGTCCCGTGTAGATAAGTGGCTGAGAATGAGGCAATGTGAAAGTCAAGACAGCAAGAGCTGGGGCATATTCGCCCATTCGCTCCATCTCGGTGCCGCTCCACGAATTCTCATCATGATTGCTGGTGAACATCAGTCGCAGAGAACCTCTCTTGGCTGAGACACTCTTCTTGGGATGGGCAACAGTCTGATATGCAGCATCGTCGCGGACAAGATAGGCTGCAAGGTCCTTCGCTGCCTTCTTCCCTTGAGCAATGCTGTTCATCATATGATGCAGTTCCCAAGCATACGTAGCATCAAATGCTGTCTGCAAGTCGGGACGCTCGCCTTCTGCCAAATAATACGTGCCGGGAAACTCCTTACGGAAGCGGTCAAACGCTGGTTTCCAGAAGGATACGGGAATCTGATGTGCCACATCGCAACGGAAGCCATCCACTCCCCTGAGGAGCCAGAAGCGCATAGCATCTTCCATAGCGTCGCACATAGCCTTCGGCGATTTTTCCCAGTCGAGAGGAGCGATATCGGTCCAGTCGTACTGCACAACGGGCTTTCCCACGCTGTCGAGCAAATACCACTCGTGCAGATGTTCATCTATCCATTTCGAATCGGGCGACGTATGGTTGGCAACCCAGTCCAGAATCACCTTAATGCCCAAGTTGTGAGCTGCAGCAAGGAAATGGTCGAAATCTTCAAGGGTGCCGAATTCCGGATTCACGTTCTTGTAGTCAAATGGAGCATAGTAGCTTCCCAGCGAGCCCTTTCTGCCCTCCACTCCGATGGGGTGGATGGGCATCAGCCAAAGGATATCAACACCCAGCTTTTTCAAGCGGGGCAGCTGAGCCTCAGCGGCAGCAAATGTGCCTTCGGGCGTATACTGGCGGACGTTCATTTCGTAAACAACACCGCTGTTAGGATCTTGTTCACAAACGGATTGTGACTGTTTTTTGTCGTGCGAGCATGCTGCTAAGAGCAAAACCGCAAGGAGAAGGAAAAAAGTGTTTCGTTTCATAACACAAATGATTAGTTCTTAAAAGGATCAAGCGCTGAAGTAGGAGTTCCGTTGCTGAAAGCACCATAGGCGTAGCCGTTTCTGCTCTGTTCGCTCTCGGGCTCCCAAAGGAATATTCCGCCAAAATAATCAAGCGACGAAGTATTGTCGAGCAGATACTTCAATGCTTCTTTCGCCTTCTCAGGCTCGCTTGCGGGCATACCGAATTCCGTAAGCAATACAGGTTTGCCGAAAAGAGCCTTGAATGACTTCACTTGCGACACAAACTGCTGTGTTTTTGTCGTCCAGTCGGGATAGCCTTTAATGGTATCATCCCAGTATGACGGATAGAGCGAGAAGCCTGCCACATCGTACTGTACGTTATTGGTTTTCATCAGATTAAAGAACCACTGAACGGTAGAGCTCTTCCATCCGTTATCAATGTGGAGCACGACTAAGGCTTCAGGGTAAACGCTCTTCACAGCATTGTATCCGGCAGCAAAGTATTTGCCAAAACTACCGATACTGTTTCCTGCCACACGCCCCGACTCCCAAAGCATACCGTTGGCTACTTCGTTGCCCACTTGTACCCAAGTGACGTCTATATCGTTGTTTTTCAGCAACTGCAAAGTCTCTTTGGTATGATTGGCAACAGCATCTGCCATTTCCGTAGGAGACATCGACTTCCAGGCAGCAGGAACAATCTGCTTCCCAGGATCAGCCCACGAGTCGCTATAATGGAAGTCTATCATTATCTTCATTCCCAACTTCTTGGCGCGCAGAGCCTTGATAAGCACGTCTTTCATGCTATTGTAAGAGGGGGAAGGATTAACCCACACGCGAAAGCGCACAGCATTGAATCCCGACTCTTTCAGCAGAGCCGTACATTCCTTCTCCTCGCCGAGAGCATTATAGAACTTATACCCTTTGGCTTCCATCTCGGTAACCCAGCTGATGTCGGCGCCCTTAGCGAAAACAAACTCTGGTTCAGGATCGGGATTGGGTTTAGGAGTTGGGTCATCCTTAGGTGTACAGCTAATCAAGCACCAAGGGATGAGAAGCAATAATGAATTTCTGATTATTCTGCTAAACATATTACTGAAGGAATACGGCAGAGCTATATCCGCCAAGAGTTAGTTTCCCGTCTCGTACAGCTACGCTGCCATTTGAGCCTATTAGATTTTCAGTTTTGTCACCAGCAAGAGTAATCGTAGTTCCTCCTCCGCTAAAGTTGTGAATGACAAGAATCTTCTGCCCGTCATACTCGCGATACCACGCAGAAATCGATGTGCTTCCGTTGATGAGTCGGGTAGTGAATGAGCCTTTGGATAGAGCCTTATAGGTAGCGCGAAGCTTACCGAAGGTGCGATAGACATTCAATATGGAGTTTTCGTCAGCACTTTGGGTTGCGACAGAGATAGAAGACGTCAGCATAGACTTGTCAACCTTTCCTGCAAGCTTCTTGTCTGCAATTGCCGAGACGGAAGTAGTCCACATCATGGGCGTACGTACATATTCATCTCCATTATTCTTGACACCCCAATAGCCTAATTCCTCTCCTTGATAAATGTAAGGTTCTCCTCCTGCGGTAAGCAGCACGGCTGCTGCCAGCTTCTCCTTATTAATATTCTTCCCGAGATCGTTTGCCGCACGGTTTTCATCGTGATTTGAAAGCTTTGTTGCTTCTATGAAGTCGGTACGGTATTTAGCATAAAGGTCCCGATACCCTTGTATCGTGGGAGCGAATGTACTGCCTGCACCTTTATTGATGGCATCCGATAATCTCCACCAGAAACTAAACTCGAAATAAGCTGGAAGTGCGGTGTAGTAATGAGCCACTTCGGAAGCTTCCGAGAAATGTTCCGCAACCATATAGATATCATCGCTATGTCCGTATGACTTGTAAGTCTTATTGCAACGATCGTAGAACTTTTTCAGGAAAGTAGGGTTCTCATCACTTGCTGCATTATGATAGATATGTTTCACAGCATCCAAGCGGAATCCATCCACACCCATGTTAATCCATTTGTCTGCAGCTTCAGTTACAGCCTTGAAAGCGCCTGATGTTTCACTTGTTGCTGCAGGACCGTAGTTCAAATCAGCAAAATAGGATGTCCAGAAATGCGAATGGTAGTAAACCGTTTCCATTCCGGGAAGGAGAATGTCTTGTGCATCGCTGTTCGACAGTTTAAGCGGAGTACCCCACACCAACTGGTTTTTCCCTGCCGGAGCGCCCCACTTGGTTCCTCCGTCCCAGCTGGTAGTGCTTGTCCGAACCAGCACGCCCCATGAAGAAGCCAGTTCTATTGAAAGAGTATATGTTGACCCTCCTGAAGAGTAGAACTGAGCCATCTTCCCGTCACCATAGTACAGGTATTTTCCTGAGTTCTGACTACCCGTATTGGAAATTGCATTCACTTTTTCTATTTTCAAGGTAGGCGCGCTGCCCCATTCAAGCGTAAACTTAACCTTCATGCTACTGCCTCCCGTGCTGGAAACAGCTGAGAACCATTGCCCACTATCATATCCGTTTCCTCCTTCAGAAGATATCATAGGTATCTTTCCTGCCTTGATGTCTGCCTGCGGGTTTTTGGAGAAAATGAAATAGTCGCGGTATTCACTCGATTCTGAAGAGATAGCATCCAGAAACCACGGGTGATTCTTGCTCGTATGATTAAGAACATAGTCGATGTAAATCTTTATGTTTTTCTCGTGAGCTTTATTTATCAGGTTCTGGAAATCAGCCATAGTGCCATATTCTGGATTAACGTCAGAATAGTCAAGCACATCATACCCATGATAAGAAGATGCAGGATGGATAGGACTGAGCCAAAGCGCATTCACTCCCATCTGCTGCAGGTAATCCAATTTGGATGTAATACCGTTAAAATCTCCCACACCATCTCCGTTACTGTCACAAAAACTGTATACCAAAAGCTGGTAGGTGATGCCAGACGTGCCGTTATCTGTAACCAGTTCCTCTGGTTTTGGCTTATCTCCACCTTCATTTGGTTCTATCTCGTTCTGATGACAAGAAAAGAAAAGTAATGAAAGAAAAAACATGCAGAAGGCATTTGCCAAAGAGAGGCTATAATTCTGTTTTCTCATACCAAGAAAGTTTTTATTTGAGCACAAAGATAATAAAAAAATAAGGATGACCCAAAAAGTCATCCTTATTTTTACATATTAACGATTTTAACGTTTTCCTACTCAACGAGCAGTAGCCGTAATCGTCTCTGCAGCAGAGTCGTAAACGATGTCAATAGTAGCACCGCCTGTGTCTATATCGGCTCCTCCGTTAGTTACCTCGAAAGGAATTCCGGACTCAGCAAACACACCTCCGCGATTGTTGTCCCAACCTGTAGCCTGGCGGATTTTCCATCCTCCTTCAAACGTCTGATTATAGGCTGCCCAAACTCCATTGCCGAGATTTGTCATAAAAACATCAGCACTCCAACCATTGAAGTTTCCGATTAGGCCCCAGAAGTTAGTGGTGAGCTCAATTGTCTCGTTAGCTGCATCGTAAACCAGCATATAAACTCCATCTGCAGGAACGAACATATCACTACCACCAGCAGTTACAGCGAAAGGCTCACCAATAGCAGCACACTCGCCTCCACGATTGTTGTCCCAACCTGCAAACTCTCGAATCTTGAACCTATCTTCAGTGGTAAGAGCCATAGGAGTACTGTACCATTTACCATCGGTGCCGAGGTTCATAGGAACGTCTGCATTCCAGTTGAATCCATCAATGCTGGCAATGCTCCCGACAACGCCCCAACGCAGCGTGTATATTACTTCGCTATTAGCGTTGTAGACAACACTGTAGGCGCCGGCAAGATTGATGTCGCTTCCACCGGGAACTGCAGCTACTGCTACACCAGCCTCAGAAGGAGTGGCTCCTCCTCTGTTCACCTCCCAGCCGTCATCATAACGAATCTTCCAGCCTTCGGTGAGTTCAATGACAGGACTAACCCAAACGCCTGGAACAACCTCCGTCATATCCACATCCTCGGCCCAACCGTTGAAGTTGCCGATAACGCCCCATGATTTTGATGCATTCACAACTACGATTGTCTTTGCTTCAGGATCGAGGGTAGCGATATACTTACCGGCAGGAAGTTTGATGTCGGCACCTCCGGCTACAGCCTCGAAAGGCTCGTCGAAGTTGACAAACACACCACCGAAGTTTACATCCCAGCTCAGGTTGTAACGGAATTTGAATGCTTGTTCTTCTTCAATGGTAAACTCTGGGCTAACCCATTTTCCATCCACTTCTGTGCAGAAATAGTCGGTATCCCAATTTGAGCCGTTAAGTGTTCCAATGAGTGACCATACGTTACCTTCCGAAACGGTGATTGTTCCTGCGTTGCTGTCATAGACAACCTTGAAGAAACCTCCTTGTCCAACTTTAATGTCGTCGCCTGCCGAAACTGCTGTAAATGGCTCACCAAGGGCTGCAAACGCACCACCGAGGTTCTCAGCCCAATCTGCATCCTTGCGGAGCTTCCAAGCGGCATCGGCATCAAGATTGACATATCCGGTCCAAACACCGTCAGCTTCCGTCATAGGAACATCACCGTTCCACTCATTGAAGCTTCCGATGATACCCCAGCCCTGATAAGTAGGCTCAGGTTCAGGTTCTACTGCCTGACCACCAGGCTCATCCTTACCGTACATATTTGAGTTGAAATCATATGTCAACTTGTTCAGGTCAAGATAAATACGATAGGAACCTGCCTCAACTGGAATATCAGCGCCACCTGGAGCACAGTCAACACCCCAGTTCTGATCCCATGCATCATCGCAAGTGAATTTGAGCTTAGTAGCATCAGCAAATGTCCAGTCGATATAGAAGCGATGATAATACTTATTATATGTCATCTTGCAGTTTTCATCTGCTGCATTCCATCCGTTGAATTCTCCGACAATACCGACGTTGTCAAATGCATACATCTTTGTCAACTTCTTGGCTGAGGGTTCAAATGAGAACATATAATAACGATGAGAGTCGAAGCACAAGATATTGTCGTTTTCGGGGTCTGACGGTTTCTGTTTCAGTTCTACAACAGAAGGCTCACTCTCAAGAGTGACACCGGTGGGTGCTCCAAAGTCACCTTCATCCCATGTAGGAGCAAGCGTTAATTTGAAGCCATAGTCCAAGCCAGCAGCACCAACCTCGTAGAAGTCTACCAAACCGGTATAGACATTCGTACCTTCATAATCATAGAGGTATTGTTCGTCGGTGAATACCCAGCCGCTTCCACCATCTCCCTTGGCCTGATAGCCTCCAGGAATATAGGCTGTCGGGAACTTGTCTTTGTCAAGCATTTCAGCATCATACGGAGTGAAAGATGCCGTAACGACATTTGACTCGACAGTTGCAATTGCGATTTCAACGCTTTTGTCTGTCAAGGCATTTGCGACGAGTTTGAAATCAAGGGAGAATGGTTCTCCTGCTATTCCGCCCATATTCAAGATAAGTGAATTGAGGGCTGTCTGCTTGATAGTTATTTTACCTTCTTTTATGGTTGAAGACACCTTTACCATCGGATCGAAATTGGTACCCGACTTAGCTGCATACAGAGTATATCCTCTGGGAACATCCAGCCCGAAAGTAGCCTCATCGTATGTAGTGATGATAGCATCACCATCCTCGGTGAGTTCAACACCGGAGATGTTGCCCAGAGTAGGAACCGTTGCATTAGCAGGATCATATACGGCTACAATATTGTCGTCGGAACAGGACCAGAAGAGCCCGAAGACGGCAATAAGAGCTAAGGATAAATATTTTTTCATTTTTCAGAAATATTTATTTGTTGTTGATACAGTACTATTAAAAACCTTCATTCTGTGACAACTTGCCGTTGGCATTGAGTTCGCCCGAAGGAATTGGATAGAGATTGTAGATGCTGGAAACTTCAGTCCCTTCGCCTACGCCACCCTTGAACTCCCAAAGGTATTTGGATGTAGTGAAGAGTCCGAAGCGGATAAGATCCTGACGACGATGGCCCTCGAGATAAAGTTCACGTCCTCGCTCATCAATTATATTATCAAGCGTAAGAGCCAAGTCACCGATACCTGCACGGTTACTGATAGCATTCAGGTATTTCTGTCCTTTAGTCTTGTCGGCAGCACCACGTGCAGCACATTCAGCATACATTAAGTAAGCGTCGGCACTACGGAATACGGGGAAATCAACATCCACGAAACCGGCTGCCTGAGCTTCAGAACCATCGTGGTTGACATTTTTGTACTTCATAGATTTCCATCCATTGGAACCGCCAATATTGTCGCGAAGCTCATCAATATACTGGCCGAATCCTCCCTTAAAGAAGGCTGCGCGTACATCTTTCTCGGCAAATTTGCTGGTAAAGGCTCCTGTGAGGCTCAAGCCAGACCAACCGGAAGAAATACCCAAAGCGGCTGCATCCATGATACGGTCGTCTGTGTCTCCTTTAACAGCCCAAGTAGAAGCAAAGACAAGGAAGTTTGTCGAACCATACGACTGAAGAACCATGCCATCCTGCGGAGACAGGAAGATAATCTCATCACCGCCGGGATAAGTGGTATTCTTCGAGAAGAGGTGATTGTCGGCACAGAAGAGGTCGGACCAATTAGAGTGGAGAGGATACTCGGAAATAATCGTTTCGCACAGTGAAGCGCACTTGTCATACATTGCCTCACCCTTCCATATTTCAGCATTCAGGTACAGTTTTGCAAGTATCATTTGAACCAGACCCTTATCTGCACGTCCATATTCGTTCTTGCCTACTTCTGCCAAGTCTGTGCCATCAAGAAGCTCTTTTGCTTCGGTTTCCATCCAGTTGAAAAGGTCGGCTCGTTTAATCTGATCAGGACCTTCCGAACCAACACTGTTGTCTTCGGTAGCAAAAGGTACATTACCGAACATGTCAATGGCATGATAATAAGATAAGAGTCGTAACGCACGAGCTTCTGCCATATAAGCAGCCTTGTTCGTATATCCTTCGATAGTCGTGGCCTTACTTTGACGAATGAATTCGTTGCAAATACTTATCTGATAATAGATACGATAATACATGGACAAGGAGAACTCATTCGAGCTGTTCCAAGACAAGTTGTGAATGTCGGCGATGTTTCCGTCATTCCAGCAACAAGTTATCACATCGGTGGACAATTCTTCCATGTTTATCAAGGCGCGCATATATTGTCCGAAGCCACCGTCAATACCATCCATGTCGGCAACATCGTCAGGACCGAAAGAACCAGAACAGCAAAGTCCCTGATAGCACTTTGCTAACAGACTTTCAAAGGCAGCCTGTGAGTTGAGCACATCCTCTGGCAGAACAATATTCTCGTCAATGGGAGTGACTTCAAGATCACCAACACATGAGCTAAGTCCGAAGACCATGCTGATGGCTATCCCAAAAATGGCTAATATATTCTTTTTCATAGTTTTCATATCTTTTTTCGATTAGAAATTATACTTCAGACCAAGCATGTAAATACGAGGACGTGGATACATGTTATTATCAATACCGCTGAAGATTTCGGGATCGATTCCTTGGTAAGCAGTAATCGTGCAAACGTTCTGAACAGTACCGAAGACGCTCAGTCTATGATGTCCCTTCAGATTGAAGAGATAGCTCAAGGTAATGTTGTCGAGTTTCAGGAAGGAAGCATTCTGTATATACATATCGCTCCAGTATTGTGCGAAATTGGCAAAATTATGCTCTTCTGCCGTACGATAACGGTTGTTTACAAAGCCGTTGGTTGCAAGGTCGGTCAACAAGTCGCCGTTAGAGGAGATGTTGTTATACAAATAATTACCCGTACTAGCATGAGCGCTGGCAGCCAACGTCCAATTCTTGTAGTTGAGAGTGGTGTTGAAGCCATAGGTAAAGTCAGGAGCAGCTTTCTTGTAGCAATATTTGTCTGCATCATTGATGATGCCATCCTTATTCTTATCAACATACATACCCTCGATAGGTTTGCCTTCCAAGTCATAAACCTGCTGGTAAACGAAGAAGCTGGAAGGAGCCTGCCCTGTCTGGTGAATTTGGATTTTGTTACCCACACCACCAGCAATGTTTTCACCAGTAGGAACACCATAATAGTCTTCACGTTCGTCATCGGTAGTCAGACGGGTAATGACTGTTTTGTTATAAGCAACGTTGAATCCTGCAGTCCAAGTAAGATCCGGTGTTTCAACGGGAATGACATTTACTTCCAATTCCACACCTTGATTCTCCAAATCACCGATGTTTGCATCGAGATAGTTGAACAAGTTGGCTCCAGCAGCAACGGGGGTGTAGTTCAGAAGGTCTTTCGTGTGGCGCTTATATGCATCAATGGTTCCGTAGATTCTTCCTCCAGCAACACCGTAGTCAATTCCGACATTATAGGTAGTTGTCGTTTCCCACTTCAGGTCTGCATTGTAACCATCAGGGCGAAGAGGAGTTACGATTCGATCGCCAAAGAAGTACATACTTTGATTCGTATTGTACGTATAAGTTGAGAGCGTAGGATAGTCTCCACTCTGCAAATCCTGCTGACCTGTCTGTCCATAGCTAAGACGAAGCTTGAGGGTGCTGAGTGCGTCATTGTCCTTCAGGAAGCTCTCGTTCTTGATGTTCCATCCTAAAGCAACAGAGGGGAAGAGGCCCCACTTGTTATTCTGGAAGCGGCTGGTACCGTCACGACGGAGAGTAGCCGTAATCATGTAACGATTGTCGTAACTGTAGTTAGCACGTCCGAAGAAGCTGACAAGGTAATACTCCGTTTTACTTGTGCGAGGATTGCTCAAATAATAATCCAAAGCCGTTTCAGGTGTGCCGTCAGCCTTAAAGTTTTCGCTGAACGATTCCTTATAGAAATGCTGCCAGCTGTAACCGCCCATGATGTCGAAGAACGATTTCCCGAAGTCGTGGCTGTAGTCAGCATACATTTCCAGCGTTTTGTCCGTACGTTGCTGGGAATAGTTCTTATGGTAGCCCGAACCGCTTTCCTTTGTGTTATGTAAGGTTTGCTCTGTACCCGGTGCCACATCGACAGTACCCTTTGAAGAAGTATGGTCGATACCGAGGTTCAGGTTGAGACGCAGATCCTCAAAACCGTGAATCTTATAGTCGAACTGGGCATTTCCAATGAAACGCTTTGCATTGCTGAGGTCTTTCTTGTCATTCAGCAGAGCCACTGGGTTCTGATTTGACATTGTATTGCAGTTGTCGATGGTAGGAGTTCCCTTCCCGTAGTTCCACCATGAGTATCCGTTCAGACCGTTTTCATCGTATACGGGTTTCGTCGGGTCGTACGATTTTGCAGCACTGATGGCATCATTATTAGCGAAACGAGTATCCATATTCATCAACTTAGAGTTCAAGTTGATTGTCAGATGTTCGTCGAGAAGCGTAGGCGTGAGGTTTGCCGAGAAGGTCTCACGAGCCATCTTCGATGTCCGAAGTGTTCCCTGCTGATCGAGGTAGCCGAGGCTGACACGATAGGGCATATAGTTGTGCTTGTCACCCACTTTGCCGCGAACGGAGGCATTTGCCTCATAAGTCTGGGCAAGCTGGTAGATTTCCTTCTGCCAGTTGGTGTTTGCATCGGTCAGAAGGCCGTATGCCGCCGACTCTGTGCCGTAGAGTTTTTCCACAAGAGAGCGCAGTTCGTCGGCACTGAGCACATCCACATACTTTGTGTTCTGGCTGAGAGAGGAAGTAAAGTCCACGTCAACGTGAGGAGTTCCTCCGTCAAACTTTGAACCCTTCTTCGTGGTAATCATGATGACACCGTTTGATGCACGCGAACCGTAGATAGCGGTAGCAGAAGCATCTTTCAGCACCGTGAAGCTCTCAATATCGCTTGGGTTGATGGACGAAAGAGCGCTGCTTGTGCCGTCGATACCATCGTTGCTGACGGGAAGTCCGTCGATGACGATAAGAGGATCGTTGCTTGCCTTCAGGGACGAACCTCCACGGATACGGATGGTTGACGATGAACCCGGGGCTCCGTCACCGCTGGTGAGGACAACGCCTGCCGACTTGCCTTTCAGAAGGTCTGTAGGCGACGACACGATACCCTTGTTCAGCTGGTCAGCCTTTACTGCCGCAACAGAACCGGTAAGGTCCTCTTTCTTAACGGTACCGTAACCGATGACAACGACATCTTCCAGCAGCTCACTGTCTTCGCTCAGCACGATATGGCTGGGAACCTGAGAAGCTTTGAAAGAAACGGGTGAGTAGCCAATGTAACTGATTTCGATAATCGAATTTGCATCGGCAACCTTGAGGGTGAAGTTTCCGTCCAAGTCGGTCGAAGTACCGTTGCTGGTACCCTTCTCAGCGACGTTGACACCGACGAGCGGACCCATGTCGTCAGAAACCGTTCCCTTCACCGTGTATCCGCCTTGAGCGAATACGCTTGTGCTCATCATGCCCAAAAGCATGATGCACAAGAATCTGAATACGATTTTTTTCTTTTCCATAAAGAAACTGGTTAATGAATGATTATTTGTAAATAGGTAATGTTATTGATTCTTCTTTTCCTTCACCAAAAGGACTGCAAAACAGCCCAGTATGAGCAGCACTCCCGCTGCCACAAGCATGCTCACCTGTGTGCCTCCGAGGGCTTTCAGGAGGAGTCCTCCACAGGCTGCAGCGATTATCTGCGGAAGGCAGATGGTGCAGTTGAACAAACCCAGATATGTGCCCATATGCTCTCCGTGCAGAGAGTTGGTGAGAATGGTAAACGGGAGTGCCAACATAGCTGCCCAAGCAAATCCGATGAGGAAATAGCTGATGAAAAGGAGGTACTGATTGTGGATGAATGCTGTCGAGACAAACCCCACAGCGCCGGCAAGAAGGCTTACGATGTAGGAAGTATGGTGCGACTTAAAGCGCGGAATGAGCAGAGCCCAGCAGAGCGAGCCTATGGCCTGCACGGCAAAGAGCACGCCCACCCAGTTGCCGGCTGCCTGATAGTCGGCAGAGCTGACGTCGTGCGTGTGCCAGCAAGTGTCGGCAATAGCTCCGTTGGTGTAAGTCCACATAAAGAGGAATGCCGCCCAGCAGAAGAACTGCACGAGGCCTACGGTCCAAAACGTCTTGGGGGCATGCACAAGCAGCTTGATGAAGCCCGGATTGTCTTTCTTCTCTTCTGCCTTTGCCGGATCTATTCCGTGAAACTCAGCATATTCCTTCGGGGGCATCTCCTTCACTTTGACAAACGTGAACAGCACGCAAAGAATAAGGAGAGCTGCGCCGCAGTAGAAGCTCCACTTCACCGAGTCGGGCACCACGCCCTCGGGGGCCGTGTTACTGATGCCTATCCAGGTGAAGAAGATGGGGAACAGATATCCGAACAGCGAGCCTGCGTTGCACAGGAACGACTGGATGCTATATGCTTCTGTCTTCTGCTCCTCGTTCACCATATCGCCCACCATCATCTTAAAAGGCTGCATAGCAACGTTTATGCTGGTATCGAGGAAGATAAGCGAGAACAGGCCGAACCACATAGCAGCGTTCAGCCCGAGGAAGACGTAGGCGGTGGACAGATTCAGGCTTCCCGCATTAGGAAGGAAGGCCATCACGAGCACGGCAACTAACGCTCCCACAAGCAGATAGGGCTTGCGTCTGCCCCAGCGGCACCACGTTCGGTCGCTCCACTTGCCTATGAGGGGCTGGACAATCATTCCCATCAGCGGGGGAAGTATCCAGAAAAAGCTGAGCTGATGAGGATCGGCGCCCAAAGTGGCAAAAATACGGCTGATATTGGCGCTCTGCAACGCGTAGGCAATCTGCACGCCAAAGAAGCCGAAACTCAGATTAAACATCTGAAGAAAAGACAATTTACGTTTTTCCATAGCTTTAGAATGTTTTTCACGATTCTATTTAAACCGAGCAAAGATATAGCGTTTTTTGTAAACACAAATAAAAATTAACATTTTTTCTTCCCTGCTTCTCCTTATTAATTTTTAAAGGGCTGATTCCTGCCCTCTCTCTTCGGAATCGGAGCATGAAAGCATAGCCGTTTTGAGTCCGTGAAAGCCTTTACAGAGCATCCGCTCATCGGGATGAAAAATGCTCAAAGAAAAAAAATTATTCCTTCTTCATACGGCGAGATTCTTTCTTCATATCGCGAGATTCCTTCTCCACCTTTTTTGATGGGTAAAACAATTTGTCGTTTCACTTCTTTTTTCGTAAATTTGCAGCCAGAACCACAACTCATCGCAAATGAAAAAATCTTCCATCCTTCCTCTTCTGGCGCTGACTCTTGCTGTCGCAGGCTGCAAGTCGGCTCACGAAACTACGCCGACGCCCCGCGCTGCCGAGCCGATAAGCTTCGACGACTATTTCTACGACAAGACGATGCGTCTCGACTTCTATCATTGCGGCGACTCGCTCAACGAAATGTACTTCTTCGACGAACTGAAGCAAGAGCCTTACTTCGCAGGCTCGCACGTTTCGCTCACCGACTCGTTTAACTATGGTACTCAGCGCTTTGTGCTCGTCGACGAGGCTTCGGGGAAGGAAATCTACTCTTATCACTACTGCACGTTGTGGGACGAGTGGCGCTGCGAGCCGGAAGCTTCGTCGGTGCCTACGGGAATGCCCGAATCAGTCGTGTTCCCCTACCCCAAGCACAATGCCGTAGCCCAGATTTGGTCTCGTCTTTCGGTGACGGAGACTAAGAAGCGAGGACTGAAACACCAGCCTTGGGAAAAGAAATTCGAGTATCCTATCCGCACCGACAATCCTTTCGTGCGTGCCTTCAGCCCGGTTTACGAGGTGCAGGATCTGCACGTAGCGGGTGCCACACAGCATTGTCTCGACATCGTACTTTTGCCTGAAGGATACACCGAGAATGAAAAAGACAGGTTCCTCGACGACTGCCGGCTCTTCATCAGCGAATTCTTCCGCTTCGAGCCTTGGACATCCAATCAGAACCGGGTAAACATCCGTATGGTCTGGGCTCCCTCGAAGGAGAGCGGTGTGAGCATACCGTCTGAAAACAAATGGTTTGCAACGAATATGAAAATCGCCTACGACACTTTCAATTCGAACCGCTATCAGATGACGCGCGACTTTCAGGCTGTGCGCGACATTGCAGGGCACGCTCCATACGACTATATCTACGTGCTGACAAACTCCGACAAATACGGAGGAGGAGGCATCTACAACTTCTACGGCATCGGGGCAGGACACGACAGATTCGGAAGTTCGGGAGCCGTTCACGTGCATGAGTTTGGACATCAGATGCTTGGGCTTGGCGACGAGTACGTGGAGATAGGAAACAACATCTCGGAACAATACCAGCCGGGAGTGGAGCCATACGAGGCAAACCTTACTACCCTCACCGACATTTCCTCCAAACCTTGGGCAAAAGAGAAGGCTGAGCCCGATTCCATCTTCGGAGAATCGTTTGCCGAAGGGGGAGGCTATCTGGAACACGGAGTCTGGCGCCCTTACGAGAACTGTCTGATGCGCGCCTTGGCCTATCCTTTCTGCCCCACTTGCCTGAAAGCTGTCACCGACTATCTGGAATACATTTGCCGCTAAGGGGGAAAGGCTTTTCCTGCTCTTCATCGAGCCAATTTCAAAAAAAACAGTAAAAAACATCGCCGAAGGTTAGTTTTCGATACGTCTAAAGGGTAATACTACAAAAGACGTGATGGAAAAGACCGAAATCCAGCGACTGTTTAAGCAGCATTATGCCAAGATGTATAGGGTAGCCCGGACTATCCTTTACGACGAACTGGAGTGCGAAGATGTCATCAGCGATATCTTTGAGAGCCTGCTTCGTGGGCAGATAGTCCTGCTGTCAGAAACAGAAGAGCGCTATCTGCTGACAAGTGTTTGCAATCGGTGTCTCAAAAGAATTCGGCACAAGGAAGTGCAAAAACAAATGGAAGACTATTGCCTGACAGCACTATCTGATGATGACGAGAGCGAAGACGAAAGAATGACTGACATCACAGAGTTTGTCGTCACTCATCTTTCCACACAAGAACAGCGCTTTTTCCAACTTCGTTTCATCGAGGGATATAGCTACGAGGAGATTGCCGCATCCGAGGGTATCAGCAAAGTTGCTGTCTGGAAACATCTTTCACACGTCTTGAACGTTGTCAAAAACCATTTTAACAAGTAAAGACCATGCAAAACCCAGACGAGAAAACTAAGATGTTTCTTGACATGCAGGAGCATCCGGAAAAGTATTCCGATTGGCAGATTGAGGCTATGATGGAAGAACTTGACCAAATGCCTGATGTGAAAAAGGAGTGGAACAAGTTTGAACAGAAACAGAAGCAAACCACAATGCTCTCTTCACGGCGTTGGATGAAAGTTGCCGCAACGTTTGTCGGAATGTTTTTAGTTTCAAGCATCGCTTTGGCTGCTATTCATATTATTCAACAGATATCAGACAAAAGGGAACCAAAAACTACGAATCAAGATGTTTATAATCCAAAAAAGAAGCAACAGATTATCTCAGCAGACACCATAAAGCCGGATACGACTGCTGCGGAATTGCGTATCTTTGAAAACGTGCCGCTTGATTCTATGCTAATTGAGATAGCTGATTTTTATCACGTTGGCATAGAGTTTCAAGACGATGAAAAATGTCTACTCCGTTTCCACTTTATCTGGAAACGCAACGAGGGCATTGACAGAGTAGTGGAACGTCTCAACAATTTTGAGGTACTAAACATAACACAGGAACCTGATAAACTGATAGTACGATGAAACGTCTTTGTTTACTTCTTTTTATTCTTCATTTTTCTCATAGCTTTGCTTTCGCCCAGTTTATCACCCGAAATTATGATAATGTGTCACTCAGCGAAGCATTACTTCAGTTGAGTCGGGAGCAAGAGGACTACACCATCAGTTTCATCTATAACGAACTGGAAGATTTTCGCATCACTACTTCCATCAAGCATGAGTCGGTTTCTGATGCAATTCGCCAGATGATAGGTTTCTACCCCATTCGAATGACTTTTAAACCAGAAGACTCGGAAATCTTCGTGGAGAGTATCCATAAGACCGACAACCATTTTACGGGAGTTGTCGTAGACGAAAAAAGAGAGCCCATCGCCTACGCGAATGTCGTCATTCTCTCAACGAAAGACTCTACCTTGTTAGGCGGAGGAGTCACTAACGAAAGCGGCTACTTTGCTATCCCATCCGAGCAAGACACAGTGCTTGCCCGCATATCATACGTTGGATACAAAACGGTATACAAACTTTGTGAACAGCCAGAAATAGGGACAATATGTCTTCTGCCCGAGAAATACACTCTGGATGGAGTAACGATAGAGGGGGAACGACCCAAAGTGCAGCTAAGAGGCAATTCATTAGTGATGAATGTGGAAGGCACTGTAATGGAGAGAATTGGAACAGCAGAAGATTTACTCTCCAGAGTGCCGATGATTGCAAAAAAGGGTGATGCTTTCGAAATACTCGGAAAGGGTATTCCACTTATCTATATCAACAATCGCAAATTGACTGACTTATCTGAACTGAAGAACATACCGTCAGACAACATCAAGAGTATTGAAGTCATTCAGAATCCTGGCGCCCGCTACGACGCCACAGCCAAAGCTGTCATCATCATTCATACAAAAAGGTCTCCTGGCGAAGGATTCGGCGTCGAGATGGCTTCGTGGAGCCGCAAAAGTCACGGCTATGCAAATAACGAGCGTATCAACATGACCTTCCGTAAAAACAAGCTGGAACTCTTTGCTAACATCTTTGGGGCATATAACAACAACTGGAGCCGCTCTGAATTTGAGCAGACAGTTTTTGCCGATACGCTGTGGGTAATAACCAACAAAGAAAAAAGCATCGCTTCCAATCCTTTTTTTGAAGGACGTTTTGGTTTTAACTATCAGAAAAACGACAACAACTCTTTCGGGGGCTTCTACCAGAAAATAAACGACTATGTGAAAACCCACACACAATCGGACGATGATCTGAAAGCAGACGAAACATACTTTGACCATCTTCTAAATAGCAGTATTCGTGATTCGGAATCACCCAAGCATCAAGTCAACATTTATTATAGCGGATTAACTGGTAATTTGAACTTTGACTTCAATGCTGACTACATTTTTCAAACACAGCGAAGCCGTAATCGTCAGGAGGAATTGAGCGACACTCACGAAAACCGTGATGTAAATACCAATAGCCTGACTCGAAGCAATCTGGTTGCAGAGAAGTTTATCGCAAGTTATCCGTTGTGGAAAGGACAAATTGAAGTGGGTGAAGAATATACCAATACACGTTGGGAAAGCAACTTCGAGAACAAGGAGGGATATATAGCTAACAGCAGTAATGAGCAACATGAGAGCAACATTGCCCCTTTCATAGAAATACGGCAGCAACTGGGACTCTGCCACCTGTCGGCAGGCTTGCGCTACGAGCATGTGAAATCTGTATACTACGTCGGGAGAGTTTTACAGGAAGAACAGTGCCGCACTTACAACGACTTTTTCCCCTCCTTTTCCTGTTCTTCTGAAATAAAAGACGTCCGTCTTTCTGTAAGTTATTCCAAACGCACCACTCGACCCTCCTATTGGCAGCTGAGCAGTGATGTCGTCTATGAGAACCGACTAAATCTGCAAACAGGAAACCCTTTTCTTAAACCTATCAAGTACAACAACCTGAACGCAACTGTAATGTGGAAGTGGCTCTTCTTCGCTACAAACTTTACTCATTGCGTCAATCCTATTCTGTACACAGCGGAAAGTCTGAAAGAGGATTCGAAGGTAAACTTCGTGACATATAAGAATTACGATCATGCCGACTGGCTTAATCTCACCATAGGGGCACAGAAGGATATCAAGTTAGGACAAGCCACATGGACTCCTCAGTACAACCTAACTTTGATGAAGCCCTGGTTCAAGTCGGAATTCTTAGGTGAAGAGAAAAGTTTTAACCATCCTATGCTCGTTCTTCAACTTGGAAATATTGTATTACTGCCTCACGATTGGCTTCTCCAAGCAGACTTCAATATGCACACTCACGGCTATCAGCAGAATGTTTGGTTTGATTGCACCAACAAAATGTTCTCACTCAGCGTTAGCAAAGATTTCTTTAAGCGTCGTTTTAACGTAAAACTATCTGGCAATGACCTTCTCTATGATGGCATCAATCGTTTTACGCTTTACAGCAATCGAATGATGTTTAGAAAGGTTGAAGATAATGATTCCCGTAATGTCACGCTATCAATGCGATACCGCTTCAATGTAACTCCTTCGAAGTATAAGGGAACGGGCGCGGGAAACGAAGAAAAGAACCGACTGTGAAACATTTCTCTGTGACATGCATATATTTGCCTTCTAAATCAGCAGAGTTCTTTCGTTGATATTCAGGTAACAGAATGGTATAATAGAAAAGGAGCACAAGGGTTTTCCTGTGCTCCTTTTATCTGCTATCGCAAAGATGTTACTTTTCGCCTTCTTCGGGTTCGTCAAGAGCTTTAATCTTATTCAGAAGCTCTTGGGCGTCTGATTTCAGTTTTTCCATCTTGCGCTGCATTTCTGCCATCAGATTGCTTCCGCTCTTGCTGCTCGAAGTGAGGAAGCCAAGATTATTCTCGTATGTCTTAATCTCGTTCTTCACTCGTTCGTACGTCAGCATCAGTTTCTCACGCTCACGATCTACATTCGAGCCCATCTCGCGGATATTTTTGCGGAAATTGGAAACTCGACGTGAAGACTCACTCACATGAAGCTTGTCAAACAGATCGTCAACAAGTGCACGATACTGTTTGAAAATCTTATCTTTCTCTTTGAAAGGAACGTGCCCGGTAGCATTCCAGTCTGCTACCAATGAACGCAGTTTGTCACCCAATTCGTCGATTGCCTCCTGACCTTCTGCCTCAAGGCTGTCGCTCAGTTCCTGCAGGCTCTTGATGATAGACTTCTTGGTTGCAAGATTCTTCCTCTCCTCCGAACGTTGCGAGCTGGTAGCATCTGCGCGATTAGCGAAGAATGTGTCGCAGGCTGTCACAAAGCGCTTCCAAATAACCTCCGACTGCTTTTTAGGTACCGGGCCAATCGTTTTCCACTCCTTCTGAAGAGCAACCATCTTGTCGGCAGTTGCTTTCCAGTCGGTGCTGTCTTTCAGAGCCTCTGCCTGCTCACACAGAGCCAGCTTTCGCTCGAGATTAGTAGCAAGGCTGTCTTTTGCCGTCTTGTAGAATTCGCCTTTCTTCGTGAAGAATGTATCGCAAGCTGCGCGGAAGCGCTCAAACACTTTCTGATTCTGCTTACGCGAAGCAAAGCCCAGCGTTTTCCACTTATCCTGCAGGGCAAGAACCTCCTTTGTCTTCTCATTCCAGAGGGTGTAGCTGGTAAGAGCTTCATAATCGATACTTTCCATTATCTCGCAAATGGCAATCTTGCTCTCCAGATTCTCCGATTCCTCTTTCTTGATAGCCTCGAAATGCTCCTGATGACGACGGTTGACGACAGTGCTGGCTGCCTTGAAACGATTCCATGTTTCCTCACGCAAATCCTTTGCAACAGGGCCCGTCTCTCGGTATTCCTGATGCAATTTCTGCAATCTGCGGAATGCTCCTACCACATCGGGGTCGTTGGCAAGCTGCTCGGCTTCTTCGCAAAGGCGAGTTTTAATCTCAAGATTCTTCTTGAAATCATAGTCGCGGAACATATTATTCAGCTTACGGATGTCGTAGAACTTCTCCGTATATGACTGATATGTCTTCCACAATTCCGTTGACTTCTCGGGTGGAACATCCTTTATGCTGCGCCACTCTTGCTGTATAGCCTGAAAATCGTCGTACGAAACCTGCTCGATGTCGGCGTTGTCAATCATTGTCTTCAGACGCGCAAGCAGCTCCTCCTTCCGACGAAGATTCTCCTCACGCACACGGTCCAACTCCTTCTGTGCTTCGGCGCGCACTTCCCTGATGGTGTTCAATTGCTGCTTGAACTCCTCTTCCAGAGCTGCTTCCTCGGGGCACTGATCGGCAACTATAAAGGCGTCAGCATCGTTTCCGGCTGCAACGAAGGCTTCGCGTGCCTCAGCGACGGATGCGCTGTGGATACGATAGAATGTCTGCTTGAGTTGCTCCAGCACTTCACGGGGAACGTCTGCTGCATGCGATTCCAACTCCTTCAACTTGGCAACGACTTCTGCACACGTAGTGGGACGAGCCTCCGTTGTTTCCTCTTCCTTCTCCTCCGCAGTTTTTTCCTTCTCCATCTCGCGCGCTTCTTTCTTCTCCTCGCGCGCTTCCTTCTCCACAGCTTCCTCTACTTTGGGAGTTTCCGACGGCTCCTCCACTACCTCCTCTACAGGTTCGGCAGCAGGAGAGTCAGCTACTTCCTCTGCAGGTTCGGCGGCAGAAGAGTCAGCTGCTTCCTCTGCAGCGGGGACTTCTTGCGGCTCTTCGGCAGGAACTTCTGCTGGTTCTTCAGCAGGAGCCTCTACAACGGGTTCTTCTACTTTCACTTCTTCGACAGGAGTCTCAGCGGACTTCACTTCTTCAGGGGTAGCGATGATTTCTTCGCCTTTTACAATCTCTTCTTCCATAAGGATTTACTATAAAATGTGCTCGGTATCGATAAAATACCACGCAAATAAACGTCTTTTTTTTCAATATACGAAGTTTTTCGGGAAAAATTTGCGTCTCTGTTTCTTTTTCTTCAGACTTTCATTACGAATTGAACAAATTGCGCTACTTCCCGAAAAGTGCTCTTATCTTTTGTGACTACTTCCTTTCTTCAATGACACATCACCCCATCGCCTGAGACATCAAAACCGTGATACCCATATAGATAAGCATTCCGACAAGGTCGTTGGTGATAGTGACGAAAGGACCTGTGGCAATAGCAGGGTCTATTTTCAACTTATCGAGAACCATAGGAACGAAGGTTCCAAACAGGGAGGCAAAAATGATTACGGCAAACAGCGAAATACTTACCGAATAAGCCACTGGAGACTGCCCTCCATAACAGAAGAAATTGTAGATGAAAACAAGCAGAGAGATGACACAAGCGTTTATCAACGCTACCATCAACTCCTTGAGCAGTTGTCTGAACAGATTTCCACTATCCAACGAATTGTTTGCCAAGCCCTGCACAACGATAGCGCTTGACTGAGTGCCCACATTTCCTCCCATACCGCCAATCAGCGGGATGAAGATAGCCAAAGCGGGATATTTAGCAATCGTATCGTCGAAAAAGCCTAGGATAACCGACACGAGAATTCCGCCTACCATTCCCAGCAATAGCCAGGGAACTCGAGCACGCATCTGCTTCCAAACAGAGTCGTCCGTTTCGATATCCTGCGCAAGACCTGCAGCCTGCTGATAGTCGTGCTCCGTCTGTTCACGCAGCTCGTCGATGACATCATCGACGGTAATCTGTCCCACAAGGCGCCCTATGCTGTCGACAACGGGTACCGCAACCAGATTATACTTTTCAATCAACTGCACAACCTCATCAACAGGGGTGTCGACATGACAAGAAATGATATCCTTATCCATCACATGCTTTACCTTCGACACGCTGGGACTGGTAATCATCTTCTTCAGAGGGAACAATCCCTGCAGGCGCTCTTCATCGTCCACCACATACACGTAGTAGATG
The DNA here is from genome assembly GCA_017650105.1 of Bacteroidaceae bacterium. Classification (GTDB taxonomy): domain Bacteria; phylum Bacteroidota; class Bacteroidia; order Bacteroidales; family Bacteroidaceae; genus UBA1189. Next base: position 36,631 of record JAGCFO010000026.1, on the reverse strand, counting down.
TCATCCATATCTTCTGCCTGAAGGCGCATTTCCCGCAAGCACTCGGGCATCGACCAATTCTCGTTTACCACCACCATCTCAGTTCCCATCAATCCTCCGGCAGTGTCCTCATCATATTTCAGAAGGTCGACGATATCTCCTGCCTGTTCTATGTCCTCAATGTGCGAAAGGACCTCCTCTTGCTTTTCCTCATCCATATCTCGGATGATGTCAACAGCATCGTCGGTGTCCATCGAGTCGATGAACTTTCGGGCAATGGTTTCCGATGGAATGTTTTCGAGCAATTCATTACGCTCGTCGTCGTCCATCTCCACCAACACGTCTGCGGCAGTCTCGTTGTCCAGCAAGCGATATATGTAGCGTGCCTCGTCAGCTGAGAGTTCCTCTGCAAGCTCTGCAATGTCGGCAGGGTGCATCTCAGCTAACGTCATCTTCAGCTCCTCACTATTCTGAGCCTCAATCAATGACTCCACTTCACGGATCAGCTCCGCATCAATGACATTCTGTTCTTTAGCCATTATTCTCAGTTGTTAAATAGGATTCTACATCATTAGTCAGTTTCACAAACTGATCCACCGACAACTGTTCGGGACGAAGGTCGAAGAGCGCGTCTTTCAGCAATTCACATCCAGCTCCGACGATTGATTTCATCCCGTTTCGCAAGGTCTTACGCCGTTGATTAAAAGTCGTCTTCACTATCCGACGGAAAAGCCCCTCGTCACATCCCAGCGTCTCGACATCGTTGCGTCGCATACTCACAACGGCACTTTTCACTTTTGGCGGAGGATTGAACACCTTCTCATCAACCGTAAACAGGTATTCAACGTCGTACCAAGCTTGAACCAACACACTCAGTATTCCATAAGTTTTACTACCAGGACTAGCAGCAAGTCTTTGGGCAACCTCACGTTGTATCATTCCTGTGCAACCCACTATTCTGTCGCGATTCTCCAGCATCTTGAAGAATATCTGACTCGAGATATTATAAGGATAGTTTCCGGTAAGCACAAACTGCTCACCGTCAAAGAGCTTGTCGAGATGCATTTTCAAAAAATCATCCTCCACAATATGCTCTTCCAACTCAGGGAAATGCTCACGTAAGTAGTGCACCGACTCGTCGTCAATCTCCACCACTTTCAACAATCTGTCTTTAGGAATAAAAAACTGGGTGAGCACACCCATCCCCGGCCCTACCTCAAGAATGGGAACCCCGGGAAACTGGTCGACAGTATCTGCGATGGCTTTCGCAATGGAAAGGTCCTTCAAGAAGTGCTGTCCCAGTGCTTTCTTTGGTCTTACTGGTTTCATTCCGTTGATTTCCTATACCGTCATCCATTTTAATCGTTTCTTACTGAGAAAAGCGAAAAAGCTTCAAAAAGTTGCTTGTTTCGTTTTACATCATTATATTTGCGCACAAAAGTATGATTTTTTTTTGAAATAAGGAAACAAAGCGTTGAAAAAAGTAATCAAAAAAATTTCAAAGTGGCTTTTTCCCCTGCTTATCGCAGCGGCAATCCTCATTTATATGTACCACGACTTCGATTTCCGTGGCACATGGGAGTTGCTGCGAGGCAATACCAACTTGGTTTGGCTTTTTGCTTCCCTTATCTTCATTCTTCTGAGTCATTATCTGAGGGGTATCCGCTGGCTACTTACCCTTGAGTCAATACATTACCGTCCTCGGACAATCAACAGCGTGCTCTCCATTTACGTTGCCTATGCCTCCAACATTCTCGTGCCCCGAGTGGGGGAGATTTCCCGCTGTGGTGTGTTGACAAAGTACGACGGAATTCCATTCAGCAAGTCATTGGGAACTCTCGTTGCCGAGCGCATCGTCGATTTCTTGTTAGCAATGCTAATCTTCCTTGTGATGCTCGTCTGCCAGTTCGACAAACTTGTCTCTTTCTTCGATAAGACAGGCACTCGCAGCGGAACCCTTTCGACATTACTCCACAGCCCATGGTTTTATGTGGTTATCGTCGTCATCACAGCCTTAGTATTTCTCATCCGCTACCTTTTCAAGCGAAGCAAGAACAGCTCTGTAGCAGGAGTGAAGAAAACCTTTGATAATTTCGTTGAGGGCTTTGTCTCCCTAAAAAAAATCCGTCGCCCTTGGCTATTCATTCTCTACACACTCCTCATTTGGCTTTGTTACTACCTCGAATTCTATATCTGTTTCTATAGTTTCCCATTCACATCAAGCCTCGGACCAGTTGCCGCTGCCGTCATATTTGCAGCCATCAATGTCGCTGTCATCGTGCCTACTCCTAATGGAGCCGGCCCTTGGCATTTCGTTGTCATTACCCTCCTGTGCATGTATGGCGTCAGTGAGGCCGATGCAGGATCTTTTGCACTCATCGTACACACTTTCCAGAGCATGTTCGTTCTCCTGTTCGGAGCCATTGCCTGGATTTTACTACAACTTATAAATCGAAAACATCATGAAAATTGAAGAACTTGCCCCACAATGTGTGTGGAAGAACTTTTATGAATTAACCAAAGTACCTCGTCCCTCAGGTCATCTCGAGAAAATCCAGCAGTTCCTGCTCGACTACGGCAAGAGCATAGGCGTTGACACCTGGAAAGACAATGCCGGCAATATCATTATGCGCAAGCCTGCCACCCCAGGTCTTGAAGAACGCAAAGGACTAGTCCTGCAGGCACACATGGATATGGTTCCCCAAAAGACGGCCGACAGCCCTCACAACTTCCTTACCGATCCTATCCCCGCATACATTGACGGCGACTGGGTTAAGACTCATGGCACCACTCTTGGCTCCGATGACGGTATGGGAGTTGCCGCCATCATGGCTATTATGGCAGACAACAAACTCCAGCACGGTCCCCTCGAAGCGCTCATTACAGCCGACGAAGAAACAGGAATGTATGGGGCCTTTGGACTTGAGGCAGGAACGCTGCAAGGGAAAGTCCTTCTCAACCTCGACTCAGAAACTGAAGGCGAACTCTACATCGGCTGTGCCGGCGGTATTGACGTCACAGCTACCATGCAATACATGGAGATAGAACCCGAAGAAGGGAGTAAAGCATTCCGAGTTTCCCTTAAAGGTTTGCGTGGTGGGCATAGTGGCCTTGAGATTTCCGAGGGTCGTGCCAATGCCAATAAACTTATGGGTCGATTCTTGCGCGAAGCTGTGCTTCAATTTGGCGTTGGCCTCTGCCAATGGAATGGTGGTAATATGCGCAATGCCATTCCTCGTGATGCTTCCGTTGTTATTACCATTGATGAGAGCGAAGAGACAGAATTGAAAGCCCTCGCCAACAAATGTCAGGCAACCTTTGCTTCCGAATACGCCACTATTGAGAGTGGAATCTCTCTTATTGTCGAAGAATGTGATGTTCCTGAAGGCGAAACACCTGAAGAGATTCGCGATAACCTTATCGATGCCATCCTCGCATGCCAAAATGGTGTGATGCGCTACATTCCCACCATCCCCGACACCGTTGAGACCAGCAGCAATCTTTCTATCGTTACCATCAATGAAGGTAAAGCCGAATTCAACCTTCTTGTGCGCAGTAGTTGCGAGAGTATGAAGATGTTACAAGCTGTAAGCCTTGAGAGCTGTTTCACTATGGCAGGCATGAAAGTCCAGTTCAGCGGAGCCTATAGTGGTTGGCAACCCAATGTTAACAGCCATGTCTTAGCTGAGATGCGAAATGCCTATAAGAAACTCTTCGGCAAAGAACCCGAAGTAAAGGTCGTCCATGCTGGCCTTGAATGCGGCATCATCGGAGCAGTCAACGAAGGCATGGATATGATTTCCTTTGGTCCCACTCTAATGAGTCCACACAGCCCCGACGAACGCGTCTACATCCCCAGCGTGCAGAAATTCTACGACCTCATTTACCACGTTGTAGAAGAAGGGGTGAAGTAACCCGCACACTTTTCACGGATTTCATCCATACACTTATGGGGGTGGGGTCAAAAAATGACCCCACCCCCATTTTCATGTTATCGCATTGTAGTACGCTTTTTCTCAGGAAGGGAACTAACACTGCTACTCACAAAAGGATGGAAGGGCAAACGAGATGCCAATCCTATGGAAAATATTGCAATTCACCAAATAATTTACTCTTTTTTCTGAAAAGTCACCCTCCCTATCGGTTAACCAAAAATCAAAAGCAAGCACCGCCTCACAGACAATAGCCTTGTAGAGAAATAAACATAGGCAAAGCAAATAATCTTGAAGCTATCTCAAATCTCAGTCTCAGTAATAAAAAAATGGCACAAATAAAACGAAAAACAGCTTTTATAGACATTATAACTTATTAATAATTAAATATATATATAATAATATAATGATATGCTATATGCCATTTTTTGAGGCTGAGATTTGAGATTGAGATAGTTTTTCAAGCATTTATTTACCCTTTAACATACTATGAATCAATGTTATATATTGCATTTGACAGCATCTCACCTAAGATGCCAAGGCCTGTAAAAGGCACAAAAAATATCAAATTACTCCTCTCACAAGCCTCCCGAGATATGCGAAAACCGCTGGTTCCGATGGTTTTCCCTGCAATCGAACCCCATATGAGCGATGTTGAATTCAAATATTGCGACAACAAAAACTGAACTTTACGGGCAAATGGGGTACCGGAAAGGCACTTCGGGTATCGGAAAGGCACAATTTCCCTATCTCATAGAAGCAATTATGCGCTCGTTTTGCGACCATGATGAGATGGAATACAAGAAACTCTCCGATAAAGAGAGGCAATCAACGCTCCGCCGAGAGGGATGCCATTTTATTATGTAGAAGGGAAAAATCTTTATGAAGAAGGAATAATAATTTTTCCCTTCTACATCTCGCGCTGAGAAGAAGGGATAGAATGAGACAAGATTTCATCTAACGCTATTGATTTCTCATAGCGCAATAAAACAAAGTGGGACTCAAAAGTTTTTTTGAGCCCCACTTTATCTGCTAGTTTTCTTGCAAATCAGGCTATTGTGCAATACAAGAAAACGCTTTCAAAACTTGACGGGACGGCCTGTGCGGGCGCTACGTCGGGCAGCATCCAAAATGCGCACAACCAACAAGTTGTTCTCCAATGAACTTAAATCATAAGGTGGCAGTTCTATCTCTCCCCTCACTACTGCGCGCAAGAAACGGAACGAATCATCATAAGGTGGCTTCAGTTTAGGTGCGTCAAAGGAGCCACTATCATGGCCATGAATGCGAGTTTCCATCTGTACAGGTGTCAATTGGGAGATGCTACCAAGTGAACCATAAACGTACATATCCTTTCGTCCCTTCGGCCAACACCATGAGGCCATTATCTGCACCACACACGAAGGATACTCCACAATGATAGTTGCGTCATCGTCCACTCGAGGATAGACATCTGGCTTGTGTTGTTTTAGGACACAATAAACGCTTAGCGGTTCCTGCCCTTTAAGAAGCCATGTGGCCAAATTAGCACCATAACATCCGAAATCAATCACAGCCCCGCCTCCATTAAGTATGGGGTCTGTGAGCCATTCAAGAAACATGGAACTGCAACCTATTTCCTTTGGTCCTTCGTGTCCGTCATAGATATTAATGCGCAAGGGTGTCCCAATCTGTCCTTCGTCAATCAGTTGTTTTGCATATTGATTTGTACTATACCATGTGGTTTCATAATTTGTCAACACTTTAACACCGTACTTCTCTGCCAGTTTGGCAATACGTCGTGCTGACTTACTGTCAACCGCGAGCGGTTTTTCTACCATAACATGCACTCCACGAGGGGCACAGGCTTCCACTACAGCCAGATGGTCATATATGCTGCCATAGGCGACCACCACCTCTGGCTTTGTTTCGTCCAGCATTTGGCATAGATCAGCATAAAAAAGGCTTGCGTCAAGCCGCCCAGTCAGATCGTTCTTAGCACGATACTCATCTCGTGGCTCGGCAACACCCACTATCTCGAAGTCGCCACGATTCATACGTCGTACTACCTCGCCAAGATGGCCATGTGTGACTCCCGCAACAGCCAACCGGAGAGGAGCCTCTTGGGCACATACCGCTATTGACCCTAGCACGAAAACAGAAATAATAATCAGAAGTTGTTTCTTCATCGTTCTTTTATATAACACAGTTTCGAATTATCATTACTTAAACACTTGCAACTTTTTCGTGAACTATTCCTTATTGATGGTCTATCGCATATTTCACCTGTTACATTAAAATAAACAACAGACACAAAATCGTTGGCTTGTTTAGTCTTGCGCTTTATTAAATAACATCAACAACCAAAAGTAGAGACTTCGATGCTACAGTTGCTGATCAATGCTTTCAGCATGGATTAACTCAAACAATTTCCGCAAGAAGTCGGCAGAAAGACCTTTTGCTGTTCCTTCTGCGACAGCAGCGCTAACAACCTCTTCGTAGCGTGCCGACTGAAGAACAAGAATATTGTTCTTTCTCTTCAACTCACCCATCTGCCTTGAGACTTGCATGCGTTCTGCAAGTGCCTTGACAATGGTAGCATCACACCTATCGATATGCTCACGATAGCCAGCAAAAAGGTCTTCAGAAGGAACTTCGTCACGCAGAATCAACTGTGAGAGCATTATGCTCAATTCGTCGGGAGTAAGCTGCTGAGAAGCATCTGTCAACGCTTTCTCGGGGCAGCAATGCGATTCAATCATAAGGCCATCGAATCCCAAGTCAAGAGCATGCTGGCTTACTGCAGGCACCAACTTGCGTCGGCCACTAATGTGACTAGGATCGCATATAATGGTAATACCAGGTAAGCGCCGACGTAACTCAATGGGTAATTGCCACTGGGGAGGATAGCGGTAAAGAGTCTTCTCGTAAGCAGAAAAACCACGATGGATAGTACCCAATCTAGTCACCCCACTCCGACTAATACGCTCCAACGCCCCCATCCAAAGGCCAAGATCAGCGTTAATAGGATTCTTGACCAATACCGGTATATCAACGCCTCGTAAGGCTTCTGCTATTTCCTGTGTCGCGAAGGGACTTGTGCTAGTACGTGCCCCAATCCATATCATGTCGACACCACTCTTCAATGCCTTCTCAAGATGGTTAGCGTTGCCCACCTCCACACATACCTGCATGCCTAACTCTTTCTGCACACGCTGCAGCCAAGGCAAGCCCTGTTCACCCACGCCTTCGAAACCTCCGGGATTAGTGCGTGGTTTCCAGATGCCAGCCCTAAACATGCAAATTCCCAAATCGCGAAGTTTTCTGGCAGTAAGCATTACCTGCTCTTCCGACTCCGCACTGCAAGGACCAGCAATTATTATCTTCGACTTACAAACAAGGAACTGACATCGGTTTTCAATATGTAGGGGCTTAAAATCCATATTTTCTTATTTTTTCAACTTTATCAATCCGTTATGCTGAGAAATCTCTTCCTCATCAACCATCTGCCGTACCACAACACGTATCTTCTCCAATGGAAAGGGAATGGACTGCAAATCTTCTGAAAGATGTTCACTGCCATCAGAAAGAAGTTCCAAAAGACTATTTCTGATTTCTTCTCTCTCGCTCATTCGCAGCCCATCGTTCCGTAAGCGTCGACAATTATCACACTTTCCACAAGCCTTTGAATCGGTTTCTCCGAAATAGGTCAGTAATAGTTTGCTACGACATTCGGTGTGGCTAAGAGCATATTGTTTCATAGCTTTAATGCGCTTCTCGTAGCTTTCACGGCGGTTTTCATACACCGATGGAGTGAAAACAAGTCGTGCATCATCCTCACGAGGACGTAGATATACTATCTGAGGAGTCTTGCGAGAGGGAATATAACTGATGACACGAGAACGGGCAAGGGCAATAAGAACCTCAAACACCTTTGCATCTTCTAATCCGCATTTGCGGGCAATATAATGTTCGTCAATGAAAGAATAGTCTGTGAAGAGACCCGTGTAAAGCCGGAGTAAAGTGCGAATAACAGTTTCTTGCTCAACGGTCTCATTATGCCAGCCGTACAACTCATCACGCCGCACGATGAACATCAAGCGAGAAGCAAAGTCTGCCTCTGACTCATAGTGAATATATCCCATCTGAGTAAGGATGCGAAGAGCACCTTCTGTCTGGATCATGGGCAAATGATAGTTATGACAGAAATCCTCAAGACTGAAGTCATAGTGACATCCCGAGCCATCCCCCATAGCAACAACAAAGTAGTAGCTCAATTTCTCATAAACTTTTCGAATGAACTCCTTCTTGGGATAGTTGTCGCTGACACGTCGAGAAAGCAATGTTTGATCAGTAGGATGATAAAGCAATACAGCATATGCAGGGGTACCGTCACGCCCTCCACGCCCTGCTTCCTGAAAATATGCCTCTATGGAATCTGGCATCTCATAATGCAACACCATGCGAACATCGGCTTTATCGATACCCATACCAAAGGCATTCGTAGCAACCATCACGCGCACATCGCCTTTCGTCCAAGCCTGCTGACGTTGATCTTTGTCGTAGTCGGAAAGACCTGCATGGTAGAAGATAGCACTAATGTCTTTTTCCGACAGGAGCTTCGCTATCTCTTTCGTCTTTTCACGGCTGCGAACATAAACAATAGCAGAACCAGAGACACTCTTCAGGATATGCACCATCTCTGCATCCTTGTTTTCAGTTTCACGAACGACATAGATAAGGTTCTCCCGAGCAAAGCTCATACGGAAAACATTGTTTTCTTTGAATCGTAGCTGTTTCTGGATGTCAACAATTACTTCGGGCGTTGCCGTAGCTGTAAGTGCGAGAATAGGAACATCGGGCAACAAGTCACGAATATCGGCTATAGCTAAGTAGGAGGGACGGAAGTCGTAGCCCCATTGTGAGATGCAGTGGCTTTCGTCGACGGCAATAAAAGACACCTTCATCTTCCGAACCTTATTCTTAAAGATTTCCGTCCCTATTCTTTCTGGAGAAATATAAAGGAACTTATATGAACCGAAGATGCAGTTTTCAAGTGTGCCAACGATGGCATCTCTCCCCATACCGCTGTAGATAGCCGTAGCTTTAATGCCTTTCTCTTTCAACTTGGCAACCTGATCTTTCATCAAGGCAATGAGAGGGGTAACAACGATACACAATCCGTCTTGTGCTAATGCTGGAACTTGAAAAGTGATGCTCTTCCCTCCTCCTGTCGGCATCAGCCCGAGGGTATCTTTACCACCACAAATGCTTTCGATGATAGGCTTTTGAATACCACGAAAGCTTTCGTAGCCAAAATATTCTTTCAGAATGCTTTCGTAATTCAAAACGCTCCCAACTATAAGTTTTTTGTATTATTGCTCCACACTCGGACGGATGCTGCTAATCTGAAGCTGAACCTCGTTGCGCTTGTGGGTATTTTCCTCCAGAGTATAGCAAATGTCAAAAGAATGTTTCGACTTGATGTAACGCACTTGTTGGCTCTGCCCAAAGGCTATCCCGTTCATAACCCGTAGCGACTCATTGTCAACCATCTCCATCTTGATGTGCTCCTGATTTCTGCCTACCACCTTGCTGGTTCCGTAATCGAATACACGGAGCGTACAGAACATAGGCTTCTGGTTGTCAGGACCGAACGGCTCAAACTTTTTCAAGTCGTTATAGAGTTTCATGCTAATGTCACGGAAGGGAAGTTCAGCGTCAATCCGAATAAGAGGTTCCAGCTGAAGTGGCTCGATATGCTCGGCGACGTACTTCTCAAAGCGGCGTTTGAATTCTGGAACATTCTCCACCTTCATCGACAGCCCGGCAGCATAGGGATGTCCTCCGAAGTTTTCCAACAGGTCGCGACAGCTCTCAATGGCTTTGTAAACGTCAAAGTCCGAAACGCTGCGTGCCGATCCTGTTGCCAAATCATTGGTTTTAGTCAACACTACCGATGGCCTGATAAACAGTTCCGTAAGTCTGCTTGCCACGATGCCAATGATGCCGCGATGCCAATCTTCGTTATATAGTACAATAGAATGTTTGTCTTCAAAGTTCTCAAGGCTGTCAACAATGACGTTCGCTTCCTCTGTCATCGCCTTATCTAAATCCTTGCGTGTTTCGTTGTATTCATCGATGTGCTTTGCCAGCGAAAGCGCCTTTCGGTAATCAGTCTCAGCGAGCAAATCCACAGCCTCCATCCCTGTCTGAATACGTCCCGAAGCATTTATACGAGGACCTATGCGGAAAATCAAGTCGTTTATTTTCAGCTCTTTGTCCTTAAGACCACAAACTTGAATGATAGCTTTTAATCCCGTGCTGGGATTATGGTTTAACTGACGCAAGCCGTGATAAGCCAGCACTCTATTCTCGCCCAAAATCGGCACCAGGTCGGATGCTATACTAACGGCAACCAAGTCAAGGTAGGGAACCAACTGACTGAACTCTATGCCATTGTTCATTGCAAAGGCCTGCATCAGTTTGAAGCCTACGCCACATCCGCTCAGATGGGCGTAGGGATAGTGCGAGCCCGTCAGCTTCGGATTAAGAATTGCGACGGCAGGGGGAAGTTCCTCGTCCTGCATATGATGGTCACAGACAATGAAATCTATGCCCATTTCTTTGGCACGGGCAATCTCACGCACCGCCTTCACGCCACAGTCGAGCACAATGATGAGCTTCACGCCTTGCTTGTAGGCGTAGTCAACGCCAACATCCGTCACACCATATCCATCCTCGTATCGATTCGGGATATAGTAGTCGATGTTTGATGTGAATCGCCCCAAAAACTTATAAACCAACGTTACCGCCGTCGTTCCGTCTACATCGTAGTCTCCGTAGACAAGTATGCGCTCCTTGCGGCCCAAGGCAAGGTTGATACGGTCAACAGCTTCCTTCATGCCGTCCATCAAGAACGGATCGTGAAGCTGGTTGAGGCTGGGGCGAAAGAACTTTTTGGCTTCCTCAGCTGAGCGGACGCCACGCTCGATGAGCAATCGGCACAGAACCGGGTTCACACCCAGCTCGTGCGATAGCTGTTCCGCCTCCTCGGCCACTTCCGACGTGGGGGGCAGATAATACCATTTGTAGTTCATTGCTTATATTTTTTTGTTTAGTTGTCATGATGAATAGTTTTTTGTGGCAAAAGCCATGTAAATTCATTATTATCAGTTGTTTTCGTTGCAAAAAGGGAACACTTCCGCAATTTGAACTGGTAAAAATAGACAAAACTTTTTAGAATAACCAACAAATGGCATTTTTTTTACCTTTTTTAAAAAGAAAAGGGATTTCTACCAATTATGCTCAAAGAATCTCGCGCTATTCTCTTACCAAAATCTTTTTCCCCTTCTTGATATAGATGCCTGGGTGTGTCGGCATATCGACTCTTCGTCCTTGGAGGTCATAGAGAGCATCTTCGACAGGAGATGATTCCCACATGACATCGTTTATTCCGTTGGGGGAATAGTCATCGTTGTTAGTGAGATACATATCGCTGACCTTGATTTTCTGACTTCCGTTACCCCAGAAAGCAACGATGCAGACATTATCAGTTTCAAGCATTTGCCCTTTCTTTCCACCACTCGTGTACTTCACCTTCTGCAGGTTAACCACTATCTGCTTTTTCTGTCCGAAATCAGGAGTAGAATAACCGTCTCCCCATATGCTCGGAGTGGTATAGATATTCAAGTGAGAGTTACTGCTGAAGGCTGCCAATTTGATAACGAGGTATTTATATGCCGACATGTCAGTACCGCCTTGATATTCCCAGCCCATCTGCCCATACTGACTGGGGCGGAAAGTACGCGATGCTTCTTCGTACACACCTTGCCCAAAGAACGAAGTACAAATATACTGTGCTCCGAAGGGGAAGAAGGTGGATCGTACAGTAAACTCATCATTCAACGTGTTGCCAAACAAATCCGTATAGCTCACACGTACGTTAGCTGTCCCTTCGCTCAATCCACGAATAGTTCCGCCATTTATTTCTATCACTCCTTCGCTATCAATTTCATAGCGTGCCTGCGCTGCTACGTTATCTGAATGACCATCGCGGTAGGTTGCTATCAGTTGCAAAGGTCCACTATTTCCTACCATCACTTCATCGGGAACGCCCTCAAGTGAAAGACTCTCAAGGGTAAGCATATCCTCATTATAGCCCTCGAAGTCTGCTGGATAGAACATGCTCTCTTCGAATGAGTTTTCTGTCGAGAACCAGTCAAAGTCAGCATAACCTTGTGAGTTTGATGTTTGATCTGAAGAATTGGAGTTTTGATTATAGCAGAAAAGCCCGAAACGTGTACCGACAAAGATGCTGAGATTGTAACCCAGAGTGGTTTTATTTCCAAGTGGGGAGAAAGTCTTGTTGTCCAAAGAATAATAGAACTGTGTTTTGCTTGTTGAATAGCTCACTGTAGCACGAAGGTAGATGATGCTATCAATGTCTATTGCTTTTGTAAGTTCAGCGGGCGTAAACCCATCATTGGAAGCCAGTTGATCCTGCCACCATACCAATTGCTTTTTCCCTTCTTTTACTTCTACTGCGATAGCAGCGTAGGGATCCTGCAGTATACAGATGCCTGCCCTGTCACCCTCCTTCAAATTGGAGATATCAAGGCGTACAGTTCCCGGAGACACCCTATCGCTAAAAGCGAAAATGCGTTGGGTGAGCATATTGCGCGCCTGAGTAAGGCAATCTGCTTCTCCTGCACGCAAACGGAACCATCCCGCTCTCTCAAAAAGGCTCCAAGCTCCGTCATCGGGATTGTGGTTCCATTGCCATTGTTTGCCAATTGGATAGCTGCGGAAGTTATCATTGGTAGGCAACGGCACACGGGGGTAACTAGCCCCCACATCGGGCTTAGTGAAAGTGGCATAAGGTACACCCTTGTTGCCTACAACAGGCCAACCATCCTCCCACACAACAGGTTGCAAGTTAGGCATGCGTCCAAGACAACCTAAATCCTCTTGCATAATGGTCCACCATTGTGAATCATGAGATTCAGCCGGCACTTCTATCAGAGCCCCCTGATGAACGGTATTAGGCTTATTGTTAATCCATTTCTCAACAAGCATTTTCTCTTCATAAGGTCCGAAGATATTCTTTGAACGCAGTACCGTCTGCCCGCTGGGCCAACCACCATAAGTTGCATAGATGTAATAATAATCGCCAATATGGTAGAGATGACAACCCTCAAGCATTTCATTTGCTGTAAAGACTGTCTTTTCTTGCAGGAAATTTAAGTCCTCATCTAATTCGCACATTTTTATCTCCGTGTTACCACAGACGACATACACTTTTCCTCCCTCAAACATCATACCCGGGTCATAGTATATTCGTGAAATAGGCTTCAACTCCCACTTCCCTTCAGGGTCGGTTGCTGTCAAGACAAATCCTCCGGCATCGTTTCCGTTAAGCAGAATATAGAACGTGCCGTTATGGTATGCCATAGAACAAGCCCACATCCCTCGAGCATAAGCATTTTGCCCTTTAAGCAACGAGTAGCTATCCTTGGTGGAGAGACGTGTCAAAGGCTGTGAGCAATACTCCCAATTGACTAAGTCTTTTGACTTCACGATGGTGGCACCCGGGAAGTGGTGCATAGTTGTCGTAACCATATAATAAGTGCCATCCACGGAGATAACGTCAGGATCAGGGAAGTCGGCTCGAATAATTGGATTCTGGTACTTACCGTTACCCAAGTCGCTGACAACAGTATTGCGGAAATCGGCGTGAGGCCAATCTACTTCGTAGTACTCGGCATACCAATCCATGCAAGCTTTGCCACAGGCTTCCTCAAGCCCGTCAAAAGCGGGCACCACTTTTTTCTTGTTGATAAGGGTATCAACGTCGATGAGGCAACTTGTTCCCGAAAGAGTCATTGAGATATTTCCATAGTGATCGAGAAGTTGTTTGTATGCTTTACCCCATTTCGATGTGCTTCCTGTGCTCCAAGTACCGTAATTTGACTCCACCCAGTCGCCATGCTCATTGTAGTGTCCGGTTCCAGGTTTATAAGGGCTCCAGTCCACTTCGGTGATAATAATGGGAGCAGTATCTACTACGGGTACCTGCTGACGGAACTGCTGTATCAAACTCTGTGGGTCACAACTGCTGTCGCTACAGCCATACCAGCCACAATAGTCATGTACAGCATACCCTATGTTGTAGCCCTCGATAGGATATTGAGCGAAGCTTGTGTAATTGCTCTGCCAACCTGTTCCAGGAACCCAAATAATGCCGGTAAAGCCATTCTCACGGATTTTGTCAACGATGGGTTGGAAATAATCATGCAAAGCCTTCGCGTCATCCTTCCCTTGTGCATTCTTCAGCGAAACGGGCTCATTTGCCAGCTCAATGCTAATCTGTCCCGGATATTTCCGAATGGAGTCATTTTGCGTAAAAAGATCCCATACTGTCATCAGATAGTTTTGATAATAGTCTCCCACTTGTAGATTTCCGGGACATACTCCTGGCGGGCGCACTACAACGTACATTCCGTGATTCATCGCTTTTTTTGCCAAAGGGAAATATAGAGTGCGCAGATAAGTCTTGAGCCGCGAAGGATTGAATTTTTTGATATCAGCTTCGCCTGTGGCATCGTCAGCCTGCCCTTTCGCTCCGCTATAGGTATAGCTGTTGCTGGGATCGTTGGTCCAGGCTGGATCCAAATGAAGGCGGAACACGTCACACTTAGCCTCCTCCAGTCCTGAGAAGATTTTCTCAAAGTAGTTCAAGCAAGGGGTAACACTACTATAGCTCCAGCCCCAACGTCCTCCATTAAACCAAGCGTTGGGAGTATCCATCACTCCGTGCAAAACCACGTGATTGCCGTGCTGATCAACGATGTGCCTTCCTTCCACACTCAAAGTGGGCATCGGTTTCACGCCTTGCGCTGATGCGGTCGTAACCACAAAAGTAAATAATAGCATCAAGACTTTTTTCATAATCTTAGTTGGGTTAGTTGTTTCAAATGATTTGGCAGAATGCATTATTAAAAGATGAAGACGAAACATCATTTCCGTTTAGTCTTTGCTCTTTCTCAAAAAAGGATATGTACGTAGAGTACCTGTGTGTTGTCCATCACTCCCTCCGAAAAATGGAAAGAGGCAGTGAAGTGGCAATCGAGATTCTTCCGTTCGAGCAGATAGGCAGTAAAGTCAACTCTGTCGTAGAACGCGCTCCGATAGTAGCTATCCCCTTGATGAAGTTCCATACCATAGCGCTCAAAATCCGTAAGTTGGGGTTTGCCGGCATATAAATGGTTTCCTAACTCAAAGGCACCCTTCCGCATCTGCACATCCCCCATAAATCCCAAAGGAGTCTTCCAAATCTTGTCTGTACGATCGCGATTGAAAGAGGCCAAAGCGCCTGCCGTGATAGTAAAGGTGTCGATCAACCCTAAGTTGAAAGAAGTGCTGACGTATGGGTTCAGCATCACTTTGTCGTACACCTTGTCGGGAGTTTTCCCTTTGCGTACCGAGAAGTGCGTCAACTGGGCAAAGAATCCCGTGCTGAGAGCAAAAGGCAAAGAGGAAAAAGCATACTCTCCGTCGGCAGAAATCTCGAAAATCTCTCGTTGCTCGTGCGACTGACGCCCTCTCCAGTTGCAGTAAAGTTCGGCAAAGCCGTTTTCTCCCGTGCGTTGAATGAGAGCACCATACAGATTGGGATTATAATAACGGATTGAGTCATCGAGAAAAGATTCTGGTAACTCTCTGCGGAGCAGACGTCGCGGAAAAGAACCGAAAGCGCCCGTAACGCCGTGATCTCTATACTGATAGTAGAACGTCCACTCCTTGTGAGCGAGTTCCAAGTTACCGAACTCCTCTAGCACCACATAGCCACCATACACGCTGTTCGCTCCCCGTTTCACTCCCAATTCTGCACCCAGACGAGTGCCAAACAAGGTCTCTGAAAACTGGTAAGGGCTCTTTGTCTCTCTGTTATCAAAGAACCCAAAGTTCTCGACATGATAGACGATGGACTGAGCAAAAACAGGACAAACGCCTAAACACAGGATAGCGGCAAGCAATCTTTTCCTTATTGGCTTATCTACGAAGAAGAGTTTCATATTTTCAAAAACCGACTGAATAATCACAATTTTTTTCATTTCAACCGACAAAGATAGCACTCTTTCTTGGTTTTGCCTAATCTAAACAGAGAAAAGTTATTTTCACGTGCTTCTGACGATAGTTTAACTCTACAACTCCATTGTTTAATTCTGGGGATTTATTGCTTAACAAAATTTTTTCGTTGTTTAACAAGGAAAAGCTTGCAATTGTCGTTTTTTTTGACTATATTTGTGGCGATAAAAGAGTTTGTTTCTGACAACTTAACAAAACTTGTAAACATCATTTTTTAATCAACAACACTAACCCGCTATCACACTATGATCAAAGAACGGCTTGCTGCTTTGCGCAACATGATGAAGAGAGAGAGATGGGATGCTGTCGTCGTACCTGGAAGTGACCCTCACAGTAGCGAGGATGTTCCCTCGCGCTGGATGTTGCGGCAATACATGTCGGGATTCACAGGCTCGTATGGCGATATCGTTGTTACACAAGAGCACGCCGGACTTTGGACCGACACCCGCTTCTTCATCCAATTCGCGAAGGAACTTGCAGGAACGGAGTATGTGCTCCACAAGTTGCGGGTTCCCGAAGCTGAGCCCTATCCCGATTGGATGGTGCGCACGTTGCCAAATGGCTGTCGCGTGGGTATCGACGGAACTTGTATGAGCGTTGCCGAAGTGGAGCATCTGAAAGAAAAGCTGAGTGGCATCAACGGCACCGTCGTCAACAAGCCCGACTACATCAACGAGCTGTGGCCTGACAGGCCCGAGACGCCCAACGACCCGATTTTTGTGCTCAGCGAGACATACACCGGACGCTCTACAGCAGACAAGCTCTCGTGGCTGAGAAACGAATTATCGAGCCGAAACTGCAACAGCATGATGCTGAGCAGCCTCGACGAGATTGCCTGGTTGCTCAATATCCGAAGCAACGACATCCTCTTTACTCCCGTTACAATCAGCTATCTGTTGGTTGAGACGGACAAGGCTACGCTCTACACTAATCTGGCAAAAGTAGTGCCCGAGGTGGAGAAATTCTTCCGCGAGAACGGCATTGTGGCAAAACCTTATGAAGAAGCCATCGATGCGTTCAACTCCCTACCCTCTGATGCACGATTGCTTATGGATGGGAGAACTATGAACTTCGCTATGTTTAGCAAAGGCGCCGAAGTGTTGAACGACAGGCTGGTAGACGGCATCTCCCCCGTCATCCTGGAAAAAGCGCTCAAGAACGATGTGGAGATTGCGGGCTTCAGAAAAGCCTATCTGAAGGACGGCATCGCGCAGACGAAGTTTTTCAAATGGCTTGAGGAGACGCTCGCCTCAGGGGCCTGCCCCACAGAGATGGATGCAGCCGACAAGATGGCATCTCTCCGACGTGAGCAGGAGAATTATCTCGAGGAGAGCTTCGCCCCTATCACCGCTATCGGGGAAAACGCCGCACTTCCCCACTACCAGCCCACTCACGAAGTTTGCAGCACAATTGTTCCGAAAGGACTTTATCTGCTCGACTCGGGAGGACAGTATCTTGAGGGGACTACAGACATCACGCGTACCGTACCCGTCGGCCCTCTCACCGAACTGGAGCGCATCGACTACACGCTGGTGCTGAAAGGAACCATCGGGCTCAGCACAGCCATCTTCCCAAAGGGCACACGCGGGGCAAACATCGACATCCTTGCCCGCATACCTCTGTGGAAAGCATACCGAAACTTCGGGCATGGGACGGGACACGGAGTGGGACATGTTCTCTGCTGCCACGAAGGACCTCAGGACTTGCGGCAGAACGTCTATGACCAAGCGATGCATGCCCGCATGATAACATCCGTAGAGCCAGGACTTTACCGCGAAGGAATGCACGGCGTGCGGCACGAGAACATGATTCTGTGTGTGGAGAAAGGAGAAAACGAATTCGGCAACTGGCTGGGATTCGAGACGCTTACCTGCACCTATATCGATCCCTCTCCCTGTGTGCCGGAACTGATGACAGACGAAGAGAAAGCTTGGCTAAACAACTACAACAGAAGCGTATACACTCGTCTGCTCCCTTGGCTCAGCGAGGATGAGAAACTCTGGCTTCGCAGCAAGACTATCGACAACGAGCTGCCCGTTCCTACCCCAACCGACGACAAGTGGAACGATTGGGATTGATTCGCAAAAAACGATATGAAGAAAGAAACCCGCAAGATGAAGAAAGAAGCGCGCGATATGAAGAAGGAATAATTTTTTTTGAAGAAGGGAAAATTTTTTTTGGAGAACAAATATCGCGAGATGAAGAAGGGAAAAATCAAGATGTAGAAGGGAAAATCAAAGGGAAGATAAAAACAAGCCGTTATCAACAGGCAGAGGGGATTCCGCAAAGGAACCCCCTCTGATTTCAAATCTGCGAAACAGTATCAGAGTGCCTTTATCTTTGCAAGGATAGCGTCTGTCTGGGCATTGAAGTCATCGTAGAATTTCTTGTAGAAACCCTTCACGTTTCCCGGCTCAGTATGGCTGCAACGAGCCAAGAACTCCGATTGTAACGACATGATATCCATTAATATTTCATCCACCTTCTCCTTGTCTGCCTTTTTTGCAAACTCTGTGAAGAGACACTCGGTGCACAACTCATCAACAATGTAGTTGACTGTTTTTTTCAGATTTTTTCTACTTGCCATAACGAATTAAAAGTTTGAAATGCGTCGGTAAAGGTAGCATATTATTCGGATAATGCCAAAAGAGTGCTAAAAAAACTGCTGTTTTTTGCTTTATTGCGGTTTTTTTGCGACCTTTGCAAAGCAAAACAGAGAAAACCAAATTTAATATAACTCAAAAATGGAAAAAAGTGCATTACAGATTGCTCGCGCAGCTTATCAGCCCAAGTTGCCCGAAGTGTTGAAAGGATTCGTTGCCATTAAGGAAGGCGAGAAAACCCAGTCGGAAGCTAATCAGGAAGACATCGAGAAACTCTTCCCTAACACGTACGGCATGCCCATCGTCAACTTCGTGAAAGGAGAGAAGGGCGATAGTGCTCCCGTCAACGTGGGAGTAATCCTCAGCGGAGGACAGGCACCCGGAGGACATAACGTCATCAGCGGAATTTTCGACGGCATCAAGAAGCTCCACCCCGAAAGCCGCCTCTACGGCTTCCTGATGGGACCTGACGGGCTAATCAAGCACAACTACATCGAGCTGACTTCAGATATCATCGACGAATACCGCAACACGGGAGGCTTCGACATCATCGGCTCGGGACGTACTAAGCTTGAGAAGAAGGAGCAGTTCGACAGCGGACTTGTCATCCTGAAGGAGCTGGGCATCAAAGCCCTTGTCATCATCGGCGGAGATGACAGCAACACCAACGCCTGTGTGCTTGCCGAGTATTACAAGAGCATCGATGCCGGCGTGCAGGTAATCGGCTGCCCCAAAACCATCGACGGAGACTTGAAGAACAGCATGATTGAGACCTCCTTCGGCTTCGATACCGCAACGAAAACCTACAGCGAAGTAATCGGAAACATCGAGCGCGACTGCAACAGCGCACGCAAATACTGGCACTTCATCAAGCTGATGGGACGCTCTGCCAGCCACGTTACGCTGGAGTGTGCCCTTCAGACGCAGCCCAACATCACCCTCATCGGAGAGGAAGTGGAGGCTAAGAACCAGACGCTCGACGACATCGTTACCTACATTGCCGATATCGTTGCCAACCGCGCAGCACGAGGCATGAACTTCGGCACCGTACTCGTACCCGAAGGACTCATCGAGTTCATCCCTGCCATCAAGAAGCTTATCGCAGAGCTCAACGACCTGATTGCCAGCAACCAGGCTGAGTTTGACAAAATCGGTGCAGACGAGAAGATTGCCTACATCAAGGCACATCTGAGCGAAGCAAACGCCTCCATCTTCAACTCCCTTCCCGCAGGCGTAAGCCGTCAGCTGGCTCTGGAGCGCGATCCACATGGAAACGTGCAGGTAAGCCTCATCGAAACCGAGCAACTGCTGGCAGAAATGGTAAGCACCAAACTCGCCCAGTGGAAGAAGGAAGGCAAATACACAGGGAAGTTCAGCACCCAGCACCATTTCTTCGGCTACGAGGGACGCTGCGCTGCTCCCAGCAACTTTGATGCCGACTATTGCTACAGTCTGGGCTACAACGCTGCTATGCTGATTGCCAGCGGAAAGACTGGCTACATGTCCTCCGTACGAAACACCACTGCTCCGGCAAGCGAGTGGATAGCAGGCGGAATTCCCATCACAGCTATGATGAATATGGAACGCCGCAACGGAGAGATGAAACCCGTTATACGTAAGGCTCTCGTGAAACTCGACGGAGCTCCCTTCAAAGCCTTCGCTTCGCACCGCGACGAATGGGCAAAGGAGACATGCTACGTCTATCCCGGCCCCATCCAGTATTTCGGCCCCACGGAGGTTTGTGATCAACCCACAAAAACCCTCAGCTACGAGCAGGCCTGAGAAGGAGTGTTCTGAACGGCAGCAAAAAAGTCTGAAGCACACCCCTGTGCCCAACCCCTCAAAGCATGACAAAGGGAAAAACAAAAAAGACTTCTGTTTCCTCTGCGAAGAAGAAAACTTCGCAGAGGAATTCTTCCTTTGCTCGTGCAAATATGAAGAAGGGAAAATTTGCTAAGAAGAAGGGAAAAAATCATAAGTCTTCTCCAAAAAGTAAGGAAGATTCTCTTTTTTCCCACCTTACAGGGCAATGGGTTATTACGCTCCTCTCAGCCCTGCTGCTGATAGCCCTTTTCTGGTATTTCGTTGTCTCACCCCATCTGGCAAAGGAGATTGTGAGCAACGGTGTCTATCGTGTGGAAATCCCCAAAGGATACCAAGTGAACGGAATAGACATCTCGCACCATCAAGGAGACATCGACTGGAACCTTCTACAACAGACGCAACAGAACGAAGAAACCCCTCTCTCTTTCCTCTTCATGAAGGCAACGGAGGGAGGAGACCTGAAGGACGACAAGTTTGACGAAAACTTTGCCAAAGCCGAACAAACAGGATTCATACGAGGAGCATACCATTTCTACATCCCTTCAACCGACCCTGTGACGCAGGCTGATTTCTTTATCAAGAACGTTCAGCTCAAGGCAGGCGACCTGCCCCCTGTGGTAGACATCGAAGTGAAGCCTGAGCACAAGAAAGAATCTGTTTTCTATGCCCAGCTGTCAACGTTCCTCTACCGACTCGAGGCGCACTACGGAGTGAAGCCTATCATCTATGCCTCCTACAAATACAAGGAGCGATATCTGACAAACCCCGAGCTGGAGCGCTACCCTCTTTGGATTGCCCACTACCACGTGGAGCAGCTAAAGTACTCGGGGCCTTGGCTCTTCTGGCAGCATAGCGACAGAGGAGTCATTCCCGGCATTCCCGAGAAGACAGACTTGAATGTCTTCAACGGCACGATGAACGAACTAAACAAAATCACCATCAAACAATAGACCTATGAGCAAAAAATTCATTCTCTACACTTGCTTGCTGAGCTCTTTCCTCCTCCTGCAGACATCGTGCCGCAGGCATGGGGAAGACTACAATACACCGCGCGACGTAGACATAACCGTTTCGCTCAACTCCGTCCTCTCGCACTTTCAGGTAATCAACACGGGCGACTTTTCACTCACAGAGGACTACCGCGTGCGTGTACAAGCCTTCCTTTATAATATCGACGGAGACCTCGTCGACATTCAGGAAGCTATCGCCCGGCAGTTTATGGGAAGCATTCGGTTCCTCTTCACCGTTCCTTCGGGAGACTACACCGTCATCACTACGGCAGACGTCATAAAAGGAACCTCCGCCGACAACTATTCGCTTGCCTACTGGGAGTATCGCAGGACCGAAAAGCTTGAGACCTTCTCAGTGTATGGGCAGGATGCTGTCGACTATATGGGTGAACGCACCCTCGCGCTTAATACGACTGACTTTACCGTCGATAGACAGAACACAGCTATCCGCATCTCTGCTTCGCCCATCACGGCAATGATAAGCCTGTACTTCTACGATATCTTCTACTGGGATACGAATAAGTATAACGACGAAATCCAGCTGTTCTACTACTTCGACGTTACCTACCCCAACGATTATAATAAGGTATCATACAGCTCGGCACTTGCCGACAGAGAGAATCCTTGGCTCATAAGCGAGATTCCTTCCGACTCGGAGTATTTCATTCTCAACTCCATCCATCCCGATGATTTCTGGGATGAGGACGCCAGCAAGAAGTACGACAACGTGTACAGTTTCCACGCAGTGCTTCCCGGAACCTATCAGTTCAAAGGATACGGCGAATACAAAATCGAAGGAGGAAACCCCGATGAATGGTTCTCGGACGAGACAGAGCCCTCCAATACCGTTCGCGTAGTTTCCGGGAATCAGTATAATCTCGACTTTGACGTCAAAGCCTGGACGACGACATTCAGCTTGGCAAAGACGCAGACTACTACACGCTCAGCTGAAAACGGGCTGCAGTCCACTCCTCTTCGCAGAGATGGTCAACAAAGCGCAAGCCGCAGCGTGAAGCTGCATCGCGAATCGCAGCCAAGTCCGATTCGTAGAATCCGCTAAACAGAATCAGCCCTCCTGCATTCAGTCGAGCCACATACGCTGACATATCCTGCAGAAGAATATTACGGTTGATATTTGCAATTATTACATCAAAGGGACCTTTGTCGCTCAACGATGAAGCGTCCCCTTGATGTACGTCAACGTTTGAGATATTATTCAGCCACAGATTGTCAATACTGTTCTCTACACACCATTCGTCGATATCTATTGCCTCAACGTGCTTTGCCCCGCGCATCGAGGCAAGAATGGCAAGTATCGATGTTCCGCAACCCATATCGAGAATTTCCTTCCCTTCAAGATTCTCCTCCAGCAGATAGCGGATGATAAGCCTCGTTGTCTGATGATGCCCAGTTCCGAAAGCCATCTGAGGATTGATGGTGATATCTATCTCGGCTTTGGGATAGTCTTTGTGAAAAGAACTGTGGATGACACATCTGTCACCGACGACGATTGGCTCGAAGAAATTTTTCTCCCACTCCTCGTTCCAGTCTTTGTCTTCCATCTCACGGGCTTGATAGAAAAGGGAAACTCCCGACATCGGGAAAGGCGACAAAGCTTTCTGCAGAGCCTCAGCATCGTAAAGGTGCTGCTGGACATATCCGAGCACTCCTTCCTCAGTAGGAACAAAACTGTCAAATCCCAATTCGGCAGTAAGCGAAGCAATCACATCACACGCAGTTTCGGAGTACGGAACAACCGAAAAATTCACTTCAATGTATTTCATTCTCTCCTATTTTAATTAATCACACGCAAAAATAAGTGTTTTTAGGAAAAATCCCCGCAAATAATAGGGAAAATCCCAAATCAGCGTCAAAATCCTGCTATATTTTTGCAGCGGATATAAAAGAATTACCACAACAACCTAACACAATAAAACAATGAAAAAGGCATTATTCTTAATCGGTTTTATCCTGATCTGTTTTGTTGGCAATGTTGTTGCCCAAAACGATGACATCTACTTCTTCGGCAATAAGAAGAAGTCAGAAGCAAAGGTTAAGGCAGTCACTCCGAAGGAAGTGAAGGCCATTGCAGTAAGTGCGTCTGACGAAGACGACGAAATCATCGTTTCCGACGACGACGTTAAGTTGCCGCTCAACATGGACGAAGACACCTACAACCGCAGGGGAACAAAATCCTATATGGATGAAGACGGAAACTATGTACAGGAGACGCAAACCAACGGACTCACTCTCCGCATCCGCACTAACAAGGGTGACACGCTCTACTACGACGTTGACACCCTCTACGTGGAGCAGACCGACGACGGTTGGGTGAACGGCTTCGAAGGCGACGCCGACGACTACGAGTATGCAATGCGTATCGTCCGTTTCCGCAACCCGCGCTATGCAATTCCCGTCAGCAGCCCTCTCTACTGGGACATCGTCTACGGAGGAGGACTCTGGCCTATCTGGGACTGGAATATCTATGACGACGGATTCTATGCCTACGTATTCCCATCGGTACACAACTACTACCGCTATTGGGATTGGCGCTACGGCCACTGGGGATGGGATCCCTGGTACTACGGCTGGGGTTGGGACCCCTGGTACTATGGCTACGGCTGGGGATGGGATCCCTGGTACTATGGCGGATGGCACCACTGGTACGGATTTGGATATGGATACGGATACGGATACGGATGGTATGGACATTACGGTTACCATCACGGATGGAACTACTTTGCAGGCGGACCACGCTACAATAGTCGTCGAAACGATCGTAGTCCTATGATGGCAAGCAACCGCGCCTCCGGACGCAGCACCGACTTGGCTACACGCGGAGGAGGAGCCTATAGCGGACGTTCCGTCGGCTCAGCATCACGCAGCGCCTCCGTGTCACGCGACGGCAGCACTCGCACAGGAGCCGGACGTACCGTAAGCTCACGAAGCGGAGCTACAGGCACTCGCGGACAAGCCACTACCGGCTCGCGCAGCGCAACAAGCTCGCGCAGTCAGGCAGGCACCCAGAGAAGCGCTACTACATCATCGCGCAGCGGCATCTCTACCGATCGTTCCTCACGCTCTGCTACAGGCAGCCGCAGCGAATACACACGCCAGAGCACCTCACGCAGCAACAGCACGTCGAGCGGTTCCTATAACAGACCCAGCAGCACACGCTCGTCTGTAAGCAACAGCTCTCGCTCATCCTCATCGAGTTCGATAGGAAGCATCGGCAGCTCATCCTCGCGCAGTTACAGCGGAAGCAGCAGCTCCTCTTCACGCAGCTACAGCGGAAGCAGCTCATCCTCACGCAGCTATAGTGGCGGAAGCAGCAGCTCGTCATCGCGCAGCTACAGCAGTGGCGGAGGCGGCTTCAGCAGCGGCGGAGGTGGCTTCAGCGGTGGAGGCGGCAGCTCCCACAGTAGCGGAGGCGGTGGTGGCGGCGGCTCCCGCGGCGGTGGCAGCGGAGGCGGCGGCCGAAGATAAGCCGAGTTTTCCCTTCTAAATAATTCAATATGCTTAACTCATAAATATTTTTTCCTTATGAAAAAGATTTTTTTCTCCCTTGTTGCTCTACTCTTCAGTATGGCTACATTGGCACAGACATCATACGAGGCAGTAAACGTTCTCGACACAGATATCGACGGAACCGCACGCTACATAGGTATGGGCGGAGCAATGAATGCCCTGGGCGCCGACATCAGCACGATGGGCGTCAACCCAGCAGGCATCGGTCTCTACCGCAGTTGCGACATGATGATTTCCTTCGGCTCTAACACCGTTAACAACCACACAGATTTCGGCGGAGTGAAGAATAGCGGCAACTTCCAAGGAGGCTCGTTCGACAACGTGGGATTAGTGATTGCCGACAAATACAGCAACAACGGTGTGCTCCGCTTCATCAACTACGGCTTCAACTACCGTAAGCTGAAAGACTTCGGAGGAAACATCTTCATGAACGGAAAGCTCAACGGCCTATCTCAGACAGGCGTGATGTCGATGCAAGTCTTCGACAATAACAACATCGGCTCCGCTTTCTTCGACTCATCGAACGAGGCTTGGTTTGGAAATACCAACTATTACGATAATGCCTCCTTCGGATGGCTCTCACTGATGGGTGCCGACGCCCGCATCATCGACGAAACGGCTTTCGACAACGGCTACTTCTATCCCTCCGAGTTGGGCGACTTCTACTCCAGCGAATCGGGAAGCTCAGGTGCCTACGACTTCAACATCTCTGCCAACTTTGTCGACCAAGTGTACTTCGGCGCTACGCTAACCTACACCAATATAAACTATGCCTACAATAGCACCTACAGCGAGACGCTCCTCACCTCCGACGGCACCGAGGTAATCGGCGACTACACCCTGCAGAACTGGTATAAGACGAAGGGCTACGGCTGGGGACTCTCATTGGGTACCATCCTGCGCCCCATCGAATCCTCTTCCTTGCGATTCGGACTTGGCGTCACCCTGCCTACCTTCCTTCATATGTGTGACTACAACTCAGCACTCATTCAGTCGCACGTCGACGGTTATACCTACACGATGGACACGCAGAGCAACGACGCCTATGGCAACGACTGCTACACGGAGTACACCAACAAGACTCCCGCGCGTCTGAACCTGAGTGTCGGCTACACCTTCGAGTCGGGACTTGCCCTCGATGCTGAATGGGAGACTCGCAACTTGGGAACCACCAAGCTCTACGAAGGCTCAGGTAAGGAGAACACCATCATCAACGATCACACCCAGAAGTATTTCGGCTCGCAGAACACCTTCCGCTTTGGTGCAGAGAAAATGTTCCTTGAGAGCTTCAGCGCTCGCCTTGGTTACAACTACACTGTCGGAGGAGTCAAGAATGATGCATGGAAGATGATTCCCATCAATTCCGTTCAGACTAACACCGACTACAAGAACTTCCTCAACGCTCACGAATTCAGCGCAGGTCTGGGCTATCGTGGAGATGTCTTCTATGCCGATCTCGCTATGCTCTACAGCTCACGCAACTTCAACTTCTATCCGTTTGAGAATGTCGACTTGCAGAGCACGAAGCTCAATCGCACAAACGTGAAAGCAGTTGCAACCTTAGGATTCCGATTCTAAGAGTTTCCAAATAAAACCCTAACAAAAAAAGAGGGAGCCTCCAATGTGGGGGCTCCTTTCTCTTTTCAACTATTAGAACACTATTCTTATTTCATATTCTGCAGATTGTCCCTTGCTTCTATGCTATTCTGTAAAACGGCTCCCACTTTCGGGCAAGTGGCCATCTCCTGACAATCGCCACACGTCTCCATCCCTTTGTTCAAGGCACATTTGCGTATCTCGCAGAGAGTGCTACAGTAAAAAGTCTTCACCCCATCCACGCGACAACCCTCGCAGTTGATATGTTCTGGAAGAATGGGAACGTTGTTCAACTCAGACCAAAGCTTTGCCGTCTTCTCGCGCAAGGCTTGGTCGTTATTCTTCGTTGCAATGAAGGCATCACACTTTTCGCAGTCCAATCCACAAAAGGCAATCATCTTATTCATTTCTTTTCTCTTTTGATAGATACAAAAATCAAACTTGTTGCTCTCCTAAGCGAGGTCAACGACTGTGATTCCAGCCCCGCCTAATTGTACATGCTCATCGCGGAACGACTGTACCCCTCCGTTTGTGCGTAGATACTCTCGGATGAGGTTTCGAAGAATGCCGTTACCCGTTCCGTGAAGAATGCGCACACGTTTCACGCCAAGCAAGATGGCATCGTCGATGAAGAATGTCACAGCCTGCACAGCTTCCACTCCACGCATACCGCGCACGTCGATGTCCTGCTTGAAGTTCAGTTTTTTCTCCACAATCGCTTCCTGCGTCTCGCGGCTTATATAAGTATAGGTACGCGACTCCGCCTTCTGCATCTGCATGTCTTCCTGTGAGGCATGCTCCAGGCTATCGATTTTTACACGAGTGCGGATATTCCCCATTGCCACAGTAGCTGTCTTTCCTTTCAATTCCAGTATCTCTCCTACTGTCGTCTGGTCTTTTATACGCACGAAGTCACCTTTGCTAAACGACACGTTGATGTCTGGCTGAATTGCATCCTCCGCTGCCTCCAATGAGGTGTATTTCACCTTAGTTTTTCTCCGCTTGTGAACCGAAACCGTTGCCTTTGGAATATCTGCGACAGGTTCCGACTGCTCCAGTTCCGTACGGAAAAGGGCAAGCGCCTCGCGTGCCTGCCTTGTCTGCTCCTTGTCTGCCAACGACTCACGTATGCTTCGGATGGTATTCTCCACCTGAGCATTCGACTTGTCGATGATTTGCTCAGCCTCTTCCTGCGCTGTCTTCAATATCTTCTTTCGGCTTGCATTCAGGGTAGACAGTTCTGTTTCGTAATGGGCAATTATCTCCTCCAATTGTTTCTCTTTCTGCCTGATATTCTGCCTTTTCTGCTCCCAATAGCGTTTGTCGCGCACGATATCCTGCAGGTATTTATCCGATTGGATATAGTCGCTGCCGACAATCTCGGAAGCATCGGCAATCACCTCTTCTGGCAAACCTATCTTGCGTGCTATCTCCACAGCAAAGGAACTTCCCGGCTGCCCTATCTGCAACTGGAAAAGCGCCTGCATTTGATTTCTGTCATAGAGCATCGCGCCGTTGACGACGCCCTCGTTATCCTCTGCAAACTGTTTCAAGTTATGATAGTGGGTTGTGATAATACCATAAGCCTTGCTGCCGTTGATGCGTTTCAGCACCGCTTCAGCTATGGCTCCTCCAATCAAGGGATCGGTGCCGCTCCCGAATTCATCTATCAACACCAAGCTGTCGGCTCCGCAGTTCTTGATAACATTTTTCATGTTCACCAGATGACTGCTGTAGGTCGACAAATCATCGTCTATGCTCTGTTCGTCTCCTATGTCAATGAATAAGTCGCGGAACATTCCCATGCGGCTCGCCTCCTTCATGGGCACCAGCAAGCCGCATTGCATCATGTATTGCAGCAGACCTACCGTCTTCAGGCAGACGGATTTTCCTCCAGCATTAGGGCCCGAGATAAGGAGTATTCGCTGTTTTTCATTCAGTTCTATCGACAGAGGTACAATTGTTTTTCCATGCTTCTGGAGTGACTGCCGTAACAATGGATGCACAGCATAAACCCAGTCAAGAACAGGTTTCGGCTGCACTACGGGACGTATTCCCTCCATATCTATCGCCAACAGTCCCTTCGCGCGCAGGAAATCGACAACTCCCAAAAAGTCGTACGAATCCAGCACCGTTGGTATGTGCGGGCGCATCTCAGCAGTAAACTCGTTTAGGATGCGTATTATCTCGTGCCGCTCGGCTACCTCCAGCTCACGAATGCGGTTGTTGGCTTCCACCACTTCCGCAGGCTCGATGAAGACCGTTTTCCCCGAAGCCGACTCGTCGTGCACAATGCCCTTCAGCTTACGCTTGAGGGCGGGAGCCACAGGTATCACCAGTCGTCCGTCGCGCAAAGTGGGGTTGGCATCCTTGTCAACGAGCCCTTCGCTCTGCGCAGCATGGAGTATCGACATCAGTTTCCGGCTGATGCTTCCCGACTGCGACACCAGCTCACGCCGGATACGCTGCAGCTCGGGAGAAGCCGAATCCTTGATACGTCCGTAGGCATCGAGCACCGTGTCGATGCGGCGCACCAACCCCGGAAAGCACGATACATCGTGTGCCAAAAGGCGTAGATGCGGATATCGGCAATCCGAGTCCTCTTCCTCAAAGGCATTCTCTCCCTGCAGAAACCATACTATCTCGTTGATGGTTCCCAGCGAGCGGCGCAAGTCGAACAAATCCGTCTCGTTCAGGTAGATACCCTCCACCATTGCCCGTTTCAGCACCTCGCGTACGTCGAAGTAGAACTGTGCGGGCAATGCATCAGGCTCTTCTCTCAGCAGGCGCGTCATCTCCTCCGTTTCATCAAGTCGCTTGCTCAAGGCCTCATAGTCAGCCTCGAAACGCATCGCCTCGACTCGCTCGCGCCCCATAGCGCTAAGGCAACGCTCCGACACTTGCTTGCGCACCCTGTCGAAGCCTACCTTCTGCTCGTAGTTAGTTGGATATATCAAAGTTTTTTCTCCTTTTCTACACAGTTTAACAAATCATCCTTCCTCTCCATCAGTACAATACCTTCCGCACGGAGCCGTCGGTATAGCGCACCAGGCATATCGAACCTTTGCGCGGACTCACAACGCGCTCTCCCGTGAGGGAATAGATGGCTTCCACCTTCATCTTTTCGGTTGGTACGGGATGCACATCAGCAGGTATCGTGTCGAGATACTGGAAGTTGTTGGCAATGATTGCCTCCACTATCTCCTTGCCTCGTGTGGCATATCCCTGCGTCTCGTCCACTCCCACGTAGTCCATCAGGATGATGCCTGTGGGCCCCGCGCTGTTGGTGCTGAGGAAATCCAGAATGGCGGAGTGGGTGTGTGAAGCATTCTCGCGGTAGCCATCGCTCGTCGACACCTCATAGCCGAAGATGTTGGCAACCTTTGCATAGGCGGAAGCAAAATTGAAAATCCAGCGTATGAAGCCCACGCCCAGCGTCTTGTGAGTAGTGCTGAAATTCAGCAGCCTTTTTATGGCTCCTATCTTCTTGTCCAAGGCTCCGTCGGCAAAGGTTTCGGGATAGTCCTGCACGTAGAGGGTGGCTGCCGCGCTCGATGTGGTACCCGTGATGCGTCCCTGCGTCATCTTCTCCCACGCTGTGTCGTGCGTCCAGTTTCGGAAAAATCCTCCCACAGGCTGCGAGGCGTACAAGTCGCGACTCAGAATCAATATTTTGCCTCGCATGTCGCCCACTGTCAGGTTTTTGCGGAAGGAAATGAGAAAGTCCTTCAGCAACGACGATTCCAGCACTTTCAGCAGTTCCGTGTTATAGGTACCCTCCACTTGATCCCCGTCCGTCTCGTGCAGCAGGTGGATGATGACAAATTCTGAAGGGTTGGCGATGAGTGAGTCGCGCAGCAGTCCAAGAGCCTCGTCGAAACGCGTGCTTGTTGCCACAATGCCGTGATTGATATTCAGATAGCCGGTACGGGTGCAGGGGCGCAAGTCGAAAGCCCTTATCCCCAAGCTCCATTGCTGGCTCAGCGTCAGCTCCTGCGTGCGGGCGAAGCTGTCGCCCAGGCTCTCGTAACCGCTGTCCCACCCGCTGCCCGTAGCCGAGTCATGCGAGCCGGGGATGGAAAGTACAGCCACGTACGTATCGTCGGGCACGCGGCTCAACCAGTTTTCTGCGCGCAACAGCGTCGTTGCGCAAAGCAGAATTATGAAGAAGGAATATCTCGTTTTCAAGAAGGGAAAAATTTTTTTTCTTTCTACATATTTCATTTTTCAAAAAGCAAAGGTAGGCTTTTTCTTTCAATTATCATGCTTTTTCCTCCAAAAAAATGTCAGGAATCATTCCTGTTTCTCTATCTGTCTGCGAACCAGTATGATGGAGAGGGGATGAGGATATGCGGAGAAGGGGCTCTCACCTTTTTTTTCGTACAATCTCACGTACCAGGCTGCAAAAACTCCCTCAGACAAGGAATCGAGCCGCCTATTCCGCGTCCAACGCATTAATTATTTGGTTATTTCATTATTTATCCGTACCTTTGCAGCCGTTTTTTCGCATCACAATGAATACAGACACTTTTTCCACCTTCGAAGAGCTTGGCATCAACGACGCCCTCTTGCACGCTGTTGAAGAATTGGGCTACGTGCAGCCTATGCCCATCCAGGCACAAGTAATCCCTGTCATCCTCGGGCTGACCGACGATGGCGTTGCGCGCGATGTCGTAGGCCTTGCGCAGACAGGCACGGGTAAGACGGCAGCCTTCGGACTCCCGCTCCTACAGGAGCTCGACCTTGAGAGAGCCGTTCCCCAGTCGCTTGTGCTGGCTCCCACGCGCGAGCTTTGCCTTCAGATAGCCAGCGACTTGCAGGACTATGCAAAGTACCTTCCCGGGTGCACCATCCTACCCGTCTATGGTGGAAGCAGCATCGGCAGTCAGATAGGAGCGCTGCGAAAGGGCGTGCACGTGATTGTTGCCACCCCGGGGCGCCTCATCGACCTTATGGAAAGAGGTGCTGCCGACTTGTCGGAAATCAGCACTCTGGTGCTCGACGAAGCTGACGAGATGCTCAGCATGGGCTTCTCCGACGATATCGACGCCATCCTTGCCGGCATCCCCTCCGAGCATCGCACTATGCTGTTCAGCGCCACGATGCCCGCGCCTATCGCCCGCATCAGCCAGCAGTATATGCACAACCCGGTGGAAATCACCATCGGGCACAAGAACGAGGGCGCTGCCAACGTGAATCACGTCTACTATCTGGTGCATGCGAAAGACAAGTATGCCGCGCTGAAACGCATCGTGGACTACTACCCCAGCATCTACGGCATCATCTTCTGCCGCACGAAGGCTGAAACGCAGGAGATTGCCTCGCAGCTGATGAACGAGGGCTACAACGCCGACACCCTGCACGGCGACTTGAGCCAGCAGCAGCGCGACTTGGTGATGCAGAAGTTCCGCATGCGCCACTTGCAACTCCTTGTAGCTACCGATGTGGCAGCACGAGGGCTCGATGTGGACGACTTGACACACATCATCAACTATGGCTTGCCCGACGATTTGGAAGTCTATACTCACCGAAGCGGGCGTACAGGGCGCGCAGGGAAGCGGGGTACCAGCATTGCCATCATCCACACACGCGAGAAACGCAAGCTTGCCGAAATAGAGCGCACGCTGGGGAAGACCTTCGAGCGGGGCACGGTGCCCACAGCACGCAAGATCACCGAGAAGCAGCTCTTCAACCTTGCCGACAGACTCGAGAAGGTAGAGGTGCAGGAAGAGGAGATCGCTCCCCTTCTCAGCCCCATCTACAAGAAACTCTCCTGGCTCAGTACCGAGGACCTTATCAAGCGCATCGTCAGCCTCGAGTTCAACAGGATGATCAACTTCTACAAAGGTTCTGAAGACCTCGACATACCCGTTGAGCAGACCAAGCGCGAGAAGAGTCCCCGCAGCGGGCGTCAGCCTTCGGGCAACGTCTCGCATGCTCCCGAGCCAGGCTATGTACGTCTCTTCATCAATCTGGGCAAACGCGACGGCATTCGTCCGAAGGTTATCATGGACCTCCTCAACGCCAACGTGCAGCGACATGTGGCTGTGGGACGCATCGACCTCCTCACCAACTTCTCGTTCTTCGAGGTGCTTCAGAAAGATGCCCGCTTCGTCATTAAGGATATGTCGCACGTCTTCTTCCACGACAGGCGCATCATCGTCGAGAACGCCGACTCTATGTCTGCAGAGGAAGACGGCAGGCAGCGCAAGGGAAAGGACAAGTCGCGCAATGCTGAGAGCCCTTCACGTCGTTCAAGGAAGAGCAGTCAGGAGGCCGACTCCCCCTTCTGGGAGTTCTACAAGTCAAACGGTAAGAAGTCCAAGAAGCGTAAGGGATAACGCTGCTCGCACACATACTCCGAGGGGAGGGACGCGCACAAGCTCGTTCCTCCCCTCAATGTTTCTCTTGCAGATAGCGACGTTCTATCCCCCTAACGATTCATCAACAGCCTTCGCCACCTCCTTTGCCACACGGCTCAAGAAGGAGATATCCAGACGGCTCTCTGCGCGGCAATCAGCTAACTGTCGGAAAGCCTCAAACTCAAAGCCCAGCCTGTGGCGCTCTTCGGAGAAGAACGTCTGCGGCTCCTGCCCGTTCAGATGCAGCGTGAAAGAGTTCAAGACACTCACCGAGCCGCCCACCGATATGAACCCCTTCTCCCCTTGAATACATCCGTGCGAGGCTCCCGCCGAGTCCTTCGCCCCTGTCAGCGACGCCACGAAAGAGGGATAGCGCAACATGAGCGTACCACTGGTGTCGATGCCGTTGAAGCCACGATTCGCCTCGTATCTCACCGAGCAGGGCGAGCCGAACAGGGCTATGCAGAAACAGAGGTTATAGATGTTGATGTCCATGAGGGCTCCTCCGGCACACTCAGGGTCGAAAACGGGAGTAATCTCCCCCTTCAGATACCTGTCATACCTACTGCTGTACTGCGAATAGTTGCACTCCACGATGCGCACAGCGCCAATCTTTTCGACAGCCTGCGCCAACTGGGCGAAGAGAGGCATATAGAGCAGGCTGAAAGCCGGAAGGCAGAGCACCCCGTTCTGTTGCGCAGTATCGAAGAGCTGCTCCGTCTCCTCGCCTGTCACCGTGAGAGGCTTCTCCACTATCACGTTGCGCCCGGCTCTGATGGCTTGCATCGCATAGGCATAGTGCACTTGATTGGCGTTGGCAATATACACGAAGTCGGCCTCCGCCTCCTGCAACATACGGCTGTAATCGGTATAGACAGCACCCGAGGGAAAAAACACCTCCATCAACTCCTTCGCACGTGCCACACTCTTCTCACGGGCATAGATGCCAGTCACCTCTATCTGCCCAACAAAGTCACGGTGAAGCATCTCCATTACCTCACCCACTATTTTTCCCGTTCCGACAATAGACAGTTTCATGCTTTTTTTCTTTTTCCGTTTCCAAAGATACGACAAATCGAGAGCAGAACAAAAAGAACTTGCTCTTTTTTTATGCCGAGATGGAGTATCTAAGGCAAAGCCAATGATACGATTTAGTGAGTGGAAAAAGGAAGAAACCGAAGAGTTTTTTTCATTTTCCCGAACGCAAGTATCTTAGGCGAAGCCAAAGTTACGGTTAAGTGAGAGAAAAAAGAAAGAAATCAAAGAAGTTTTTCTTTTTCCCGAACGCGAGTATCTTAGACAACGTCAATGATACGGTTAAATAAGCGAAAAAAGGGGATAACCTTTTGCCATTAAGAAAATATGCGTATCTTTGTGACAACATAAACAGGACGCATAGACATGAAAAACGCCAAAACCGCCCATTCCATCGGGAAAAACCGTCAGCCATCCAGCTCCCGACACTCTCAGGCTCCTCTCCTTATGCAAAGGTTAAGGAGTGGGCTTCGTTTCTCGATAGGCTATGCCTTCCGTCCGTTTTCGGTTATTCTCTGCCTGCTGTCTGCCGCCTTTTTATTCTCTTGCTTGCAGCCCTCGCCTGTGAGGGAGCAGCTGCAGCGTGCCGAGCAGGTGATGGAGACGGACAGCCGTGCTGCCGCTGCCGTACTCGACAGCATCGATGCCTCCACGCTTCGCGGAGAGGATGCTGCGCTCTACGCCATCCTTCGCACTCAGACGGACTACAAGCGCGACATTCCGCTTACCTCCGACTCCCTTGCACGCATAGCTACCGACTACTACGGAACGTCCCTCCATAAAGACTACCATGCGGCTATGGCGTGGTACACGTTGGGATGTGTCTATAAGGAGACCATCGACGACATCAACGGCACAGCTGCCTTCCTGAAGGCGAAAAGCCTCTTCCCCGACACTCTCATCCGTTATTATGCCCTCAGCGAGCAGAACCTCGCCCTGCACTACATAAACCGCAACATGAATCACGAGGCAATACAGGAGCTGCAGTCTGCCAAGCAGAACCTCATCCGTCTCGGCGACAGCGCCACCGTTGCCTTCATGGACTATAAGCTTGGGCAGTCCACACTCTATCTGCACGATCATTTCACGGCAAAGAAATACTTTGAGGCGGCCATCAACAATCCCTATGCACGGAAAGCCAATGTCAGCCAATCCTACTATGAGTTAGCCAAAGTGGAAACCTACGACTTGCATGACTACGCCAAGGCTCTGGAACACCTCGACTATAATATCTCCCACACGTCAGGAAACAAACTGGCAGGAACATACAATTTAAAAGCAGTTATCTTTCAAGAGTTGGGACAGCTCGACTCCGCCTGGCACTACTACAACCGTTCCCTCTCATGCTATCCCAATCATGCCTCTTTTGCCTACGACTACTTGAAGATGGCCAGCCTTGCTCCACAGGTAGGCAAGGCCGATTCCATAGATTACTATATCCAGATGCACGACTGGTATACCGATTCCCTCTATTACGTCAACAATCAACAAGCCATTCGGCAAGTGGCAAATGATCACCGGCATGAGTTGGAACGGCAGCAGATGGCATTACAAAAGAACCGTCTTCATTGGACATGGGGCATACTCTCTGCTTTTCTCGTTATGACAACCGGTATCGTCATTCTTCTCAACGACCGCAGGCGGAAGAGTGAGAAGCTGAAGTATGAGAAGGAGCTGGACGACATCAAGCGCCGGTATATTCTGGAAAACGTGCAGGAGGGCGATGCGGACGAAGAGGAATCCTCCGGCGACGGAAAGGATGCCGAGGAACGAGAGGAGAACGCCGTCCCGCTTCCGCCGCGCTTCTTCATCCAGCAGGAGCGGCTCCGCCTCTACCGCCGTCAGTACGACGCAAGCGAATGGGCTCGCTACTTCCGCAACCGTCAGCTGGAGATAGAGGAAAAACAAATGATGCCCGAGAACGATTCCAAGCAGTTTCTGCGGTTTTTGGATAATCTGTTTATCGAAATGCATCTGGATATGGCAAAAGATAATCCGAACGTCAACCATCACGACTTGGACTACTGCGCTATGACGTTGCTGGAGTTCGGCGTGCCGCAGATTGCCTACGTTAAAAGGACCTCGCCCAAGTATTGCTACAACCGTCGTTATAGGCTACAGACACAAATGACGGAAGAGTGGTATTTGTTTGTATTCGGGAAGTCACCCGAAAAGAGCACCAGAGAGTAAATCTTTTCCCTTATTTCAAGAAAAAAGCCCCCAAAGGCCTGAAAAAAGAGAAAATGAGAAATTTTTGAGAAATTTTTTTCTTGGAAGTAACATTTTAGCGCCCTACCTTTGGAGCAAAAAACAAATAGATTTCCCTATGAAAAAGAACTTGTTTTATTTGTTGCTTTTGTTTTTAGTACCAGTAGCGTGTAGCGAGAAGTGGGAAGTTCCCGAAGGTTTTTATCTGGACCTGACGGAGATCCGCGATTTTAATATTGTGGACAGCGAATATGGTCCAGGGCTCGTTATGAACGTCTGCACGCTGAAGCCAGAAGCCAAAAAGCGTCTGGACGAATACACGCAGTTGCTAATAGAAAATTCTTCAACTGACAAGAGCTTGTCAATCTGCTACAAGGGCAAGCCCTTACTCTTGGCCAGCATGTGGCTTGGCAAATATTCATGGT
>JAGCFO010000001.1 GCA_017650105.1 Bacteroidaceae bacterium | reverse complement strand
ATATAAATATATAAATAACCTATTTTCATTGCTCACTATGGATACATTTTGGGAACTGTAGCGCTGTAGCGCTGTAGCAGTAATGGGGGGCAGTGTGCTTATAATCAATCTATTACGAGGCAATAGCGTACGTTGCAGTGCTGCGGAGTGGCGCCCAGAGGGTGCTTATCGTGCTAAAAAGGGGACTTTTTTTCACCGGTTTCAGGGCATTTCGAGCGTTTTTCACGTTGTTTTCATCGATTACGAAAATTCGGATTTGAGCGATTTTTTCCGATTTTTGGGCTCTTTCTTGTCCTTTTTGGCGTTTTCGCGCCCCGTTTTCCCGTTTTTCGTCCTGCCGAACAAATGGCCTGTCAAAATGGATTTTTGCTTAGGGGAAAAATTTTTTTCGAGAAGGGAAAAAAACTTATGTAGAAAGAAAAAACTTTTTTCCCTTGAGCATAATTCTACGCTCTTCCTCTTTCGCGACTCAGCAAAGCTCAAACATGTTTGGCTCTGCCTTCGCTGCTCCATCGGTTCTTCATATTGCGCGCAGCGCTTCATGCGAAGGGCAGCCCTCTCCCCGCGACGGCTGAAAGCTCACGCATGCCCCACCGAATGCCCCGCAGCGGAAAGGTTTTTTTCTCGCTAAGTCGCTTCTTGGTGCGCAACCCTGCAAAGGAAAGAAGAAAGATGATGATAATTTTTCATTCTTCAATGCGGTGTATTTCAGTGTGTTGCATGAGATGGGTGAAATTTGTTCAATAATAAACGTACGTAATCGTATTTAATCGTATTTGGTGCGAGAGAGATGTTGTATCTTTGTAATGTCTAAGCAAAAGACAAGGCAAATATACTAAGGTACAGGCAAGGAAATGCGCTGTGAGAGGATGTGGGATGACAGAGGAAAACTGCATTTTCTTTGAATTTATCTGCAAAGAATTTGGAAAGAGAGTTTTTTTTTTGTATCTTTGCATTATAAAAACCGTGAACTTAAAACCACTTGAAAAATACCCCTACTGCAATGAAAAAGAATAACATCGTCAAAGTGCTTTTGCTGCTCGCCCTCGTGCTGACGGGCGCAGGCAAGCTGTCTGCACAGGAAGCCTATGCCGTGTACAACAACGGAACGCTCACGTTCTACTACGACTCGCAACGCTCCTCACGCACCGGCACAACGTATGGCCTGAACACGGGCAACAATGATCCTGGCTGGTACACCGATAACACGCGTACCTCGGTCACCAGCGTGGTGTTCGACGACTCGTTCTCCTCGGCGCGCCCCACAAGCACAAGCTGCTGGTTCAGAGAGATGAGCAATTTGGCCAGCATCACGAACCTCAACAACCTCAACACCAGTCAGGTGACGAGCATGTACTTGATGTTCTCCCGTTGCAGCAATTTGACGAGCCTTGACGTGACGACCTTCGACACTCGCAACGTAACTAACATGCAGGCCATGTTTTTCGGTCTCTCTGGTTTGACGAGCCTTGACCTGAGCAACTTCAACACGGAGAAAGTGACCGTCATGTATTCGATGTTCAATAGTTGTACCGGCATGACGACTATCGACATCCGCAGCTTTGCCACTCCCGTTTTGAGGAGTATGGAGAATATGTTCGGTGGATGCACTAAGCTCACCACTATCTACGTTGGACACGGTTGGACCACAGCAAACGTTGATTCGATTGGGGGGCGCAGCACATTCCAGAACTGTACTAAGCTGGTGGGCGGTGCTGGTACGAAATATAACGCAAGTCACCCGAATGCCGACTATGCCCATGTGGATGGCGGCACCAGTAATCCCGGCTACTTCACACGCGTTCCCTATGCCGTGTATACGTCCTCCAACAAGACTCTTACGTTTTACGATGACGGCGATGCAAACTCCAAATCCGGCACCATCTATAACCTGAACACGGGTGACAATAATCCAGGCTGGAAAAGTTTAGGTAGCAATATCCAAAGAGTTGTTTTCTCTGAGTCGTTTGCTGACGCGCGCCCCACGACTACATACATGTGGTTCGGAAGCTTGTTCAGCCTTTCTTCCATCACCGATATCAACTACCTGAACACCTCTTCTGTGACCGACATGCGCTACATGTTCCAGAACTGCTTCGGCCTGACCACCCTCGACCTAAGTCACTGGAACACGGAAAACGTGACCTTGATGAATGGGATGTTCCAGAGTTGCCGTAATCTTACGACACTCGACCTGACAGGCTGGAACACGGCGAAAGTAACAAACATGGTAACAATGTTCAATGATTGCCCTGTACTTACCACCATCTATGCCGGTGGCGGATGGAGTACAGCTGCCGTGATAGCCTCCACCAGCATGTTCTCCGGCTGTTCCTCTCTCGTGGGCGGCGAAGGCACCATGTACAATACGGCTTATACGGGTAAGACATATGCTCGCATCGATGCCCCAGGCGAACCTGGCTACCTGACGATGAAGCCCGAGGCCTATGCTGTTTATACCTCTGCTAACGGCGCATTTACTTTCTACTACGACATCAATCGCTCGTTGCAACAAGGTGATACGTACCTTATTGATGAAGAAGCCACCGATCCCCTTTGGTATAACCAGTCGTTCCGTTCATCGGTTTCCCACGTGGTGTTCAATCCGTCATTTGCCGACTATCGGCCCAAGAGCACGCGAAACTGGTTCCGAGGGATGACAAACCTGGTTGACGTCAACGGCATCCGATATCTCAACACCAGCGAGGTGGACAATATGGCGATGATGTTTTACCAATGCTCGAGACTCACCAGTATCGACCTTAGCAGCTTCGATACCAGCAATGTATTGGTCTTGGGGTACATGTTTTACGGCTGCAGCGCCTTCACGAGTATCGACCTTAGCAACTTCAATACCTCCAAAGTTTTAGATACCTCAGGTATGTTCAGTAGTTGTGGGGCTCTTCAGACCATCTATGTAGGCTCCGGCTGGGACATGAGCAAAGTGAATTCAAGCTCGTATATGTTCAGTTCTTGCACCAACCTCGTGGGAGGCGCGGGGACGACGTTCAACTCAAGTTACACCACCAAATCCTACGCCCATGTGGACGGTGGAGCATCGAATCCGGGCTACCTCACCAGCGCGTCGGCACGCGAGGCCTATGTCGTCCTCGACAACGGGACTCTCACATTCTACTACGACGCGATGCGTTCCTCACGCTCAGGAGTCAAATACGACTTGAACACAGGAGATAACCTTCCTGAATGGCCAACCGGCGCGACGATGGCGACGATCGACCCGTCGTTTGCCAACGCACGGCCCACAAGCACCTGCTGCTGGTTTGCCAACATGACAAGATTGGAGTCCATCGACGGCCTCAAGTACCTCAACACCAGCGAGGTGACCACCATGCACAGCATGTTCAATGGATGTGATAGTCTTATGTACATCGACGTGGGCGGCTTCAACACTGAAAAAGTGACAGACATGTCCTGCATGTTCCAGAACTGCCAGAAAGTGCGTTATCTCTACGTGGATAACTGGAACACCAGCAACGTGACGAATATGAGCAATCTGTTCAACAGTTGCTACGTTGTCGAGTCGCTCAACGTGAGCGGCTGGGATACTCATAACGTGACAGACATGAACGGTATGTTCTCCGCTTGCTACGAACTGACAGCTCTCGACGTGTCGCACTTCAACACGCAAAAGGTGGCGAACATGAGCTTTATGTTCTCCTTCCTTCCCAAAGTCACGAACCTTGACGTTCGCAGGTTCGACACCAGCCACTTGGGCATCAAGGGAATGGAATATATGTTCGACGGCTGCAGTAGCCTGACGAGCCTCAACCTGAGCAGCTTTACCACCTCAGGCCTAACAAGCCTGACTTGTGTGTTCGAAAACTGTTCGTCGCTCACATCGCTCAGCGTGAATCACTTCGATGTTTCCAATGTAGAGGAGTTCTACGGCACATTCCGCGGCTGCAGCTCTCTTACCGGCCTCGACCTGACGAACTGGGATACGAGCAATGCCACTAGTATGATGGACATGTTCGGCGGCTGCGAGAGCCTCACGGGCATCGACGTAAGCAATTTCGTCACATCCAACGTGACGAAGACGAGCGGTATGTTTAATGGCTGCTACTCCCTCACCTCGCTCGACCTGACGAACTTCAACACTTCCAAAGTGGAGGAGATGTCAAGCATGTTCCAGAACTGCCGCTCGCTTACGAGCCTCAACGTGAGCAGTTTCGACACGGGAAAGGTAAAGTATATGTATGGCATGTTCTACCAGTGCTACGTCCTTCAGAGCCTCGACCTCAGCAACTTCATCACCGCGAATGTCATCGACATGGAAAATCTGTTCAGCATGTGCTACGCCCTTACCGACCTCACTCTTGGTCCAGGCTTTAGCACGGCTTCTGTGACGGATATGAGGTCGATGTTCTCCAATTGCTCCTCTTTGACAAGCCTAGACCTCAGTGGCTTCGATACCAGCAACGTGACGAATATGGGCTCGATGTTCTCCCGCTGCAGCGCCCTCACCAGCCTTGACCTCAGCCATTTTGACACGAGCAACGTGGAATGGATGGAATCTATGTTCTTTGGCTGCTCCGCGCTGAAGGTCATCGACGTCACTGGGTTCAACACCAGCAATGTGCGGAGAATGGATCGAATGTTCGCCAACTGCCCCGCACTCACCACCATCTATGCCGACGACTGGGATTTGAGCCAGGCTCATGGTAGTATGATGATGTTCACCAACGACCTCTCCCTTGTGGGTGAGAAGGGCACTCGGTACACTTACACCGAAGAAGACAACTTCTATCATGACGACATCTTTGCCCATCTCGACGGCGGCTCTAGCAATCCCGGTGTCTTCTCGCACAAGCCCTATGTGGTCTATACCTCTAATGATTACAAACTTACCTTCTACAACGACGACTTGATGAGCTCGCGCGGAGGCACCAAGTACTACCTGAATAACGCAGACACAGAACCAGACTGGCTGGAGGACGACATAGAGATAGTAGAGTTCGACCCCTCGTTTGCCAAAGTACGTCCGAATAACACCTATAAATGGTTCTGCGACCTCGGCAACCTTCACACCATCAACGGCTTCGAGAACCTCAACACAAGCGAAGTAACCACGATGGCATATATGTTCAATGGCTGTCGTTCGCTCCTCAGTATCGACCTCTCGGCCTTCGACACGAAAAACGTGTCCGACACACAATGTATGTTCAGCGGCTGCTACAATCTGAGAAGTATCTTTGCCAGCGATGAATGGAACATGGAATGCGTAACCAGCTCAGAGAATATGTTCAGCGGTTGCACCCAACTCGTGGGAGGAGCAGGAACGACGTTCAGCTCTAGCCACACCGATAAGGAGTATGCCTGCATCGACGGCAACGGCTTCACTGGCTACCTGACGGAAGCCGAAATATATGCCGTCTATAACTCCACCGACCACACGCTTACCTTCTACTACGACGGGCAACGTTCGGAGCACACCACAGGCGTTTCGTTATTGCCGCAATCATCAACCTCAGGTAGCTACGATTATCCTGAGTGGTACAATTATAAAGACAACATCTATCATGCTGTATTCGACCCGTCATTCGCCAAAGCGCGCCCCTCAAATACATCCTACTGGTTCCTGGAAATGGCAAATCTGGAAGATATCAATGGCCTCGA
Source organism: Bacteroidaceae bacterium (assembly GCA_017650105.1). Lineage (GTDB taxonomy): Bacteria > Bacteroidota > Bacteroidia > Bacteroidales > Bacteroidaceae > UBA1189. The sequence continues at coordinate 34,195 of JAGCFO010000001.1, read as the reverse complement.
GTATCTTAACACCAGTGAAGTGATAACAATGAGTAATATGTTCCATTCGTGCAGTAGCCTGCAGAGCATTGACGTGAGTGGTTTCGACACAAGCTTCGCTAGGGACCTGGGAGGCATCTTCGGGTATTGCAGTAGCCTCACCGAGCTCGACGTGTCGAACTTCGACATGAGCCATGTGACGAATGCATGTTCCATGTTCTTCGGCTGTAGCAACCTGACCACTATTAAGGGCATCAACGAATGGCGCACTCCAGACTTAGAAAGGATAAGTGGCATGTTCGGCGATTGTAGCTACCTTACCGAGCTCGACCTGAGCGGCTGGGACACGCACAATGTGATAGACGTCATCCAGATGTTTATGGGATGCAGCAACCTGACGAGCCTCAACCTGAGCAACTGGAACACGCAGAGCATGACGTCGATGCAGCAGGCATTCAAGGGATGCAGCAGCCTGACGAGTATTGACCTGAGTGGCTGGAACACGCAGAATGTTACGGAAATGATGGGCCTGTTCTCAACATGTACCTCATTAAGGACTATCTATGTCGGTGAAGGCTGGAGTACCGCTTCAGTCACGAGTGATAGTAATATGTTCTATGGTTGCAGTAGCCTCGTGGGAGGAGCGGGGACGACATTCAGTTCAAGCCATATCGACAAATCCTATGCCCACGTGGACGGCGGAACATCCAACCCGGGCTACCTGACACTGAGACAAGCTTACGCCGTCTATAACGAGAACACTCATACTCTTACTTTCTGCAACGATGATCAGCGCTCCACACGTCCGGGAACCAAGTTCGATATTGTCGTCGGAGAAAATCCTTCGTGGTATGGTGTTGACCATTTTGGTACTACCCGAGTGGTATTTGAACCGTCGTTTGCCGACGTACGCCCCACATGCCTCAACAACTGGTTCTGTGCAATGAGCAATCTTACCGAAGTGGAAGGTATTGAACACCTCAACACCAGTCAGGTGACAACGATGGAATATATGTTCAACGAATGCTCACAATTGCGAAACATCGACGTGAGCGGCTTCGACGTGTCGAAGGTGGAAAACATGTACGGACTGTTCAACAATTGCTCGCTGCTGGAGAACGTGGACGTGAGCTCGTGGAATGCCGAAAACGTGGTTGATATGCAGCAAGCATTCTACGGCTGCGAGTCGATGACCATAATCGACCTGGAGAACTGGAGTACGGCAAAGACGACCTCAGCTGCATGGATGTTCTGGAACTGCACAAACCTCACTACTATCTATGTGGGAGAAAAATGGAATCTTAACGCAGTTGACAACAATATGTTTGACAACTGCACCAACCTCGTGGGCGGCGCTGGGACAACGTACGATGCCAGCCACACAGACGGTGCCTATGCACACGTCGATGGTGGAACGAAAAACCCGGGTTATCTGACACTCAAACCCAAAATGTATGCCGTTTTCACAAGCACCGATGGTAGTTTGACCTTCTACTACGACACAAAGAAGAGCACCCGCGCAGGAATCGTGTACGAACTAAACAAAGGGAAAAAGATGCCGGGCTGGAATACTGACAGGGTGAACGAACAAGTCAAGTCTGTAACGTTCGACTATTCGTTCGTTGATGCACGACCCACGACTATGTATTTCTGGTTCGCTGGCATGACCCAACTCACAAGAGTCAACAACATAGGCTTGCTCAATACCTCTGCCGTTACCGATATGAGCTTTATGTTTAAGAATTGCTCTAGCTTGACATCCCTTATCCTCAGCAGTTGGAACACGGAGAACGTGACGGAGATGCTGATGGCATTCTCTGATTGCGTTAGCCTGACGAGCCTTGACCTGAGTGGATGGAACACGCAGAATGTTACGGAAATGATGGGCCTGTTCTTTAGATGTACCTCATTAAAGACTATCTATATCGGTGAAGGCTGGAGTACCGCTTCCGTCACGAGTGGTGGTGGTATGTTCACTGAATGCACCAGCCTCGTGGGTAGTGCTGGAACGGCTTACGACCCGGACTACAAAGACAAATCCTACGCTCACTTGGACGGCGGTGTCAACAATCCTGGATACCTGAGCATGAAGCCCTATGCTATCTATAGCGACGATACTAAGACGCTCACCTTCTACTGCGACGGTCTGCTGAACTCTCGCCCAGAGTGGGGTTATGAGTTGAACGAAGAGATGAATACACCTAACTGGGGATGGCTCACAGAAACGGAGAAGGTGGTATTCGACCCGTCGTTTGTTAACGCACGCCCAACGAGCACCTACATGTGGTTCGCGGGAATGTCCAATCTAACCGAGATAGTCGGCATGGAGAACCTCAACACCAGTATGGTTGAATATATGATTTCCATGTTTGAACAATGTGCGAGTCTGGAGACGATTGATATCAGCAGCTTTACTACTGAAAAACTGAAGTGGATTACCCAGATGTTCAACTGTTGTTCCAAATTGACCACCATCTATGCGGGCAACGGATGGAGAATGCAGAACGCTGAGGGAGAGCAAGTGACGGGCTCGTTGGTATTCGGTAACGATGATAAGCTCAGAGGCGGTGCAGGTACAACCTATCGCGGAGGAAACGAGGATGATGTTTATGCCCATATCGACGGAGGCACAAGCAATCCCGGATATTTCACCCTTAAGCCTTCATTCAAGCAAGGCGATGTGAACCTGGACGGTTTGGTAAACGTGAGTGACGTCACGATGCTTGTGAGCATGATTCTGGGCAACACTGCAGCTAATGCTGCTGCAGACGTGAACGGTGACTCCAGCGTCAATGTATCAGACGTCACTGCTCTCGTGAGCATCATTCTGGGGCAGCACTAACAAAGTGCAAACCTTTGCCTGAACTGAAATCCGCCCTGCTGCTCTTCACGAGTGGCAGGGCGGATTGTTTCCATATGGGCAGAGGAAAATGTTATTCGGAATGAGGGTTATCCTTTGTATTAAAGTGGGTTATCCTATATGAGCGATTTTTATGCCGTTAATGAACTCTTCTTGTGACAAGAGAAGCTTATCTCATTTGTTTTGAAAAAATGCCTTATTCTCAATTATCCAATGGATAGGGGAAATTGCGTTCTTTGTTCTCGAGCGCGCGCGTTTCTTTGGGGAAAATTTGTTTTCCTTTGCCGATTCTTGCGAAAGATAAGATTTTTCGGGAAGAATGCTTGCAGATTCAATTATTTTGTCTACCTTTGCAGCGCTTTTCCAAAAGGTGCCATAGCTCAGTTGGTAGAGCAACGGACTGAAAATCCGTGTGTCCCTGGTTCAAATCCCGGTGGCACCACTCTGTGAGAGTAATTAACAAAGGGCTTGCTTCTACAGCGAGCCCTTATGTTTTATCTATTATCCCATCGGTTATGTCATATGCTGCGGAGCACTTCATCGTATTTGGCATCGAGGAGTTCCTTGTCGCGCATCCAAGAGCGCAATTCACGCAGATGGGGTGACTGCTCCGACTCGGGAAGCCAGAAATGCATGTAGCCTCCCTCTCCATACTTCTCTCGCAGATGTGCATAGCAGCGCTCTCGGTGCTCTTCAGGGGACATTTCGGGATAGTGCTCCATACCATACTGTATAGTTCGGCGGATGATGGTAAGCGCCGTGTTGTCATGATCGGCATCGGCTACCACACGCCCGTAGATGGTGCGAGGCTCATGTCCCGACGAAGCCCTGTGATCCTCTACGGCATCATGCATTACCTGCAACTGCTCGGGGGTGAACCATCGGCGCATCATAGCATCTTCCATCAACATCGCAGCAGAGTCGAGATGATGTCGCTCACGCCCGTTTACCAGCCCTACGTCGTGCCACGCAGCAATAGCATACACCATATCGTCGTCAAGCCCATACACCTCAGCAAGGCGCATGCTGCTGTCGATAACCATCAGCACATGATCGCGCCTATGCCCCGCATCGAAATGATCGTAGCGGGGAATGATCTTCTCTTCAATGTATGCCTTCAATTCGCTATTAACACTCATGTCTTGTACTAAAAATAAGGGATTGTGATTTTTTTATTGCAAAAATAGGACTTTTTCTTGGAATTAAGGCAAGAAATAGTAATCTTTGCAGAGAAATAACAATTAATCCTATTTATCAAATATCATGAGTACAATTGAGAAGCCCTACGTATTGGGCATGGACATCGGCGGAACGAATAGCGTTTTCGGTATTGTGGATGCAGACGCTCACATCCTGAGCACCGGCTCCGTGAAGACACAGGAATACAAGGTTTTTGAAGAATATGTGGATGCTGTGTGCGAACGGTTCGTCCCGATGATTCTTGAGGTGGGCGGCTTTAGCAAGATTCGCGGCTTTGGCATCGGAGCACCTAACGGCAACTACTACAACGGCACCATTGAGTTTGCCCCCAACCTTCCTTGGAAGGATGTGCTTCCTTTGGCAAAAGCTTTCAGCGACAAGCTGGGCATCCCCGTGAAGGTTACCAACGATGCTAACGCTGCAGCCATCGGTGAGATGACGTACGGCGCAGCACGCGGTATGAAGAACTTTATTGAAATCACTCTTGGAACGGGCGTCGGTTCGGGTATCGTTGTAAATGGGCAACTCGTCTATGGTCACGATGGATTTGCAGGAGAGTTGGGACACGTTTGCGTGGATCGTTCAGAGAATGCTCGTCCTTGCGGCTGCGGGCGTAAAGGTTGCCTTGAGGCTTACTGCTCGGCAACGGGTGTTGCCCGCACAGCTCGCGAGCGTCTTGCAAAAGGCGACAAGAGTCTTCTGCGCAAAATCGAAGGCGACATCACGTCAAAGGATGTGTACGATGCTGCCGTGCAGGGCGATGCTGTAGCACTTGATATCTTCAACTATACGGGTGAAATACTCGGTGCTGCTCTTGCCGACTTCGTTGCTTTCTCAGCTCCAGAGGCAATCATTCTCTTCGGAGGACTCACCAAGTCGGGCGAATACATCATGAAGCCTATACGTGAGGCTTTGGAAGATCACGTTTTGCGCATCTGGAAGGGAAAAGTAAAGGTTCTTGTCAGCCAGCTGAAGGATGCCGACGCAGCCGTTCTCGGTGCAAGCGCCCTCGCTTGGGAAGACTAAGCAGATAAACTTAAGCAATTGTTATGCTAATTTCTGATAGCCGGATTCTTAGTAATCCGGCTATCTTTTTTCATTCTTTACTAGTCAGGTTTTCAAAAATGTAATGTTTTTCGTATCTTTGTCGCCGAAAGATCAATTCGAAAAAAGACTAGATTTCATAAAAAGGTTTGTACATGATCCTCCAAAAGCAATACCTGTTACTTCTAAGAACGGTCCTGTTTATACTGCTGTCGTTTGATGGTTTTTTACTACAGGCTCAGGTTAGAGGTGTTGTGCAGAATACTGAGGGGGAAACAATTGCTGGAGCCAACATTGTTTGGGCAGGAACGAATAAAGGAACGGTAAGTGACGAAAAGGGAGATTTTTTGTTAGAACGAGTACTCGGAAAAACGGAAATCGTCACCTCATATGTCGGCTATGTAAATGACACGCTCCATTGGAATGGAGAATCGCCTGTCGTCATCGTGTTACGTGAAGGAATTTTGATGAGCGATGTGGAAATTGCCTCTCGTAGAACAGGAATGAAATTGGAACTCGCTACGTCAAATACAGAATTGATAGGAACTGCCGACTTGCTGCGTTTTGCCTGCTGTAATCTGGGGGAGAGCTTTTCTGCTAATCCCTCTGTTGACGTTAGCTATAGCGATGCTGCCACAGGTGCTAAACAGATAAAGTTGCTGGGGTTATCTGGAAAATATGTCCAGATGCTTAATGAGAATGTACCAACCTTTCGTGGAGCCGCTACGCCTTTTGCTCTTGGATATGTTCCTGGCCCCTGGATGCAGTCTATACAAGTGTCGAAAGGAGCTTCAACTGTGAAGAACGGATACGAATCCATTACGGGTCAAATCAATATTGAGTTTTTGAAGCCTCAGTCAGAGGAAGCCCTTGGCCTTAACCTATATGGTGATTCAAAGGGAAAGGCCGAAACTAATATGGATGTCAACTACCATCTGAATGATAAGTTGAGTACGGGATTGCTCGTACATATGGAAAACGGTTTCCTCGAGCACGATATGAATCATGATGGCTTTCTTGATATGCCTCTTATGAAGCAATACAACATCCTCAACCGTTGGATGTATCATACTGACCTATACGCCCTGCAGGCTATCATTAAGGGAATCGGGGAACGTCGACATGGAGGTAACACGCAAACATTTTCTCATGCCCATCCCGATGCAAATCCCTATTCCATCAACATCGGAACTAATCGCTGGGAGTCGTTTGTGAAAAATGCATATTTCATTAACCCTGATAAAGGCTCTAATGTCGCTCTCATTCTCTCTGAGTCTCGACACATGCAAGAAGCAGCGTATGGATGGAAACGTTACAGCGTGGATGAATTCAATGGCTATGCCTCCTTGATGTACGAGACTGACATAGCTGACACCCATAGTCTCTCGACAGGTATAAGCCTTAACTACGACAACTTCCAGCAGAATTATACCCTCGTTGCAGATAAGCCTTACGAAGGTGCCGATGAGAAAGAGCGGGTATCGGGAGCTTACCTTCAATACACATTCAACTTAAACGACAAGTTCGTGGCGATGGGAGGCTTCCGTGCTGACTACAGTAACCTCTTTGGAGCTTTTGTCACTCCCCGTGCACACATCAAATGGGCTCCTAACGACTTCTTTACACTGCGTGCTTCAGGAGGTAAGGGATATCGCACTCCACATGTCTTGGCAGAGAATCACTATATGATGGCAAGCAGTCGCTTTATCGTTATTGACGAGCATCTCCACCAAGAAGAAGCGTGGAACAGTGGACTCAGTTCCTCATTCCAATGTCATCTGTTCGGGAGGTCTCTTGTTCTTAATTTAGAATACTACTACACTCACTTTATCAACCAACTCGTAGCAGATTTGGATACTGATCCTCATTCCGTACATTTTCATAACCTACAGGGAACTGCTTTCTCGCATACTCTGCAGGCTGATGCCTCCTACGAATTCTCCGATGTCGTTAGCGTCAGTGCTGCATGGCGCCTTATGGATGCACGCACCACATACAATGGTTCCCTCAGGGAGCTTCCTCTGACGAGTCATTATAAAGGCTTACTCTCAGGTACATGGAAATCGCCCCTTGAGCTGTGGCAGGTCGACGTTACCCTTCAGATGAACGGAGGGGGACGTATGCCAGATCCTTACATGCTTGTCGATGGTTCTCTTTCGTGGAATGAGACGTATAAACCCTATCAGATCCTCAATGCGCAAGTGATGCGTCTGTTCCGCTGGGGAAGCATTTACGCGGGTGGTGAAAACCTTACTGGAACTTATCAGGAACATTCAATCATTGATGCAGCTAATCCTTGGGGAGGGAATTTTGATTCAACCTTAATATGGGGGCCTCTTGAGAAAGCGATGTTCTATGCTGGCATCCGTTTCAAGTTTCAACATTGACAATAAACTAAAAATAAAAAGAATATGAAAAAAAGACTTTTCCTTTTCTCTGCACTCTTGGCTTTTATAGTAAGTGCAAATGCTACGATTCGTGAAGTTACATTGCAGACGGATCTTCACTGCGAAAACTGCGTTAAGACTATAAAAGATAAGATTAAGTTTGAGAAAGGTCTGAAAAAGATGGCTTCTGACGTTGAGCAGAAGACTATTACTCTTACTTATGATGATAAGTCCACTAATAGCAAAGTTCTTGCGGAAGCTGTCCGAAAGGCGGGTTATCAAGCTACAATTATCGAGGACAAGATAGTAGAGAAGAGCAATAAGAAAAAGAAATAGAGGGAATATCTCCCGCTATTTCTTTTCCGCGTCTCCGTATTCTCAAAGCAGAGAAGAACTTTTTCCCAGCTATAAGAAGGCGGAAAATCACTCCATATCATCAATCCAAAGTGCTGAGACGGCATCGGAGGGCATGCGCCAGTCTCCGCGTGGAGAGAGGGAAACGGAGCCTACTTTCGGCCCGTCGGGTAAGCAGGAGCGCTTGAACTGTTGGCTGAAGAAGCGCCAATAGAATTTTTTTAGCCACTTCTTCAAGTCGTCCTCCGTGTATTGGCGTGCAGTTCCTTCAGGGCCTACGAATACGTTGCTGTCAGACTCTTTTCCCAAAAAAGCCTTCTTGGCAAGGAAGAGCACCTTTGAAGGATTGCACCCGAAGCGGAAGAAATGATAGAGGAAGAAGTCGTGTAGTTCGTAGGGGCCTACGATATCTTCCGTCTTCTGCGCGATGTTGCCCTCTTTATCGGCAGGTGTCAGCTCAGGACTGATAGGCGTATCCACGATGTCGAGCAAAATATCTTTTACACTGCGTTCGGTGCTTCCCGAAGAGAACTTATTGAGCGCAGCCCAGCGTACGAGATACTTCACTAGCGTTTTAGGAACACCCGCATTTACACCATACATTGACATGTGGTCTCCGTTGTAGGTAGCCCAACCGAGAGCTAATTCCGAAAGGTCACCTGTGCCCACTACCATTCCGTTTTCTTTGTTGGCAATATCCATAAGTATCTGCATACGCTCGCGTGCCTGAGAGTTTTCGTAGGTTACATCGTGCGTTGCCGGGTCTTGCCCTATATCGGCGAAATGTTGGTTAACAGCAGGCACGATGGAAATCTCTCTTGCTGTGATACCCAAAGCTTTCATCAAGTCTACAGCGTTGCTGTGTGTGCGTCCTGTAGTGCCAAATCCCGGCATCGTGATGCCGAGTATATGTTCACGTGCCCATCCCAGTTTGTCGAAAGCCAGCACGGTGACAAGCAGAGCCAATGTGCTGTCGAGACCTCCCGAGATGCCTATCACGGCAGTCTTACAACCCACGTGCTGAAGGCGTTTGGCAAGTCCCATAACCTGAATGGAGGTAATTTCTGAAGCGCGGCGCCCGATTTCGTCGTTGTCGCCTGCAGGCACAAAAGGATGCGGCTCCACATATCGGTAGAAAGTTTTTTCGAAGTTTGTTTCTGCAGCCTCGCCCATTTCCACAATGGAGTAAAGCTTCGCATATTCGGCTGTACATGCCCCATCGGGAGTGACGACAGCAAACGTGTTGTCCTTCTGCCGCAATGTATGAACTTTCTGTATATCTACATCTGAGAGTATCATCGTTGGCTCCATGCTGAAACGTTCGCCTTCAGCAAGCAGAGTGCCATTTTCGAAAATAAGTGATGTGCCCGAGAAGACAACGTCTTGCGTTGATTCACCATATCCGCACGAGCAGAACACATAGGCACATCCTGTGCGTGACGTCTTATTGGCAATTAGGCGTTTCCGGTAGTATGGTTTCATCAGAACCTCATCGCTAGCAGAGAGGTTGACCATAATATCGGCACCTGCAAGCGTGTGGAACGAAGAGGGAGGTATGGGTGCCCACAAATCTTCGCATATTTCAACTCCAATCGTTGCCTCGCCCAGACGGAAGAGTTGATTGGGAGTGATGAGCACGTCGTAGCCTGCGAAGCTGATGCATTCGGCCTCCAGGAAGTCGGCACCCGAGGCAAACCAACGTGCCTCGTAAAATTCGTTGTAGTTAGGTATGTAAATCTTAGGCACCAGCCCGTGCAGAATTCCTCTGCGTATGACTGCAGCACAGTTGTAGAGTTTTCCGCGAATGCGTACCGGAACCCCCACCACAGCAGCTGTGGAGCAATCTTTTGAAGCTGTAATGATTGCCCTTAGACCCTTCTCAGCCTCTTCAACCAACAGGTTTTGCCCGAATAAGTCACCGCAGCTATAGGAAGTGACACCCAGTTCAGGAAACACTACGAGCGAAGCCTGAGCGGCATCGGCTTGACGAAGGGAAGTAATCATTTGCTGCACGTTGAAAGCAACGTCGGCAACACGCACGGAGGGTACTGCGGCAGCTACCCTTATGAATCCATAGTTCTTCATACTTTTCTTTTTCCTTATGGCTCTCGGCACCCACAGCATTGTAGGCAACGCTCAGCCTTTGCGCAGCAAAATTAATCATTTGTTTGCTATCGCAAAAGAAAAACAGCAGAAAAGACATAGAAAAAGAACACCATGATTTGCCTTCACGTTGCGTGGAAGTCTTGTCAGACTATCTCGCCGCTTCCGATGCAACGGATGTGATCCGCATCATAAATCACGCCGAATTGCCCGGGGGCAACTCCCTGTAGGGGTTGGCTGGTAATAATCCGATATCCCTCTCCTGAGCGAATAAGACGAGCTGGCGTGAATTGTGGCGTGTGGCGTATCTTTACGCTGACATCTACTTCGTCTGCACCGAGCCAACAGTCGGCAGATATGAAATGGAAGTCGCGCAAAATGAAATCAGAACGATATTGTTCTTCGCAATCGTACCCGTGAGTCACATAGATTATGTTGTTGTCGATATCTTTCTCTACAACAAACCAAGGTCCTCCGCCTAATCCAAGCCCTTTTCGTTGTCCGATGGTATAGAACCAATAACCCTTATGCTTTCCGACACGCTTTCCCGAATCCCTGTCAATCACGTCCCCTTCGCGTTCTCCCAGCAATCGGCGCAAGAAAGAGGGATAGTTTATTTGCCCGAGAAAACAAATTCCCTGACTATCCCTGCGAAGCGCGCTGGGAAGCCGTGCTTCGGATGCCTTTCGGCGCACTTCCTCTTTCAGTAGTTGCCCCACGGGGAAGGTAAGGCGAGAAAGCTGCCCATAGTCTATCTGAGCAAGGAAGTCTGTTTGATCCTTCACGAGGTCCCGAGCGGTACATAGCCATTTTGTTCCCTCGTTGTCTATCAGCACATTGGCATAGTGTCCTGTTGTTACAACGTCGTATCTGTGCCCAATCAAGTCGAAGAAACAGCCGAACTTGATGTATTTGTTGCACATCACATCGGGGTTGGGCGTGAGCCCCCTTTTGGCTCTTTCGATGACGTAGCCGATGACGTGCTCCCAGTATTCGTTTTGCAAGTCGACCACCTCTAGAGGCAGTCCATAGCGGCGTGCCGTAACTCGGCAGAGTTCGATGTCTTCCTCTGCCGAGCACGACAGCTCCTTGTCATCCTTGTCAGCAATCTTAATATAGAAAAGGTCGGGTTTCTCTCCCTGCTCACTCAGCAGATGCAGGGCTACCGCGCTGTCAACTCCTCCCGATAGCAAAAGTGCCGTTGTCATAAACAGTATGGCTTCTGTGAAATTATTCCTTCTTCAAAAATATTTTTTCCTTCTTCAGCGCACGAGATTTGTTCTCCAAAAATTTTTTTCCCTTCTCCAAAAATTGGGATACCTTGAAGGGGATTATGCTTTCTCAAGCGCCTGGCTAAGGTCGGCGATGATGTCGTCGATATGTTCGGTGCCTATGCTCAGGCGAACGGTACTGGGAGTGATGTGTTGCTGCTCCAGTTCCTCGGGGCTGAGTTGCGAGTGAGTCGTTGTATAGGGATGGATGACGAGGCTTTTCACGTCAGCCACGTTGGCAAGCAGCGAGAAGATCTGCAGCGAGTCGATAAACCTCCAGGCTGCATCCTGTCCTCCATCTATCTCGAAGGTGAAGATGCTGCCTCCTCCCTGCGGGAAGTACTTGTTGTAGAGGGCATGCTCTGGATGCGAGGCAACGGCAGGGTGGTTCACCTTTGTTACCTTTGGATGGCGACTCAGGAAATCAACCACTTTCAAGGCATTGAAGACGTGCCTCTCGACGCGAAGCGAAAGCGTTTCCAGTCCCTGTAGCAGAATAAAAGCGTTGAAAGGAGAAATGGCAGCTCCTGTGTCGCGTAGAACGACGGCACGAATGCGAGTAACAAATGCCGCTGGGCCTGCTACGTCGGCAAAGATAGCTCCGTGATAGCTGGGGTCAGGGAGGGCAAGCGTGGGGAACTTCTCGGGCGCTGCCTTCCAATCGAAAGAGCCTCCGTCGACGATTACTCCTCCCAGGCTTGTTCCGTGCCCGCCTATGAATTTTGTTGCCGAATGCACCACGACGTCTGCTCCGTGCTCAAGAGGGCGGAATAGGAAAGGCGTTGCAAAGGTGTTATCGATGATGACGGGCACTTGATGACGATGTGCTATTTCGGCAACGGCATCCAAGTTGAGAACCTCGCTGTTAGGATTGCCAAACGTTTCGCCGAATACTACCTTCGTGTTAGGCTGAATAGCTGCCTCCAGCGCCTCCAAGTCGTTCAAGTTCACAATCGTGTAAGTGATGCCTTGTGTCGAAAGCGTATGGGTGATGAGGTTGAAGCTACCCCCGTATAGATTGTCGGCAGCCACGATGTGATCTCCAGCGTGAGCTATGTTTTGCAGCGCATAAGTGATAGCTGCAGCTCCGGAAGCTACAGCCAAACCTGCCGTGCCTCCTTCAAGGGCTGCCACACGCTCCTCAAACACAGCCTGCGTGCTGTTTGTAAGACGCCCATAGATATTGCCTGCATCGCGTAGACCGAAACGGTCTGCCGCATGCTGTGAGTTGCGGAACACATACGAGGTAGTTTGATAAATAGGAACTGCGCGCGAATCAGTCGTGGGATCGGCTTGTTCTTGTCCTACATGAAGTTGAAGTGTCTCGAAATGATACTTGTTCGTTGCCATAGTTGTATTGTTTATTAGATAGTTGATAATGTTCTGAATCTTTTCGGCTGCAAAGGTAGGCGTGCCTAATAAACCGTGCAATATCTAGCAAAAACTTGGAAAAGAAACCTGTTTTACCCCTTTCTAACAGATAAAAAATCGGAAAAAGAGGGTAAATTGTTTGTTCTGTAGAAGATTATTCCAAATTTATGTATTATCATGTATTTTGTGAACATTTTCCTTGCGTTATATGGATTAAAATCCTTACCTTTGTCGCGGAATTCAGAAATAATCACCATTGGAATATGACAAAAGAAACAGAAATATTAGATAAGGTGGATCTGCAAATCCTCAGGCTTTTGCAAGACGATGCTCATCTGACAGTAAAGGAACTTGCTTCGCGCGTCAGTCTCTCCTCGACACCCGTTTTTGAACGGCTGAAGAGGCTTGAGACGAGCGGTTATATTAAGAAGTACGTTGCTGTGCTTAACGCCGAAAAACTGGGACGTGGATTCGTGGTGTTCTGCAACGTTAAACTCAACAAGATAAACAAAGAGATTGCCCTTTCTTTTGCCGAAGTCATACAGCACATTCCTGAAGTGACGGAGTGCTACAATATCTCAGGTGGTTTTGATTATCTTTTAAAAATACAGGCTCCCGACATGAAGTATTACCAGGAGTTCCTTCTTAACGTTTTGGGGCAGATTGAGCACCTCGGCTCCATCGAGAGTACCTTTGTGATGGATGTCGTCAAGCAGAACTACGGCATATCCATATAAAAACCGATACTCCTTTGTTAGAATAATTGAGATACATCCATTTTAAACTTACACAAAACTATGTCACGCATTTACAACAATCTGACCGAACTGATCGGTAACACTCCGCTTGTCGAACTGCAGCGGATAGAGAAATCGCTTCAACTTAAGGCACGCTTAGTGGCTAAGGTTGAGAGTTTTAACCCCGGAGGAAGCGTCAAGGACCGCATCGCCCTTGCCATGATAGAGGCTGCTGAACAGCAGGGCATCCTTCGCAAAGGCTCGCTCATCATTGAGCCTACTAGCGGCAATACGGGTATCGGACTTGCGTGGATAGCAGCCGTCAAGGGCTATCAGCTCATCCTCACTATGCCTGAGACTATGAGTATTGAGCGCCGTAAACTTCTCAAACAGCTGGGAGCTATCATTGAACTCACTCCTGGCAGCGAGGGTATGAAGGGTGCTATCCGTCGAGCCGAGGAACTGAAAGAGAAGAATCCTGATGCTTTCATTCCGCAGCAGTTTGAGAACCCCGCTAACCCTTTGAAGCACAAGGCTACAACAGCCGAAGAGATATGGGCCGATACCGATGGCAAGGTTGATATTTTCGTTTCTGCCGTAGGCACAGGAGGTACGCTAAGCGGTACCGCTGAGGGGCTCAAGGCATATAACCCAGCCATCAAAGCCGTTGCCGTAGAACCCGATAGCTCCCCCGTTCTCTCGGGAGGACAGCCTGGCCCACACAAGATTCAGGGTATTGGTGCTGGATTTAAACCGCTGAACTTTCATTCCGATGTAGTGGACGAGATTATCCGCGTGAAGGACGACGATGCCTTCAGCGCTTCTCGTCGCGTGGCAATTGATGAAGGACTTCTCGTGGGAATCTCTTCTGGAGCAGCTCTCCACGCAGGTATCACTCTCGCGAAACGCCCCGAAAACGCCGGAAAAACCATCGTCGTCATCCTTCCCGATACTGGCGAGCGCTATCTGTCAACAGCACTTTTTGAACAATAAAAGGTTAATAAGCATTCCTTTTATCAGAGAATCCTGATGTGGATAATAAAAAAGGAGGATGCATGCTCTCGCTGTATCTTCCTTTTCTTGTGTGAGCTGAGAGGGGAAGGCTTCGATGATAATTATTCTCAAAGCAGCGCGCGAGATGTAGAAAGGAAAAAATTTTTTTCTTTGCCCAAAAATATTTTTCCCTTCTTCATATGAGCTCCTATTACTTGACGATTTCTTCTTTTCTGTTTTGTCGTGATAGTAATAGCGCGGGATCTGTTTCAGTTAAATAGTCTTTTGCCCTTGTTTCAACCACTCTCTGGAGATGAATCTTAGAGTTGTTTGCGTTGATAAGCAGTCTTTGACGAGAAGGCATAACGGATGCGGTAGCGCAACTCAATAAATGGGAGCAACATGTCAAGAAGTGGCAGGAAAGGTATGAAGTTCTGCTCACCTAACACTTGTCGAGTGCGAAGAAGGATAAGAAGCTGGCAGACAAGTCGTATAATCCATAGTAGAAGAATGATTCCAGCCGTAACCCACCAACTGGAAAGAAGAGCTACAAGGAGAAACACAAGAGTACCAACCACGTAGAGTGCACGGGTAATTGTCTCGAAGGATAGCAGCAAAGGCATGATGCCGCGCAGATAGCGCCGTGTGGCAATGCGTCCCGTCTTTTCGAGCATCCACGAATGGCTGTCGGGAGTATCAAGGATAACAGAAGCGTCGTACCCTATGGCTGCATGTATGCGAGATGGTGCGATATTCTCGTTAACGAAAATATCGTCGTCACCTCGTTCGAGATTGAGATGTGAAGAGTACCCCTTGTGTTCGAAGAAGAGGCTCCGGTGATAAAGGAGATTGGTGCCGTATGCCATATATGCTTTACGACAGAGGGCAGAACAAAGAAGTCGGACGCCTCGAAGCATGTTATCGGCGCAACGTACTAAGGAAATAAACCCGTTACTCTTCTCCATTGCCGTGTATCCAACAACGGCATCGACACTTGTGCTATCTTTTTTTAGCGACTGTGCCAAAGCGCGCAACCATTGGTTGGTAGCAGGACGGCAGTGAGGCTCGGTGAACACTACCCATTCGCTTGTAGCAGCCTTGATGCCGAGCGTGAGGGCGAGTTTCTTGTGGCTGATTCGTCGCGCAGAGTCGGAGGTGAAGGTAGTGCGCAAATGAGGATAGCGCTTCTTGAAAAACTCCAGCACATCGGATGTGTCGTCGCTGGAATTGTCGTTGACAACTATCACTTCAAAGTTGGGATAATCCTGCTCCAGCACATAGGGCAAGTTTTTGCGAAGCAAGGAGTCTTGATTGCTGGTGACAATGATGACGGAGAGGGAAGGAAACAAAGCGTCGGAGGTTGATGCCGACTTAGGAACAAAGGGATGCAGAGCACTCTCAAGAGACGTGTCCTGCATGGATCCTTTTGCCGTTGTTGTCTCTTTACTCATTAGTTCCTTGTTGGGTGTCTCCTTGGGTGATGCTTCTTTGCTCGCATCCTCTTGTCTGGAAATACCTTTAGCTTGGAAGATGATAGTCTCAGATGAATAGTCTATCTGTTGTATGGGGGTATCGATTTCTTTTGTCTGCTCTGAAGTTGGTTGGGAGGTTGAGAAAAGTGTAGTCTCCTCTTCTTTATCAGGCTCGGAAGATTGATTGAAATCTTCAGAAATGGCTACATCAGAGATAGGCTCTGAGGTTTCGTTGGCTTTCAGCAGAGAGGCTTGCACGGGAGAGGGCTCTTCCTCATCCTCGGTGTCGTCCATATCAAAGAAGGAAAGCTGACGAGCCGACTGAGGGCGCACCGTTTCATCGTAGTCACGTGGGGTTGCCTCGAGCATTACCTTAGTATTCTGATTCGAGGACGTTTTGTCGTCAGCAAAATCCGTTTCGTCAGTCATATCAATCGTGATGCTTTCCTCTTCGGGCGCTTCTGCCTCACAAGTAGTGCCGTAGGTGCCTTCGTCGTTGGAACTCTTTTGCGGAGATGTGCGCTTTTTCTGCTTGGGTGTAAAATGGCGTTGAGCGCGGTTTATTGAGTTGTAGAAAAAGAGCAGATAAAGCATTTGCAAGACCCAGAGGAGGCCTATGACTGCGAGAATGATATATTCTGTTTTGCTGAACATGAATGATGTATACAATCTTATGTGTTAAACAAAAAGATTTCCTATATTTCGCTTGAATAGTAAGCTTTCGGCAAAGGACGACAATTGTATTGGGATGCCATCGTTTCTCCATAGGCGCCTGCTGTGCGTATTGCAATAAAGTCGCCACGTTGACAACGGGGTAGATCAATTGCTTTGCCGAAGACATCGGAACTCTCACACACGGGTCCCACGACGTCGTAACGCTCAAGAGGCTCGGACGAACTGATGTTCTGTATGCGGTGGAAAGCATGATAGAGAGCGGGACGAATGAGTTCCGTCATGCTCCCATCGACGATAGCAAACTGCTTGTGGATGCCTTCCTTCACATACAGCACACGAGTGATGAGGCTACCGCAGGGCGCCACAAGGCTGCGCCCCAATTCGAAATGGAGCTGCTGCCCCGGATGGAGCAGTAAGTGGCGCCCGATGGTGTCAAAATAGGCATCAAAGTCGGCAAAGGGGAATCTGTCGGGATATTCGTAGTCAACCCCGAGTCCTCCTCCAACATTGATGTCGCCCACGGGAAGTCCCTTGCGTTGCAGTTGAGTGCTGAGCTCGTTAATGCGGTTGCAGAGGGCTATGAAGTCGGTCATGTCGAGAATCTGAGAGCCGATGTGGAAATGGAGCCCGCAGAAGGTGACGTTAGGCAACGTAAAAGTAAGGCGTATGGTGTCTTCGAGTTGCTCCTTGTTGATGCCGAATTTGTTTTCGGCAAGTCCTGTGGTGATGTTGCTGTGTGTGTGAGCTCCTACGTCGGGATTCACACGAAGAGCTACATTTGCCTTCTTCCCGAGCGAGCCGGCAAGTTCATTGAGAACGGAGAGTTCTGCTTCCGACTCGACATTGAAGCAACCGATGTTGTGGTTGAGAGCTGATATAATCTCTGCGTCGCTCTTGCCAACGCCTGCATAAACAATACTTTCGGGTTTGAAACCTGCCTTGACTGCTGCGTCAATCTCCCATCCGCTCACGCAGTCGGCACCCATCCCCATGCCGCTGATAATGTTCAGAAGACGAGGGTTGGCATTTGCCTTAATGGCATAGTGCATGCGCCAAAGAGGATGAGCAGAAAGCGTGGATGCTACTTTCCTGAGAGTCTGCTGGAGTAACTCTATGTCGTAATAATAGAACGGCGTAGGCAGCGACTTGAATTTCTCTATAGGGAACTTGGTTGTCATAGGGGAAAGGGGGTTACTCCTCGTTGAACAGACATTTGCTAAGCTTGCGCAGAGCGGTAACTTTGTCAGACTCACGTACGAGGAAAGAAATGTTGTAGTTACTTCCTCCGTAGGAAACCATACGTACGGGTATATCCTTCATAGCATCCATAGCACGGCTTTCGAAGCCGATATTCTCCCAGTCCATATCGCCTACCACGCAGATAATGCACATTCCGTGATCAACGGTAACGGTACCGTATTTCTTCAAGTCTTCAACAATCTCGTTGAGATGTGTTGTGTTGTCAATAGACATGCTGACGCCAACCTCCGAGGTGCAAATCATGTCGATGCTTGTCTGGTAGCTCTCGAAAATCTCGAAAACGCGACGCAGGAAACCGTGTGCGAGCAACATTCGGCTCGACTTTATCTTGATGGCTGTGATGTTGTCTTTTGCTGCTACAGCTTTGATGATGCCGCGTTCTGACTCGTTGCTGATGAGCGTTCCGGGTGCTTCGGGCATCATTGTATTAAGCACGCGCACAGGAATGTTGGCAAATTTGGCAGGCTGTATGCAAGTAGGGTGCAACACTTTAGCTCCAAAGTAAGCCAACTCTGCAGCCTCGTTGAAGTGGAGCTGACGAATGGCAGTGGTGTGCTCCACAATGCGCGGGTCATTGTTGTGCATGCCATCAATATCAGTCCAGATTTGAATTTCCGAAGCTCCGATGGCAGCGCCGAGCAGGGAGGCAGTATAATCGGAGCCTCCGCGCTGGAGGTTGTCGATTTCTCCGTAAGCGTTGCGGCAGATGAAGCCCTGAGTGATGAAGAGTTCTGCGTCGGCATTTGCCTTGAGCTGCTCTGCGATTTTCTCCTTTATATATATGCTGTCGGGCTCTCCGTTTTTGTCGATGCGCATGAAGTCGAGGGCAGAGAGGAGGGCAACGTTAATGCCTTGCTCGCGAAGATATGCAGTCATCATGTTTGTAGAAAGAATTTCGCCTTGAGCAAGGACGATTTTCTCCTCACGGATGCCGAAGGGGTGCTTTGTGAACGAACGTAGGAAGTCGAACTGTTCGTTGAGGAACTGAGAGAGTTGCGCCAAGATGGTTTCGTCAGAGATGAGTTCAACAATATGTCCTTTGTATTTCTGTTCCAGTTGATTAATAGTCTCGTTGGCTCCATCGGCATTGTGATTGTTGAGGTATTTCGAAATCTCAACAAGCGAGTTAGTCGTGCCCGACATCGCCGAGAGTACGACAAGGTTCCGAGGGCTGTCGCAGATGAGTTTTGCAACATTTTTCATACGTTGGGCAGAACCTACCGACGTTCCGCCGAATTTCATCACTTTCATATTGCTTAGTATGTATTGTGTTTACTGATTTGTTTCCGATGTTTTGTCAGGTTCGGCATTTGAAGTGGTTTCGTCCTGAATGTCGTCGGAGCTGTTGCTGATTTCTGAGGGGATTTCCTGCTCGCTCATCTCCTCAATCTGATGATTGTTGCAGCAGTAGACGCGCCCGGGATAGGCTTGCAGCAAGGCAATGTTGTGTGTCGTCATCACGATAGCACTACCCGTATCGCGTATGGAGCGAAGCAGCTCCACGATGTGATATCCCGTTTCCACATCCAAGTTTCCCGTAGGCTCGTCGGCAAGTATGATGTCGGGCGAGTTGAGAATGGCGCGCGCTATGACTATGCGCTGTTGTTCTCCTCCCGACAGCTCATGCGGCATCTTGTAACCCTTTGTCTTCATGCCTACCTGCTCCAGTACTTCACGTATGCGCTCCTCGCGTTCCTTCTTGCTTTTCCAGCCTGTTGCCTTCAGCACGAAGTCGAGGTTGTCGTGCACGTTACGATCGATGAGTAGCTGAAAGTCCTGGAATACGATGCCGATACGTTTGCGCAAGGCTGGAATCTGCTTGCGGCGGATGCTCTTCATGTTGTATCCGAGCACTTCGGCTTGCCCTTTGTGGATGTCGAGTTCGCCGTAGATGGTTTTCAGCAGGCTTGACTTGCCTGAGCCGACTTTGCCTATCAGATAGACGAAGTCGCCTTTCTCGATGGAGAGGTTAACGTTCTCAAGCACAATCGCTTCCTGCTGATGTATGTCGACGTTCTGATAGCTGATGAGTGCCATAATAATCGGGTTAAGGCTTAGGACGGGGTTGCTGTGCAAAGCTCTTCGGGATGGAAGGGTAAAGCGCAGTTTGGCGTCCTTAGCATATTTGCCGCAAAATTAAAGAAATTGATTAAGAAATGAAAGATTCTATCCTCTTTTTATTATCTTTTTTCGAATAAGAAAGACTGCCGCACATAGAACGAGTACTCCCGCAATACACAAAAGCGCGATGATGCCTGACGAGAGAGGCTTTTCCTGTTTGCCGAGAGCCTCTTTCGCTAGTGTGAGTCCTTCGCGCACGTTGCCGATGACGGCTTCAGACGAGTAGGTGGCTCCGCTCACGGCGTCCACTTCTTTTGCGAGAGCTTTGTCGATGCTCAGCCCGTTCCATTGGTTGAAAAGCGATGCTCGGCGAAGGCGGTTAAAGTAGCTTCTCGTCTCGCGGTTGGGAAGGGGAGTGACGGAGAGCACACGCTCGTTGTGAATAGCGATAACTACAGGCGTAGAGCCATTGTAGCCATGATAATTCGCTCCAATTGATGTGGTGTTGACAAAGAGAGTGTCCTTCTTCCACGAGATAGAATCGCTCTGCGCGAGGCAGGGAGAAGCCATCGTCAGCAGCACGAGAACAAGCATAAAATATGCTTTGAGAAAAAAATTTTTTTCTTTCTTCATAATTTTTTTTCCCTTCTTCAAAAAAAATTTTCCCTTCTTCATATTTCAGGGAGTTCAAAGCCGCATTTAACATCAGTCGTAAAACTCCCCTTGACAGGCCTTTCGGGGAAATCGGAGAAAAGGCTCGCAAAAATAGTAAAAAGATTTGTAAAATCGGAGAAAAGTTTGCAACTTTGCTCCGAGAATGGGGAATTTCCTGTCACAAAATGTACGATATGGTAACCATAGTAGGCCCAACGGCTTGTGGCAAAACATCTCTGGCCGTTAGTCTTGCGTGTCGGTTGGGCACAGGCGTGATTAGCGCCGACAGCCGACAGGTTTACCGACGTATGGATTTGGGTACGGGAAAGGACCTCTCCGACTATGTGCTCCCCGACGGGCGCACGGTTCCATATTGGCTGATT
Source organism: Bacteroidaceae bacterium (assembly GCA_017650105.1). Lineage (GTDB taxonomy): Bacteria > Bacteroidota > Bacteroidia > Bacteroidales > Bacteroidaceae > UBA1189. Next base: position 13,391 of record JAGCFO010000001.1, on the reverse strand, counting down.
GACATCGCAGAGCCTGGATACAAGTACAATGTGTTTGAGTATCAGCGTGATTTCCTATCAGTCTACAACGAGCGACGTGCGAAGGGCGAAGTGGCCGTCCTCTGTGGCGGAACGGGTATGTACATCGAGGCAGTGCTGCGAGGCTTCCGGCTGGTGAGCGTGCCTGTTAATGAGCAACTTCGTTCATCGCTCGAAGGTAAGTCGCTGGAAGAGTTGACGGAGATGCTCCGAAGTTACAAGACGCTCCACAACACCAGCGATGTGGATACCGTGAAGCGCGCCATTCGGGGGATTGAGATAGAGGAGTACTATGCCTCGCATCCGCCTAAAGACGACGAGTTCCCAAAGATTCGCAGTCTTGTGGTGGGAGTGCTGGTTGACAGAGAGTTGCGTCGCGAACGTATATCCCAACGCTTGCGTCAGCGGCTCGATGCAGGGATGGTGGACGAAGTGCGCGCCTTGCTCAACGAGGGCATCGCAGCCGAAGACCTCATCTACTACGGGTTGGAGTACAAGTACATCACGCAGTATCTGACAGGCATGCTCACATACGATGAGATGGTGCGCCAGCTTGAGATTGCGATTCATCAGTTTGCCAAACGGCAGATGACGTGGTTCAGAGGAATGGAGCGACGCGGAATACCAATCCATTGGATCGACGGCACTCTGCCGACTGATGAGAAAGTGTCGCTGATAATGAATTTGTTAGAAAACGAAGAAAAAGAAAATGACAACTGAAACAAATAACTCTTCTTCACGTTGGGGAATCATCTACGTGCCTATGGCAGGCACCCGTAACCGGCATAAGCGCTGGCTGCAGATAAGAGAGATTCTTGACCAGAAGGAGATTCAATACGATTATATCCAGTCGGAAAACTACGGTTCTGTGGAGCGACTGGCGCGCATGCTTGTCAACAACGGCTATAAAATGATTGTTGTCGTCGGGGGCGACAGGGCTGTAAACGAAGCGCTTAACGGTATCATGACATCGTCGGTGGAGAACCTCGAGGATGTTTCTTTGGCAATCATCGCCAACGGAGTAGGCAACGATTTTGCTGACTTCTGGGGACTGGGCGTCGATGAATACAAGAAAGCCATCGACTGCATCATCAAAGGGAATACTCGGAAGATAGACGTGGGGTACGTGTCGTTTATGAATGGGGAGGAGATGGTAAAGCGCTACTTCCTGATGGCTGTGAATATTGGACTTGGAGCCCGAGCAATAGAGATAAGCGATTTCTGCAAGCAGTTTTGGGGAAAAAGCAACCCGACGTACATCATCAGCATGATTCGTTTGTTTACGAGACGCAATCAGTACAAGATGCACTTTAAGGTGAACGAAACGGTTGTGAATGAAAAAATTATGACGCTCTGTGTAGGCAACTCACGTGGATATGGAATGACTCCCAGTGCCGTTCCCTACAACGGATGGCTGGATGTGTCGGTTATCTATCGCCCTAAGTTCTGGCAAATGGTGCACGGATTGCGTATGCTGATGAAAGGCCGTCTGCTCAATCATGAACAAGTGCGCCCATTCCGCACAAAGAAATTCGTGCTCTACGATAGTCAGAATGCCAGCATCTGCGTGGATGGCAAAAAACTGGAATACAACCTCCCGATGGAGATAAACCTTATGCCTGAATATCTAAACTTTATCGTTCCCTAAGAGAAGAGAGGCTCCCACATAAAAATCATTTGCAAATACTCAATAACTCTTCATCAGAATGCCTTAGAGCAAAAGGACAAACTGCGTTATAGAAATAAAAAACAAACCCTATAATATAAAAAAGGAAGGGAGTGCCTTAATGAAAGGCACTCCCTTCCTTTTGCGAGCAGTTTTGCTTTATCCGAGCATTCCAAGCAGAATACCGGCAGCAACAGCAGAGCCGATGACTCCTGCCACATTCGGGCCCATAGCGTGCATGAGGAGGAAGTTGCTGGGATCAGCCTTCTGCCCCTCAGTCTGCGAAACTCGTGCAGCCATAGGAACGGCGGACACGCCTGCAGAGCCAATAAGCGGATTGATTTTCTCCTTCACAAAGAGGTTCATCAACTTGGCAAGCAGCACGCCGCCTGCAGTGCCGACACCAAAAGCGGTTACGCCCATTAGGATGATGCCCAAGGTCTTGAGAGAGATAAATGTCTCAGCCGTAGCGGTAGCTCCAACAGACAGTCCGAGGAAGATAACAACAATGTTGTTCAGCTCGTTCTGTGCAGTTTTGTTCAGACGCTCTACCACACCACACTCCTTCATCAGATTTCCCAGCATGAGGCAGCCGATAAGTGTAGCTGCCGAGGGGAGGATGAGGCTGACAAGGATAGCAACAACAACGGGGAAGATGATCTTCTCTGTCTTTGAAACGTTGCGAAGCTGCTTCATCTTTATCTGGCGCTCTTTCTTCGTGGTAAGCAGTCGCATGATAGGCGGCTGGATAACAGGAACCAATGCCATGTAACTATAAGCTGCAAGAGCAATGGGACCAAGAAGATGAGGTGCCAACTTCGATGTCAAGAAGATAGAGGTAGGACCGTCAGCACCACCGATGATACCGATAGAGCCTGCTTCTGCAGGAGTGAATCCTAATGCATATGATCCCAAGAAAGCAATGAAGATACCCAGCTGTGCAGCAGCGCCGAGCAGCAGGCTCTTAGGATTGGCAATCAGAGGACCGAAATCGGTCATAGCTCCTACGCCTACGAAGATTAGGCAGGGGTAGAGTCCAAGTTTCACTCCGATGTACATGATGTCGAGCAGTCCTCCTTCAGCCAACACGTGACGATAGCTGTGGAAGAAGGGGCTGTCAGGATTCAGGAACTCGTTGTTCCACATCTCGGTGTGGAACATGTTTGCACCAGGTATGTTGCTGAGTAGCATACCGAAAGCAATCGGGAGCAGCAGCAGAGGCTCGTATTTCTTCACGATAGCCAGGTAGAGGAAGAAGCATGCGATAGCAATCATCACGGCATATCCCCAGCCTGCGGGAGTAAAGAACTGAACGAAGCCCATCTCGCTGACAAATTCTCTGATAGCCTCTCCTGCGTTGAAGTCACTTGCAAAAGTGGGCGCTGCAACGAGAAGCATCAGAGCGATTGCGCTTAGTTTCTTAAATGCATTTTTCATTTCTGTCTCTTCGCCATTATGAATTATGCAATTTCTACCAATGGGTCACCGCTCTGCACGGTGCTTCCCTGCTGCACGAGGATGGCTTTCACCGTACCGGCGTTGTCGGCAACGATGTTGTTTTCCATCTTCATAGCTTCCATAACCACAAGCACGTCGCCAGCAGCTACTTGCTGACCTACGGTGCACGCTATCTTTACGATGTTTCCGGGAAGGGGGGCGTTTACCGTCTTAGCGCCAGCAGAGGGAGCAGGAGCGGGGGCTGCTGCGGGTGTCGGGGCTGCCTTGGGGGCGGGAGTTGCTGCAGGTGAAGGAGCTGCTACAGGAGCAGCAGTACTTTCTACTTCTACGAGGTTGTCACCACCATTCACAGACTGGCCTTCCTTCACGATGACGTTCTTAACAGTGCAGTCGAACTCGGCAACTACATTGTTTTCCATCTTCATGGCTTCCATCGTGAGCAGTACTTCGCCAGCCTTCACCGACTGACCTGCACTTACCAGCACCTTGGTGATGTTGCCGGGCAAAGGAGCCTTGATGGTCTGAGCCGAGCCGGCCTTTGGAGCCGGAGCAGCGGCAGAAACAGCGGGACGTGCCACGGGTGCGGCAGCCTTTGATGCTGTGTGCTCTACTTCTACTGTATATGCTTTTCCGTTGACGGTGACTTCTACTTCGTTGCTGCCTTCTTTGGGAGCGACAGTTGCCTCGTAGTCTTTACCACCGATTTTGAATTTGAAGTTTTTCATTTTGTTCTGTTTGCTGAAAAGGAATGGATTAGTAATGTTCGGGGCGCCAAGCGTTGTGCTCGTGGTGCTTGATAGTCAGCACGAAGCTCTCTTCGTCATGCACCTCCTGATTAAACAAATAGAGTGCTGTGGCAACAGCAGCGAGGTCATCGTCGACTGTTGCGTCGCTCTTCTCGGCTACAAGTTTGGGAGTAGCCTTCGGGAGAGCAGCTTTGACCGGCGCTGCTTTCTTGGGACCTTTGGCAACAAGGTTGAAGATACCAAGAATAAGCACCAGCAGGACTAGAATCGTGAAAACGGTACCGAATCCGATTCCTGTCATGGCCCACATGTCAGACCAGGTGACATTTTCTACTACTTGTAGTATCATAGTCTCTCTTCTTTGTTCCGGTTATTTACAGAGGAATATTACCGTGTTTCTTTTCCGGCAAATTCAGCTTCTTGTCGCGGAGTTGTGACAGGGCGCGGATGATGCGGAAGCGAGTGTTGCGTGGCTCGATAACGTCGTCGATGTAGCCGTATCTGGCTGCATTGTACGGGTTAGCGAAGAGGTCGGAATACTCTTTCTCTTTTTCGGCAACGAATGCTTTGGCGTCGCCTCCTTCTTCCTTGATGGCTTTTGCTTCTTTTGCATACAGAACGCTTGCTGCGCCGCTGGCTCCCATCACTGCGATTTCGGCTGAAGGCCAAGCATAGTTCATATCGCCGCGAAGCTGCTTGCAGCTCATCACGATGTGGCTGCCGCCGTAGCTCTTGCGAAGGGTAACGGTAACCTTGGGAACGGTGCACTCTCCGAAGGCGTAGAGCAGTTTTGCTCCGTGAAGGATGACAGCATTGTACTCCTGACCTGTTCCGGGAAGGAATCCGGGAACGTCAACCAGCGTTACGAGAGGAATGTTGAATGCGTCGCAGAAGCGCACGAAGCGGGCTCCCTTGCGGCTGGCGTTGCAGTCGAGCACGCCGGCAAGCTGCTTTGGCTGGTTGGCAACGATGCCCACGCTTTCGCCGTTGAAACGTGCAAAACCTACGATGAGGTTCTTTGCGTAGTTGGGCTGCACTTCAAAGAATTCGCCGTTGTCAACGATGGCGCTGATAACCTGATACATGTCGTATGGCATGTTGGGGTTGTCGGGAATGATTTCGTTGAGGAGGTCTTCTTTCCTGTCGATAGGATCGTTGCAGGGGAGGATAGGAGTCTTCTCTTTATTGTTCTGAGGAATATAGCTCAGCAGGGTGCGAATCATTGCGAGTGCCTCTTCTTCTGTTTTGGCAGTGAAGTGTGTGACGCCCGACTTGGTGCTGTGTACGCTGGCACCGCCGAGTTCTTCCTGTGTAACCACTTCGCCGAGCACCGTCTTTACGACAGCGGGACCCGTGAGGAACATGTAGGAGGTATTCTCCATCATGAGGGTGAAGTCGGTGAGGGCAGGAGAGTAAACGGCACCGCCTGCGCAGGGACCGAAGATACCGCTTATCTGCGGGATGACGCCGCTGGCAAGGATGTTGCGCTCGAAAATCTCAGCGTAGCCGGCGAGGGCATTCACGCCTTCCTGAATTCGTGCGCCGCCCGAGTCGTTGATGCCGATGACGGGAGCGCCCATCTTCATAGCAAGGTCCATAATCTTGCAGATCTTCAGTGCGAGCGTCTCGGAGAGAGAGCCTGCATGAACGGTGAAGTCTTGTGCGAAAACGTAGACGAGACGTCCGTCGATGGTACCGTAACCGGTTACGACACCGTCGCCGTCGAACTGCTTCTTCTCCATTCCGAAGTTGTGGCAGCGGTGCTGCATAAACATATCCAGTTCTTCGAATGAACCTTCGTCGAGTAGCATAGCGATGCGCTCACGAGCGGTATATTTACCTTTGTCGTGCTGCTTGGCAATGGCTTTCTCTCCACCGCCTAAACGTGCTTTCTCACGTTTCTCGACCAGTTCTCTGATTTTATCCAGTTGATTGCTCATTGTGATAGATTGAATATTGAGGTGAGTGTATGGTTGTTGTTATTCGCCCGGTTCGCAGAGCTCGGTGAGCACGCCCAGGGTCGATTTCGGGTGGAGGAAGGCAATCTGCATGTTGTCGGCGCCTTTACGGGTAGCCTTGTCGATGAGACGGATTTCCTTCTCGGTGCATTCTGCTAATGCATTGTTCACACCATCTTCGATAGCGAAAGCCATGTGGTGGAGTCCACCCTTGCCGCCGCGGTCTGCCATGAATTTGGCAATAGTGCTTTCTTCACAGGTAGGTTCGAGGAGCTCAATCTTCGTCTGGCCAACCATCAGGAAGGCGGTCTTCACTTTCTGGTCTTCAACAACTTCGGTCTTGTAGCACTTCAGGCCCAATACGTTCTCGTAATACGGAAGAGCTTCTTCGATACTCTTCACAGCAATTCCCAAATGTTCGATGTGAGAAATTTTCATGATTGTAATTGTTAAAATATGGTAAGAAATGAATTTTTGGTAAAAACTCTGCAAAGATACTCCTTACATCTCACAAAAGAAAGCAAAAACCCGATTATTTTTTTAAAAAGAGGATTTTCGCACATGCTCGCGCGAAGGGCGAAAAAAAAGGCCCGTAGGCCTTGTTTGCAGTCAGGGAAGGAGTGGGGATAATCTCTTGGAAGAACTGCATGCGAGGAAGCCCCTCATTTGTTCTTCTTCTTGCTGTGCTAATAATCCGTCTTCCGATGTTGATAATCTGTCATTCGGTATGGGTTCTCCCTCTTGCCTTATGCTTTCTTCATATTGTCGTATGCTTTCTTCATATCGCCGTATGCTTTCTTCATACCGCCGTATGCTTTCTTCATATCGTGTCATATCTTCTCCACCTCGACAACGGTAGCATTCATATCCCCATCGACGCGGAAACGGATGTCGAATCCGGCGAAGGGGATGCCGTAGATACGCTCGGGGTCGTCTTGATAAGAGGGGCGCGGGTCTTGTTCAATTACCGCGATGGCGGCATGCTGCTTGTCGGCAGGCAGCTTTGAGAGCAGCACGTAAGGGAAGTTTACCGAGAGTGTAGGCTTGATGTGCGTGTCGACGAATCCGGAGCGTGCCTCGGGATGCGAGTCGGTGAAGGTGATGTAGGGCTTGATGTCGTAGATGGGTGTGCCGTCCATGATGTCGGCTCCCGAAACGGTGATGACGGGCCCGTGAGGCGTGTTGAGGTCGATGCGCTCAATCTTCACCGATGAGAGGGCAAGTCCGTTAGGACGGAACGAGGAGCGCGTTGCCCACACCCCCATGCGTGTGTTTCCCCCGAGGCGTGGAGGGCGCACGGTAGCCCATTCCTTTGAACCCTGCTCCGAAATGGTTGGCTGGGCATTAGCGCTGAAGCCCCAGATGAGCCAAATGTAGTCGAACTCCTCAAGCCCGCGCAGGGCGGAGGGTTCACGGTAGGCGGGCTCGAAGACGATGTGTGCCGTCAGCTCCGGCACAAGTCCGCTCTGCCGGGGGATGCCGAACTTGGTTGGGAAATCGGTGTGGATGTGTGCGATGATGTCCATTTCAGAACTCTACTATGACTCGGAAGTTGATGCGTCGCCCCGTGAGGTAGTTGGGGACGGCATACTGGTGGTTCTCGATGTCGGTAATCCAATAATAGCTGTTTACGTTGTTGATGTCGAGCAGGTTGAAGGCGTCGATGCCCAGCCATACATTCTTTATCTGGTTTCGCGCTACCATCGGGCTGTCGGCGAGGAAGGGAATCTGCGAGCGTGGCCCGTAGTCGTCGGAGCCGATAAGGCGGTAGCTCATGCCGATGTCGACACGACGATAGGGTGGAGCCCTGAATATCTGTTTCTCGCGACCCGAGTGAGGAGGGCCGAAGGGGAGCCCGTTGGCATACGTTCCTTTCAGGCTCATCTTCCATCGGTCAGTGCCGGGGAAATAGTCGGTGAAGTAGAGCGAGAGATTGACGCGCTGATCGGTAGGGCGCGGATACCAGATGTTGCCGATTTTCTCCTCAGTTTTCATTACCGAGCATGTGAGCCACGAGTCGGTGCCGGGCACGAATTCCCCGAACAGTTTCATATCGATGCCTGTGGCGTATCCTGTGGCGCAGTTCTCACCGTAGTACGAGATGCGGATGTTGTCCACATTGTAGGGGATGAGGTTCGAGAGGGCTTTGTAATAGGCTTCGAGGCTGAACTTAAACGGGCGGTCGTAGACGCGGAATTGGTAGTCGCTGGCTGCCACGTACTGGATGCTTCGCTGCGAGCGTATGTCGCGGTTGAGCGACACGATGCCCGTTCCGTTCACCATCGTCGTGTCGCGGTACTCCTTATAGAAAGGGCTCTGATAGTACACTCCCGATGCCAGGCGGAAGGTAAAGTTCTCGTTGAAGCTGGGCACGAATCCTATCGATGCTCGCGGGCTGACGATGGGCTCGTGGCTCCACGTCCAGTAGGAGGCTCTGATACCCGCGTTGACGACAAACAGCCCTATGTCGTTGGTGAAGCGCCAGGTGTCTTGCGCATATCCGCTGAAGCGCTTGTTGTGAACGGCACCGTCCGACTGCATGTTGTAGATGAGTTCAAGCGAGTTTCCCGTGTGAGGGATGGAGTAGCCGCTCGAGTCGCGGTATTCCCATTCGCGCAGGTGCTCGCTCACGCGCTCGTCCTTTGCCTCTATGCCCCACAGCACGTGATGCGCGTTAATCTTGTGACTTCCGCTGAGCCCCAGGCTCATCACCGAAGCATTCAGGTAGTTGCGTGCGTGCTCCATATAGGTTCCCACGCCCATGTTGACGTCTTCCGTCACGTTGTCGAGCCAGTATTGGCTGATAATGTCGTACGTCTCTTGCTCGTTGGTGTGGTAGGCCGAGAGGTTAAGCGACACCGACGAGAGGGATGAGGCCTCGTAGGTGATGTTTCCCGCACCGAAGAATGTCTGGAAGCGGTCTTTCTCCTTGCCGGCAAAAAAGACGGAGAAGTTCTTTATATCTTCCAGCGTGCCGAAGGAGGTGCTTCTGTCGTGGGGCACAAAGTGGTAGTCGTTTTGCGACACGTTGCCTATGAATCCCATGCTCCAGTTGGGGAGGAGGCGCCAGTTCAGGTAGGTCTGATAGTCGAAGAAGGCGGGATTGTATTCGCCGTGCGTGTCGAGGGTGCCGAGGAGGTACTCGCTGGTCTTGTAGCGTATGCTGTTGGCGATGCTGAACTTGTCGTTGCCGTATCCCACGTAGGCGTTGGCTCCCAGCAGGCTGGCGCTGAGGGTTGATTCAAACTCCTTGGGCTGGCGGTAGGTGATGTCGAGCACGCTCGACATCTTGTCGCCGTAGCGTGCCTCGAAGCCTCCGCTTGAGAAGCCTATGTCCTGCACCATATCGGGATTGATGAAGGAGAGCCCTTCCTGTTGCCCTGCGCGGATGAGCAGGGGACGGTACACCTCGATGCCGTTCACATACACGCTGTTCTCGTCGAAGTTTCCTCCGCGCACGTTATACTGCGTGCTCAGCTCGTTGGTGTTGCTCACTCCCGCCTGCGTGGCGATGAACGACTCCACCGAGCCACCTGAGGCGTCGGGGATGAGGCGTGCCTGCTTCATGTCGATTTTCTGCATGGTGCCCGTCTGCCTGCGTGTCTCCTTGATAGTGACGCCCTGCAGCGAGAAGTTGCTCGTAGGCAGCATGACATCCAGCGTGATGACTCCCGAGGGGTTGCGTAGCACCCTGCGGCGCGTCTGATAGCCAAGCATCGAATAGACGAGGACCACGCTGTCGGTGCTCTCGCATTTTATCTCGTACTTTCCTTCCAGATTGGTGGTGGCGCCGATGAGCTGCTTCTCCACGAGGATGTTGGCTATTTCCACCGGAGCACCGTTCTCGTCGCGCACTGTGCCCTTGATGGTGACACGCTGCGCCCAACCTTCTGTCGCGCCGATTAGCAGCAACAGCAGTATGCCAATATACATGCGGAGAGAATTCTTCATCTCTATTAAAAACGAAAAGTTTCCCCGAAACGTATATTTCTTATGAAATATTTGTTATCTTCGCAGCCACAAACAATACATTTTTCGCTTATGGAGAACTTTAAGGAATTGATACAGAGGCGTCGCAGCATGCGAAAGTTCACTCCCGAGTTGCTCAAAGATGACGATGTTGCCTTGCTCATGCGTGCAGCGTTGATGTCGCCCTCGTCGCACCGCAGTTGCGACTGGAATTTCATTCTTGTCGACGACAAGGCCAAGCTTCAGGTCATCTCGGAGTGTCGTCAGAACGGTGCCGCTCATGCCGCCGATGCCCCTCTCGCCATCGTGGTGCTGGGCGACCCCACCGTCACCGACTGCTGGGTGGAGAACGCGTCCATCGCGGCTCTCATGATTCAGCTGCAGGCCGAAGACCTGGGGCTGGGCAGTTGCTGGATTCAGATTCGCGGGCGTATGGCTCCCGACGGCACTCCCTCGGGCGAGGTGCTGCGCGAGCTGCTCGACATCCCCGAGGGACCCGAGGTGCTCTGCGTCGTAGTAGTGGGACACAAGGGAATGGAGCGCAAGCCCTTCAACGAGGAACACCTCCAGTGGGAGAAAGTGCATATCAACAAGTGGTAGAATAATAAATTGTCAGGTTGTTAAATAATCAGATAATCAGATGGTTGGGAGATTGAATAATCAGATGACGATATGCCCTGAAGAGAAAATGGTTCGCCAATTACCCGATAGCTCAATCTGATTACCTGATTAACCGATTATTTGATTATTTGATCATCTGATTATTTGATTATCTCTTCATCCGATTATCTCTCAAATGATTCCATTCGACCTATCTCTTGTCAAAGCCTGCCTTTTCGATGTGGACGGCGTGCTGAGCAAAACTACCGTGCCCTTAGGCGCCGACGGTATGCCTTGCCGCACGGCTAACATCAAGGACGGCTATGCCATTCAGCTGGCCATGAAGACGGGGCTGCGCATAGCCATCGTCACGGGGGCGCTGTTGCCGTCGATACGCGAGCGCTACATCACACTGGGCGTGGAGGACATCTATCTGGGAGCCGCTGCCAAGTGCGAGGCTCTCGACGATTTCTGTCTGCGCCATCGGCTCACGCCGGCCGAAGTGCTCTTCATGGGCGACGACATCCCCGACTACGAGGTGATGCGCCGCTGCGGGTTGCCCTGCTGCCCTTCGGATGCCGCGCCCGAGATAAAGGCCATCAGCACATACGTCTCGCCCTTCAAGGGGGGAGAGGGCTGTGTGCGCGATGTGCTGGAGCAGATCCTCCGCGTGAAAGGCATTTGGATGAACGGTCCCGACGCCCTCGCGTGGTAGAAGGAGGTGGGCGGATAAAAAGATAATCTGATGATCAGATGATCAAATGATCAGATGGTCAGATTATCAGACGATCAAGTCATTATTCCGATTATCTCGCTCTGCGCATCTCTATTCACCCGTGCAAACCATGTTCGAAAAAATAGGTACCCGCTTACCCGCTTACCTGATTATTTGATTATTTGATTATCTGATTATTTATGAAGATCATCCTCGCATCCAATTCTCCGCGCCGCCAAGAACTGATGGCGGGACTCGACATACCCTTCGAAGTGAAGACTCTCCCCTCCATCGACGAGTCGTACCCCGACAGCCTGCAGGGAGGGGAGATACCTCTTTTCATTGCACAGAAGAAAGCATCAGCATATGTGGACTTCATTCAGCCCGACGAGCTCATCATCACTGCCGACACCATCGTGTGGCTCGACGGTCAGGTCTTGGGCAAGCCCCGCGATGCCGATGAGGCCCGATGCATGCTCTGCGCCCTCTCGGGGAAGGAACACGAGGTGTTCACGGGTGTCGCGCTCACATCCATCGACAAGCAGTTAAGCTTCGTCAGCGAGTCGAAGGTGTTCTTCGCCGAGCTCACCGACGAGGAAATCGACTATTACATCGCCACCTACCATCCCTTCGACAAAGCCGGTGCCTACGGTATCCAGGAGTGGATAGGCTACGTGGGCATCCGTCGCATCGAAGGCTCCTTCTTCAACGTGATGGGCCTTCCTGTGCGCCGTCTCTACGAAGCGCTCAAGGAGTTCGGCATCGGGTTCTGACCTTACTCTTTTTCGGATTATTCATCAACTCTCTTTCTGGCAGCACTGTCTGTCGTGGAACTATTGCCTTCGCATGTGCTGTCTTTCTCCTTCCCCGGGCCCTGGGGAGGGGAGAGTCAGCCGTGTGGCAACAGTTGGCATGATGGCCATTCATGCCGTGACATCCGTTGCTGCCGTCGAGAGCATCGCGTAGTTGCCCGTTTCCAGCGGGCGTGAGAACATGGGAATAATGTCAAAGAACGTGACGGATAAAACTTCGTCTATTTATTTGACGCTGTAAAGATACGATTCAGCGAGAGAGAAAGAAAGGAGGTGCGCCAGCTCATTTCCTTGTCCGAGCCTTAGTATCTTAGTCACCGACAAAGATACAACATCCCCCTCGCGCCGCTGCATGTTACTGCATGTTACTGCATGTTATTTTTTGAAAAGATTTCTCAAACCCATCTAACGCGTTGAAACACACCGCATTGAAGGATGAAAAATTTTCATTTTTTTCGCACTTTGTTTTGCCTATGTCGGGATTTTTTTGTATCTTTACGGAGCTGCAATGAAATAATCAAATAATCAGATAATCAGATAATCTTGAAAACTCTAAACCCTAAATACTAAATACTATGGAATACTCCGACACCTACCTCGACAAGCCCTTCAACGTGCGCACCTATGGGCGCACCGAGCTGGCGCTGCTCTACTTTCCCCAGCATACACCCTGTGCCACATGGCGCGCCCTGCGCCATGAGCTGGAGCTGTGCAAGCCTCTTGCACGCGAGCTACGCGCGCAAGGTTACACCACTTCACAGCGTCACTTCACCCCTCGGCAGGTGCGAACCATCACGCAGTACTTAGGAACGCCGTAGTGCAGCCACAGGCTGCAAATGATCAGATAACTAGATAATCAGATGATCAGATGATCAAATTATCGAATAACAAAAACCCAGAAAACCCTTCCCGAAAGCGTGGAGATCTTCGTTCTCCTGTCCGTGCTGCCAGCGTGTGTGCGCGCAGAGCGTGCAATATGCCAGATGATCAGATAATCAGATGTATGATATATGATGTAAGATGTTGCTTTTGGCATTATTTGATTATCTGATTACTTGATTATTTGATTATTTCTAAATGTGCACTTACCCCCTCTTCACTCCGACATCCCGGCTTCCTTCGGACGGTAACGCTTCCGGGAAGAAAAACCCCGCTTCGCTGAAAAACCCCATGCGGAAATGCAAGTCTGTAGGCAATGTGTTTTTTCGGTTTTTCTTTCTATCGATTTCGCGAGGCATGCAATGCCTTGTGTGGCGATGGGGATGAGCGTGGAAACTTGCTTCCGACGGGCAGCACCAGCGGCGCACGGAGAGCGAAGCTCAGAAATCGATGAAAGGGTTTTTGAGGTTTTTATTCATCCGTAAAATCCGAGTTATCCGTGGTCAAAAAACTTGATTATTTGATTACCTGATTACCTGATCATCCGATTATTTCTAAAAGCACACTCCT
>JAGCFO010000025.1 GCA_017650105.1 Bacteroidaceae bacterium | reverse complement strand
CTATGACGGAGGCCAGTCAACGCACTAAAGAGAGCTGCTTTCTTCAGCATCGGGTATTCACAAGGGGTTGCTGCGAGTTTGTTCAGTTCCTCGATAGTCAGGTACTCGCGACGGCTTTCTACTCCAGAAATGCCTTTTACTTTAGCAGCAATGTCCACGTCGAAATAATTGTCAATGAATGCCTGATGTAGAGCTGCCTTGAAGAGCGTGAAATAGGTTGATGCAGTATTTTGGGAAATGATACCTCTTTTTTTGCCACCTCGCGGAGCATTCAGCAAGAAGTCCCTGACACTTTCTATTAGGTGCATGTCAATTTTGGCAAACGGTAAAGGCTTATTCTTGTTGAACATCTTCAGCAAGTCATGGGCTCTATCCCAATTGACACCGACGGATTTGGTGTCATTCTTGTGGCGTTTAGCAGCCTGCTTCCCAAAATATTCAATGAAGTCTTCCTGTCCTCTGGCTTTCTTCTCCACCATAGCTTGTTCTGTGTCTGAATAAAGCTCAGCATTGTCGTATTCACGCTGACGGAGGATGCGCACATTGTCGGCAAAGACACACGTTTCACGGTCTGCCTTTGAACGACAAACGATGATGCCGTTCACATCACGTTTGGGCTTATAGGATTGGTAACCGTATTCATCCAAACGGGCAGGACGAGTCTTGTCCCACAAAGGAGTTCTGATGATACGATTCAGATACTCGCGTTCACGGCAAGGCTTTTCATGCCCAGGCTTGAACACAGGATAGGCTTCGAGGTAAAGATACCACTCGTCACGAAGCTCCGACTTTCGGAGTCTGACGGACACTTTGGTGTGGAGCATTGCTTTCTTCATAATATATCGGATTTATAGAGATTATCTATTTCGTCTTTGGGGATATAGACGTAGTTGCCTATTTGGCGAGAGGGAATAGAGTACTTCCGTACATGCGCCCATACGGTGCTGTCGTTAATGCGATACTTTTTGCATATCTCTCCAACGGTATAACAATTCTCTGGTTCGAGGTTGTAGAGTTTGGGGATTGGCTTCGCCTTCTCTTTTTTTATGGATTTGCGAGTGGGCAACAATTGTTCTAAATCCTCACGTTTGATTCTCGTAAGGCGGGTTCCAAGGTTAATAGCAGGGATTCTTCCTTTTCTTATAAGTCTGTAGATGGTGTCACGTTCTACACCAAAGATGGCTACAGCCTCCTTCACCGAGATGTAGTCTCTAGCTTCAGGAATCTGAAGGATGATTTTCGACAACCGTACTTCTCTTTTCTCTGCATCGCGCTGACGTTTACGGAACACGTCACCACAGCGCTTGGAGCAAAATTGTGAGTCAAGTGTCTTGGCAAGGAAGACTTTCCCACACACCTTGCATTTCCGTCTGATTTCTAATGCAATACCTGGCATAATTCTGTTCTAATTTAACGTTTAATATTGTTTAGTATGTTTTAGTCGCTTGTTTACGACTTTTTTGTCGCGGTACAAATATGGAACACGTCTGAGATAGGAAATGATAGAAATCGATAACGAAATCCAAACCCCTTAAAACGGCAAATCCGTGTAACTCAGAGAGCTACACGGATTTGGTTTCCGATTGTTATTGTTTGTTATCTTTGAACTAATGGACCTCCTCGAAGTCGGCATCCTGGATGTTTTCGTCCTTGTTGTCGGATGAACCAGCATTTTGGCTGCCAGACTGTTGGCTGTAGTCAGCGCCTCCCTGAGGACCTTGCTGTGCACCACTCTGAGCATACATCTCTGCGCTTGCTGCCTGGAAAGCAGTTTCGAGTTCCTTTTCAGCAGCCTCGCAAGCAGCGATGTCTTGTGCCTTGTGGGCATCCTTCAGTTTTTGAAGTGCTGCCTCGATAGGAGCCTTCTTTCCTGCTGGCAGTTTGTCGCCCAAATCGCTGAGTTGCTGCTCGGTGGTGAAGATGATGCTGTCGGCCTGGTTCAGTTTGTCAACACGCTCACGTTCCTTGGCGTCAGCAGCTGCGTTAGCTTGTGCTTCGGCTTTCATACGCTCAATTTCCTCCTTGCTCAAGCCTGAGCTTGCCTCGATGCGGATAGCCTGCTCTTTGCCCGTTGCCTTGTCCTTGGCGCTAACCTTGAGGATACCGTTGGCGTCGATGTCGAATGTGACTTCAATCTGAGGAATGCCACGACGTGCGGGAGCGATGCCTGTGAGATTGAACTGTCCGATGCTCTTGTTTTGTGAAGCCATTGGGCGTTCGCCTTGAAGAACGTGGATAGTAACTTCTGTCTGGTTGTCAGCAGCGGTAGAGAATACTTGGCTCTTCTTGAGAGGAATGGTGGAGTTGGCGTCGATGAGCTTTGTCATCACACCGCCCAGCGTTTCGATACCCATTGAAAGTGGGGTAACGTCGAGAAGAACGATGTCTTGTCCTACCTCCTGATTGAGGATAGCGCCCTGGATGCTGGCTCCTACGGCTACCACTTCATCGGGGTTGACACCCTTCGACGGAGTCTTACCGAAGAAGTTCTCAACAAGTTGCTGGATGGCTGGAATACGGCTGGAACCACCTACAAGGATAACCTCATCGATGTCAGAAGTGCTGATTTTGGCATCGGCAACAGCCTTGCGGCAAGGTTCAAGACATGCCTGGATGAGGTTGTGGCAGAGACTCTCGAACTTAGCGCGTGTGAGCGTCTTTACAAGGTGACGAGGAACGCCTGCAACTGGCATGATGTAAGGAAGATTAATCTCGGTGCTTGTTGAACTGGAGAGTTCGATCTTTGCCTTCTCGGCAGCCTCTTTCAGACGCTGCATAGCCATTGGGTCGACGGTAAGGTCGGCACCTTCGTCATTCTTGAATTCCTGCACGAGCCAGTCGATGATAGCCTGGTCAAAGTCGTCACCGCCCAGATGGGTGTCGCCGTTCGTGCTGAGAACTTCGAACACACCACCGCCAAACTCAAGGATTGAGATATCGAATGTTCCTCCACCAAGGTCGAAGACTGCAATCTTCATGTCTTTGTTGGCCTTGTCAACACCATAGGCAAGCGCTGCAGCCGTAGGCTCGTTGACGATACGGCGGACGTTGAGTCCTGCAATAATGCCAGCCTCTTTGGTAGCCTGACGCTGACTGTCGCTGAAGTAAGCAGGAACGGTGATAACTGCATCGGTAACTTCCTGTCCCAGATAGTCTTCGGCAGTTTTTTTCATCTTCTGCAGTATCATGGCGCTGATTTCCTGAGCAGTATAAAGGTGACCATCGATATCAACGCGCGGCATGTTGTTATCGCCACGAACTACAGGATAAGGAACGCGCGAGACTTCCTTCTGGACTTGATCCCAATTCTCACCCATGAAACGCTTGATGGAGAAGATAGTACGTTTAGGATTGGTGATAGCCTGACGCTTGGCAGGATCGCCCACCTTACGCTCGCCGCCATCTACGAATGCAACAACAGAGGGAGTCGTGCGCTTGCCTTCAGAATTGGCAATCACCACGGGTTCGTTACCCTCGAAAACTGAAACACATGAGTTGGTTGAACCCAAATCAATACCAATAATTTTTCCCATATTCTTAATTTTTTAATTGTTTATATTGTCAAATTCGGTCTTGTGGGGAAAGCCCACAGTCAACAGATATGCTGCAATACCCGTGCCAGCTCGCTACGACAAGACTTGAGTGACGCATGAGTCTTCTTTGTTGGCAGAAATTGCGACGATTTGTCAGTATAAAAAAATATTTGCTTTGACGGAATGTCATTCAAATCTTTTTTATTACTTTTGTCAAGACAATTACTATGAATTCATTAAAAACGAACAACGCATATGGCAAAGAAAAACGTAGAGATTCCCGAAGAGGGAGGAAATGAGAAGCTGAAAGCGCTTCAGGCCGCTATGGCTAAGATTGAGAAAGACTTCGGCAAAGGGTCTATTATGAAAATGGGTGATGACAGTGTGCAAGACGTAGATGTCATACCGACGGGCTCCATCGGACTGAATGCAGCGCTGGGAGTCGGAGGCTATCCAAAAGGACGCATCATCGAAATCTATGGCCCCGAGTCGTCGGGTAAGACAACGCTTGCCATTCACGCTATTGCTGAAGCACAGAAACGGGGAGGCATTGCTGCCTTCATTGATGCTGAGCATGCTTTTGACCGTTTCTACGCAAGCAACTTGGGTGTGGACATTGCTAACTTGCTTATTGCCCAGCCTGACAACGGAGAGCAGGCTTTGGATATTGCTGACCAGTTGATTCGGTCGAGTGCTATCGATATCCTCGTTGTTGACTCGGTTGCCGCCCTCACTCCGAAGGCAGAAATTGAAGGCGATATGGGCGACAATAAAGTAGGCTTGCAGGCGCGTCTGATGTCTCAGGCTATGCGCAAACTGACATCATCTGTCTCGAAAACCAAGACTACTTGTATCTTTATCAATCAGCTTAGAGAGAAAATCGGCGTCCTGTTCGGCAATCCTGAGACGACAACGGGTGGTAACGCTTTGAAGTTTTATGCAAGCGTCAGACTCGATATTCGTCGTGTGTCGCCGATTAAGGATGGAGATGAAATCATCGGCAATCAAGTGCGTGTGAAGGTGGTTAAGAACAAGGTTGCGCCTCCTTTCCGTAAAGCAGAGTTCGAAATCATGTTTGGCACGGGAATCAGCCGTAGCGGAGAACTCTTGACATTGGGAGAGGATTATGGTATTCTGCAGAAGTCGGGAAGTTGGTACAGCTATGATGGAACTCGTATTGCACAAGGACGAGATGCTTGCCGTAAGGTAATCGAGGATAATCCAGAGATGGCAGACGAAATCGAGGCAAAGATTATGAATGCCATAAAGGACAAGCACGATTAAGAATCGCACATATATATAATAAGGAAGAGCGTCCTTCAAGGGGCGCTCTTCTTTGATATAATCCTAAGAAAAAAACTAATTACATCTCGTTGCCTACCTTGCGGGCACGATTGGGTTTGTCGAGGTTGATACCGTCAGAAATGCCGACTTCAACCAGAATATTCCATCCTGCACACAGATAGACGTAGGGCTGCATTTCACCGCCTTCGGGCACGACTATAGTTGTGAATGGGGTTGGCTTGGTATCAATAGCTACGACGTGAACCTTAGCGTTTCCGAAAACAGTCTTGTACTTCTCGTATTCGCTCTCAATGGGCTCTACAACGAAAACGATGTCTCCCTCTTCCATCACTTCCTCGATGCCATGAAGGGCATAGGTTCCCTCCAGGAAGTCGCTCTTGCGACGTGTGATTTCATTTGTCTTTAGTGTCAGTTCTTCTGCCACACCGTCGTTCATTCCTGCAAAGTAGATGGTTTTTGCACCCTTCACCCACTTGACAACTTCGGCAGGAATATCCATCGTGAGCGCTTTCTCCACCTTTTCGGGCAATCCGGCAAGTGCTGCTTTCATGTCACATTTGGCTGCATTCCAGATGATGCTCTCACAATAGAGAGCCTGTTCTACAACGCTCTTCGTGGCAGCAACGGCATTCTCCCAACCACATTGAAGAACGTGAGTCTTCACGCAGACATCCTCAAGAGGGGTGTTAACATTTGCCGTTAGTCCAAAGAATTGCTTATGCCCTTTTGCTCTCAAGTCGTTTGCGAGCAGGAGCGTTTCCTTCGTACGTCCTGAGTTAGAAGCAAGGCATACTACATATTTGCTCAAATCATATTCGCAAGCTTGGTGCGAGCCTTCCGTCTGCACGTTAAGGTCGAGTCCCCAGCGCTTAGCTTTTCGTCCGGCATTCTTCGATGGCATGATGCGGCTCGAGCCTTCGCCCGAAAACATCAAGCGCCCTTTCTCCATAGCTGCATCGGCGACTGGCTGTGAGCAGGCAGGGTCGAATTTGCGGATTGTCTCCACCGTATCCATCATTTCCTTTACGAGGTAGTACTGTGCGTACTTGTTGTCTTTGAGATTCATAAGCGATGTTATTACGTTTAACTTGTTGTCTTCTCTTTTCCTTTTCCAAAAGACCGGGCAAAGGTATGAAAAGTATTTATATCTGCCTATCCTTTTGAGTTATTTTTTTATAAAAGGATAGCCACACTCTTGAGAGTATGGCTATCCAAGCAAACAGTAATGGATTAAATGCTCAATTATTTCAGAAGGTTATAGTCGCGCACGCCCAAAATCTCCGTTGACACTTCTCCAATCCATCCGCATTGGGCAAGCACAGCTGTCTGAATTTTCACAAAGTGTATCTCGTGAAGATGAACGCTTGCCCCGTTGGCATCTATTGCGTCGCAAATGCGGAAATGGTTGCAACTCAGACCGTCAGAGTCGGAGAAGTAGTCTTCGGAACCGAAATTATCGGCATAGCCCCACAGAAGGTTTTCGTTTCTCCACATGGAACCGTCACCGTTTACATCTAAGCTATGCGAAACCAAACGAGTACCCTTTAGCGTCAAACTTTCGCTTTCAGCCCATAGAGGATAGTAGGAGTCTTGCCGATGATATGCTGCCAAATAATCAACAAATCCCGATTGCCCCTTGTTGTCACTCCAAGCGACACGTTGCGCAGGCTCTGTAGGGCGCTTGTATGTCACAATATAGTCGCGCCAAGTTGACAGACTGTCGGTATCTGATGCTCGCAGTTCATACCAGACGTCATCGGGCTTGCCGTTTCCGTTATCATCACGCATCACCCACACGATTCCAGGCTCGCTGTTGCCTGCGTAGGAGTTTCCTCTCACAGAGATGTTATACCCTCCGTCGTTGGAAATCGGATGATCGAAACCGACTACGATATACCCTCCGAAGGCACCCAGGCTGACGAATTGTCCTTGCTGCAGACGGTTTTCAGCCCACTTGCAGGCTTCTTCCGTCGTGTTAAGGGTGTATCCTTCGTTGATGAATTGTCCTGGAGCAGGCATGTAGGCAAGCACTCGGTTACATTCGGCGTGATGCTTGTCTGTGGGCTCGTCGTCGGGAGTGCATGCGCCCAACGACACAAGTGCCAGCAATGCGCAGGCAAGAAGGAACGACTTGGGAGTATGAGTGAAGAGCTTTTTCACAAATGATGGCGTTTGGGCGTTTAGTAACGATTATTCCTCAAATTCTACAACGATGTTGTCGAAAGCAAAGTAGGCAGGCTCAGCAAAGCCCCAATCGTTGGTGACGTTGCCTGTCACACCCATCTCAAGTTTGTTGATTTTGCCGAGAGTGCTTAAGTCGAAGTTCGTCCAGTTGGTGATGATTTTCTGTCCGTCAGCGATGCGGATGGAAGTCTCCTTCACGAGTTTTCCGTTTGCATCGTAGCCATAAGCGACAACATCCACAAATTGTCCTGCCTGGATTGCACCAAGTCCCCAACCATCGCCGTTCTTCAGAGTATTCAGCAGGTAGGATGTGGGAACGATGCTCATGCTCTTCACAACGTGTTCTTCGCCAGCGGGGAAGTAAAGGTAGGGGAGTGTTCCCGGCTCGCCTGTGCCGAAAAGGACGCAGAAGTTGTTGCCGTTCAGCGGAGTAGCGCTCACGGAGAGTTGATTGAGATAGGAAGCCTTCGTGTAATCGCTCATTACGTAGTTCGACACAGCGATTCCTCCGCTCGCAAAGCTGTAGGGGCCATACGTGTTGAGAAGTCCAGAAGAGGAGAGTCCTGTGACAGGATCTGTCCAGGTGTAGAGATTCTGCTTGAAGCCGGAGTATGAGTAGCCGTCCTCCAAGAGTACACCGTAGAGCATCTTGCCTCCATATTCGGGCGAGTCGATAAGGGCTGCCCAGGAGGGACCTTCGAAGGTTGCCACTTTTTCTACAACGTCGTTTCCTTCAGGTTCGCAGCTTGCGAAAACCATTACAGCCAGCAGGGCTGAGGCTAAGAAATGAAATCTTTTCATAGTTGAATTTTGTTTTAAGTTAGACATATATCTGGTTGTTTTGAACATCATGAATTTTGGAGAAGGAATAATTTTTTTTGCGTAATACATATTTGCGTTTACTTTGCCGAAAAGGGCGAGAAGGCAATGGAACTGGGAATATCTCCAGTCATCACTTTCCAACGGAGGGCTCCCCGCTTGTCGTAACAGCGCAGAGTGCCCGGGGTGATGTAGTCAGCAGCGTCTGTGACGAGGATATCGCCATTTTCTGGATTTACAGCCAATCCGTAGGGCTTGTCGATAGACGTCTCCGAGCCGTCGGTAATGAAAGAGTGGGGGAGCAGTTGCCCGCGAGCCACATCGTAAATGGCAAATGTGGTTTTGTATGAGGCTGATGCGTTGTTCCACTCGGAGGAAACGATGTAGAGAGAGTCGCCTGACAGAGTCATGCTGCTGCAAGGAACTGAGAGGGAGCCCACTACGTTGTCGGAAGACGCGTCAATCACATAGATGTCGGAGCCTGTCTCGGCATAGTTCCCGCGCGAAGACACGTAGATTTTGCCGCGCTTTTTATCCGATACCATCCGATGAAGGTTTATCGCGACGTCGATGTCTTTTTCATGCTGGAATGTGTTCAGGTTGATGACGCTCACTCTGCTGTCGTAGTTGGGAGCACGGTAGCCTCCCGAGTTAGCAACGTATAGTTTTCCGTTCATAACTGCCATTTGCTCAGGCTGGTAGCCCACGGTGCAGGAGTCAACAACTTGGAGCGTAGCGGTGTCGATGCGTGCCACATACCCGAGACGCGCATTCGGATCGATAAGCACGGGGCCTGCGTAGGAGGAAACGTAGGCGTAGGGCCCGTCGAAAACGATGTTGCGGCAGTTGGGTATGCTGATTTGAGTGATGTGCCGTGCTGTGCGGGCATCCATAACCTCCACGAAATGAGAGCAGTTGACAACGGCATAAAGCTTGTTGCCGTAGATGGAAATGTCGTTGCCCACGTCGCCCAACTCCTGCACCACGCCTGGATTTCTCTCAGCAAAGATGTTTCGCGAGTAGATGCCTGTGGTGTAGTCGAAGTAGTCGAGGGTGCATTTGTTGCTGCCCATGCTCCCCTCATTCAGCACATAGAAGCCTTTGATTTGTGCTGTTTGTTCGGGCGATGTCACTTTCTCTTGCACGCTGGGGATGATGTCTTCATCTTGATGACAGGATGAAAATGTTGCCAGAAGCGTGAGCAATAGAATAAGGTATATGTGTTTCGAGCGTGTCATTAGATGATGAGATTTAGTTTGATTCTGCCGTTGATGCCGGGCATAGGGTAGCATTGTACTACTTCGTATTGCTGGTTGAAAAGATTATTCACTTCCAGCGTGGAGCGGAGGGCAAAGGAACGTATTCCGAATGTGCGCGAGAGGCTCAAGTCGGTTGTGTACCAAGGCTGGGAGTGGTTTTCGGTTATGTTGGCAACAGACTCGTACCGCTCGCCCGTGTAGATGAAACTCACATTCCAAGCCCATTTGTTCCAGTCACCGCTATATACGACTGAGCCGCTGTTCCAGGGTATGTAGGGTATCTGCCCCCCGTACCAGGGACTCTGTGGGTCAGTCATATCCTTTGCCTGCTGAAAGGTGTAAGTGAGGCGCAAGGCATGCCCCACAAATTCTGTCATCCAGTCTGTTTGCAGGGCGACGTCAATCCCTTTTATTTCGACATATCCGAGATTGATCATTGTCCAGCGGAACTGGTTGGAAGTGGGCATCGCAATGATTTTGTCCTTCACGGTATTATAATAGACATCCGTCTGAATCTCCAATCTCCTAAGGATTCCTTCTGTCGGTTTCAGGGCGTAAGTGGTGCCGAGATTGTATTGGGTGGTGTATTCAGGCTTCAGGTTGACGTTGCCGATGAAGGTATAGTAAAGGTCGTTGAGCGTGGGCATGCGGAAAATCTTCTTGTATAGCGCACGCAAGTTCCATTCTGTCTGCTCAAATGGCTTCCAGGAAGCGATGAGGGTAGGGGTGAGCCGATTGAATGTGCCTCTCTGGGCGCTTTGAAGGCGTGTGCTCTCATCCACATGAGTGAACAACATGCTGCCGAGAAAGCGGAAACGCTGCCAGTCAACAGACGTTGCAGCCGAAGCTAACGCCGTAAGGCGCGAAGGGAAGACGAAGTCAGTAAGGTCGGCATCAAGCGTGTTATACTGAAGGTCGGTAGCAGCGGAAAGGCTTATCCACGGAGTAAGGGTAAAGAGGTGTGTGGCAGAGACGTACGCTTCCTGTTGGCGGAAATGATTGTCGATGTACATAGTTGAGACATCAAGGCGCGGATCTGAGAGATAATGCAGATAATCGTAGGCATATTTTGCCAACGTCTGAAGGGTATAATGGCTTGAGGCATCGTAGCGAAGGCTTCCCTGAACGAAAGCGTTGGTGTCCCATTGCCTGTCTTGATGGCTCAGTTGTCCCGGCGATTCGCGCACGACAGCACCCGGGTAGCCCCTTTCAGAGTTGTAGAAGTAGGCTTTTGCCCTCCAGTCGGTGCGTGTGCTGTGCCCGAAGAGTGCTGCTTCCATTCGCAGGGCATCGACATCTCCGTTTCTCCGCACCATCGTGGTGTCGTATCCGTCTCGTTTCTGCAGCGTGAAGGGATAACGCCCGCTTGTCGTAAGCCATTCGGCGCTGATGCTGCTGGATGTGGTGGAGTCGATGCGGTGTTCCCACAGCAGCGAGGGATTATAGGTGTCGAAGGAGCCTGCCTTCAGCCCTATGTTCCAGTTGTTGCGCCGTGTGGAAAGAAACGAAGGCTTGCGGGTACGCATATAGACAGCGCTTGCTGAGGCATAGTCTTTTGCCGACTGAAGGATGGAACTTTTCTGCCCGTTATAGAGGGCTATGCTTTCCATATTGTCGAGCGAGTAGCGCCCAAGGTCGATGGTGCCGTTCTGAGCATTCCCTAACTGCACTCCATCGAAGAAGATGCCTACGTGCTGGCTGCCCATCGAGCGAACATTCACCGTCTTCAGTCCTCCGATGCCTCCGTAGTCTTTTATCTGAATGCCGCTATAGTAACGCAGGGCGTCGGCAACGGAATGAACGGCAAGACGCTCCAACTGCTTGCCCTGCATTTGCTGAACGGGAGCAACTTCGCGTGCCGTATGTTCGGCAGTGACGACAACTTCGTCTAAAGCAACCGAGTCATTCAAGATGAACACTTCCTCCATCGTGAGCCCGTCGTTGTTCCCCTCGGAGGCAAAGAGTCCCCCTTGATGTGCCGTGAGGCATATCAGAGCCGAAAGCAGCAGATGTGGAAAAGTTCTCTTTCTCATACACTTTTCTCGCCCGTAATCCTGCAGGCGGCAGATCAGTCGCTTGTTTCAATGGCTGGTTTTCTGACTTGTCTCTGTTTTGCCGATGCCTTCCCAGTCTTTGAGGTCAACCAGTGGCGATATAGATTACGGCAAACTTCTTTACTTCTTTGAGACTTACAGCAGCAGGTACTGTTCCGGACTTTCACCGGATTCCAATTTACTCTTCGGGGCAACAATCTGCCTCTCGGAAACCATTGCGCTGCAAAGTTAATGGCAATATGGAAGAAAACAAAAAAAGAGTGCCGAATTTACGGGTTTTTTCTGGCGATTTCTTTCAGTCATTTGATGGCGCCCTTCTGTCAGTTTTACCCTAAGGGATTTCTTTCATTCAGGCTCTTAGGCGTTCCTCATTGTTGGTCCTATGGGGAGCATCAGGAGCCTTTGCCCTCGCCCTACCTTTTTAAATAGGATGTTTCTTGGCGCAGTCGGGGCAATAACCCGTAATGACGTAATTGACGGAGAGCGCGACATATTTGTCAGGCAACGCGGGTTCGGGCATCGCGATGTCGGTAAGGCAGAAGGTCTTGCCGCAGTGCAAGCAATGAAAGTGGGCATGCCTGTCGTCGGAGTCGTGATGATCATCATCGCTCATGCACGCCTCGTAGCGCGTGGTGCCCGTTCCGTCGTCGATAGCATGCACCAGATGATGAGCCTCGAAGAGAGAGAGGGTGCGGAAGATAGTACTTTTGTCGGCAGGATAGAGGGCATCCTCCAAGTCGCGCAGACTAAGTGTGGTGTGAGCATCCGACAGGGTGCCCAGCACCAATAGGCGCATTGCCGTAGCCCTCACGCCGTGCGCCTTGAGCCGCAAAATAAGTTGCTCATCGCTTATCATACTGCAAAGATAATATGAAGAAGGAATATTGCGATATGAAGAAGGGAAAATTTTTTTTCGAGAAGGAAAAAAAATTTTTGAAGAAAGAAAAAATGGGTGAAGGTTTGATGCGTGACACAAAAGCATCGTCTCTTCTCGCTTATTCGTATCTTTAACCTGCGGTTTAAGATACTTTCGCTCGGGAGAAAAAATAAATCGTTAATTTATTTTGTTCTCCGCTCGCTTATTCGTATCTTTGCAGTTTAGAAACAGTTGGACGGTCTGTCGCTTGCCTTCAGGGGCAAGAGGAAAGTCCGGGCAACACAGAGCAATCCCACTTCCTAACAGAAAGCTGCTGGCGACGGTGGAGTAACGCAGAAGAAAACAACCGCTCCCCTCGGGGAGTAAGGGTGAGAAGGTGAGGTAAGAGCTCACCAGATGCCGGGCGATCGGCATGCTGTGCGTCTTGGGAGTTGCAAGTTCATGTATACCGGCGCTTGAGGGCTGCTCGTCCGAGCCGGAGGGTAGAACGCTGGAGTCCGTTGGCAACAGCGGATGTAGATAGATGACAGACGCCCCTCAGGGGTACAGAACCCGGCTTACAGGCCAACTGTTTCTACTTTTTTTACGATGCTGCCGCTCTCCCCGAGGGAGGCTTGGCATCAGGGTTTTTTGAATATCTAATATGACGTCGTATGCCTAATCTGATGAACAGCATAAGGAAAGTGGTAGTCTTCTTGACCCGCTCGGTGTGGAGGGTGAAGGATACGGAGGTGTCGCGCGGAGAGTACAACCGTAACTATCTCCTCAAGGTTACCTACCTCTCCATCAACCGATACTTGAACGACCGTGTGCAGATGCGCGCAAAGGCGCTCACTTACTCCACCCTGTTCTCCATCGTGCCCATCATGGCGCTGCTCTTCGCTATTGCCAAGGGATTCGGCTTCTCCAACCTGCTTGAGTCGCTTCTGCGCAAGGGCATCGCCGTAGGGGGAAATACGGTCGACACCATCATGAACTTCATCGACTCCTATCTCGAGCATACCCACAGCGGGGTTTTCATCGGCGTGGGCTTGATAGTGCTGCTCTGGGCCATCATCAGCCTGACAGGCAACATCGAGCAGAGCATGAACATGATTTGGGGCGTGCGCAAGCAGCGCTCCTATTTCCGCAAGATCACCGACTATTTCTCCATGTTCCTCCTGCTACCCATCATCCTTATTCTCATCAGCGGATGGTCCATTTTCATGTCCACCATCTACGAGAGCATCGAGGGGCTGATGTTCCTGAGCGCCTTTGTCAACTTTGTCCTTAAGGTGACGCCCTACCTGCTGATGGGCCTCATCTTCACGGGGATGTACATCTTCTTTCCCAACACCAGGGTGCAGTTCCGTCACGCCATCGTACCGGGAATGCTCATGGGCATACTCTTTCAGGCGTTCTTCTACTTCTACATCAACGTGCAGGTAAACATCTCGGCCTACAACGCCATCTACGGCTCGTTTGCCGCCATCCCCCTTATCCTCTTCTTCATCAACATCGCCTGGTGCATCGTCCTCTTCGGCGTGGAGCTCACCTACGTGAGCCAGAACATCCGGCAGTATAGCTTCAATCAGGATGTAGAGAATGTCAGCAACCGCTTCTACGATTTCACGTGCATCCTCTTCATGTCGCTCATCTGCAAGCGCTTCGAGGAAGGGGGGCAGCCCTTCAGCGTGCCCGAGCTTGCCAAAGAGACCGACATCCCCTATCGGCTGGCCGAACAGGTGATGAACGAGCTGGAGGACGACGGGCTTATCTGCTCGGTGGGAGACCCTGATGCGAAGGCTGACAACTTCCGCTATATGCCCACGCAGGACATCAACAACCTCACCGTCGGCTATCTGCTGCGCACGCTCGACACCAGCGGCAGCGAGGACTTCAAGACCGACTACGCCGAGAAGTTCAACAGCCAATGGCTGGCGCTCATGAAGAGCAAAGAGAGCATGTACAACACCGAGAGCCAGGTGTTGCTCAAGGATCTCCAGCCATGAAAGCACTCCTCGTAGCCATCGGGAAGACCGACAGCAAGTATCTCAACGAGGCTGTCGACGACTATCTGTCAAGGGCTTCACACTTCGTTCCGCTCGAGATGAAAGTGATCCCCGACGTGCGCGACGTCAAGAACATGAGCCGCGAGCAGCAGAAGCAGCGCGAGGGAGAGCAGATACTCAAGCTCGTGCAGCCCGGCGACTATGTGGTGCTGCTCGACGAAGGGGGCCGAGAGTTCTCCTCCGAAGGGTTCGCCCAGTGGCTGCAGCAGAAAATGAACACGTTGAGCCGAAGGATAGTATTCGTCATCGGAGGACCTTATGGTTTCTCGCCTGCTGTGTACGAAAAAGCCGATGCCAAGCTGTCGCTCTCGCAGATGACGTTCTCCCATCAGATGGTACGCCTCATCTTCGTCGAACAGTACTACCGCGCACTCTCTATTCTCAACAATCTTCCCTATCATCACAGCTAACCGCGAAGCGCCATTTTTCGAGAAGGGAAAAATTTTTTTGGAGAACAAATATCGCGAGATGAAGAAGGGAAAAAATGTTTTGGAGAAGGAATAATCGATGATGAGTGGTAGAAGAGTGTTTCTTGTCATTACTGCTGTCGTGCTGCTTGGGATGTGCGCCTCACGCCTCTCGGCACAGCAGACGATGAAGGTGATGTTCTACAACGTGGAGAACCTGTTTGACTGCCGTCACGATAGCCTGTGCGACGATTTTGACTTCCTTCCCGAAGGGAGAAAACATTGGACTCTCTGGCGCAAGACGGAGAAGGTGCGCCACATCGCTCAGGTGATCACTTCGATAGGCGAAGATACTGCTCCCATGCTTGTGGGGATGTGCGAGGTGGAGAACGACAGCGTCATGTGCTCCCTCGTCGAATACTCGCTCCTGCACAGCGTGGGGTACAGATATGTGATGACTCAGGGAAGTGATCCGCGAGGTGTGGATGTCGCGCTGATGTATCGCCCGAGTCTCTTCCGATTGCTCGCGACATCGTCCCATGAAGTGCCTGTGGAGCGGATTCGCGCGGGTGCTCATGCCCGCCCTGTGCTCTACGCATCGGGAGAACTCATCAACGGCGACACGCTGGATGTGTTTGTCTGCCACTGGCCCAGCAGGCTCAGCGGGCGCCGTCGCACGGAACCTCTGCGGCAGATGGCAGCTGATGTGGTGGCATCGTTAATCGATTCTATCCAAACGGTTCGCCCCGAGGCGCATATCATAGTGATGGGCGACTTCAACGAGACGCCTGAGGGAGAGGCGGTGCGTTCGTTGCCGCTACATAACGTGACGGCATCGGAGAAGGGTTCGTATCGCTATCGGGGCAAGTGGGAGCAGTTGGACCAGATGCTGGTTTCGCCCTCTCTGATGGAGGACAACTCTTCGTTGAAAGTGCTCGGAGGCACGGCTGAAGTCTTCAGGGCTCCCTTTGTGCTGGAGCGCGAACGCCTGTACGGTGGATATCGTCCTTTCCGCTCTTACAACGGGATGAAGTACATCGGGGGATATAGCGATCATCTGCCCGTCTTCGTCCGTCTGGAAATGGGAGTTAGATAATCAGACAATGAAATAATCAGATAGTCAGATAATCGGATAATCAAAGAATCGGGTAATCAAATAATCAGATGATTAGGTGAAGGGCTGCGGGCGAAGACATTTTTCGAACACGGATGGCACGGATAAGACGGATAATCAAATAATTAAGTCGTCAAATGATCAAATAATCAAATAATCGGGTAATCAGATGTAAACAAAACTTCGAAAACCCTCCCCGAAAGGGGTGCGCTGACGCGCTCTTCCTATTGTGTCGTCGTGGATAGGGCTGGAAGCTCGCTTCCACCCTTCACTCCGCCATCTCCCGGCAATCGTTGGATTGCAGCCCTTTCGGGAAGAAAAACAGAAAAAACAGGGCGAAGGGGAGTTTAGAATACAGAAAATATCTATTACATTTGAAGTTGTAATGGGAATCGGTTCTTTTTCGGGATAATTTGTTTTCCACCTATAAAGTTACTGAAAAAAACATTTCCAAAACTATATTGCGATATTTCTTATACCGAATTCATGTTAGCTTTAAGTCAATCTTTTTGAATCGTGCCTGTGCTTCGTTCCTTCCTAATTAAAATCAAAATAGTCGCTGTCAATAGTTTTTATCTCTATTACCTCTCTTGTAGATACACCAAGGTTGAACTGGAGCATATACTTACAAAGCTGATGGCCATCAATAAGAATTATTCTTGCTTCTGCTGCTTTTGCATATTCAATAGCTTGATGTGAGAAGGTAGATGTAGTGATAAATACTCCTTTCTTGGCGTGATGAGGTGACAGAGCACCCACAAACGCCTGAAGAACAGGACGACCAATGGCTTCGCCTGAATATCTCTTCGCCTGAATATATATCGAGTCTAAGCCAAGGATGTCTTCCTTGATAATACCATCTATACCCTCATCACCCGAATACTTTGTTATGGTTGCTGCATCCTCCATGCTACCACCATAGCCCATCTTTACGAGCAGTTCAACTACTAACTTTTCAAAATCAGAAGGCGGAATCTTCTTGACTCTTTCCAACAGCTCTGAGATTAAAGCCTCTTCCATTTGATGTACAGCATCGTGAATAGACTCTTCTGGGTCAACAGCATGGTCTTCATGGTCTTTATCTGTATTCTCTGGCTTAGCTTTCTTCCTGTTGGAATAGAAGAATTGAGGATTAACATTACCATATCTGGCAATCAACATTTTTTCCGTCAAACTTGTCAGACCCTCAGAGAGCAGCTTTTTTCCCTCTTCTGTTATTACATGGCGCCCTCTACCTTGTGCCTTTGTCAAGCCAGCCTGACGAAGAAACGTCAACGCCCAGTTCACGCGCCCGTCATATCGTGAACCACCCTTGCTAAACTTCTCTTCAAGGTCTTCCTGAGAGATATGAAAGACCTCAATCATTTTTGCACGGGCTTCACGATTCGTTCTTACTGCTCCATCCTTAAGCCATTCGAGGATTGGTAACATGAATTTTTCAAATGATGGTATCATATTCTATTCAAAAATTTGTCTTAATAATGCTTGTTTCAATGCGTCGCACTCCTGAGGGAGCTTGTTGAAGTTGGTTTGGAGGCGGGCTTAGGGCGATGTTTGCTCGCGGAGGAATTGATAACATCCTGCATCGATGCTGTCGGTACGCACGATGCCGTCTCTGTCGGTGGGGCAGAGGGGTAGGCACTCAGGGGTGCCGATGCCTCGCGCCGGGCTCTCGGAGGTGAGATGGAAATCGTAGAGCGATCGGTGAAGGATGTTGGCGAAATGCTGCTCTCCCCAGAACGTGCTGTCGGGGCTCTCCCACGTGATGCTTTCAAAATGCGCGTTCTCCTCTTTGGGCGTGTTGAGCAGCGAATGGCTGAACAGATAGTGTGCGGCAGTAAGGTTGCCTGTGCTGTCGGTGATCTGAACCACCTGCCCGCTCAACTCGTCGTCGCCCAAGCCTGTGACGATGCAGTTGGTAAATGTGACACTGAGGGGGTAGATGGTGTCGTTGCGGACATTGCAGATGTCGAGCGCCGTGTCCCTGCCCCCGCTCCAGAGGTAGAAGTTGGCAATGGTGCAATGTACGAAGTTGAAAGTGCCGCCCAGCAGCGACACGCAATGGCCTCCGGCATTGGTGAACAGACAGTTATAGGCGTGCCCGTTGAGCAGAGTGAGCTGCAGGCAGTTGCCCGTGGTGTTGTGGACCTGAGTGTTCTCCATCGTAAGGTATCCCTCCTCCTCGGTGCTCCCCTGAGCGCGGATGCCATAGTCGGAGCTGTGGATGTCGCAATAGATGAAGACGTTGTTTGCAGCGCTGTTGCGCAGTTCGATGCCGCCCCATTGCCCGTTGACACAATCGTAGGGGAGATCGCTGAACAGGTTGTCGAGCCTGTCTCCGCGCCAGATGATGGGCTTTTCGAGTGTTCCAACGGCGCTTACGCTTCCGTCGACACCAAGGTAAGCTCCACTGTGAAAGCAGACAAAAGCTCCCGGCTCGACGGTGAGAGTGCTCCCTGACGACACAACAAGACTGTCGTAGATGATGTAAGGGTGCCCGGCGAGCATCGTATAGTCGTCGGTGAGAGTGACACCATGCAGCTCTGTGGCATTCCATCCCGAAGCTGTGAGCAGCACACGCTGCTGCACGCCGCTCGTGAGGCGGAAGAGTAGGGAGTCAATAGCCTCATAGGGCTCGGTGTCGTCGGTGTCGGGCATTGTCACCTCAGCAAATACCCAGATGCTGTCGCCTGCACGTAGGTCCACGTCAGTCCAGCGTGTGTCGTAACGCCCGTCGACGTTCACCCTGAAGGGCGACGCCTTTCCGCCCGAAAGCACAATGTCGGCTAACTTGAGGTTGGCGGATGTCTTGTTCAGCACCTTGAAGGCAGCCGTGGCCGAGCCTACATGGGTGAAAAGGGTATCGAAGGCTATGGTGTCGGCGGAGAAGGTGAGCCGGTGCCGCACGTCGTTGGAGACGCTGATGTCGTCGGTACATGCCAAGGTAGCCATCAACGTAATGAAGATGGCTACCAAGACATATATTTCACGCAGGGTACGGTTCATTTATTTCTCCGGGGCATTTTCAAGGATGGCCACCAGATGGCGCCAGAAGAGGTCGGCAGTGGGGATGAGCAGACGCTCGTCGGGGCTGTGTACACCGCGCAACGTGGGGCCGAAGGAGATCATATCAAGCCCTGGGTATTTCTCTACAAACAAGCCGCATTCCAGTCCGGCATGAATGGCTTTTACCTTTGGCTCCTTGCCAAAGAGGTCGTTGTAGGTGTTGACAGCCACTTTCAGTATCTCGCTGTCGGCATTGGGCTTCCATCCGGGATAGCCTTCGCCCGTCTCCGTCTTAGCACCAGCGAGAGTGAAAACGGCGCATACGGCGTGGGTGACGTCGTGCCTGCCGCTCATGGTGGAGCTGCGTTGGCTGAGCACGATGTGAATGCATCCCTGATAAGGCGACTCCCCTTCCTCGATGCGGATGGAGGCGAGGTTGCTGGAGGTCTCCACCAAGCCAGGAACGTCGAAGTTCATAGCGAAAACGCCGTTGAAAACACCGTAGCAAGCCAACAGGAAACGGTGGGTGGTGTCAGTGTCGATGCACATCTCCTGAGCATCGGCAGATGCGAGAGTGACGTTGAGTGTCTTCTCTACAGCGGCAAACTCAGCCTGAACTTCGGCAGCAAATACGTTTACCTCGACAGCGAGGGCCTCCTTGTGCTTCTTATCCACGGCACACACTGCGTATGCCTCGCGGGGAATGGCATTGTGCTTGTTTCCGCCTTCGATATGGCATAGCAGTATGCCGAATTTCTCGTTCAGGCGGCAGAGCAGACGGTTGAGCACCTTGTTGGCGTTGGCATGTCCCTTGTTGATGTCGTCGCCGCTGTGCCCACCTAACAGTTTGTCTACCGTGAGTGAGAAGAAGAACTTGTCGTCGGGTACCTTCACCCAGTCGAACTCAAAGCGCGCATCGGTGCGGCAACCTCCCGCACAGCCGATAAACATCTCTCCTTCGTCCTCTGAGTCGAGGTTGAGCAGAATGTCGCCCTCCATGAAGCCACTCTTCATGGCTTCGGCGCCAGTCAGCCCCGTTTCTTCGTCGACGGTGAACACTGCCTGTACGGGGCCATGCTTGAGACTCTTGTCGGTGAGGACAGCCAGCGCGGCAGCTACACCAATGCCATCGTCGGCTCCCAACGTGGTGCCCTTGGCGCGTAGCCACTCACCGTCAATCCACGTCTCAATGGGGTCTTTCATGAAGTCGTGGGCAACACCTCGGTTTGCCTCGCAAACCATATCCATGTGTGCCTGTAAGATGATGGCTTTACGGTTCTCCATGCCGGGAGTGGCGGGAACGCTGATGGCTACATTGCCCACTTCGTCAACTTTGGTGGTAAGTCCCAGCTTTCGTCCGTAGTCGGCGAGGAATGCTGATATTTTTTCTTCGTGCTTCGAGGGGCGAGGCACCTGACAAATCTCTTCAAAAATCTCGAATAGCCTCGAGGGTTTCAGTTCTGTTTTACTCATAGCGATGTCTTTTTATTACTATTTACTAATATAACGTATGGATAGGTATGATTATTGTTTTTATCGTTTGTAATATTGATACGGAGGGTAGGGCGAACGTTAAGGAACAAGTAGTTTCTTGTCGCCCTTGATGTAAATACCTTTGCTGGGGACTGTTGTGATGCGACGTCCTAACAGGTCGTATAGAATATGAGAATCGTCATACTCACTTTCGGGCGGCGAGATGGCTGTCTGTCCCCATCCGGCAGAAAGGTCATCGAGAGTGACGACACGCGAATCGTTCATGCATTTTGTCCACTCTTCGCTGCTGGTTTTGTTGACGAAATTTCCGTCCCACGTCTGATACCAGGGCATCCACCACGACCATACGGCTTCTTCGTCAAACTCTCTGTCAATGTCGGGGATGGGCCCGTTTTCTGATAGGGCGATGATTCGCTTGCCCTCGGTAAGTGATTTCAGTTTTTCAAACGTCGCATAGCAGCTGGAATAGTCAAAGGCTTCGTTGTAGATGTCGGCTGAAACCACATCGTAGTATCTGTCACCTGGATTCCATTCGTCATCGTTCTCGCCGGCATTCCACACCCAGATGACATTATGTACGCCTTTGACATTCACCATCTCGTCGAAAAGCAGTCTGTAGAGTTTTACAAAGGAATGTGCGCCCTCGCGTCCCCACCAAAACCATCCTCCGCTTGCTTCGTGGAGTGGGCGGAAGATGCATGCTATATTAGCCTTCTGCAAAGCAAGAAAGTGATCGGCAATGACATCGATGTCCTCTATTATGTTCTTGTAGAGAGCCGATGATGTGTTCCAACTGCCATCGTCGTTGAAGGCGTCCGATACTTTGACGCTGCAGTCGGAGGAGTAGAAAGCATCGGTCTTTCTGCTTGGATCGCGCCAATGCCACGTGAAGTTTGGAAATCCTCCGCGACGGTAGGTGTCTCGTGCCAAGCTCATTGCCGCTGATGTGTAGCTCTTGCTCCAGTTGTCAGACTCGTAAAGGCCAGTAGCATTCATGAAGTCGAAGCCTACAAGGGCAGGATACTTGCCCGAAACCTTGTAGACGGCTTGTATGTCGGCGTGCCGGGTGACGTTGCCATTGGCTGTCGTCATATCGCCAGTCATCATGCCCGAGATGGTTTTCTTGCCGAAATTGTCGCAAAGGAAGGCGTACATTTCAAGTGCGGCGTCGGTGGCGAGGGAGTCGACTGGATGCTCGGGGATGTTGAACGGTAATGATTCTGTATTGCGTTCAATACGTATGTAGTCGATGCGGAACCAAGTCCAATTAGGGGTGATGATGACGGTGTTCGTACCCTCGTTCATGATAAAGGTTCCCACAGGCGACTCTTGTTGGCCGTTGACCTGAAAAGAGATGGAATTGCCATTGACTGAGAGGTTCACCATCTTTGCACCGTAGAGAGCATCGTAGCCAACATACACGTCGTACTTGCCACGCTCGGAGGCCGAGTAGTGGAAGGTGATGCTTGCATCGCCTTCTGTGAGCTCAAGAGCCTTCTTGCCAGAGTACTGGTTCCCTGTAACAAGCTTGCAGTTTGTGTAACTGGCATCTTCTGCCTCCAATCTTGTGCCCTCTTGGGCGAATGTCGGCAACAGACAGAAAAACATGAGCAACGTGGTAAGAATGAGAAGTCTCTTAGTGTTCATAGCGGTAAAGGATAGCATAGGTCGCAGCAAAGATACAAAAAAACTCTTTTCATGGGTTAAAATCCTGCTTTATTTGTGTTCCCTTCAGGTACCTTGCCACTTGTAAGTAAAAAAAAATTAAATTATTTTTTTCTTTTCCCTCGTTGCACTACCTTTGCGCGTCTTTTAGGCCGAATGATAAAAAAACATGATTAAGACACTGCTTTTTTCCATTGGAATCATCGCTTTTGCGATGGTGCTGATGTGTGTCAATATCATCTTGAGGAAGAAAGGCACTTTCCGTAGCCAGCACATAGGGCAAAGCCGTGCTATGCGCGAGCGAGGCATTCACTGCGTGCAGGCACAGGACTTTGAAGCTCGCCTAGATAACCCTATGGCTGTGGAGGAGAGAAGTAGAAAGGAAAACAAATCAGAATAATAACAAAATTACAAGGAAAACAAATGAAACCGTTCCGTATTACCTTAATGGTATTTGCCGCATCGGCCATGATGCTCAGTCTTACTCAGTGCAACACCAACGTTCCGCAGTCGGTTGCCGAAGCTAAAGGTGGTGATAGTTGCTGCCAAACTTTGCGCATTGCCTACGTTAACATCGACACGTTGCTCACCAGTTATGATTTCTGGGTATCACTAAATGAAGACATGATTAATAAGCGCGAAAACATCACCGCCCAGATCAACAAGGAAGCCAATGCTCTACAGAAGGAGATGGAGCAGTTCCAAAGCAAGGTGGACAACAATGCCTTCGTGTCACGTGAGCGTGCCGAGTCGGAGTATAACCGCATCATGAAGAAGCAGCAAGATCTGCAGGCAAAACAGGAACGCCTCTCTAACGAGTTTGCCGCTGAGAGCGCTAAAAATGACCAAATCATTCGCGACTCTATCAATTCGTTCCTCAAGGTCTACAATGCCGATCACCGCTATACGCTTATCCTCAGTCGTATAGGTGACAACATCCTCTATGCCGACGATGCTATGAACATCACTCAGGAGGTTGTTGACGGACTCAATGCCCGCTACGCTAAGTAATTCGCCGCGAAGGAAACAGCGGGCGACTATCGTTGCTCAGCGGTATTAGAACAAAAAGGGTCTCGTCGGATTATGCTTCCAATGAGACTCTTCTTTTTTTCCACTCTCCTTGCGCTCAATGCTCGGTCTGTTTATGGAGTTGCCATTCCGTTTCTCTTTTTCCCAGTAGTGCGGTTGTTGCGAAGGAAAAGAGTCTTTTTGAGATTGATGTTGGCCTCGAATTCTATGGTCTGCTGCGGTAATATGCAGTCGCTGACAATGTGTATGTTGCTCCCTTTGGCTGGTATTTCCACCCAACGCTCTTCTCCAGGAAGAAGACCGCGCAAAGAGGTCGACGAACGTGTTTCGCCTACTGCGAACCAGGCATCCCTATAGATGGGTGCTATACCCTCGTTAGTTACTAGCAGGCGTGTGGCAGCTCCGTTCGTCTCGCACTTTTTCACTACAAAGCGATAGCCCGTTGCCATTGAGCCTTCGCGAAACCTTTCGGGTGTTGCTATGCCTCCGCGAGGTGCGTCGTTGGCTATCATGAAAGTGATGTGGTATTTGGCAGCCTGTTCTTCCCAAGTGTGCCCGTAGAGTCCGTCAGGGCTGAGGAAACTTTTCTGGTCGTTGCGCGAATAGTAGCTAATTTCGCCTCCGCAGGGCCCCGTCTGCCAACGAGCTTCCTTTCCAATGTGTTGCCAACATCTCTCGTTGAAGCCACCTCCGCTGCTCAGTTCGTGTCCCTTATGCATAAAGGAGTCGTCGAATGCACCGAATCTCAGAGCAAGAAGGGTGCTGTCGTCGGGTACGGGTGAGTAGTGACTATCGCCGGCATCCACCGACACAGCCCAAGGGATGTCTGTCATCACCGTGCTCATGTGCTCGAAGAATTCTTTCTGAAATGCTTTCGAGGGAAAGTTCTTGCCTAGTTCGAGGGGTGTGGCGTAAATATGATACTCCGACCAGTGTCCGAATCCTGCCTCAAGGAAGGCAAGTCGGGCATCGTGGGCATAGCACTTAGCAAAGTCGGTATAGAACTGCAGGGTGAAACGCTGTAGCTCAGCATTGCTCCAGTCGGCATACCAGGTGGGGCCGTCGTTGGGGTTGTCGACAAAAGTCTCTGAGTAGTCGTCGCGCTGCTTGATGTAGTCAGGCACGGCTGTCGTCCCCCTGTTGCCGTCCACGTCCCTGCTTGAGGGGTACTCATATCTGAAGCGCGCTATCAGCTGATGACCACGGCTCGACACGTCGTCAAGTATGCTGTCGAACCAACTCCAATCGTACTCAATGGTGCCGTCGTCGCGACAGCCTTTCACCACCTTACAGGGAAGGCAGTATGAGAACTCCAGTTGTATTGTCTCACCATACGTTTGATGTCGTTGACGTGCCTCTCCGGGCCATAGCACCAGCCCTGTCATTGGCTGTGGATGGGTGATGGAGCTCTTCAATTCCATCGGCTTCCAAGCTTGTGCCTCGCACGCTGTCAGGGAAGCGCACAACACCATAGCCAGCAATAATGGATGTCTCATAGTCTAGTAGAATTGGTTTGAATATGATAGTTGAGTCTTTTCCCAATTGTGGTTGACAAGCAAATAGGGCGTTAGTCACTAATAAGATCGGGACGGAGACGCTTGGTACGCTCGATTTGCTGGTTGAGTTCCCACTCGCGGATGAGAGCCTCGTTACCTGAGAGGAGGATGTCGGGCACACGCCATCCCTTGTAGTCGGCAGGACGGGTGTAGACGGGATGGTCGAGGAGGCCATCCTGGAAGGAGTCGTCGAGGGCCGATTGCTCATCGTTGAGAACGCCTGGAATGATACGCACGACGGCGTCGGCGATGGCTGCAGCTGCCAGTTCTCCCCCCGTGAGCACATAGTCGCCGATGCTTATCTCCTTGGTGATGAGGTGTTCGCGGATACGGTAGTCGATGCCTTTGAAATGCCCGCAAAGGATGATAAGGTTGCCGCAAAGACTCAGGTTATTGGCCATACGCTGGTTGAACTTCTCGCCATCGGGGGAAGTGAAGATGACTTCGTCGTAGGAGCGTTGGCTCCTCAGCTCACTGATGAGGCGGTCGATGGGCTCAATCTTCATCACCATACCAGCACTACCCCCAAAAGGGTAGTCGTCGGTTTTGTGATGCTTGTCTGTGGTGTAGTCGCGTATATTGTGGATGACAATCTCTGCAAGGCCCTTCTTCTGAGCCCGCGCCATAATGGAGCAGTTGAAGAAGCCTTCTATCATTTCGGGAAGAACGGTCAGTATGTCTATTCTCATAGGGCGGAGTGGGATTTGTCATTGCAAATATACGCGATAATATGAAGAACGAAAAATTTTTTTTGGAGAAAGGAAAAAAAGTTTTTACTTTTGTAGAAAAATGACGGCTATGACAGCGAAAGAACAGATTGAAATCCTGCGGGAAGAACTGAACCAACACAATTATAACTATTATGTGTTAAACCGGCCGACTATCTCTGACTATGACTTTGACCAGAAGATGCGCTTGCTGCAGGATCTTGAGGAGGCTAACCCCGATTGCTTCGACCCTAATTCGCCCACTCAGCGGGTGGGCAGCGACTTGAATAATGATTTCGTTCAGGTGACTCATGCGCGCCCCATGCTCTCGCTGGCCAACACTTATAGCAGCGGTGAGGTGATGGATTTCTATCATCGTGTGGAGCAGGGTCTAGGAGGGGAAGCTTTCGAGATTTGCTGTGAGCTGAAGTTCGACGGACTTTCCATTTCGCTCATTTATGAAAGCGGGCGGTTGGTGCGTGCCGTGACACGCGGTGACGGCGTTCGCGGAGATGATGTGACGGCTAATGTGCGTACCATCCGGAGCATCCCCTTGGTGCTGCGCCCAGGTATGGATTGGCCAGAGGAATTTGAGATTCGCGGTGAGGTACTCATGCCTTGGTCATCGTTTGAACGTCTCAATGTCGAACGAGAGGCTGCAGAGGAACCGCTTTTTGCTAATCCGCGCAACGCAGCAAGCGGCACCTTGAAACTACAGAATTCGGCAGAGGTGGCCCATAGGGGGCTGGATGCGTATCTTTATTACCTGCTGAGCGACGATCTTCCCGAAGACGGGCATTACGAGAATTTGCAGCATGCTCGTGAGTGGGGCTTTAAAGTGTCGGATGCCATGCGGAAATGTTCCACGCTCGAGCAAGTGATGGATTTCATCAACTACTGGGATATTGAACGCAAGAATCTGCCCGTTGCTACCGACGGAGTTGTACTGAAAGTGAATTCAGTGGAGCAGCAGGAGCGATTGGGATATACAGCAAAGGTGCCTCGTTGGGCAATCGCCTATAAGTTCAAGGCGGAACAGGCGCTGACACGATTGAACAGCGTCTCGTTCCAAGTGGGACGTCAAGGTACTGTAACGCCCGTTGCGAACTTTGACGCCGTGCAGCTGAGCGGCACTGTCGTGCGCCGCGCAACGCTGCATAACGCTGACTTTGTGGACAACCTCAATCTTCATATCGGAGATTATGTGTACGTGGAGAAGGGAGGCGAGATCATTCCGAAGATAACTGCCGTGGAACTGTCGAAGCGTGACGACAGTCTGGGGGACAAGGTTGAGATGGTGACATGTTGTCCTGTTTGCGGCACACCATTGGTGCGAGAAGAAGGAGAGGCCGCCTGGTATTGTCCCAATGATGCTACTTGCCCTCCACAAGTGAAAGGGCGTATCGAGCATTTCGTGAGCCGCAAAGCAATGAATATTGATGGATTGGGTGGGGAAACAGTGGATCTACTTTATAATGTGGGGCTTATCCACGACGTTGCCGACCTCTATCGGCTGAAAGCAGCCGACCTCAGCCGATTGAATCGTATGGGACAGAAGTCTGCGTCGAATATCGTGCGGAGCATAGACGCTTCAAAAGAAGTGCCGTTCGAGAGGGTACTTTTCGCTATCGGCATACGGTTTATCGGCGAGACAACGGCAAAAACACTTGCCCGTGCCTTCGGCAGCATGGATGCAATAGCTTCCGCTTCAATGGAGCAATTGATTGCAGTGAACGAGATAGGGGAGAAGATTGCAGCAAGCGTGACCCAGTTCTTTGCCAACGAGACAAACCAGTTACTGGTTCAGAGGCTACGCGAAGAGGGACTGCAGTTTGAGATAAAGGATGTGTCGCTTCAGGAGATGGGAGATGCCCTCTTGGGAAAGTCGATAGTTATAAGCGGAGTGTTTAAGCATCATTCACGTGATGAGTACAAAATGTTGATTGAACTTAACGGAGGTACCAATGTCTCTTCCATTTCATCCAAAACTTCTTTTGTGCTTGCCGGGGAGAACATGGGTCCTGCGAAACTAGAGAAAGCACATCAGCTCGGCATCCCCATCGTCGGCGAGACGGAGTTCTTGCAGATGATAGGCGAGCCCATCCCCCAGCCGGGCGAGCTGCTGCTTTTCTAAAAAAATATATCAGAATAAATATATATAAAAACGAATATATCAATGGAACAAGTAAGGAAAATGCTGCTAGTTCTCAGTCTCATTGTGCTGGGTGCAGCCAAAGTCTCAGCGCAGGAAGCGTATGCTGTGTTAAGCACCGACTGCACCAACGTAACATTCTATTTCGACAATCAGAAGGCAATTCGTATGTCGGAGGGAATTGTAATTGAGCTTTCTACCTACGATGAAAGAAACAGTCCTGAATGGGCCACTGAATATCTTACGTCTGCAACATTCGATGATTCTTTCGTGGATTACGAAGGCTTGACTTCGCTTAGCTGCTGGTTTAGAGGATGTGTGAACTTAGTCCTCGTAGACGGATTAGCGAACATATATTCAGAGAATGTGAGGGATTTGAGTAGCATGTTTGAGGAATGTTCCTCTTTAGGAGAAATTGATTTAAGCAACTTTTCCGCGGGTAACGTGACAAGTATGGAAGGAATGTTTGTCGGTTGCTCTTCGTTGGGTGACTTTATCCCCTTTCGTGAGGTTTGGGGAGTGAGGCGTATGGATGCAATGTTCGCTGGTTGCTCTTCACTGGAATATATTGACCTCAGGACTTTTGAAACCGCGGCTACGGAGTCTATGTATGGCATGTTCGCAGACTGCCATAATTTGAAACTCCTTCGCTTTGACCTAAGCAATTTCAATACACAGAATGTAAGAGATATGTCATGGATGTTTTCCAATTGTGAAAATCTGTCAACCGTTGACTTGAGTAGTTTTGACACACAGCATGTAGAGCAAATGAATGGAATGTTTTCGGGCTGTAGCGTTTTGACGACTATCGATGTCAGTGATAGTTGGAGCACGACAAACGTATGGCAATCTGAAGGCATGTTTCACGGTTGTGATTTCCTTGTCGGTGAAGCAGGCACGTTTTACGATGAAGATCACACTGATGCTGAATACGCTCGCATTGACGGCGGGGTAGAGAATCCGGGCTACCTTACCAACGTATCGTCTCCCCACGCTTATGCTTTGCTAAGTACAGATGGCGCCAGTGTGACTTTCTATTACGACACATTACAAGAAGATCGGTGGTACGAAGGCAAAATAATAACACGTTTTGTCTATTTGTATGAAAAACCAGTCTGGGCAACTGAAAATCTTGTTTCTGTCTCTTTTGATGAATCGTTTGCAGAATATCACGGATTGAAATCGCTTAGCTGTTGGTTTCTTGATTGCTCTGCAATGACAGACATTGACGGATTGGGAAACTTAAATACAGAGAATGTGACGGATATGAACAGGATGTTCTGTGGCTGCCACTCACTGATTAGCTTGGAGTTGAATAGTTTCAATACAGAAAATGTGACAGACATGTTTATGATGTTTGCCTATTGTTCTTCCTTAACGAATCTCGACATAAGCGGGTTCGATACACGAAAAGTTACGAGTATGGCAGAAATGTTTTTTAGCTGCTTTAAGCTGACACATCTGGACCTAAGTAATTTTGATACGCAAAATGTGAGAAGCATGGGTTGGATGTTCCGTGACTGTGATAGACTTACTTCCCTCAACATAAGCAGTTTCAACACCAACAGAACAACGGATATGGAGAGCATGTTCAGATTTTGTTCTTTACTGACTACCCTTGACCTGAGTAACTTTGACACACAGAATGTGACTAACATGAGTAACATGTTCTCTAGTTGCGATAAGTTAGAAACCATCTATGTAAGTGATTTATGGAACAAGGAAGCCGTGACATCTTCTAATGCAATGTTCTCAGGATGCACGTCCCTTGTTGGCGGTGCTGGCACAACGTATGATGCAAACCATATAGATGTTGAGTATGCCCGCATTGATGGCGGTGTGGAGAATCCAGGTTATTTCACCGATTGCTCTTCACGAGAGGCATACGCTGTCTTTACCCCAGCCGACAGTACACTCACTTTCTGCTATGATGGCATGCGCGCCATGCGCGAGGAGACAGATACGACATTTTCTTTGAACTCCTATAACGACATGCCTGGCTGGCGTATGAACAATACATCTATTGCTCGCGTGGCCTTTAATGGCTCTTTTGCAAATGCTCGGCCCATTAGCACCCGCTATTGGTTTTATGGAATGATCAATCTGACGGAGATTGCAGGGATTGATAATCTGAAAACGGACAGCGTGACGACAATGGAAAGCATGTTCAGAGCTTGTGGTAAACTGGCGAACCTTGATTTGAGCGGATTCAATACAACAAAAGTGCAGACAATGATGTATATGTTCTACGACTGCACTTCGTTGGCGGGTGTCATTCTGGATAATTTGGACACAAAGAATGTGATGAACATGTATGGTATGTTTAGCGGCTGTTCCTCGCTGAAGAGTCTGAACGTGAGCGGCTTTGATACCAGCAGCGTGAAAGACATGGGAAGCATGTTTCTTAAATGTAGCCAACTCGCCAGCCTCGACATCAACGGATTCGATACGGGAAACGTTACAGACATGTCCTCCATGTTCCGTGGTTGCAGCAGTTTGACAAGCCTCGATATAAGCGGTTTTAATACCTCCAAGGTGACGAAGATGTCACTCATGTTTTGCAATTGCAGTAGTTTGACGAACCTTGATGTAAGTCATTTCAACACGGTAAATGTGAAAAAGATGGACGGATTGTTTTCTGGCTGCAGCAATTTGATAAATCTTAATGTAAGTGGTTTCGAGACAGGAAATGTGACTAACATGAGTAGCATGTTTTATAATTGCTGTGGCTTGTTGAGTCTCGACGTCAGTCAGTTCAACACGTGCAACGTAACGGAATTATCTCAAATGTTCAGCGGCTGCAACGGCCTGACTAATGTTGATGTAAGTGGCTTTGATACAGGAAACGTGACGAACATGAGAGAAATGTTCCAGGGTTGTAGCCAACTAACAAGCCTCAATGTGAGCGGGTTCAATACGCAGAATGTCACCGACATGGCTTTCTTATTCTCTGGTTGCTCTTTATTGTATAGCCTTGACCTGAGTAACTTTAACACGGAAAAGGTAACAGATATGGAATACATGTTCTATAGATGCTTCGCCTTGACGAACATTGATGTGAACAGTTTTAATACGACGAATGTGACGGATATGGGAAGCATGTTCAAGGATTGCAGTGCTTTGACCCACCTTGACCTTAACGTGTTCGATACGAGAAACGTTACAGACATGGGCTGGTTATTCTCTGGCTGCTCCTCATTGACAAATCTTGATTTGAGCAGTTTTGACACGGGAAATGTAACAAACATGGGAGATATGTTCTACAAGTGCTCTACCCTAAAAAGCTTGGATATCAGCAGTTTCAATACAGAGAATGCAACATCTATGATAGGAATGTTCTCTACTTGCTCTTCGCTGACGAACCTTGACCTAAGCAGCTTTGACACCCAGAACGTAACGGACATGAGATATCTGTTCGAACATTGCAGAAAACTGAAAACCATCTATGTCGGTGATATGTGGAACACGGAAAAGGTAACTGCACATACCAAATTGTTCAATCAATGCGATTCCCTTATTGGAGGTGAAGGTACAACGTATGATGCAAACCACGTAGATATTGAATATGCTCGCATTGATGGTGGAGTGGAGAATCCAGGTTATTTCACCGAAAAGCTAAAGGAAGCATACGCTGTATACACTCCAGCAGATAGTACTCTCACTTTCTATTACGACCGGCTAAAGAGCACTCGCGGAGGTATGTCGCTGAATACGGGTAATAACTACCCT
This sequence comes from Bacteroidaceae bacterium, assembly GCA_017650105.1. GTDB lineage: Bacteria > Bacteroidota > Bacteroidia > Bacteroidales > Bacteroidaceae > UBA1189. The sequence continues at coordinate 214,450 of JAGCFO010000025.1, read as the reverse complement.
GCTTGGCACGCTGAGTGCGCTAACATTATTATTGTTAATTTCGATCCTTCGTTTGCTAGTGCACGTCCCATCACTACCTATGGTTGGTTCTTAGGCTTAAGCAACCTGACTGCATGCATAGGGATAGAAAACCTCAATACTTCTTGTGTTAACAACATGTGCCGCATGTTCTCTGGCTGCAGCTCCCTTACTAACCTTGATTTGAGTAGCTGGAACACTGCGAATGTTACTAACATGTATTGCATGTTCTACAACTGCAGTTCCCTCGCCAATGTCGGTGACCTGAGTAACTGGAACACTGATAGCGTAAATAATATGGGTGGTATGTTCTCTAATTGTAGTTCTCTGACGAGTTTGGGTGACTTGAATAATTGGAATACATCCAACGTCACCAACATGGGGAGTATGTTCCGTAGTTGCAACAACCTTATCAACCTCGATTTGAATAGATGGAACACTATCAATGTCACCGATATGGATTACTTTTTCTTTGGTTGCAGTGCCTTAACCAGTCTTGACCTGAGCGGCTGGAACACTTCTAATGTTACCAATATGTATGGTATGTTCCTCCGCTGCAGCCGGCTGTCTACTATATATGCAGGTAGTGGCTGGAGCACTGAGAGTGTTATCACCTCAGGCGGCATGTTTAGTGAGTGCGGGAATTTAGTTGGTGGCAAAGGCACGACTTATGATGCGAATCACGTAGAAGGTCCTGAATACGCACGCATTGATGATCCTGAAAATGGCAAGCCTGGCTACTTTACCGCCAAGTATATTGGTGATGTGAATGGTGACAGTAGTGTGAATGTCAGCGATGTTACCTTGATGGTTAGTATGATACTCGGTAATGAGACAGAAAATAGTGCTGCTGATGTAAATGGCGACGGTGTGGTAAACGTTTCCGATGTGACAGCGCTTGTGAGCATCATTCTTGGTAACGGTAATTAATAGGCGGGCATGTAAATGTGGAAACTTTTTCGCATAATGTGCAGAATGTCGAAGTTTTGTACTACCTTTGTCGCATGTTTTTAGGATAATAGCTATGAAAGATCCTCTCAATATAGGTATTAAGGGTGCAGGAACGGCATTTGTGACGCCTTTCACAGACGAAGGAAAAGTGGATGTGGAGGCTTGCCAGAGAGTAATGAACGACTCGCTGGATGCAGGTATTAATTTTATGTGTGTACTGGGTACCACATCGGAAGCCCCCACGCTCTCCTTTGCCGAACAGAAGCAGGTGCGCGACATTGCCGTGAAGGTAAACAAAGGACGTCGCCCTATTCTGTTAGGATATGGCGGTAATTGTACAGCAGACATTATTGACAGGATGAAGCACGATGACTTTGAGGGCATCGATGCGCTGCTTATCGTTTCGCCATACTATAACAAACCTTCGCAAGAGGGTCTGTACCAGCACTTCCGCGCTTTGGCTGAGGCATCCCCACGTCCTATCGTCCTTTATAATGTCCCGGGACGTACAGGGGTTAACATGACTGCCGAGACAACGCTCCGACTTGCTCGCGACTGCCATAATATCATTGGTATAAAGGAGGCTTCCGGGAAGCTGGATCAAGTTCGTGAGATTATCGAGAAACGTCCTGCTGGCTTCAAGGTCCTTTCTGGTGACGACAAATATAGCTGTGAGATAATGGAGATGGGTGGTGACGGAGTGATTTCTGTCGTTGCCAACGCTTGGCCAGCCGAGACTGCTGAAATGACAAAAGCTGCGCTCAGCGGTGACAACAAAAAGGCAGAGCAAATCAACAAGCGGATGACGCCTCTTTATGCTCCGCTCTTTGCCGAAGGTAATCCCTCGGGAGTGAAGGCTGCCCTAAGTCTGAAGGGACGTTGCAAAAACAATCTTCGCTTGCCCCTCGTGCCTGTTTCTCCTTCGCTGATGAAGACCATCAAAGGAGTGTTGGATGAAGATAACTTGTAGCAGATAGTTTCTCATAAAAAATAAAACGATGCCGCACCATTGATGCGGCATCGTTTGTTACTGTTGAATGAAATGTCTTACTTATTCTTGTTTTCCGTCTCCTTCGAGCATCTCCCCTTCGATGTAGATGCGTACAGGAGTGTTCTTTGCATTGGAGTGAATGGTAATACTCTTCTTAAACACTCCGGGACGTTTGGTTTTTCCGTTGTAGGTAACCTTTATCTCTCCCATAAAGCCGGGGGGAATAGGCTCTTGTGTGTACTCAGGTACCGTGCATCCACATGAACTGGAGGCTTGGTGCACGATGAGTGTCTCGTCGCCGGTGTTCTTGAAAAGGAACGTGTAGGTTACGACGCAAGTGTCTTGTGCTACGGTACCGAAATTGTGTGTCTTGTGTTGAAACGTCATTTCAGGGCCTGATTGTGCAAAGGCAAATGCTGTAACAAACAAGAAAGCAAACAGAGCAGCTATTTTTTTCATTGTTTTGATAATTAAGTCTAATGAATGATATTTCGCGTGCAAAAATAAACAAAAAATCAATAAAACAAGAAATTGCTTGAATGTTTAACTTTTCTTTGTTTTGTGAGTTCTGTGAATCTGCATCGCTTTTGTTTTATCTTTGGATAAAGGAAGGAAGCCTCTTCTCTTCGGAGAATGAATTGCCGACTCCTACGTTCTTGTCACTTGTTTCACTCCTTTCACTCGTGAAAGTTTCTTGATGAGTGATTCCAGACGGCTTGTGTCATCAATCATAATGGTGAGCCTTCCGGAGAAGAGCTTGTCGTGCGTGTCGATGCTGATGCTCCGCATTTGCATGTGCTCATCGCTCGAAATAACGGAAGTGATGTTGTTGACGATGCCGATATCGTCCATTCCCACTATGGAGAGCGTGGCAGGAGAGAAGGAGCCTGCAGGCTTTCCCGACCAGCGTGCTTCTACCTGCCGATAAGGGTATTTCTTCCGCAAGTCGTTTGCGTTGGGGCACTCCTGACGGTGTATCTTGATGCCGTTGCTTACGGTGACGAAACCGAAAATCTTGTCGCCATAAACGGGGTTGCAGCAACGAGCCAGCTTGTATTCGATGCCTACCATATTGGGGTCTACGAAGAATAGGCTCCTCGAGTTGGCGCCTTCATCGGCGCCTACTGCTGTCTGGCTTCCTGTGTCGAGAGCCAGTTGATAGCCTGCAGCACTATGTGTCTCTCCCGTATTCGTGTCGGTTGCTAATCCGTGCTCGATGTTATAGAGCGAAGCATACTGCTCTATCACTTCATCCATCTTGATGCGTCCCTCGCTCACCGATTGGTAGAATTCGATGACATCCTTATATCCCATCTTCTTGATAAGATGGAGCATCGTGCCTTCGCTCAGTTCAATCTTCCGGTTCTTTAGTCGACGCTCCAGCTCCTCGCGTGCCACACGTGCCTGCGTGGCTGCCATTTCCTTCAGGGCTTGGCGAATCTTCGTACGGGCTCGGGTGGTAGTTACCATATTCAGCCATCCCTGCTTAGGAGTCTGAGTGTTCGATGAGAGGATTTCCACCTGGTCTCCGTTGCTGAGAACATACTTCAGCTGCACGTGACGGTTGTTGACCTTCGCTCCCGTGCAATGATATCCGAGATTGGTGTGAATGCTGTATGCGAAGTCGAGAACGGTTGCTCCGTGGGGGAGCCGGAAAAGGTCGCCCTTAGGAGTGAAGACGAACACCTCGTCTTTGTACAGCTCCATCTTGAAGTGGTCCATCAAGTCGCTGTCGTCGTCGTTGCTTTCGAGCGCCTCGCGTATGCTCGTGAGCCATTCGTCGAGGCCCGACTCGCTCTTGATGCCCTTGTAGCGCCAGTGTGCCGCCAATCCGCGCTCAGCAATGTCGTCCATACGCTCGGTGCGTATCTGTACCTCCACCCACTTCCCTTCGGGACCCATCACGGTAGTGTGCAGCGACTCGTATCCGTTGCTCTTGGGTATGCTCAGCCAGTCGCGCAGACGTTTCGGGTTGGGCTGGTACATATCTGTCACCAGCGAGTAGGCCATCCAGCACTCCTGTTTCTCCTTCTCCAGCGGGCTGTCGAGGATGATACGGATGGCAAACAAGTCGTACACTCCCTCAAAGGGGCAGCGCTGCTTCTTCATCTTCTGCCATATAGAGTGGATGCTTTTGGTGCGCCCCTTCACGTGACATTTCAGCCCCGCTTCCTTCATTTTCTGCTCGATGGGCTTGATGAAGTCGGCGATGTATCTGTCGCGCGACGCCTTCGTCTGGTTGAGTTTCTCCTTTATTTGGTAGTAGACGTCCGTCTCGGTGTATTTCATCGACAGGTCCTCGAGCTCCGATTTCAGCGAGTAGAGTCCGAGTTTGTGGGCGAGGGGAGCGTAAAGCTCTGCTGCCTCGTGAGCTGCTGCGGTGCGAGCTGCCACTTTACTGCTGTCGCTGGTGTCGATGTTGCCAAGCTGTCGCATCAGGTTGACGCGCCTTGCTATCATGATGAGGATGACCCGCATGTCGTCGGCAAACGAGAGGAGCAGGTTGCGGAAATTCTCGGTGCCGATGGCGGGAGTCTTCTCGTAGAGTTTCTCTGTCTTGATGATGCCTTTCACGATGCGTGCCACGTCGGCTCCGAAGTCCTCAGCCAGCTGTTTGCCGTCGTCGGCGCTGAGCTGTTCTGCGCACGTTTCAGCAAGCAGTATACCTAAGGTGGCGGCACGTTTCATCCCCATTTCGTCGCAGACGATGATGGCTGTGCGCAAGTCGTCAAGGGCTTTGTTGAAGCCGAAAACGTCGCGCCCCAGCTGCCCTCCTTCGATGGCGCGCGTGCGGTATCTGCCGATGCGCTCTTTGTCGCTGTCGCTGATGAAGTCGCGCGTGAGGCTGTCAAGCTGCTGCATGAGAGCCTGTTGTTGTGTGCGTTCTTCGGGAGTATAGAATTCGTCTGCTGTCATTGCCGTCGGTGAAAAAGAAGTGTTGCTATCCTTTTTTGCAAAGGTAGGAAATTCCTTTTTCATAACAAAGCAAATGCGCTGCTATTTTACCTTTTTTATGAAAAACCGCTGCAGCGCGTTTTTGTTTCTTCAGCGCGCGATATGAAGAAAGAAAAAAGGATTATGGGCAAAGAATAATTTTTTTTCCTCAAAGCAAAAATCTTTTTCCTCAAAGCAAAACAGCGCGGGTTCAAAGGAAAATGAAAAAGAAGGCACGCTCTCTATGTGGTGCGTGCCTTCTTCTGTTGTTTGTATGTATTTCCTTCTGATGTCCGCTCTCCATAGGGGAAAGTTCTTGGACATCGCGGATAGGATTAGAAGTTGATAGCTATACCGAAGGTTGCGGGATAGAGGCTCGTGGAATAGGGAGAGGTAAGGTCAGGCTTGCGGAAAAGCTCGATGAGCGATACCTTACCGATGAGTGAAAAGCCGTCGTAGCCTAACTGGGCCATCAGATTCACGCCCAAGGGGTTGAGGTTAAGGTCGTTGGCAATCACTTCTTTTTTGTTATTTCCCACACGGCCTTTGCTTGCTCCCGAGAATCTGTACTCCAGTTCGGGGCCTACGGAGAAGAAGAGGTCGTCGCCTTTCACTTCAGTCTCGAACGTGAGCGCCAGAGGAAGCTTCAGAGTCCAATAGCGGAACCATGTGACGTCGTATTCGTCTGGGTTCCCGAAGTGTGTCATACGGTCGGCGTCGGTATAAAAATAGCGCGTGTTATCCATCTTATACATTGCCCTTCCGAATCCGAGGGCTGTGGTAAGGCCTACGTGCTGGCTCTTTCCGAAGGGCAGGCTCTCCTGGAAGAGATAGGAGCCCCACTCCCAGCTCTTGGTGGAGTTGAGGGGGATATCTGCAAATTGAGTGGCGAAGCGATCGGGGGTGAAGGCGTTGAGGCCGATGTAGAATACAGGGAAGTGAGGCGTGAAGTCGTGCTTGTAACGGATGTTAACCGACACTTTAGTCTCGCCTGTTGTCTCGTCCTCGTCGGGAGTGCTTGTGACGCTCTCGCGGGTGATGATCCAATTGCCGATTTTATGCTCTCGCACCTCGGTGGTGTCGTTAGTGAGCGGTTCGGATGACTCGGTGTTTTTGGCATTGATGCCAGTTGTGGCAATCAGCGCTGCCAGCAGAAGAAGGGATTTAAATGTTAATTTCATAATGATGTGATATGAATTTTTACCTTTTTGTCTATTAGACGAAACAAAGTTACGAAAAGTTGCACTATCTTTGCAAAAATTGTAAAAAAAACGGGAAAAGGCGGAAAAACCGCCCGTCACGCATCGGAAAAGATGATAGAAGAAGTTAAGGACATACGCATCGAGGAGTACGACTATGAGCTCCCCGACGAACGAATTGCAAAGTTTCCCCTGACAGAACGCGACAGTTCCAAACTGCTGGTATACGATCACGGGAAGGTAAGTGAGAAGCGCTTCGACTCGCTTCCCTCGCTGCTCCCTCCCGGCTCGCTGATGGTTTTCAACAACACGCGCGTCATTCAGGCACGCCTCCATTTCCGCAAGGAAACGGGAGCGCTGATAGAGGTCTTCTGCCTCGAGCCCTTGTCGCCCGGGGAATATGTGCAAATGTTTGCGCAGACCGAGCGCTGCATGTGGCTCTGCATGATTGGCAATTTGAAAAAATGGAAAGAGGGAACGCTTCAGCGCGTGATAGAGATGCGCGGAAAGAAGGTGACGCTGAGCGTGACGAAGGCAACGGATGCCCCGCGCGTAACAGCGGCAGGAACGACATATTGCACTTCGCAGAGCGCCGATGTGGCTGTGGAGTTTAGTTGGAAGAGCGACGACGGCTCGTCGGTAACCTTTGCCGAGCTGCTCGATGCTGTAGGCGAGCTGCCCATTCCTCCTTATTTAAATAGGGAGACACAGGAGAGCGACTTGAAGACGTATCAGACGGTATATTCGAAGGTAAAAGGCTCGGTAGCTGCCCCAACAGCAGGACTTCACTTTACCGAACGCGTCTTGAGCGAGTTGCAGCAGCGCGGAGTGGAAAAGGCAGAACTGACGCTTCATGTCGGAGCCGGCACTTTCAAACCCGTGAAGAGCGAGCATATAGCAGGGCACGAGATGCACTCCGAGTATATCGTTGTGCCTCGTTCGGTTGTGGAGCAACTCATTGTGCATGAGGGAGATGTGACGGCTGTTGGCACTACTTCGGTACGCACGTTGGAGAGTCTCTATTACATCGGAGTGCTCCTGAGCCGCAATCCCGATGCTTCGGAAGCGGAGCTGCATGTGCCTCAATGGATGCCTTACGAGGAGGAATACGGTTCGTTGACGGTAAGAGAGGCTCTGCAGCTGATTCTCGACTGGCTGCACCGAAACGAACTGCCGGCGCTGCACACAACAACGCAGATAATGATTGCTCCAGGATACACTTTCCGCATCGTGCAACGCATAGTCACCAATTTCCATCAGCCTAAAAGTACGCTGCTACTGCTTGTGTCGGCTTTCCTGAAGGGCGACTGGCGCAAGGTGTACGATTTTGCTTTGGAAAACGGCTTCCGCTTCTTGAGTTACGGAGACAGCTCGTTGCTAATGCCGTAAAGAGAAAAAAAGAAGAAGATTCAATCGAAGAATATGGGCTATTGCTCAATACAATAAATAATGGTTTGACAATGAAAATAGGAGATAAAGTGCGCTTCCTTACAGAAACGGGAGGCGGAATCGTAAAAGGATTCAAGGGAAAGGATATAGTGCTTGTAGAAGACGAGTACGGCTTTGAGATTCCGATGATTATATCTAACTGTGTGGCAGTAGAAACTGATGCTTACAACTTTGAGAAGAGTTCTCTCAAGCCGGCAGAGAATAAACCGGAACCTACCCAAAATGTTCCTCAGGCTGAGGTGAAAAAAACTCATGTTGAGGAGGCTCCCAAGCCTATGTTTATTCCCGAAAGGCGCGAAGGGGAGAATCTGAACGTTCATTTGGCTTTCCTTCCTGTGGATATCAAGCAGGTAAGTACTACGGTAATGGAGACTTATCTTGTGAACGACAGCAATTACTGGCTTAGCTATACCTATGCGTCTATCGGTTCGGGAAGTTTGAAACTGCGTGCACAGGGAATCATCGAACCGAATACAAAGCTTTTCATTGAGGAGTTTACGCGTGATATGCTCGAAGAACTGGAGCACGTCAATGTGCAGCTGCTGGCTTTCAAACAGCAGAAGGGATATATGCACAAACCTGCTGTAGATGTGGATGTGCGTATCGATACGGTGAAGTTTTATAAGTTGCATACCTTTGTTGACACTCCTTTTTTCGAGGATCCTGCTTTGATGTATGATATTGTGCGCGACGATGAACCTGTGCGCCCCTTTATAGTTCGTGAGGAGATGAATCGTGCCCTGCGTGAGAAACAGCGCGAGGAGCAACGCAAACCGATGCCTGCACGAAAAGAGAGTCGTTTCAAGCGGGACGATGTTGTGGAAGTGGACCTTCACATCAATGAACTGCTTGACAACACAACTGGTATGTCGAATGCGGATATCCTTGAGCATCAGTTGGAAGTGTTTCGTCGGAAACTGAATGAATACTCCAAATCCAAAGGACAAAAGATAGTCTTCATTCATGGAAAGGGCGACGGAGTGCTTCGTGCTGCACTTCGCAAAGAACTTGACAGAAAATCGGATCATTACGTTTATCAGGATGCCTCGTTTCAGAAATATGGTTTTGGAGCGATGCTCGTAATAGTCAAATAGTTTCTGGATGGCTTTCGAAATGCATGCTAAGACGGTGCCAGAGGACATTTTTTCGCGGAGAAAATCTTTTAAAATAAAGAGGAGAAAAAGTCTTTTTATTGGAAATATTTATGTACCTTTGCACCGTGAAAATCGTGAACAAACCTAATCAATTAAATATCAAATGGAAAGAAATATTCAGGAACTGACTGAGAAGATGCTTCGCGAAGGTGTGGAGCGCGGACAAGCCGAGGCAGAGCGTATCGTGGACGAAGCTAAGCAGAAGGCAGCCGCTATCGTGGAGAACGCCAAGAGAGAGGCAGAGGAAATGAACGATGCTGCCCAGAAGAAGGCTGCAGAGCTGGATGCTCACACCCGTTCGGAACTCAAGCTGTTTGCAGGACAGACGGTAAACGCTCTGAAGTCGGAGATTGCCACCCTGGTGTCTGACAAGGTCGTGAAAGAAGCTGCAGCTGCTGTGACATCTGAAAAGGAAGTGATGGGGCAGTTCATTGTAGCTCTTGCCAAGAATTTTGTGCAAAACGAACCTGTAGTAATCGGCACCGCTGATGCTGCTTCGTTGAAGGCTCTGTTCGCTTCGAAAGCAAAGGAAGTGCTCGACAAAGGCGTTACCATTCGAGAAGTGAACGGACAGCGGGCACTTTTCACTTTGAGCCCTGCCGATGGTTCTTACAAGATGAACTTCGGCGAAGAGGAGTTTGAGAACTTCTTCAAGTCGTTCCTTCGTCCTCAACTCGTAGATATGCTGTTCTAACAGATAAGGTCTTGCAACAGAGTCGTCTATTCTGATTATGAAGTATTATTACCTTATAGCAGGTCTGCCCGACATCTCGATGGACATGACGCGCGTGCCCTGCCCGTTGCAGCAGTTCCGCGAGGAGTATTATCCCCAGTTGTCTGCTGAAGATCAAAAGTTGATAGATCTTCTGCTTCTTGAACAGGACAACAGCAACCTGTTGGCACTTCTCCGCGACAGAGATGCTGTGCTCGAAAGCGAAGGCCTCTACAGCGCTGACGAGCTGCGCGGGATGATTCGTACTACACGTGACGATGATAAGTGGAATCCTGCCTACCCCGTATATCTTCGCGACTTCATCCGCGACTGGCAGAACGATGCGCTGGGTGATACTCTGGCACAGGATAACCTGTCGGCCCGTTACTACGCCTACGCTATGACGGCACCCAATGAAATGGTGAGACGTTGGTTTGGGATGAACCTTGATGTGAACAATATACTTGCTGCCCTCACAGCACGCAAGTATGGGCTTGACATTGCCTCGTATGTGGTAGGAAAAGGAGAAGTCGCAGATGCCTTGAGAAAGGGTGGCGCACGTGATTTTGGACTTTCCGAAGTGTCTGACCTTTGGGATAAGGTTCAGCCCATAAGCGAGCAGACCGATTTGGTCGAGCGAGAGCACATGATTGACGTGTTGCGATGGAAATGGCTCGACGATGAGACGTTCTTTGACTATTTCACTATAGAGCCTATCTTTGCTTTCTTGGTGAAAGAGTCGATAGTGGAGCGTTGGCTGCAGCTGAACGCCGATGAAGGCGCTGCCCTCCTTCGCCGACTGATAAACGAACTGAAAGGACAGAGCAGATAACGGATACAAACTTGCTTGAATGGCAGTACAATAGCTCAGAACACCGAACTTCTTTGTGAATCTGCTTTCTCGTATTTGGAATTTCGAAAAACAAAATAATATATGACAAAAGGAAAAGTAAGTGGCATTATTGCCAATATGGTAACGCTGACGGTAGACGGTCCCGTGTCGCAGAATGAAATCTGTTACATCCTGCTTGGGGGACAGCGACTGATGGCAGAGGTTATCAAGGTTGTCGGCGCTAAGGTATACGTGCAGGTGTTTGAGAGCACGCGTGGATTAAAAGTGGGTGCCGAAGCCGAATTTACGGGACACATGCTCGAGGTGCAGTTGGCTCCCGGTATGCTGTCAAAGAACTATGACGGTTTGCAGAACGACCTTGACAAGATGGAGGGCGTGTTCCTGAAGCGCGGACAATACACAGAGCCGCTTGACGCTGATCGTGAATGGCACTTCGAGCCTCTGGTTAAGGCTGGCGACAAGGTGAAAGCATCGGATTGGCTGGGTAAGGTGGAAGAGAACTTCCAGCCCTTGAAGATAATGGTTCCTTTCCAGCAACAGGGCACCTGTACCGTTAAGAGCATTGCGGCTGAAGGCGACTATACCATTCGCGACGTGATAGCCGTGCTTATAGATGAACAAGGCAACGAAGTGAAAGTAGATATGGTTCAGCACTGGCCTGTGAAGATAGCTATGACGAACTATAAAGAAAAGGTGCGCCCCTTCAAGCTTCTCGAGACAGGTGTGCGTACTATTGATACCATCAATCCTATCGTTGAAGGTGGTACGGGCTTCATTCCTGGCCCCTTCGGTACAGGAAAGACGGTGTTGCAGCATGCTATCTCCAAGCAGGCAGCTGCCGATATCGTTATCATGGCTGCATGCGGTGAACGTGCCAACGAGGTTGTGGAAATTTTCACTGAGTACCCTGAATTGGCCGACCCCCATACAGGGCGTAAGTTGATGGAGCGTACCATCATTATCGCAAATACGAGTAACATGCCTGTTGCCGCACGTGAGGCTTCTGTTTATACCGCTATGACAATGGCCGAGTATTACCGTGCTATGGGATTGCGCGTGTTGCTGATGGCAGACTCCACGAGTCGTTGGGCTCAGGCTTTGCGCGAGATGTCTAACCGTATGGAGGAATTACCTGGTCCTGATGCTTTCCCAATGGACATCTCAGCCATCATCTCTAACTTCTATGGCCGTGCCGGCTATGTTACGTTAGGCAATGGCGAGAAGGGCTCTATCACCTTCATCGGTACCGTGAGCCCTGCCGGCGGAAACCTGAAAGAACCTGTCACCGAGAATACGAAGAAGGTTGCACGTTGTTTCTATGCCCTTGAACAGGAGCGTGCCGACAAGAAGCGCTATCCGGCTGTGAACCCCATCGATTCCTACTCGAAGTACCTTGAGTATCCTGAGTTCCAGGAGTACATCGCGCAGCACATCAATGCCGATTGGCTCGATAAGGTTAACGAGGTTAAGACCCGCATGTTGCGCGGAAAGGAGATTGCCGAGCAGATCAACATTTTGGGTGACGATGGAGTACCTGTGGAATATCATGTTACGTTCTGGAAATCGGAACTCTTGGACTATGTTGTGCTGCAGCAGGATGCTTTCGATGAGGTTGATGCCCTCTGTCCTATGGAGCGTCAGGAGGAGATTCTCAATATGGTGATGGATATCTGCCGCGCTGAGTTCTCCTTCGAAAACTTCCTTGAGGTGATGGACTTCTTTAAGAAAGTCATCAATATCTGCAAGCAGGTAAACTACTGCGTATATAAGTCGGAGGATTACTACAAGTACCGTCATGAACTTGATGCTTTCGTGGCAACACGCAAGCAGACATCAGGAAACGATAAATAATATCGAAATCATAGCACTATGGCAACAACAGCTTTTCAGAAAATATATACGAAAATCAGTCAGATTACAAAGGCTACATGTTCGTTGAAAGCCACAGGCGTGGGCTACGACGAATTGGCAACCATCGACGGCAAACTGGCTCAGGTGGTGAAGATCGACGGCGACAACGTCACCTTGCAGGTTTTCGAAGGAACGGGTGGTATTCCAACTAACGCTGAAGTGGTGTTCTTGGGTAAGGCTCCTACGTTGAAAGTGAGTGACCAGTTGGCAGGACGTTTCTTCGATGCTTACGGAAATCCTATCGACGGAGGTCCTCAGATTGAGGGCCGTGAGGTTGAGATTGGTGGTCCTTCGGTGAATCCCGTGCGCCGCAAGCAGCCTTCGGAGCTGATTGCTACGGGTATTGCTGGCATCGACTTGAACAACACTTTGGTGTCAGGACAGAAGATTCCTTTCTTTGCCGACCCAGACCAGCCTTTCAACCAAGTAATGGCAAATGTGGCACTCCGAGCAAAGACCGACAAGATTATTCTTGGAGGTATGGGTATGACCAACGACGACTATCTATATTTCAAGAATGTATTCTCCAACGCGGGTGCTCTCGACCGAATCATCTCGTTTGTAAACACAACGGAGAATCCTCCTGTAGAGCGTCTGTTGGTTCCCGATATGGCATTGACGGCAGCAGAATACTTTGCTGTGGAGAAAAACGAGATGGTTTTGGTTCTGCTTACCGATATGACGAGCTATGCTGACGCGCTTGCAATCGTCAGCAACCGTATGGATCAGATTCCTTCGAAAGACTCTATGCCGGGTTCTCTCTACAGCGACTTGGCAAAGATATATGAGAAAGCCGTACAATTCCCCACGGGTGGCTCTATTACCATCATCGCAGTTACTACCCTCTCGGGAGGCGACATCACGCATGCCGTTCCCGACAACACGGGATATATTACAGAAGGTCAGCTCTTCCTCCGTCGTGATAGCGACATAGGCAAGGTAATCGTTGACCCGTTCCGTTCGCTGAGCCGTCTGAAACAGCTCGTGGCAGGAAAGAAGACGCGCAAAGATCACTCGCAAGTGATGAACGCAGCCGTAAGACTTTATGCCGACGCCGCCAACGCCAAGACGAAGATGGAGAACGGTTTTGACCTTACCGACTACGACGAGCGCACGCTGAACTTCGCTCGCGACTATTCAGACAAATTATTAGCCATTGACGTTAACCTCAACACAACCGAGATGCTTGACACCACTTGGGGACTCTTCTCTAAGTACTTCAAGCCCGAGGAAGTGAATATCAAGAAAGAATTCGTAGAAACCTATTGGAAAGACTAATTCATGGCCGTCAAATTTCAATATAACAAAACATCGTTACAGCAGCTTGAGAAGCAACTCAAGGTGCGGCAGCGTACTCTCCCTATAATAAAAAATAAGGAGAGTGCCCTTCGCCTGGAAGTGAAGCGATGCAAGACGGAGGTGACGCAGCTCGAAAAAGAACTGGAGAAGCAGATTCAGGCCTACGAATATATGTTCAAGCTATGGAATGAGTTTGACGCATCGCTGGTGCGCGTCGAAGACGTGCAGCTCGATGTGAAGAAGATTGCAGGCGTGCGCGTTCCCGTGCTGGGCGACGTGACGTTCTCGGTGAAGCCATTCAGCTTGTTCAATAGCCCCAAATGGTACTATGACGGTATCAATCTGCTCCAGGGATTGGCAACAACGGCTATCAACTGTGAGTTCCTTCAAGAGAAGCTGAGCCTGCTTGAGCATGCACGCAAGAAAACGACTCAGAAGGTGAATCTTTTCGAGAAAGTGCAGATTCCAGGTTATGTGGATGCCATACGTAAGATAAAACGCTTCCTCGAGGATGAAGAAAATCTCTCCAAGTCCTCTCAGAAGATCCTCAAGACCATTCTTGAGAAACGCGAAGAAGAGGAAGAGGCAAGAAAGGAGGGTAGCGTATGATTACCAGAATGAAGAAACTTACCTTCCTTGTGTTCCATAAAGATTACGAGTCGTTCTTGGAGCAGCTGCGCGATTTGGGCGTGGTTCATGTGGAGGTAAAGCAAGAAGGCGAAGCCGAAAACGCCGAGCTGCAGCACGATGTGTATATGCTCAATCGCACAAATGCTGTTATCAACGCGTTGGAGCCCCTAGTCGTTCCTGTTGATGCCAAGCAAAATGCGAAAAGCGATTCTGCTTCTGCTCTTCCGATAGTCGAGAAGATGTCGGCAGACGAAATCGTTGCAATATATGATGATTTGATTGCGCAGCGTTCCAGCACAGAGCAGAGCGTGGCTTCTCTTGCAAAGGATATTCAGACGTTGGAACCTTGGGGCGACTTCCAGCCCCAAACTGTTGCTCGGCTGGGAGAGGCAGGATACAAGATGCAATTCTTCACTTGCCCTCACAAGTCGTACGATGAGCAATGGGAGAAAGACTACAACGCTATCCTCATACACCACGATAAGCAGAGCGTCTATTTCATCACAGTTACTCCTTCAAATCAGGAGGTAGATATCGATGCTGAAATCTGCCGCTTGCCACAACGCTCGCTGAACGATTTGAAAGCGGAGATGAAGAGTCTTGAAGAAGGTATCGATGCTATCGACGCGCGTTTGGCAAAGTTTGCCGAGAGTGCCGTTCCTGCTCTGAAAGAGGCCAAGGAAGGCTTGTCGGATAACGTTGACTTCGCTCGTGTGCGCTTGACTGGAGAACCAGCTTGCGCCGATAAGCTGTTCCTGTTGCAAGGTTGGGTTCCATCGAAAGATGTGGAAGGCATCCGTACCGCTTTGGACAATTCAGGCCAGTTCTATCAGATCGACGACCCGACTCCAGAGGATAACATCCCCATTGAACTGAGCAACAACAAGTTTGCAAAGTTGTTTGAGCCGCTCACGAAGCTTTATATGTTGCCTTCGTATCGCGAGCTGGACTTGACTTTGTTCTTCGCACCCTTCTTTATGCTGTTCTTCGGCCTTTGCTTGGGCGATATGGGTTACGGACTGCTGATGATTGTCGCTCTGCCGATATTCGAGAAGCTCTTCAAACTCATCAATCCCGAGTTCAGCAAGGGGCTTGTCGTCCTGTTTGGCGCGAGCACCATATTGTGCGGGGCCCTTTCGGGCAATTTCTTTGGATTCCAGCTCTACGACTTGCAGATACCTTTCGTGCAGAAGTTGAAGGACTTGCTGTATATCGACAGCTCGAAGATGTTTACCGTTTCGCTTGGCATAGGTGTCGTCCAGATTCTGTTCGGTATGATTCTGAAAGCCATCAATCTTGCCATACAATGTGGTTTCAAGTATGCGCTGAGCACGATTGGTTGGATCATCCTGCTGGTAACCGCTATTGTGGCAGCATTAACAGGCATAGGCTTCGGCAATCCTGTCGTTATCGGCCTGTTGGCAATTGCTGGCATCTGCATCTTCTTCTTCAACAGTCCTGGAAAGAATCCTCTCTTGAATGTCGGGCTCGGCCTCTGGGATACCTACAATATGGCTACGGGCCTTTTGGGCGACGTGCTCTCGTATGTGCGTCTGTTTGCTTTGGGCTTGAGCGGAGGCATCCTCGGGCAGGTCTTCAACAGTATGGCAGTTGGCATGAGTCCCAAGACTCCTGTCATCGGATTCCTGGTTATGGCGCTGATTTTCTGCGTCGGACATGCGCTGAATATCTTCATGAATATTCTCGGGGCTATTGTCCATCCAATGCGACTCACCTTCGTGGAGTTCTTCAAGAATGCAGGCTACACGGGAGGAGGAGAGGAGTATCATCCTTTCAGCAAGGCGCAGAAAATATAGTCTCTCGACGGGCAAATATGTAGAAAGAAAAAAGAATTATTTGTTCTCCAAAAGAAATTATTCCTTGAACAAAAATATAAATCATCAATCATAAAAATCAATTACAACAAGTATGGGAAATTTAGTTTTAGCCTATTTGGGCGTGGCCATTATGATAGGCCTCTCTGGTATTGGTAGCGCGTTTGGAGTAACCATTACGGGTAATGCCGCTGTGGGTGCGCTGAAGAAAGTAAACAAATTCGGTAACTTCATTGTGCTCACCGCTCTTCCCGGCACGCAGGGCCTCTACGGCTTTGCCGGCTATTTCATCTTTGCCAACATGTTCGGTTTGCTCACTCCCGACATCACCACCTTCCAGGCATGTACCGTGTTGGGCGGAGGTATCGCTCTCGGCATCGTAGGTCTTTTCTCTGCTATCCGTCAGGGACAGGTTTGCGCCAACGGTATCGCCGGCATCGCACAGGGACACGACGTTTTCAGCAAGACGCTTATTCTTGCCGTATTCCCCGAGCTCTACGCTATCGTAGCCCTCGCAGGCGTATTCCTCATGGCTCAGGCTGCAGCATAAAAAGTTGTTTGCGCTCATAGTAATAGCGGAGGGGAAAGACCAATTAAGGCCTTTCCCCTCCGCTATTATTTGTAATTTGACTTAGCTCAATTATAGTTTAACTTTACGGAATAGTTGTTTAACTCTGCGCAGCTAAAGTTAAACAATAATTGTTTTTTGTTAAACTCTGATTTCTCACTCTATTATTCAATAAAAGAAATAGTGCGCTTTTCAAGAACACAAACCAATGGTTTTTCTACAATATTATTCTTTGTTGCCTAGGATGATGTTTACTAATGCGGTGACGTCAGTTACATTCACAAATCCATCTTCGTTTATGTCTCCTCTCAAAAAAGTAGTTTCAGTAGAGATGTCATGTTCATTGTTATATCCTAAGATGATGCTCACCAATGCAGTTACGTCAGTTACATTCACAAAACCATCTTCGTTAACGTCTCTTCTCAATGTGGCAGGTTCGTTCACTGTCATAAGGACGCTGACATCTGCAGGATGATATTTTACCATACTCGGGGAGCAAGCTCTATGTAGGCAAGTAAAAAAGTGTGGGTCCCAGGATTCATCAACGGGAAGAAGTATTGTTACCACATCGCTGGAATTTTCAGAAAAAGTCTTGTTGCTCACTGATGTGCATACTATACGCATGCTTCCATCCTCTTGTAAATAATATGCAAGAGAGAGCCTTCTTAGAGTGGTAAAAGGAAGTTTTTTAAGAGAAATTAATCCAATGCATCTAAAAGGACAAAGGATGCCCAGAATTTGGGTTCATCGAACTTGCCTTGATCTTTTATTCTTAATGATATCTGAGCATTAATTAATGCTTCCCGTTTCGATTGACCAGCAATAATATTCTCATAAAAATTTGTCATTAATATTTTTGTTGCTTCATCATCAACCTTCCAAAGGCTCATTACGATACTCCCTACACCAGCTAGTTTAAATCCTCTTTGAAGACCGAAAACACCCTCACATGCAGCTAAATCCCCCAATCCACTTTGGCATGCTGATAAAACGAGTAAATTTACACTGGAAAAATTAAGATTTGATATTTCATTAGCATGTAAAATGCCATCTTCTGTGTCATTAGATATTGTCTCTTTTTTTATCACATTGTTTGCTCCTGCTAAGATTAGACCACTTCGTGTAAGCATTTTATCTTCCTCTATTCGCTGTATTCCGTCATTCGTGAAATGGAGGCATGTTTTATTAAATAATTCATCAACAGTTTTTCTTTTAAGATTATTTTGTGCAAAATAAAAGCCATGCGTAGCGATATGAACAAAATCAATAGCTTTACCAGTTAAACTTTTAATCGATTCTTCTGAACCTTTATCTCCCAAATACATTTCAGATTTTATTCCAATTTTTGAGAATGATTTTGATATTTCCTTAACCTCTTCCCTCGTCCCTTTAAGGTAAGAAAAACCTCCAGAGGAAGAAGTCCCTCTAAGATTTAGAGAATCTACAGGGACGATTTGAATTTGGGGCGCATTTGGTTCTTTCTTTTGAATTTGTTTCGCTATTACTTTTGTGTCATAATTAATACCGCCAAATAACACTCCTCTTTTTAGATTTTTTCTTTTAGCTGAGATCAGTTCTTTGGTAGAAGATAGTCGAAATACATTTTTCATGGCACAGAAGTTTATCTCATCTTCATTGGGTAAATACTCTATTCCAATATTGTGTAAAATCCCCGTTGGCGAAAAAAACACATTTTCAATACCTCCAAGCTCGGACTCAAGAGGTTTCCATATTCTATTATAGAGTTGAGGCGATGAATAAATTATTTCATCGGAGACTGAAGATATGTCATTAAGACTGCCAAGTTTTGTTAGTTTAGGATTTTTACTATCTTTTCGTATGGTTAGCGCTAAATATTCATCATTTCCTTTTTCGTTGGGAATCATGATAAATTCTATAGCTATATCGTCACTCTTTAATTTCTTTTGAATGTCTTGCCATCCGATTCTGAAGTATTCACGAAATTCATTCTTATGTTCTTTTTGGTGCTTCAAAAAAACATCCGATAAAGCTTGCATCTCAAATTCCTCATCTATTGTTTTTTCTTTTTTGTCTTTTAATTCAAGATAATGATGATACAATTCAATGAGTGTTGGGTCATCGCTGTTTAAGGTTAACTCCGAGGACTTGTTAGATGCTGATAAGAGAATACCTTTGCTAAACAAAGCAGCATCATAAGTATATGAAACAAGAAGATCCGATGGATGTTGAAAAGCATAATAGGGAAGGTAGTCTGTATAGAACAGGCCCTCTGTGCTCCAAAAGAAAGCTCGTTCATCAGACTTTGATTGCGCAAACTTTCTTAAAATGGGTTCTCTTGAATAGTCGTAAACGTTAGGTATCACAGCTTCTAACTTTTTCCAATCCGAAATCTTATAATAAAAGAATGCGAGTGTCTTGTAGTATTCAGGTGTCTTATTTTGATCAATTAATACACTTTTTTCTTCCGTTAAAATAGCTTTCTTTATATTATTAAGGAAAAAATAACATAGAGCTTTTCTGTGCAGCATCTTGGATTCTATATCCGGCATCTTCTTAAGTTCTTTTTTGTACGAGAGTCCTTCATTCAATTCTTTGATAGATTCTTTAAATCGACCTGTGTTAGAATAGAATTCTCCTAAACAGTAAGAATAATCTAGAAACCTCTTCGAGCCAGGCTTAATCATTTGTCTGATACCCAGTATGTCTTTTGTCACATATTCTTGTTCTCTTGTTTTTCCTTCGGCATAATAGGTTTCTCCCAATTTAATAAGAGAATAAACGTTAAGAGTGGTATTCGTGGCACCATTATCTGTAAGCAATTTGATACAGGAAATAAATTTTTCTTCGGCAACTTTGTAATCATGTTTATCAAGAGCTTCAAATCCATTTTGATATAGAGATGCCCATTTGCTTTCGAGTTGGGTTATGGTTTGTGCCTCGATGGGTTTGACAATAGATAGGAAACAAACGACAATAATAATTACTTTTGTAAATATCCGATTCATATATTATAATAAAACAATAGGGCGCAGAAATGTAATTTTAAGCTAAGTCTAAAATGATTTTTACAGAGAAACTATTTGTAGATAATTTATTATTAATAACTATATGGTTCTATCATATCCTTATATGGTTCCCACACTTTTGCACTCATAAAGGAGTTTAATGATTCTTTGGGAACATATATTTTACATGTTGGCTTTTTGTCCTCAAAAAAAAGTGATGTTTCTTTTCCCTTTCCCTTTAGCTTCACTAACATAGGGGGTGTTTTTGTCTTTAAATATAGGCTTTTCATGTTTTCACAACCATAAAAAGCACGATCTCCGATTTCCGTTATTTTCCCAGGAATTTCAATCGACGATAAATTGTCGCAAAGAGAGAAAGCGCCTTCTTTTATTCTAGTTAAACTGGATGGTAGTTTGATGCTTTCGATTTTTTTACAAAGAAAAAAAGTATATTCTTCAATTTGGGTTATTTGTTGAGGAATAGTAATAGATAATAATGCATCGCAGCCGGAAAAAGCAGAATTGCCGATGCTGGTCAGGGAGTTTGGCAGTTTTATTTTAGTGAAGCCACAATCGCGAAAAGCTCCTTCTCCAATTCGAAGCAGTGTCTCTGGCAGATTTACGGTTTTCAAATTCGAACAACTGTTAAATGCTCCAATTCCAATTTCGATTATCCCTTCAGAGCTAAAAGATTCTAATTCCATGCACTGTCCAAATGCTATTGGTTCAATTTTTTGAATACATTTGGGTAAAGAGATTGATTGTAAAGAACTACTGAAGAATGCATATTCGGAAATAGATTGAAGATTTCCATAGGGTATTGAGATTTTTTTTATTCCACTTTCAGAGAACGCTCTTTTTCCAAGAATTTCTATACTAGGTGGGAGAGTCACAGAATTAAGATCTTCACAATTTGCAAAGGCTTCATCGTCAATTCCAACCACCTTATATGAGTCTGCGTATTTATCACTCCCTTGTTTAATGGCATTTGGGATATTTATATTGCCTTCATATTTTCCATTTTTTTTCGAACAAACATGGACCGTTCCGAATGTGGCGGATTCATCGGCTTCTTTAATGATGCGGTAGCTAATGCCATTAACTTCAAATACACTCTGCCCCCACATTGAAACAGATGATAATATGGATAACATCAGAAATAAAAAATATTTTTCCATAATTACATAATAATAAACATTTCTTTTTGTTCTATTAAAATCTATTACTCTCGTTTTTCCGTTCTTGGATGATTTTTTTCAAAAGAAGAGAATCTGCATCGCGATACGAAACTCCAGCTGTTTGCTTGTAATTCTTTTCTTTTCCATCTTCAGATTCTGTTATTTTTTGTTTAATAAATTTTAAATAAGTTTCCGTCAAATGTTGAGGTGTATTCTCATTTTTCAGAATCAATGCACCTAGCGTTCCGGATTGTGGTTTTTTCATAGTATATAGTTTTTTTTCATTTTCACTTAAAACAACAAGCCTGCCGTCTTCACGTATAACGATAGCACTACTAGATTGTAAAAGCATTCCTGATACTATCTTTTCCATATTATCACCCTTTTTCAAATATACGTCACCTTTTACCGTATAGACTTGAAAAACCTGCGCAGAACAGATAAAATTGGTAACCAGTACACATAAAGTAAGGACTATTCTTTTCATTATTATTGAGATTGACAAATTACAAATATACATTTTAATCATCTTCTAAGAGCAAGGAAGTCTCAACGAAATTATTTTCTGGAAGTTTTACACTTAATGCTTTTATTATTGCTTTATAAATGTCCCTCCCTTCGCATACCAGTGCCATAAGGGCAAGAATAGTACCTTTTGAGAGAGTCACATTGTGATAAATAAAAACCATAAACATGAGCCAACATATCATAGTAGCCCATAAGAATAATAGGATTATGTCAATAAGATTTGATTCTTTCAAAAATGTTATGAAAACGGATTGGGTGTTCTTTTTTATTTGTTGGTAACAAATATCTAAAGTCAGTTCCAAGAGATAACATACTATGAAAGAGATTAACAGCGCAATCCATTTAGGCGTTTCTTTTATCCCCTTATGTTCCAATAGCGTCAGAAGGGAATATGCTTGTATTTCCAATCCTGGCATTTTTCCTAAAGGCGTATTATGCATATCTTGTTCTTCTGTCATTGTACCAACAAGAACAATGTGACCATTAATCAATTCATTTTTTTCTGGAATCTCATTGTACGATACCACAGGGAATATTACATTTCTATAGTTTACAACTATTACGTCATTATCTAATTGCTCCAAGGAACTATCGAAAGAAGAAGCAATTTTTGCAGGAAATGAAAGGACTTTTTCTCCTAATACATTTTGACTAAGGCTAAAATCACGAATCCGACTTCCTGACATATCATCGTTGAAATTTGCATAGGCTTCTTGAATACCAATTTTTTCTGCAAAAAAGGATTGCACCTTTTTTTCAAATCTTTTTTCTGCACTATTATAGTCGATAAGTTTTTGTGCAAAAATGGTTTTATCTGATATGTTGGTGACAGTTTTTTCCAATAATTCATTACCAAGTGGATCATCTTTTTCACCTTCGAAAATAAGATCAACACCTACGCTAATCGGATTAAATAGATTTATTTCTTCTAATAAAGTTGCAATATCTCCACGAGAGTAGAGTTCAGTCATGTCAACAATTGTTATCAAGTCATTCTCTTCCTTTGTTGAATTCGACTGCTGTATTTCAAAAAAAATGTCAGAAATAGAGAAATTATCAAGAGCTTCGGATATAGGATTAAAAAAATCCAAATTGATAGCAATAAAACCTAAAGCCCATAATTGTACATAGGCAGAAAGAACGATAATTAGATGGTCTCTGTGAAAGATATAATTAAGAATCCTTTTCAAGGTGTTAAAAGAAATATTACAGTGTATCTACAACGCAAATTGTTTCAAATCAAAACCATATTCATTGAACATGGAGTCAATTACGGCAAAGTCTATATTTTCTTTTAGCACTCCCGCAATATAGTTGATGACAACGTATGAGTAAAGTATTTCTCGAGGAAATAAATCTTTAACATGTTTTCGGTCATCTTCTTTTGAATATGGATGAGACCGAGAACAAGCAAGTTCGAAATCTAACAATTCTAATGCCCAGGTGTAATTCTGTTCAGAGATGGCATTATGCAGAATTTCATTGTCATGAAGGATACGTAGATTTTTGATAAGCACTTCAGCGGCAATCAAATGTTTTTTATTGAAACCTTTTTTGTTCAGTTTTTCCCATTTCGCCACTTCTACGTAAATTTGCTCTTTTGTCATGAAAGGAGCATCGCTAATTCTGAATGGACATTCAACATCGTATTGTAACAGGACTGGTTTCAAGATATGTCCAGTAGTTAGTGAAATCTCTCTGTTCAATTCGATGACGTATTGCATGTGATTTGTTTTTATTCCGAGCGATTCAACCTCAAGTCCCATATGGAAGTCGCGTGATGCATCTTTAAGGAGAAGTAACCCTAAGGAATCATCTCCAAACTCGCGCGTATTCAGGAACTGAAATGAAGAATAACTTAATCCATTACCTTTGCTGACGATGTATCGTCCGTCCATTTTTTTTGCAACAATATAGCTTCGACCATGAAGCGGACTTAAACAATACATTTCTTTATCCCCATTTGGGTCACGAAGATAGGGAAATATTTGTTCGTTTGATTGGGTATTAGAATAAACCAAGTTATAGGCGCTCTGAATACATCGAACACGTTTCGTGACAAGTACATCCATATGAAATCAGTATTAATCTTTTTCAGGATTGTAATTGACTAATTTATAAAAGCGGTCAAGAACTTTTTCTTGTTCTTCAATTTCAACCTCTTCTTTATCAGTCAGTTTTTTATAGAGAGTCAAAATACTCGATTCTATAAGTTTTATTTTTTCGTTTTTATTGTTTTTATTCATGATGACTGAGCGTTAAGTGTTAATAATGATTTTTGGCGGGAATGGAGGATATGCCAACATGGCACATCCTCCTGGTTTTACATCAGTTAGATGATACCATAGCGATACGCAATGCCGCAATTGTTCTCGTTGCTTTTTGAGCAACCTGATTCAGTAAGAATCTTTGAAGCTGCACTGATGGTTAAATCTACTTTCATAGTTGTAAATTGTATGATTACAGTGATATTTTTTGCGGAATCACATTTACCGGCCTACCTTTAATCTCGTATTACTATAGTCTATCGACCTTTCTCTCTTTATCTCAACAGGAATGTAGTCTGGCAGTTCTGTCAGTCGCTCACGTTGCGTTTTCCCTTGTAAAGGATCATAACCTTCTCTCATTTTTCGAGCCAACTCTAATCGGGCTTTTGCTAAGTTACAATTAACCTCGGCAGCTTTTAACGGAGTACCATGCTCAATAAAGTTATTGCCTGGACAAAGATTACAGTAATCACAATAATTATGTCGTCCGCACTCTTCGTAATCATTTAAAGTCAGCTTTCTCCAATAAGATAATTCAGGGCTTGTGTTGAGAATAGTTGAAATATTTTGTTTTTTTACGTTCCCAAATAATGTATGAAAAGAGCAGCAAGGTATGATGTTCCCTTCTGGCGTAATACAAAAGGAGTTGTCACCGGCACCACAAGGATTATGGTCCATTATTTTTTTTTGTCCTCCAAAATTTGGTGCTTCTTTCCCAACATATAAAGGAATATTACTGTCTCGCAACACGATTTCAAGCTGTTCAGGAAGCAAGCGAAGATACTTACTAACACATTTATCGCCTTCAATTGAATCCGTCAAACTTATTTCAAACTGAGGTACAGCACCATATTGTTTAGCAATGTCGGCAACCATATAATAGGATTTAACGTTAGGGCGCATGATACAGCATTTAATATTCGTTGGGACTGCCAATGCTGATAAATTCTGAATGACTTCTATCGAGTGTTCCCATGAGCCTTTAATCTTGGTTATAAAATCGTGAACTTCTGGTATTCCACTGTAGATAGATACGCCAACAAGCCGTGGATAATAATTGGCTAATCTTTTGGTTTCATTGACAATTCGTTGTCCGTTTGTGAACACATCGAATACTATTCCTTTTTTATACAAATAATCTATAATTTCCCATACAAAAGGTTTAGAGAATGGATCTCCCCCTGTGAGGCAAACCTTTATTAGCCCTAATTCATACAAATCATCGATTAGTTTTATATAATCATCTAAGGCCAGTTCCTTTCGATTTCCGCGTGTGTTTTTTTCAATATCGTTACGTGTTGCACCTTTGTTATAACAATGAATGCACTTCTCACTACAATTATAGGTAAGTTCAAACATAACGCTTGTAATACCTCCTGCTTTCTCAGTATATAGTTGTTCCGCACTTGAAATGGCATAGGGGAGTTTCTCTTGTGTTGTTCGTTCTTTTTTTTGCGTTTGTTGACAATTGTGTTCGCTAACTTGCTTGCGATAATTGTTTATTATTCTTTCTGTTGGCAATACGGAAGAAATGATACCATTCTGCTCTAATTGTTGAAAGAAAGGGATGAGACTATCTATTGAAATATCTAGTTTTTGGGAGATATCATTTATCTTGAAGATTTCATTCCTTTCAACTGAAAGGATTTCTCCGATAACCATTGCAGAATAACTTTCAAAAAAATAACTCATTCCCGTAATGAGGTTGTAATAAATGGCTACTTGCGCTTTAGCGTTATATCTTCCACTAGTCCAAACAGGACGATAATATACATGTTTCATGATTTTTGTCTGTTCTCCAAATATTTCTAATGAAAATATTAAATTTCCAAAATTTAGTTACGCATACGGCTCTGCACGTTGTTTAAATTTAAAAAGGTATAGGCATAGAAAAAGAAGTGTGAGCCTGATTTAGACTTACCCTATTCTGTAGGCTCTCGACTGCCTGAAACGAAAGATAAAGAAAAAACGGCTCACACGTTGGTGTATAGTGTGAGCCGGAGCCCAAGGTATATACTACCAACACGGAGCGTCTTCGGGCTCTTCTTTCGTTTCATGAATTGTCGAGATTCACAGAATACGAAAAGCTAAAAACGCTTCCTTAAATATGTCTGAAACTTGCCTCTTTCATGAAGAGGGAAAATTTCGCTACAAATATAGTGCTTTGTTTTGGAAAAACAAAGAAAACAAGTGATTTTTATGCTATTATTCCATAGAACGACAGATGCGGTATGTTCAATAGCATAAAATAACTTCTCTAAGAGATAGAGACGGGAAGAAATCTCCTTATTTAAATAATAAAAAGGAACAATGTGAGAGTAATAATTGAATGTTAGGCTACGGAATGATAAGGTCCTCCTTTTTGATTTTGGGGACGAAGTGGGTGCCGTCCTTGCGGTAGTAGGTTTGGCTTTCACCTTCGTTGATGGGAACCAACTGGATTTTCTCGGCTCCTTTCCCGATGGCTACAACGGCAATCGGCTCATAGGGGAGGGAGAAGGCTTCGGTGATTTCCTTTTTGTTGAAGGCGCAGATGATGATGCCGTTCAGTCCCATCGAAACTGCTTTCAGCAGCATGCTTTGCATGCTAATGCCTGCGTCCATATCGATATACTTCGACTCGGGTTCTTTTGAGCAGACGATGATGAATGCCTCGGGTTCGGTACCCTCAAAGGGGAGATGTAGCTCGGGAAGCGCACCGCCGAGGCGGATGTTTCGGAGCACGACGTCAGCTCCCGTGTCGTGCGTCACAAGGCGGAAGCGCAGCGCCTGCTGGTTGCGGGCGGAAGGAATGTAGCAGTTAACGCCCACAATCTTCTCCAGCTCCTCACGTGTGACGATGCGGCTCTTCACATAGCCCCGCTGGCTCCGGTTGTTTGCCAGCAGATAGTCGATAGAAGGGGTAGGGCGATGATTCCCCTTCTTTGCTCCGTTGCCGAACACTTCTTCGTATCTCTTTTCCAAATAATTGTCTGCCATAACTGTAAGATTTTTTCCGAAGCAAAGGTATGCATTTTTCCACAAAAGAGGCAAACAGGCTGCATTTTTTCAGAAGATTCCTCCCTACAAGCAATTTCTTTGTTTAAAATGACGGTTTTTCTTGAATTTCTCAGCAATTTGAAGTGCTTTTAACTTTTTGTTTAAGGTACTTTCGTTCGTGATAATAAAATAAATCGTTAATTTATTTTGTTCTCCGCTCACTTAATCGTACCTTTGCAGCCTAAAAAAATGAGAACTAATAATTCAGACAAAAATAGACTGTCGCCCACGTGGGTGATGGAAGCCAGCTGGGAGGTTTGCAACAAGGTTGGAGGCATCTATACGGTCCTCTCCACGCATGCCAAAACGCTGCAGGAACAGGTTTGCAAAAACCTTCTCTTCATAGGCCCCGACGTGTGGATGGGGAAAGAAAATCCGCTGTTTACCGAAGACGTTACGCTCTATGCCGACTGGCGCTCAGTAGTTGCGCGCGAGGCGGTTCCCGTGCGTGTGGGCTATTGGGAGATTCCCGGAAGGCCCGTCGCTATCTTGGTGGACTTCAAGCCTTTGTATGCTCACAAGAACGATATCTTCGCTAAGGCGTGGGAATTGTTCAAGGTTGACTCCCTACATGCCTACGGCGACTACGACGAGGCAAGCATGTTCTCGTGCGCTGCCGCAATCGCAGCCGGAAGCTTCTATAAGCACGTCATCCTCAAGGATTCGGCAACGTCGGCTCCTGAGGTTATCTATCACGCCCACGAGTGGATGACGGCAATGGGAATGATGTTTCTCAAACACCACTTCCCCGCCATCGGAACCGTTTTCACCACCCATGCGACAAGCATCGGGCGCAGCATCGCAGGCAACCATAAACCCCTCTACGACTGCATGCAGGGCTTCTTTGGAGACCAGATGGCGCAGGAACTGAACGTAGAGTCGAAGCACTCGGTAGAAAAGCAAGCCGCACATCGCGCTGACTGCTTCACGACGGTAAGTGAGATTACCTGCCGTGAGTGCGCTCAACTGCTTGAGAAACCAGCCGACGTTATCCTCCTGAACGGATTTGAGGATGACTTTGTCCCCAAGGGCGCAGCTTTCACAGCCCGTCGTCGTCAGGCACGTAAGTGCATGATTGACAAGGCAGAACAGCTGCTGGGCAAGAAATTCTCCGACGATGCGCTCATCATCGGCACGGGAGGACGGTTTGAATTCCGCAACAAAGGCTTCGACCTGCTGCTTGAGTCGTTGCGCCGTCTGGGCGAGCGAAGGGAACTGAAGCGCGAGGTCATCGCCTTCATCAACGTGCCTCATTGGCATGCGTGGCCCGAAGTGATGGACAAAGTGCACATCATCTTCGTGCCCTGCTACCTTGACGGCAAGGACGGATTGTTCAACCTCAACTACTACGACCTCCTCATCGGCAACGACATAGGCATCTATCCGTCGTACTACGAGCCTTGGGGCTACACGCCGCTTGAGAGCATCGCCTTCCACGTGCCTACCATCACGACAGACCTCGCCGGCTTCGGCCTGTGGGCAAAGTCGCAGCGCGAGGCAAACGAGAAGTGGCTGGCCGACAGCGACTTCGGCGTGGAGGTGATACATCGCACCGACAGCAACTTCGACGAGGCAGCCGAGAGAATCATGTGGTGCATCCGCGATTATGCCGAATGTTCGCCCGAGCGCATCACCCGCATGCGTAACAGCGCTGCCGCCCTTTCGAAGAAGGCACTTTGGCAGAAGTTCATCGTGTACTACCAAGAGGCCTACGACTTCGCACTCCGTAAAGCAATGTTGCCGCAAAGCGATGCAAAAGAGTAGGAGAAGATGACACGTTTCGGCACGAGGGTGAGATGCCGCATCGCTCCTTGCTGCGAGACGAAGAAATTATGAAGAAGGAAGCGCGCAATATGCTCAAGGGAAAAATTTTTTTGGAGAAGGAAAAAAAATTTTTCGAGAACAAATAATTTCGCATCCCTTCTTCTTTGAAATGACGAAACAAAACAGAACATCATAAACGAGAAAAAAAACTTAATTACTGACAAGATATGAAACTGAAAGCCAGCAATTCAAACACCCCGAACTGGAAGGAGATAAACGTGACGTCTCAACTTCCTGAGAAACTGAAGAACCTGAACGAATTGTCGCGAAACCTCTGGTGGGCTTGGAACCACGATGCACGCGAGCTGTTCAACAGCCTCGACCCCGTGCTTTGGAAAGAGTGCGGCAAGAACCCCGTATACATGCTCGAGCGCATCAGCTACGAGAAGCTGCAGCAGCTTGCCGAGAACCAGGAGGTGCTGAGCCGCATCGACAAAGTGTATAAGCGTTTCAAGGACTACATGTCGGTTGAGCCCGACAAGAGCCGTCCCAGCGTAGCCTACTTCTGCATGGAGTACGGCCTTCACGCTTGCCTGCGCATCTACAGCGGAGGTCTGGGCGTGCTGGCAGGCGACTATATGAAGGAAGCCAGCGACAGCAATGTGGATATGTGCGGCGTGGGATTCCTCTATCGCTTCGGCTATTTCACCCAAAGCCTCTCGATGGACGGACAGCAGATTGCCACCTACGAGCCAAGCGTCTTCGGACAGCTGCCTATCGAGAGAGTGCTCGACGCTAACGGACAGCCCCTCGTGATAGACGTTCCGTACATCAACTATCACGTCTACGCATACGTGTGGAAAGCTCAGGTGGGACGCGTTCCCCTCTATCTGCTCGACACCGACAACGACCTTAACAGCGAATTCGACCGTCCTATCACTTATCAGCTCTACGGAGGCGACTGGGAGAACCGTCTGAAGCAGGAAATCCTGCTCGGCATCGGCGGAATGCTGACGCTGGAGGCTCTCGGCATCAAGAAAGACATCTATCATTGCAACGAGGGACACGCCGCGCTCTGCAACCTCTATCGTCTGTGCGACTACGTGAAGCAGGGACTCAGCTTCACGGAGGCAGTCGAACTGGTGCGCGCAAGCGGACTCTACACGGTTCACACTCCCGTTCCCGCCGGACACGACTACTTCGACGAAGGCCTGTTCGGCAAGTACATGAGCGGATATGCCCAGCAGCTGGGAATCTCGTGGCCCGAGCTGATGGATATGGGACGCCTCCATCCGGGAGATGCCGGCGAGCGCTTCTGCATGTCGGTATTCGCCTGCAACACTTGCGGCGAGGTCAACGGCGTAAGCCTCATTCACGGAGGTGTTTCGCAGAAGATGTTCAACGATATCTGGAAGGGATACTTCCCGCAGGAAAACCACGTCAGCTATGTCACCAACGGCGTTCACTTCCCCACATGGGTGTCGGGCGAATGGCTGAAGCTCTATAGGAAATACTTCGACAAGTCGTTCCTTTCCGACCAGTCGAACCAGGCTATCTGGGAGGCTATCTATAAAGTGCCCGACGAGGAGGTATGGAACACCCGTATGGCCCTCAAGCGCAAGCTCGTCGACTACATCCGCGAAGAGTTCCGCTCCAGCTGGCTGAAGAATCAGGGCGACCCCTCGCGTGTGGTAAGCCTCATGAACAAGATAGACCCGAATGCGCTCCTTATCGGCTTCGGACGCCGTTTCGCTACTTACAAGCGTGCACATCTTCTCTTTACCGACCTCGACCGACTTGCCAAGATTGTCAACAATCCTGAGTATCCCGTTCAGTTCATCTTCACGGGAAAGGCTCATCCTCACGACGGAGGAGGGCAGGGGCTGATAAAGAGAATCATCGAGATAAGCCGTCGTCCCGAATTCCTCGGAAAGGTTATCTTCCTCGAGAACTACGATATGACGCTTGCCCGTCGTCTTGTGAGCGGTGTGGACATCTGGCTCAACACGCCTACGCGTCCTCAGGAGGCTTCTGGCACCAGCGGCGAGAAGGCACTCATGAACGGTGTTGTCAACTTCTCCGTCAAGGACGGCTGGTGGTACGAAGGCTATCGCGAGGGAGCCGGCTGGGCCCTTACCGAAAACCGCACCTATGCCAACCAGGACTATCAGGATCAGCTCGATGCCGCTACCATCTACGGAATACTCGAGAACGAAATCATTCCTCTCTACTATTCGAAGGGCGACAACGGATATAGCGAGGGCTGGGTAAAGGTTATCAAGAACAGCATCGCCCAGATTGCTCCTCACTACACCATGAAGCGTCAACTCGACGACTACTATTCAAAGCTCTACATCCCGCTTGCTGAGCGTTTCCACTACCTCGATGCCAACAACCATCAGAAGGCCCGCGAGCTGGCTGCTTGGAAAGAGTCTGTAGCACAGCGCTGGGACAGCATCGAAGTTGTCAACTTCACCAAGTTCGATGATATGCAGGAGAACGTGAGCGGCGTCAGCACCAAGATTCAGGTGGTGCTTGACGAGAAAGGTCTCGACGACGCCATCGGCGTGGAACTCGTAACGGTTGTAACCAACAGCGAGGGCGTAGAAAACATCTACAAAGTAGAGCCGCTCAATCTGGTTCGTCGCGAAAACAACCTCTACACTTTCGAGGGCATCCACGAGTTGAGCAATGCTGGTCTCTTCAAGACTTGCTATCGCATGTTCCCACGTCATGCCGACATCGCTCATAGGCAAGATTTCTGCTATGTCCGTTGGTTTATGTAATTTTCTTTTACATTATCAGACAGTTAGCGATGAGGGCTCCCTTCCGAGTCCTCATCGCTTTTTCTTGCCGTTTGTGCGATAAAGAGAATTCTTTTTGCTTTCTGCCATCTTTTTTTTGCAAAAGGATTTGTTGTTGGAGAAAAAAATGTATTTTTGCATGACTTTAATACATCAAACCTTTTTATGAAAAACATATTGGTTATAGGCTCAACAGGACAGATAGGTTCTGAGCTTACCATGAAATTGCGAAGAGAGATTGAGGGTTCCGTTGTCGTTGCCGGCTACATCCCGGGTGCCGAGCCAAAGGGAATCCTGCTTGAGAGTGGCCCGGCAGAGATTGTGGACGTCACTAACGCCCAGCAGATTGCCGACGTCGTCTCACGCTACCACATCGACACCATCTATAACCTCGCTGCCTTGCTCTCGGCTGTTGCCGAAGCCAAGCCCCTGCTTGCGTGGCACATTCAGATGGACGGCTTGATAAACATCCTCGAAGTCGCCCGACAGTACAACTGCGCCGTGTTCACGCCCAGCTCCATCGGCTCCTTCGGCCACAACACGCCCCACAAGAACACGCCTCAGGACACCATCCAGCGCCCGCAGACGATGTACGGCGTGACGAAGGTGGCAACGGAGTTGCTGTCGGACTACTATTTCCATAAGTATGGCGTCGATACGCGCTCGGTACGTTTCCCGGGACTTATCTCCAACGTCACCTTGCCCGGAGGCGGCACCACCGACTATGCCGTAGAGATCTACTACGCTGCCGTGAAGGGCGAAGACTTTGCCTGCCCCATCAAGCCCGGCACCTATATGGACATGATGTATATGCCCGATGCGCTGCATGCTGCCGTTCAGATTATGGATGCCGACCCGTCGAGACTCATCCATCGCAACTCGTTCAACATTGCCTCTATGAGCTTCGAACCCGAGGAGATCCACAAGGAGATACTGTTGTTCGAGCCCGAGTTCCGCATGCACTACATCGACGACCCCATCCGTCAGGCGATAGCGATGAGCTGGCCCGACAATATGGACGACTCTTGCGCACGTGAGGAGTGGGACTGGTGTCCTACGTACGACCTTCACACTATGTCGGAAGATATGTTTGCCTGTCTGCGCAAACGCTTCGGTAAGAAATGACGACATACCCCTTGCCCCACCAGAGCCAGACCTTAAGGACCTTAAAGTCCTTCACCTGATTACCTGATTACCTGATTATCCGATTATTTGATTACTTGATTACTTGATTATTTATAAAGGAATACTATGTTTGGAAAAATGAAAGACTACCTGCAGGCCGAGCTCAAGAATATTGAGGATGCAGGTTTGTACAAGCACGAGCGTGTCATCGCTACTCCCCAGCGTGCCGACATCCGTTTGGAGGACGGTAGCGAAGTTCTCAACTTCTGTGCCAACAACTATCTGGGACTCTCCGACAATCCGCGCCTCATCGAGGCAGCCAAGCGCGCTATGGACGAGCGCGGCTACGGTATGTCGTCGGTTCGTTTCATCTGCGGCACGCAAGACCTTCACAAGCAGCTCGAAGCCGCCATCGCCGACTATTTCCACACCGAGGACACCATCCTCTATGCCAGCTGCTTCGATGCTAACGGAGGAGTGTTTGAGCCTCTCTTCAGCGAGGACGATGCCATCATCTCCGATGCTCTTAATCATGCATCCATCATCGACGGCGTGCGTCTCTGCAAGGCTCATCGCTATCGCTATGCTAATGCCGATATGGCCGACCTGGAGCGTTGTCTGCAGGAGGCTCAGGCCCAGCGCTTCCGCATCATCTGCACCGACGGCGTCTTCTCTATGGACGGCAACGTGGCTCCGATGGATAAGATCTGCGACTTGGCCGAGAAGTACGACGCCCTCGTGATGGTCGACGAGTGCCATTCGGCAGGCGTTGTGGGCAAGCGCGGGCACGGCGTCGCCGAGCAGTTCAACTGCTACGGACGCATCGATATCCACACCGGCACGCTCGGCAAGGCGTTTGGCGGAGCTATTGGCGGATTCACTACCGGACGTAAGGAGATTATCGACATGCTGCGTCAGCGTAGCCGTCCTTACCTCTTCTCCAACTCGCTGCCCCCCGAGGTCGTAGGCGCCTCCCTCGAAGTCTTCAAGATGATGAAGGAGAGCGATGCCCTCCACGACAAGCAGCAGCAGAACGTCGCCTACTTCCGCGAGAAGATGCTCGCTGCCGGCTTCGACATCAAGCCCACGCAGAGCGCCATCTGTGCTGTGATGCTCTATGATGCCAAGCTCTCGCAGGACTTTGCCAACCGCATGGCCGAAGAGGGCATCTATGTCACAGGCTTCTACTATCCCGTAGTTCCAAAGGGACAGGCCCGCATACGCGTGCAGCTCTCTGCTGCCCACGAGCGTGAGCACCTCGACAAGTGCATCGGCGCTTTCGTCAAGGTAGGCAAGGAACTGGGCGTCATCAAGTAAGAGCCCATTCCTTCGCTATCCCGCGCTTCATCAATGCTATTCAGTCAGCACAAGTCTTACGGGGCTTGTGCTGACTTTTTTCCCAGCCTCTCCTATACCTTATTAATATGTATAGGCGATAGTTTTTTTTTGTTCTCCAAAATTATTTTTGCTCAAAGCATATCGCCGTATGAAGAAGGAAAAAAAACTTCTTTAAGGAGATAGGAAACGGCAATCTCAAAGAAAGCCCCCCTGAAAGGCGAGATGAGCCTACTGGACTGAAATAGAATAAGTTAAAATATCCGTCTCAATTCCGCGTGAGGGGCGAGACAGGTCTAATGGCTTGGTAGAAAAGAAGTTATAGCGAAAATCTCAGTAGTCTCAAATCTCAATTAAAAAATGGCACCATACATATCTGGAATTCCCTTCTTTATTTATTATAATGAATTAATAATTAATTAATAATTAATAAATTAATTATATAAGAGTAAAAGAAAGGAAGAAGAATATACCTTTAAAAAATCAATTGAGATTTGAGATTGAGATTATTTCATCGAATTTTTTTTGTATAACAATCTATAAAGCAATGAGATAGAAAATGCCCAACAATCTCTCGTAGTAAAAAAACATTCACAAAGGGCAAATTGTGTATGCCATTTCTCCCCTCAGAGGCCTCCAATCATATACTTCACCCTCCTATTTCCGATGTTTACCCCCTATTTTGTACAAAAACATGCTTTCTAAAAAAACGCCCTTTGAGCTCGAAACGGGGTGTCAAACCTCAAAAAATGCTCTTCGAAGGCTGAAATCGAAGAAACAGACGGCTTTTTTGTCCGTCTATTTTGCTTATTTTCTTTTATAGTTGTATCTTTGTGACAACGAAAAGTGGTAGAACAGACATGAAAAGCCCCAAAACCGCCTATTCCATCGGGAAAAACCGGCAGCCCTCCAGTTACCGACGCTCCCTGCTTTCTCTCCTTATGCAAAGGTTACGGAGTGGGCTTCGTTTCTCGACAGGCTATGCCTTCTGTTCGTTTTCGGTTATTCTCTGCCTTCTGTCCTTCGCCTTTTTATTCTCTTGTTCGCAGCCTTCCCCCGTTCGTGAGCAGCTCTCGAGGGCTGAACAAGTGATGGAGACGGATTCCCGTGCTGCTGCTTTGGTACTCGACAGCATCGACTCCTCCACTCTTCGCGGGGAGGAAGCAGCGCTCTATGCCATCTTGCGCACACAGACAGACTACAAGAACTATAAACCCCTCACGTCCGACTCTTTGGCACGCATCGCCACCGACTATTACGGTACTCCGCTTCACAAGAACTACCACGCAGCAATGGCTTGGTACACCTTAGGATGCGTTTATTCTGAGAAAAATGATGATATTAATGCTATCAATGCATATTTACAGGCTATTGGACTATTCCCCGAAACGACAAACCTCTATTTTGCATTAGCAAAACAGAATTTGGGTATTCACTATCTAAATCGGCAAATGTTGGATGATGCTCTCAACACCTTCTCTTCTTGTAAAAATCAACTAATAGAAGCTGGAGATAAGAAAAGGCTTGCCTACATTGATTATTACATTGCACTTGCTTTCCTATATAAAGAAGAGTTTGAAAAGGCAAAAGAACTATTCTCCGATGTCTGGAACAATGATAACACATCCAACTTCTTAAAGGGTGAGGCTTTGCTGCAATTGGCAAAAATCTCTTTATATGATGACAAAAACTATCCAGAAACTCTAAACCTTGTTCATCGGCACATCGCTTTTACCGATTCCACTTTTATGGGCGTAGATAATAATATGTTGGGTGACATCTATTTCGAAACAGCAAGGTATGATTCTGCATACTGGTTCTACCGGCAGTCCTTGTTGTATGAAAATGAAATAAATACTCTTTGCTGCAACTATAAGAAATTGTCCGAAACGGCTTCGTTAGTAGGACAAACAGATTCGATAGCATCTTATGTGTCTTCATACACTATTCTTCTGGATTCCATTAGCGAAATAAGGCGGACAGAGGAAATAGCTTCCATCCAAAGCAAGTATCTGCTGGAAACGGAGCAACGACGGCAATCCCTCCACAAGCGCTGGTCCTTAGTCGTTTTCTCTTTTTCGATAGTTTTGGTTTCCCTCCTCCTGTTCCTATGGTTTATCCAGCGTGACCGAAAGCGTAAGAGTGATTACATTTCCCTTTGTGATGAAGTACGCCAGAGTAAACTCAAGAAATACGAAAACATAAAAGAAACGCTGGATAGTTGTTGCTCCGTATTCCGTATGACAGCGGCCTTTGATATGATGACAAATATCCAGACAAAGCAGGACTTTCATGTTGATAAGAAAGTTTCTAACCTCATTGCTCACGACATAAATACTTGTTTCGCTTCTTTAAGGACATCCCTTAAACAAGAAGCCCCTGCGATTAATGAAAAAGAATTCTTTTACATTACTTGTGATTATCTTGGTTTCGACACAAACACAACCTCTTTTTTCCTATGTTCTGCCTATTCTACACTTACCAGCATGAAAAGCCGATTGAAAAAGAAAATGACGCCTGAATTATACAGCCTTTTCTTTCCAAAGAAATAATCGGATACAACTTTGTGATTGATAATAGTATGGTGGGATTTTGAGAGCCCATCCTACATATCCGCGTGCGAAATTGCAGCATTTTGCAGCAAATAAGACTGAGGATTTTTCTTTTTATTTTTTTCCTTTGCAAACAAAAAGATAGCAAACAATGAAAAAATCTTTCTTCCTTTTCTTTTTACTGCTTCTTGCCGTCAGCTTTATGCAGGGAAGGACCAACATCCCTTTGGTAAAGGATGTGCCCCATGGAGGTAACGACGATAGAGCCCGTGCGCCTGGAGTCACCCCCGTTGCCTATTTGGAAGAAAAAAGTCTGATAATTGAATTCCCCTTTTATTCGTCTTCTGAAATAATCATTAAAAATAGAGAAATAGAGGAATGCATCTATTCTGAGGAGAGTGATTCAACATATCAGATCATCATCGACTTGGCAGAGAATCATATCGATGCGGGAGACTATGAACTTAATCTTACCTTTGCCAATAGCTGGTGGAAAGGCTATTTCGTTATAGAGGAGTTGAATGTCAATCACCCCACGAGATCTTTTTACGCTGAAATTGACGGTTTCATCTATAAACTATCGGAAGAAACAAGAACAGCTGAACTATCCGACGTGGGCGATATCAATACTCACAACATTCATATTCCCGCTTTTGTTGAGTACGACAGCCAGAAGTACGATGTCACCGTCATAGGAGAAAGTGCTTTCTACCGCTTTTACAGCACCCGTTCTATTACCATCCCCACAAGTGTCAAGCATATTAAGAAAAAAGCTTTTGCAGATTGCTGGGATTTGGATTCCATCTATATTCCGAATAGTGTAACATCCATCGACTATGGTGCGTTTTATCAATGTCAGAAACTTTCTTACGTACACATTCCAGAGGAAATAGCAGAAATCGACACTCTCGTTTTTGCTGGCTGTAACTTTTCTTCTATTGAAATACCCCAAAGTGTAACGTCGATTAACGACCATGCTTTCGCAGGCTGTTCGAATCTTTCTTCTGTCGAGATCCCCGGTGTTGTGTCCTATATTGGAGCAGGTGCTTTTTCTGACTGTTTAAGACTAACATCAATTCAAATCCCCAATAGCGTTTCTTACATTGGCGAGGGAGCCTTTAAAAATTGTTTCGGATTAACTTCAGTAGGTCTTCCGGAAAATATTACGGTCATCGAAAATACTCTATTTTGGAAATGTTCTAGTTTGGTCTCTATCTGTATCCCTCCACATGTGACCTCAATAGGAGACTGGGCTTTCCTTGAGTGTGACCATTTGGTTTCCATCGTTATTCCCAGTAGTGTTTCAACAATCGGGAGAAGAGCTTTTCAGTATTGTCGTGCTTTAAAAAATGTAACGTGTTACGCAAATAATCCGCCCACATTATTTGAAACAACTTTTTCGGTTTATGGAAAACTCAATGTACCGTCAAACGTGAAAAGTATATATGGAGCCACACGATTTTGGAATGAGTTTAGCATCTACACCAGCACAGATGTTCCTATCTTTTCACCCGGTAATCAAGACGAAAAGACAAACTGTTTCGATTTGCAAGGACATCCATCCGACGTTAATCAAAAAGGAATCCTTATCAAAGACGGGAAGAAGATATTTACGAGGTAATCCTATCCTTCATTCTCTTATATATGCCTTTAATAGAAATATAAATATAATAGAATTCGTATGAAAACATTCCGCTTATCTATCCTTTTATTATTCGTAGCTGCTTTCAGCATGCTCGAAGCTATGGCTGGCACTCCGTTCGTAGTCACCGACGGTGTCACAGCCACCGGCAATTATTTCCCTACGGGGACAACCTGGACGGAAGCGTGGTTCTATCCCAATGCAGAACAGACTGAGTCTCTTTCCGTAACGTACGAGATAGGTACAGATACCGTCATAAACGAACAATCCTACAAGCGAGTCTTGGTGGACGGACAAGAGAAAGGTCTCTGGCTTCGCGAGGCGAAGGAAAAGGTTTGGCTCCTCCGGGAAGACTTCGCAGAGGAAATCATGCTATACAATTTCTACTGTGATTACGGGGAACACAAGATGACACGCCAGTATATCCAAAACGGCGAGTTGAAAAACGACACTCTTCTTTATTCACTGGATGGTGTAGAGTTTGGTTGGAACAACTATTGTAGTATCTTCGTGTTCTCTCATCCTCGTCTGGGCGAAACAAAGATGATTCAGAGCATAGGCATGATAGCCGAGGACAACAGGGACTGCTGCATTTTGGGTAGCGTGGCACCCGGATCGGTGCCTTCCAGCGAGGGACAATGCAGGGTGCTGACGTTCAGCAGAGGCGGAAAGGAAATCTTCAACTTCAAGGGCATACTGGCAAAGCACGAGTTCTTCACACGCAGCTTGCCTACCGAAGGACTCGATCTCTGGTTCAATGCCGATTGGGATAGCTGGCTGATAAAGGCAGACTATCTGAGTCTTGACGGCAAGGAGGGGAGGGATATCCGCGTCAGCGCACACTATAACGGGAGTAACGGGATGAAAACGACAACTGTGAATTTCGGCAGCCTTGAGGCGGGCGATTACAAGATACTGTTCTCTGCTGTCGACGATGCAGGGCACATGCCCCCCATCACCCATGAGTTTCCTTTGTCGGTAAGGGAAAACCCTGTCAAGGTTCCCTGCGGCATCATACAGACGAGCGGTGAGAACGAGCAGTTCATAAAGACAGACATCTGGATACATAACAACCCTCCCGGGTACTCTCCAGACCTCCAAGTCACGCTCGAAGACGACAGCCTGCACATTACCGGCTGGCTGAACTTCAACCCAGCCGATCATTACTGTTACTACGAGATACACAACGACTCCGTCTACCTCGAAACACTCGAAAGATGGGAATCGACAATGATGACGGGTCTTTGGGGCGTCTATTCAGTCGATTTCAAGATAGGGCCTTATCGTGGAGGTCAGATGCTGAAACTGGAGGTAGCTGAGGATTATACTCGCCGCTATCAGAGCGATGGTTTCTTTACACCCCAACACAGCGTCAACAGTACGCTCTACTTCGACCTGACTTCCGTCACTACGCCAGAGCTGCAACATGCTGAGGACACTCCCTACTACGACCTGCTGGGACGGGAGATAGCTTCGCCTAGCAAAGGCATTTATATCAAAGACGGCAAGAAAGTGCTGATAAAGTAACCTAGGAGCACGCATGAAGGAGGCAGGGACGAAGATTTAGTCTCGATAAACAATGTACAGAAAAGAAAAAGTAAACCTTAAAGTGAATCCCTGCCTCCTCTTCCTCCTCCCTTTTCTTCGGGGGCAGTTAAAAGCGCTTAGATAGAAACCTCGATAGAAGAATATGGAGAGACTTTTTTGTTGCACCAACGTGTTGCGCAAGGTGTCCCAACGTGTTGTGCAAGGTGTCCCAACGTGTTGTGCAAGGTGTCCCAACGTGTTGTGCAAGGTGTCCCAACGTGTTGCAAAAAGCATTTTGGAAGACGAAACACGCTGCTTGTCTCCCGAAATGTTTTTTTCTGCTGAGGAATGTGGCTCCTGCTCCTATTTGTAGAGCCGCTTGCGTCCGTTGATGATGTAGTTGTTTCCTTGCTGCGGGTGGATGTCTCTGCGCCCGAAGAGGTCGTAGATGATGTCGTATTCAGCTTGGGTGTCGGCTGTGGTGTCCTTCTTGCTTGGTGAAGTTGTGTTACATCGAAGGTCTAGGTGAATGCTACTATTGACATAGGTAACTTCATTCATAGTTCGAAGGCAGCGGCACAGCTTGTCGTAAAGCGCCTATCTCTTCCGTGAGGGCTATGATTGGTTGTTGGAGGCTTTGTAGTAGAGGACGCTGCAGTTGCGGCGGGTGAGGATGGCGCGGGCGGTGCGGCGTATGTCATCAGCCGTGACGGCACGGTAGGAGGATATCTCTTTGTCGGGATTCGACCCTGAGAGGATGAGTTGGGGGAGGGTGATGGCGACGTTCAGGTAGTTGATGTAGCCAAACACGCGCTCCGACTCGTATCGGTTGCGCACCTTCTCCAGTTCCTCTTCAGGGATGTCTTCTTTCTTCAGCCGGTCGAGTTCGTTCCACACGGCTGCTTCTGCCTCGGGAAGGGATACATGAGGGCTCACACGCCCCATCACTTGCAGCAAGCCCGGGTCGACACTTCCCAGAATGCTGGCGTCGAGCGAGACGAACAGCTTCTGCTCGTTGACGAGCCGCTGTGCAAGACGGCTGCTCTGTCCGTTGGCGAGCAGGTCGGTGATGACGTCGCAAGGGAAGAAATCGGCATCGGTGCGTCCGCCCATGTG
Organism: Bacteroidaceae bacterium; assembly: GCA_017650105.1. GTDB lineage: Bacteria > Bacteroidota > Bacteroidia > Bacteroidales > Bacteroidaceae > UBA1189. Next base: position 174,082 of record JAGCFO010000025.1, on the reverse strand, counting down.
GAACGACATCACAAGCATATCTAATGGCACATCCCTCTTTACCGTGCGCCGACGCATGCGAGGCTGGGGAGGTTCGCGTGTGATGCCGTGATGGGTGGGCTGGTGTGTGCAGGGGATGCCTTCGTCGCCGATAGGCTCGAAATACTTTTTTGCTAAACGAAGCGTTTCGTCATACGACGCTGCGCCCGTGACGGTGAGGATGGCGTTTGAGGGACGATAGTGTTTGTGGTAAAAGGCGCGTATATCGTCGGGAGTGGCCTTCTGGATGTGCTCGGTGGTGATGCCGATGGTGGGCCAACGATAGGGATGCTCTTTGTAGGCAAGGGCACGTACCAGATGATGCACATCGCCGTACGGCTGGTTAGTGCAGCGCTGCTTAAACTCTTCAATCACCACATGCTTCTGAATCTCCACGCTTCTGTCGTCGAGGGTGAGCCCCAACATGCGGTCTGACTCGAGGATGAATGCCTTCTCGATGTTGGCATGCGGAACGGTGAGGTAGAACAAGGTGATGTCGTTGTTGGTGAAAGCATTGTTTTCGCCCCCGGCGCTTTGCACCTGGGTGTCGTAGTCGGCTATGCGCGGCGTGCCCTCAAACATGAGGTGCTCGAGCAGATGAGCCCAGCCTGTATGCTCCGGCTCCTCGTCGCGCGCCCCGACGTTGTAGAGTACGTCGATGGCTACCATCTGGGTGTCGGGCATGTGCACGTGGACGAGCACCAGCCCGTTGCGTAGTGTCGTCGAACGGATGTTCATCGTGTGGGAGCGGGAATCTCGGTGATGTGCTTGATGACTACATCGTCGTAGGGCCGCCTGTCGGCATTCACGGCACGCTTCTCAATCTTGGTGAGCACGCTGTCGCCCTCTATCACCTCGCCGAACACGGTATAGAGCCCGTCGAGCGTGGCTTCGCCGCCGATGGTCTGGTAGATTTTCTTCTGCTCCTTAGAGTAGGCGAAGGGGGTGCGACTCTCCATGATGGCATTGGTCTGTTCCTTGATTTCCTCTTTCACGCGCCACATGCCTCGCTTGTCGCCTTTCTTGTTCATCTCGCGCAGCTGAGCCTGATAGGAGGGCTGCTTGGTGATGCTGTCGAACACCAGCTCGCGACGCTTCTTGTTGAGGTGTGTCTCGGCATTTGCCAGACGCACGTCGCTCTGCTTCATGCCTGTGACGATGTAGAACTGCCCTCCCGACGACTCGTAGAGAGGCTTGTAGGAAGCCATGCCGACTGCTCCGCGATGATTGATGTGTCGTTCGGGATAGAGCTCAGGCTCGAGGGTGTAATCCACGTCGCCCGTTCCCAACGTCGTCTCGGGCGTGGCGTTCTTGGAGTTAGGGTCGCCGGCCTGTATGAGCGAGTTGTTGACGATGCGGTAGAAGAGCTGATTGTCGTAGTAGCCCTTGCGCGCCAGCTTTACAAAGTTGTGGCGGTGGCGCGGAGTGTCGCGGAAGAGATGGACGATGATGTCGCCCTCTGATGTCTCGATACGTACGTACTGGTCATCATCGACGGGAATGGTGTCGGCGTCGATTGCCGTTTCGGCTGGTGCCGTTTTCTTTGCCTGACTGTTGCACGAGGCGATGGAGAAAGAAGCCACTATGATGGCAACAATGAAAATAGGGAGTTTCGTCTTCTGCATATAGCGGTATCCGTTTTTGTTGATAATTCGTCGAAAGGTGGAGCCGTGAAAGGGCTTGTGCGTTTTTCGTGGCTTCACAATTTTCCACAAAGATAGGAATTATTTTCGATTTTCAATTTCATTTCTGCTTTTTTAGTAGTATATTTGCGCAGATTTAAGAATTTATGCAACCATAAAAACATTTTTAATCGTATGAAACCTACATTGTTTGTGTTAGCAGCCGGTATGGGTAGCCGTTATGGCGGGTTGAAACAGCTCGACGGACTGGGCCCCAACGGAGAAACCATTATGGATTATTCTATCTACGATGCCATTCGTGGCGGCTTTGGGAAAATCGTTTTTGTCATCCGTAAGGATTTTGAGCAAGACTTCCGCGATAAAGTCCTCAGCAAGTATGAGGGACATATCCCCACGGAGCTCGTGTTCCAGAACAAGACCGACCTGCCCGAAGGGTTCACCTGCCCTGAAGAGAGAGTGAAGCCTTGGGGAACCAATCATGCCGTGCTGATGGGAAAGGATGTCATCAACGAGCCGTTCTGCGTAATCAATGCTGACGACTTCTATGGCCGTGACGCATTTGCCGTGATGGGTGCTCATCTGGCCAACCTTCCGGAGGGTTCGAAAGATGATTATTCGATGGTTGGATTCCGCGTGTGCAACACGTTGAGCGAGAACGGTACCGTTGCCCGCGGCATCTGCAGCACCGACGACAACCAGAACCTGACAACCGTCGTAGAACGTACCGAGATCATGCGCGTAGATGGAGAAGTCTGCTACAAGGAGGAAGAAGGCAAATGGGTGGCTGTTCCTGAGAATACGCCCGTTTCCATGAATATGTGGGGATTCACACCCGACTATTTCGTTCACAGCGAAAAAAGCTTTGTACGCTTCCTGGAAGAGAACATCTCGAAACCCAAGGCTGAGTTCTTTATCCCTCTGGTTGTAAACGAGCTTATCACATCGGGCCAGTCGAAGGTAAAGGTTCTCGATACTACAGCAAAATGGTTTGGCGTCACCTATGCTGCCGACCGTCAGGATACAGTCGACAAGATACAGGCTCTTGTCGATGCCGGTGAATATCCCTCAAAACTCTTTTAGTGAAAGTTCTCGACCTTATTGTTAAGGAATCATGTGCGGTGAGCGCCACATCGGTCAGAATGGTGCTCACAGCACATGATACTCTACCCGACATGCAGCCGGGGCAGTTTGTGGAGTTGCGTATCGATGACACCCCGGGCGTGCTGCTACGCCGTCCTATCTCCATCCACGACTACGACAAGGAGTCCAATACGCTGGCTTTGCTTGTTCAGCGGGTGGGGAAGGGAACAGCTTGGCTTTGTAGCCGGCAGGCAGGCGATGTGGTGAATGCGGTATTGCCCTTGGGTAATGGTTTCACGCTTCCGTCGGAAGGCGCCCCTTGCTCTCCTCTTCTCATCGGTGGAGGCGTGGGAGTGGCTCCTTTGCTCTTCTTGGGACGTGAGTTGTGCAGGCGAGGCATCGTTCCCACTTTCCTTCTTGGCGCTCGTACGTCGAAAGAACTGCTTTGCAAAGACTTGTTCGAGTCGGTAGGAACTGTTTACGTTACTACCGAAGTAGGCGATGAAGGAGTCAAAGGCTTTGTGACGCATCATCCTGTGCTTAGCGAAGGGGATTTCAATGCTGTCTATGTATGCGGCCCGAAACCGATGATGCAGGCTGTGGTCACGATGGCTCGTGCGGGGGAAGTGTGGTGTGAAGTGTCGCTTGAGAATAGGATGGCTTGCGGTATAGGGGCTTGTCTCTGCTGTGTGGAAGATACCCTTTCGGGTAACGTCTGTGTGTGCAAAGAAGGACCTGTGTTTAATATCGACAGACTAAAATGGACTTAAGTGTAAAGATTGGAACGCTGCAGCTGCGCAATCCTGTGCTTACCGCCTCAGGCACCTTCGGATATGGAACGGAGTATGCTGACTTTGTTGACTTCAGCCGTTTGGGAGGCATCGTCGTGAAAGGCACGACCCTCCATCCGCGCGAGGGTAATCCTTATCCTCGTATGGCTGAAACGCCTTCGGGTATGCTCAATGCCGTAGGGCTGCAGAATAAAGGTGCACGTTACTTTATCGATCATATCTACCCCGCCATTTGTCATCTTCCCACGAAGATTATCGTGAATGTGTCCGGTTCGTCTATCGACGACTACGTTGCAGTAGCTCGCATGCTCGACGAACTGGAACATATTCCTGCTATTGAGCTGAACATCTCGTGCCCGAACGTGAAGCAGGGAGGTATGGCATTCGGCGTTACTCCTTACGGGGCCTCCTCCGTCGTACGTGCCGTTCGCAATGCCTACAGCAAGACTCTTATCGTCAAGCTTTCGCCCAATGTGACGGATATTGTCTCGATAGCCCGTGCTGTGGAAGAGGAGGGGGCAGACGGCGTGTCGCTTATCAACACGTTGCTCGGGATGGCTATCGATGCAGAAAGGCGTCGTCCGATACTCTCGACCGTAACGGGAGGACTTAGCGGACCTGCAGTAAAACCTGTAGCTTTACGGATGGTGTGGCAAGTAGCTCAAGCTGTGTCGATTCCTGTTATCGGGATGGGGGGAATCTGTTCTGCTACCGATGCGGTAGAGTTTCTGTTGGCTGGAGCTACAGCTGTTGAGATAGGAACCGCTAATTTTGTGGACCCTTCCGTTTCGGAAAAGGTGGCAGACGGTATTGCGGATTATATGGCACGACATAATATGGAGCATGTCAGCGACATCACCATGCTTTGATGGAAGGAAATAAAGAAAAGCAGCCTCGTAAGGCTGCTCCACGAAGTTGCGGAGGAAGGATTCGAACCAACGACCTTTGGGTTATGAGCCCAACGAGCTACCACTGCTCCACTCCGCGATATTTGTGGCTGCAAAATTAGTATGTCCTTTCCGAATATCCAAATGTTGTCCGTTTTTTTTGCTTTTTTTAATACAAAACCAGTTGCTGAAGACGATTATTTGCAGAAACAATGAAAGATCTTACCCGCAAACAGCTTATTGAAGCAGCGCGTACCCTCTTCGTCCGAAATGGCTACGACGACACCACCATGCTGCAGATTGCCGATGAGGCAGGCAAAGGCCGCCGCACACTCTACTACTATTTCCCGAGTAAGAGGGCGATGCTCCGTGCCGTTGTGGAGGAGGAATTAAATCGTATAGTCAATGTATTGGAAGCTATCGTGGAGAAGGATATCCCCGCAGATAAGAAAATAATGGAGTTTGTTATCAGTCGCCTTAATAACGTTAGGCACTCTATTTTTCGTAATGGTTCTCTGCGAGCCGACTTCTCGCGCTTCATGCGCACCATCGAAAGTATCCGAAGCAAGTGTGAGAAACGCGAAATAGCGCTGATTGAACAGATATTATTGCAGGGTATCCACGAGGGTATCTTCCATATGGATAATCTTCACTTCATGGCATCAATCCTGCACTATTGTATGCGAGGTCTCGAACGCCCATACGTGCTGGGTGAGTTCACAAAGGCTGGGGATGAACAGGCATTGGAGCGTGCAGCCAGAAAGGTGATTTTCGGAGCGCTCAGATAATAGTATTATAAAGCAAGCCACCAATGGATGTTCTTTACGAAGACAATCACATCATTATCGTCAACAAGGCTGTTGGCGAGATTGTGCAAGGAGATAAAACGGGCGACAAACCACTCTCGGAGATGGTTGCCGACTATTTGAAGGAGAAGTATCAGAAGCCCGGGGATGCTTTTGTGGGTGTTGTCCATCGTCTTGACCGCCCGACAAGCGGAGTAGTCATTTTTGCAAAGACGAGTAAGGCGTTGGCTCGGCTCAACGATATGCTGAGAGACGGACTTGTGCACAAAACCTACTGGGTCATCGTTCAGCAGCGCCCTCCTCAGGAGAGCGATAGGCTTGAGCATTGGCTGGTGCGCAATGAGCAACAGAACAAGTCGTATATATATAATAAGGAGAAGCCGAAATCAAAAAAAGCCGTCCTTAATTACCGTCTCCTTGTAAGCCTTACCAGATACCATCTGCTTGAAGTGGCTCTTCAAACCGGCCGACATCATCAGATACGTTCACAACTTGCTCATATCGGTTGCCCTATCAAAGGGGACTTGAAGTATGGTTCACCTCGCAGCAATCCCGACGGGAGCATTTGTCTGCATGCGCGTCGAGTACAGTTTGTGCATCCTGTGTCGAAACAGATGATTGATGTTACAGCTCCTGTTCCCGATAATTCCCTATGGCTGGCAGCAGAGCAGGCCGTAGAGGGTAGGGGATGATATTATAACGAAAAATGAATTGATTATGAAACTGAAGACTCTCTTTTTTGTTTCTCTGTTGTCGTGCATTATGTTTGCGTGCATGGGCAACAAAGTAAAAGAACCGAAGCCATGTGGCCCCCTTCCTGCTGAGCGACAAATCAAGTTGCAGGATATGGAGATGTATGCATTCATCCATTATTCCTTGAACACGTATACCGATCAAGAGTGGGGCTATGGCAACGAGTCTCCCCAGCTCTTTAATCCGTCGGATCTTGATTGTAGGCAATGGGCACGAGTTTGCAAACAGGCTGGAATGAAGGGGATCATCCTCACAGCTAAGCATCATTGCGGTTTCTGCTTGTGGCCGTCAGCCTATACGGATTTTTCTGTAAAGAGTTCACCTTGGAAAGACGGCAAAGGAGATGTGGTCCGTGAACTTGCTGACGCCTGTCGCGAGGAAGGACTGAAGTTTGCCGTTTATCTGTCACCTTGGGATCGTAACCATCCACAATATGGCTATCCGGAATATATTGATTATTTCCGCAACCAGCTGCGCGAATTGCTTTCCCAATATGGAGACATGTTTGAGGTGTGGTTTGATGGCGCTAACGGCGGGGATGGATGGTACGGAGGTGCTAATGAACGGAGACATATTGATCGCAAAACATATTACCAGTGGCCAGAAACATATAAACTCATTCGTAGTCTGCAACCCGAAATCGTTATTTGGGCCGACGTGGGCACGCGTGCAGATCTGCGTTGGGTGGGAACAGAAGCCGGATACGTCGGGTCTACCAACTGGAGCTTGATGAAGAGCACGGGGGATGTACCTTTTGAGCACCTTCATTTCGGAGTTGAGACAGGAGACATCTGGGTACCCGGAGAAACGAATACAAGTATACGTCCTGGATGGTTCTATCACCAGAAGGAGGACAACCACGTGAAGAGTGTGGCGAAGCTGATGGATACTTATTATAAGTCTGTAGGACGCAACTCTACGCTATTGCTCAACTTCCCCGTTGCGCCTAATGGACGAATCCACCCGACGGATAGTGTTAGAGGACTGATGTTTGCTCGTATGGTGGAGTCAGTATTCAAAGACGACTTGGCAAAGCATGCCAAAGCAACAGCCAGCAACGAACGGGGAAACAGCAGACGCTATGCTGCTAATAAAGTGCTTGATGGCAAGGCTGATACCTATTGGGCAACCGATGATGACGTGACTTCGGCAACATTAACTCTTGATTTTGGAGAGCCTACTTCTTTCAACCGATTTGTTGCAGAAGAGTATATCCGTCTTGGCCAACGCGTAAAAAAGTTTGCCTTGGATGCTCTTGTGGATGGACAATGGGTTCCTCTAAAGGACCAACTCGTTGAACATGGTGATGGGCTGACGACAATTGGTCATAGGCGTATTATATGCTTCCCTACGGTGACAGCTACCCAATTACGAATGACAATCGTTGACTCAAAAGCGTGTCCGCTAATCTCAAAGATAGGAGTTTATCTTGCTCCTGAGCTAAAGGAAGAGGACTATAGGACGAGCTTGAAACACTCTTCTAACTTAAACATAGCGTTCCCGTCTCCGAAGACAATGCTCATAGAAGTTGACCCACATAAGGCTATATCAGCTTTCCGTTACTTTCCTCCTCAAGGAACAGACAAGGACGGAGTCGCTACACACTATTCTCTCTGGGGGATGCTGCCGGATGGAAAATGGGAAAAGTTGGGCGCGGGAGAGTTCTCAAATATTGTGAACAACCCCATATGGCAAGAAGTCAAATTCTCTCCTGTGAACGTGAGCCTTCTGCGCTTCGAAGCGGAGCATCTTGAATCAGGAGAAAGGTTGGCATATGATGATGTGGAAGTGGTGCATTCAAAAGAATAAAAGTACACCAGTCGTTTTTTCAGATTGCAACAATAAAAGAAAGGCACATCCCCGATAGAGGATGTGCCTTTTTCATAAGCTTCCCAAAAGGAGGCGATTTACTTTTTCAGCTCCTTGATGCGAATGTTGCGGAACTTAACATGTGAACCATGTCCGAGGAAACCGATATGTCCCTTTGGATTTGAGAGTCCCGGATGTTCACGATGGTCGATGGTCTCGGTGAAGTTCTTTGAAGCCTCTTTGATGTCGCCATCGAGGATGACTGTTCCGTTGAGCGTTACACGTACTTTGTTGCCTTTGAAATAGACCTCTTCGGTGTTCCACTCGCCAGGCTTGTTTTGATAGCCACGCTTTGCCGGGATGACTCCGTAGACAGAACCATGATATTGGTAAACTTGAAGATCTTTGTAAATGGGATCTTCATTATCAAGTATCTGAAGCTCCATACCTACATAGGCTGCATCGCCCTCCATAGGGGTACGTACTCCCAAACCGTTGTTGGCAGCTGGCGTAAGCCAAACGTCAAACCGAAGAATGAAATCAGAGAACTCCTCTTCGGTGTAGAGGTTGCCACCTCCACCGTGATTAGGATAGAGGACGATACATCCGTCTTCGGCAACATAATCTTGCAGGTTGCCTGTCCAGCCGTGCATGGTGACACCGTCGAAAAGTGGGCGGAACCCTTCTTTTTTCTCCTGTGCGCTTACCTCATAAGGCTTTGAGCTCGGGAGTTCCTTTACATAGATGTCGCGATACCAAACCTTGCTTCCATGTGCCTGTAGCTCAATTTGATCGATGTAAGGGATGGGTTGTGAACGATCCCAGTAGTTTTCCATTATGACGTTGTTTACAACCTGATCGCCATTGAGCCAAACGCTTACTCTGTCGCCTCGCATAAGGATGCGGAAGGTGTTCCATTCTCCAGTAGGATTGTCGGCAACATGTGATGGAGTGCTCTTGTTTTTCTGGTTGTTATAGAGTCCTCCTGAGCCTACTTGTGCCCCAACATTAGTGCGTGCAATATCCCAGATTTGTACTTGTGGCGTGCCGCGAAGGTATACGCCTGCATCGGGCTCTGCTCCGGCTGGATCGAGCCGCCAGTCGAGAAGAAGTTCAAAATCGGCATATTGCTTGGTAGTGCAGATGTTATCATAGCCATTGCCTACATAAGTGAGGCAACCATCTTCCACTTTCCAGTCAGCTCGCATTACCTCGTCGGCTTTTTCTTGTTCGGCAGCCAGCTTCTTAGGTTTCATTTGAGCACGAGTGAAGGGATTGCCAACAAGACCTTTCCATCCGCTAAGATCCTTGCCGTTGAAAAGCGAAACAAATCCTTCTCCCTCTTCCATCTCGGCAAGGTGTTTCTTGACAGCTTCCTTCTCATAGCGAGCGTCACCTCCTTCAAGCACGTCTACTACGCGCTCGAGTAATGAAACAGCAGTTGCTCCATTAAATGACTTGTCGGAAAGGCCAATATTCATAACAGTACGTGCAGCTGCTTGTTGTAAGGCGGGAACGTCAATAAACTGTCCTGCAAAGAGCATGCCTTGGAATGTTTTAGCATCGCTAATAGCTGTAAGGACAGCACATTTCTCTTCGTCGGTGGCAGCCAAGTTGAATGCGTCACGAAGGAAGATGAGTTTGCGCTCTGCAGTTAAGTCAGCTGAGGATACATGTTTGAGGATGACGGGAAGTAACGCCTTTGCCTGAGTGGCATCGTTATTGCCAGCAGCAAGAGCTCGGCGAATCACGGTTTCATGGTCGGGACGCATCAACAGGTTTTCTACAGCAGCTGCCTTCTCTGTGTCACTTCCTTTCGAAAGAAGGCTGAAGAATGTGTTAAGCAAACCGGCATCAGCACTACCAATACGGCTAAGGAGGTTGTAGTAGTTAAGCTTATCAGCGGCACTTGCTGATGATGCTTTCTTCAGGAAGAGGGCTTCACGTGTGGGAGCTTCCATAAGGTTGGAAGCAGCGAGAAGGGCATCTTTTATGTTGGTAAGGCGAGAAGCATCCTTTTCTGATGCCATCATAGAGCACAGTTGGTCGATGTCTTCTTCAGTAGAGACACCAGGAAGAGCTTCGTAAGCTGCATTGCTCAGAGCACCATAATTGGAATTGAGCAGCTCAAAGATTTTGGGGCCTGCGGTAGTGCAAGCACGATGACCGAGCAATTGAGTTGCTACAACTTGACCTTCCGGGGAGAAAGAGTCAATACCGTTTAGGAGCGCTGTAGAGATGTCGGCATCCATATAAGGTAGAGCATTGCGTACAAGTGCTGTCTTGAAATCGTCATTGCCCTTGAGAATATCTACAAGGGGAGTGAGAGCCTCGGGACCTCCTATTTTGGCGAGTGAGGAGATTGCTGAGGTCAGAACGTTGATGTCTTTGCTTTTAAGGCATTTGGTAATAGCACCTACAGCAGCCTTGTTTCCAGTACGGGAGAAGAAATCCATAATGTCCACCTTGGCTTCGTTGCTGCCTTTTTTGAGGCTTTTGAGCAATGTCGCTGTTGTGGCAGGATTTCCAGCAAGTTCTTCAGCTACAATGTTGAGGACAGCCTGGCGATAGCGGCGATCTCCGTCTTTCATTGCCTTTGAGACTTGTGGAAGAGCAGCAATCCCTGCCGATTTGATTAAATCGTACATGGAGACTACTCGGTTGGCTTCAATTCGCTCGGTGTCGTCGGGAGCGGGAAGTGCATCAGCGTCAGGAACTGTTTTGTAACCGATTTTTGCTAATGCGGCTTTCGCTTCGGATGAGCCGATGTTGACAAGGGTTCGGCATGCAACATCGCGTAGGCGGTCGTTGTTAACGCACGCAGCAACAGCAGGAACTGCCTCGTCTTTGCCGACAAGCAGCAGTTGGGTAAGGAGGAAGAAACGAACCTCGTCGATAGATGTAGCCGAAAGAGCCTTAGCCAAAGACTTGGAGTAGGCGAGGCGCTTGGGCTCCATTGCCTTGTCTTTCATGACGTAACGAGCCATTCCGCTCAGCGCATATTCCATTGCCGTATTGTCGCCTTCACCTGGGGCAGACATAAGTGATACGATGTTGAGGACTCCTTCATCACCCGTACGAAGAAGTTCTTCCATCAGAGCGTTGCTCTTAGATGCGTTCTGAGCAGGCATTTGAGCAAGCACATCGGCAACGATAGTCTTGTTGGTGCGCCCTGGATCAGTCTGAGCTGTTATTGACAGGGAACATATCAAAAATGCAACAAATGTTACAAAGAAATATCGAAGTGTTTTCATATTCTACAGTAGTTAAGGTAAAACATCAGAGAATCCAAGGGGCACGCATAGGTTGGTTGATGAGCCTGTTGGCAGCATCGTCATCGATGAATTGTAGCTTTTCAGGGTCGAAACGAAGGTTGCGGTTCAGGCGCAGAGCCGTGATACCCATGTTGACAAGCGTGCAGGAACGGAATCCATTAACCTCGTTAAGCGCAAATTTCTCGCGTGTGCGTACCGATTGGATGAAGTCTGTGGCTTGTGGTTTGGGATCGGGAAACTCGGCAAGTTTACGCTGTAAGTCGGGTATATCGGAACGGAAGCCTGGCCATAGTTTGCCTTTCGGCCCCTCGATGTAAGGAACGTCGGTAATAGTTCCAGATCCATCAAGGATAATCTTGCAGCCGTCTGCATATGTGAAGGTTATTTTGCGCCAAGTGCCTACGGCATCGCTGTGCTGCTGTGGAGCATCTATTTCCACTAGCACAGGGCTGGTGTCGTCTTTTCCGAGGAAGTACTGTACGGGGTCGATGTAGTGTTGTCCCATATCTCCAAGACCACCACCGTCATAATCCCAATATCCACGGAAGGTCTGATGGGTGCGGTGTACATTGTATGGCTTGTAGGGAGCCGGGCCGAGCCACATATCGTAGTCAAGTTCCTTTGGCACAGCCTGCGGGGCGAGATTTGTGTTTCCGACCCAATAGAATTTCCAGTCGAAACCTGTATGTCGCCCGATGGTGACGGTAAGAGGCCAACCGAGTAGCCCGCTGTCAACAAGCTTCTTGATAGGCTCTACTGTGGTACCCATTCCGTAGAACGTATCGGCAAAGCGGAACCATGTGTTGAGGCGGAAGATGTTGCCATGCTGCTTGACTGCTTCCATTACGCGTTTTCCTTCGCCAATAGTGCGAGTCATTGGTTTTTCGCACCAGATGTCTTTTCCTGCCTTTGCTGCTTCAACGGCCATGATTCCGTGCCAATGTGGCGGAGTAGCGATGTGGACGATGTCAACGTCGCGCATAGCGATGAGCTCGCGGAAGTCGGTGAAACCTTTGATTTTGTCGGGGGCAGCATCAAGTCCTGCCTGAAGGTGACTTTTGTCAACATCGCAGATGGCAATGAGGCGTGTTCCTCCATAGTTGTAATGCCCACGTCCCATTCCGCCGACACCTATGATGCCCTTGGTTAGTTGATCACTGGGTGGAACTACTCCTGGCAGTCCTCCCATCACTTTGCGAGGAATGATGGTAAACAATCCCATTGCTCCTGTCGCTTTCAGAAAATCTCTTCTTGAAAAACCCATGGTATTTATTTTAAAAAGGATTATTATGTATTAGATGACTACAAATTTATATCATTTTTTTCCAACATCATCGGAAAAGCAAAAAAAGTTCAGAAAAAGTGCAAAAAAGTACTCCGATAGGGAGGAAAATCACATTCCCGCTTGCTCTTCGGTTTCGTGTTCGTGAAGGATGATTGTCGTTGCTCCTAAGGTGATGATGGCTCCGTCGTAGATGCGGATTCTGTCTTTTGGGCTGAGAATGTCGTTGTTGAGAAATGTGCCGCAGTTGCTGTTGTTGTCGCGGAGGGTAAAGACTATGTCTCCCTGTTTGTTTTGCCTTACATTGATGTAGCAATGCCTCCGATCCATACTCGGGTCGTTTGTCTCGATGGGAATGTCGACTTCGGTGCCTTTGTTGCGTCGCCCGATGAGGTTATCGCCCATCTTCAAGGGAATAACTTGATGATAGGCAAAAGCGTTTTCCACTACGGAGATGAAGCCAAACGTAGCTGACTCTTCCTCAGTCGGTGCAGACGACTGGTTTTCTTCGCGTTGCGTGGCACGAAGCTTGCTTACACCCAAACGAATGGAGAACTGTTTTTGGCAGTTGTCGCACACAAAAACGAGAGACTGCCCCTCGGTGTATTGTGTTTCATCGAAGAGGATGAAATGATCACATTTGGGGCAGCGTACGCGTTTCATGAATGAAACTTATTGTTTTTTCTCGGTGAACACCCACGCGTGTTTGTATGTCTCGTCGCTGCGTATCTCGCGCAAGCGTTCAACGGCATCTTCTTTCTCGGCGAAGGACGCGAGGGAAATGCGCACATAGTTGTCAACACGGAGGATGCGTGTTTCGGGGAATCCTTTGTTCGTGTACTTCTTCACCAGCAAGTCGGCGTTGCGCTCGTTAGGCAGGCTGGCTATAATAATATGGTAAGGTTTCTCGGCACTTTCGGCAACGCTTTCTGACGGAGTGGTTGCCTCTGTGCTCTGGGGAACGGCGCTTTCGTTAGCTGATATTGTCTCAGACTCAGTCTTGGATGTGATGACAGCCTCGAAGGGATAGATGCTGCGGCTCTCGCTTGCGCTTGGAGTTTCGGCAACGAGAGTTGTTTCGGCTGTTGCTTTCGCTGAGTTGGAGGCAATGTTGAGTCCTGCCACGTTGGGCTGTTGGTCTCTGCTCATAGGTAGGGCAAAGAGCACCAACAGGAGAGCGGCAGCTGCAGCAGAGGATATTGCGTGCACGAAACGTTTCCCGATGTGTATGTCGATAGACTTCGGCGTTGTGGTGATGACGGGTTTTGAAGTCTCTGCGCCGACGTGCTTCCTGTTGTCGCTGAGTACGGAAAGTGTTTGTATGCCTATGGCATCCAATCCGCAGAGCGAAGGCATCTCCAGCCCTTTGTTGTCAGCCGTGAAGTGGATGGCACTCTGGATGTCCTGTTGCAGCACTCCCACGCCGGGAAGAGACGCTGTCCCTTCGGTTGCAAGGGTGTCGGCAAGCCGTTCAATGTCTTTTTCTACCAGACGATAGGCATCGTTGTAGCCAATCTGGAAGTCATGCATATATCGGTTGGCGAGGAGCCCGTCGTTTTCGGTGAGACGGCTGTTGAAGGCTACCGTACGGGAGGGGGGAAGGAAAAGATGCTCGTCATCAGCATAATGAGCACCAACGGGACGGATGAGAAATCCACCGAATCCAGGCAGAACAACGCAGTCGTTCTCCTGCAGCAGCAATCCTATTTGCTTTCCTAATTTTTCCACGTTGCAAATATAAGATATTTTTTCAGACGAAACACAAAAGTCCGTTTTTTTCTCGCAAAAAAGTGGAAAAGTTTTCCTTTGACTTCTGGGCGTTTCTTGACAAGTTCCCTTTTAAAATAAAAAAGGAGAGAAAATGGGTTTTTTCGCGATTTATTTCGTATCTTTGCAGCACGCAAGAATCAGTTTTCGTTTATGGAATACATCAAGACAGACGTTGAAGGGGTATATGTCATTCGCCCGAGAGTGTTTGAGGATGCCCGCGGATATTTTATGGAGACTTTCAAGATGAAGGAGTTCGAGGAGCAGATCGGTGCTGTGAACTTCGTGCAGGATAACGAGTCGAAATCGTCGCGCGGCGTGCTGAGGGGCTTGCATTATCAGCGTGGGGCTTGCAGTCAGGCAAAATTGGTGCGCGTCATCAAAGGGCGCGTGCTGGATGTGGCTGTCGACCTCCGACGCAGCTCCCCGACGTTCGGCAAACAAGTAATGGTGGAACTGAGCGACGAAAACAAGCAGCAGCTTTTCATCCCGCGAGGCTTTGCACACGGATTCCTCGTGCTGAGCGAGGAGGCTATCTTCACGTATAAATGCGACAATGAGTATGCCCCGCAAAGTGAGGCGTCGATACGTTTCGACGATCCGACGGTAGGCATTGAATGGCCTATTGCGCCAGAGGAGATGAAGCTGTCGCCCAAGGACTTGAAGGCTCTGTCGTTTGAGGAAGCAGAGAAGTTCGACTGAGACTCTTCGGCATTCTTTGTCGTGCCGAAATTTTCCCTTCTCCAAAAAGATTTTTTCCTTCTTCAGCGCGCGATATTTGTTCTCCAAAAAAATTATTCCCTTCTTCATAATTTTTATCGAGAAGGGAAAAATCAGTATGAGGCATGCAATAATTCTCTTTCCTTTTTTTGAGAAACAAACAGCGAAATCATCAGCGGAAAAACAGAAGAGAGCCCTTTCCGTCGATGCGGAAAAGGCTCTCTTTTAAGTAGTATGCCGCTTAGAGACTTTCTGCCTGCTTGCTTTCGAGAAGGGCGTTGCAGCGCTGATTGTCGTTGCTCTTGATGACGACGTTTGCATGCGAGTTGTTGGAGAAGGCATACATGTATTCGATGAAGATGTCTTCGTCTGCCAACGTGCGCATATACTGGGCAAGTATTCCGGGTTTGTCGGGAATGCTGATGATGACAACGTCGGTAAGGTTGACGGCAAACGAAGCAGCACGCAGCGTTTCCACAGCCCTCTCAACGTCTTCTACTATGAGGCGCACGATGCCGTAGTCGGCATTTTCCGTTACGGTAAAAGCCCTCATGTTGAGCCCTGCGTCTCCCAGAATGGAGGCAACTTGTGCGAAGCGCCCGAGTTTATTCTGAAGGAAGATGGATAGTTGTTTCGTTATCATATCTTTGTTCTTTATGGGTATTAGTTCTTAAACTTGCGTTTGTCGTTCACATGCTTGGCTTTGCCCATCGAGCGCTCTATGCTGCCTGGCTCAACGATATGTAGCGTGGGCTTGATTCCCAGCACGCTGACAAGCCTTTCTGAGAGCTGCTGTTTAGTGCGCTCTATCGTGGAGAGGTTGTCGCCGTAGTAGTCGGGCTTCAGCTCGATGTCGATGTCAAACGTGTCGATGTTGTTGACTCTGTCTACAGTAATAAAGTACTGCCCTGTGACTTCGGGCATTTCCATGATGACAGCTTCCACTTGAGAGGGGAAGACGTTGACTCCTCGTATGATAAGCATATCGTCAGAACGCCCGAGGATCTTATCCATACGCACAGCGGTACGCCCACATTCGCAACGCTCTCTTATCAAGCGCGTTAGGTCTCTTGTCCTGTAGCGGATGACAGGCATTCCTTCTTTTGTTAGAGTAGTGAATACCAACTCGCCCTCTTTCCCGTCTTCAACGGGCTGAAGCGTTACCGGATCGATTATTTCAGGGTAGAACATATCTTCCCAGAGATGAGTCCCGTTTTGGAATTCGCATTCGCCTCCAACGCCAGGACCGCTCACTTCGGTAAGTCCGTAGATGTCGTAGGCGCGGATGTGGAGTTTCTGCTCAAGGGCGTGACGCATGCCCTCTGTCCAAGGTTCGGCGCCGAAGACTCCCACGCGCAGCTTCAAGTCTTCGGGGCGGACGTCGGGTTCGTTCTCGATGGTTTCGGCAAGGAACAGAGCATAGGAGGGCGTGCAGCACAGACAAGTGGTTCCGAGATCTTTCATCAGCATAATCTGCTTCGCTGTATTGCCCGACGAAGTGGGAAGCACGGCACATCCTATCTTGCCGGCTCCGTCGTGTGCTCCTAGGCCTCCTGTGAATAATCCATAGCCGTAGGACACTTGTACGATATCTTCTCTTGTTACTCCATAGGCTGTGAGGCAACGAGCAACGCCTTCTGCCCAACACTCCAGATCATGCACGGTATATCCGGCAACGATAGGCTTCCCTGTCGTGCCGCTTGATGCATGAAAACGGGCAATGTCTTTTATTGGAGCAGCAAAGGTGTCGGTGGGGTAGTATTCTCGCAAATCCTTCTTCTGCATAAAGGGGAGTTTGCGGATGTCGTCTATCGACTGGATATCGTCAGGAGTCACTCCTGCTTCATCCATACGCTCTCTGTAGAATTTTACTCGTTCGTAAGTGTATCGAACAATGCGTTTTAGGCGCTCGCTTTGTAGTTGTCGCATGGATTCTCGATCCATGCATTCCATTCGTTCGTTCCAGAATCTCATTTAATAATTGGAAATGATTTGTTTTTTGCGGGTGCAAAAGTACTACTAGTTTTTCGAACTTCAATGCAAAAAAGCGATAATTTTACTAAAAAGTGGTTAGAAAAATAACAAATCATCACAAAAAGGCTCTTTCCTGTGGCATACATCCTTTGCGAAAGTCATGTAAAAGTTCTCTTTGGAAAAGGGAAATACTGTCATGTTACTTATGCTCAGCAAACTGGGAAAAGTAGTCGATGCATACTTGCTGCCATTCTTTTGCGTCACTGAGCTGTATTTGTAACTTTTCGTTTACATCCTGCCATCGTTGCTCGTCAACGAAGGGGCGTGCCTTTTTCCAAATGCGGATGAAATCTTCTACTTCGTTCACACCGTGCTGATAATGATGCTGAAGTTCTTGCCAAAGTGTGCGCCCGCACTGTGTGCGATAATTCCAAGGGACATGATGAAACCAAAGCAGATAGTTCTCGGGGCAAGTGGTAATGTTGTTATAAAGCGTACGATATGGCTCGCGGTATTGTTGAGTGGCTCCACTTCCGCTTGTGGAACGATTGAAACCAACGCCAATGGTGTCTGCCTGATGATAGTAGACAGGGCACCATTCTAAAGGATAGTCGGGCTTAAAGCCATCTGGCTCGGGTCCATAATGGTGATCGAACTTGAAAATATGATGAAGTCCGAGTGGCATCATATAGTCGACACATGCCTCGCGGGAACGCAGCATCAGGGATACTAGTTGTTCCTCGATACTGGAAAAAGAGTCTTTCTTGACTTCTGAAGTATCTGGTACCTTTGCTCCTTCTCCAAATGTTTGCCCTAGCCATTCTTCAGCAATCTGCTCGGAAGAGATGAAGGGATTCCAAGCAAGGCGCCCGAAGGCATACCAGTTGGATTGAGCAAAATGGTGTCCACACCAATTACAGTCGTTTCCAACGTTAGCAACGCCAGCTATACCAGCAAGATTTGAAGGGTCAACAAACGAAAAGAATTCCTTCCACATCGGAGCAAGGAATACCAGATGATTGCCTTGACCGAGGTATTCCTGCGTGATTTGCAGTTCCACCATCTGAGGTGTCTTCTTTATTTGGTCAAAGATAGGGGCATAAGGCTCGCGTGGCTGAAAGTCGAGAGGTCCGTTCTTTGATTGCAGGATGACGTTCGGACGAAACAATCCGTCGCAAGGCTCAAACTCACTTACCGCCTGCATCACTCTGTCTTCTCCCTTATGCTTAGCGCCGTAAACGAAGGAACGCCACATAACGATTCCTCCATGAGGATTAAGAGCATCTGCGAGCATGTTGGCTCCGTCTGCATGGGTTCTGCCGTAGTCGAATGGACCAGGCTGCCCTTCGCTGTTTGCTTTCACGAGAAACCCGCCGAAGTCAGGTATAAGTCTATAAATCTCGTTAGCCTTTCGTTTCCACCAGCGCTGAACCTTTTTGTCGAGGGGATCTGCAGTATTCACATCTCCCAATGCTTTCGGAGAACCGAAGTTTACAGACAAGTAAACACGGATTCCATAGGGTCGTAATAGATCTGCATATTCTTTTACCTGATGGAGGTAAGGACTGGTAAGGATAAGGGGTGATGCGTTTACATTATTGAGTACCGTTCCGTTGATGCCAACAGAGGCACAGGCGAGTGCGTACTGTTTGATGTGAACAATATCTGATGGGGAAAGAGTTTTGTCTTGATTTCTATCCTCTTTGTGTCTTTTGCTCTTTGTTTCCTTATTCCCACTCTTAGAGAGTGACGCGTTAGGATTTGGAGAAAGGGAGGATAGGTTCCAGAAGATGCTGTTGCCAGCATATCCACGTTCAATAGATCCATCAAGGTTATCCCAATGATTTAGTATTCGAAGTCGGAAATATGGATGCGAATCCCCTTTTTCGCCACGCAAAGCTGCAAATGCACCATAAAGGAGTGCAGTTTGGCTTGCTGCACTGATGTGAAGGTTGTTGGCTGTTCCGCTGATGCTATATCCACCGTCATCAGGCATAGATGCATCAATATTGAGCGTGACCTGTTTTCCGGGATAGAACAAGGATAGCACATCGTGTGCCATTCCTTCAACGCCAATAACTCTAGTAGTGCGTAGAGTGTCATAGCGCAACCACAAACGGCTACCGTCCTCAGCTATAGCTGTTAGTGGCAATAAGAATAATATAAAGAGGAGTTTTTTTCTCAAAATATGGACAAAAGCATATTATTAGGGGCTATGGATTTACTTGTCTCCCTTTGTTCTTATTAACTACTCATTAATAACTTTCTTTATGGTTCCATCTTCATTGTAGAACAAACGTTGCACTTTCAAAGAACGCAAATGAGTTATGTCATTCGAAGGTACGCAATCGTGATAGAACAAATACCATTGTCCTTGATATTTTACTATGCTATGATGAGTGGTCCATCCTACAACTGGGTCAAGAATTACCCCTTGATAAGTATAAGGCCCATAGGGAGAGTCACCAATGGCGTAGCACAGGTAATGACTATCACCAGTAGAGTAGGAGAAATAGTATTTTCCATTGTACTTATGCACCCACGATGCTTCAAAGAATCGGTGTGGGTCACTAGCACGCAGTGGCTTTCCATTTTTGTCGAGAACTAACACGGGTCGTGGAGCCTCAGCAAACTGGAGCACGTCATCGCTCATACGCACAATCAAGCTAGGAATAGCGGGAGAATCGGGTTTGGCAAAAAGTTGGGTTTTATGATCAGGAGCAGGTCCGAGGTCAATGAGCCCATTATCGTCACCATACTTTCCTGGGATAGCTGAATGGCCTGAAGGAAGTGATTGCCACCATTGGAGTTGTCCGCCCCAAAGCCCACCGAAAAAGCAGTATATCTCCCCATCGTCATCTTTGAAAACGCATGGATCAATGGAGAAAGAACCACGAATAGGGTGCTCTTGAGGGATGAATGGTCCTTCGGGCTTTTTGGCAATGGCTACTCCGAGTCGGAACACTCCGTCATAACCTTTTGCAGAGAAAATCAGGTAATACTTACCGTCTTTCTCTACTACATCATTGTCCCACATCTGCTTCTCAGCCCACTCCACCTGGTTAACATGAAGTATTTCACCATGATCGGTGGCTTCATCATTCTCAATATCGTTGAAAGACAAAGCATGGTAGTCTTTCATCTGAAAGTGACCACCATCATCGTCAAAGCATTCTCCAGCATCCCAGTCATGACTAGGATAAATGAAAAGACGTTCGTTGAACACATGTGCCGATGGGTCGGCCATATAATCGCTTGGGAAAAGATATCGTGGAAGTTTCATATTATATAGATTCTAGTGTTGATTATTAGTTTATCAATCAAAAGGGTGGTTTCTATTAGTTTTCCTTACTGCGCTGCTCAATTGCCTTGTTTATTTCGTCTATTTTCTCGTCGCTGAGTTCATATTTTGAAATGATGAACATTGCGAGGAATAATAGCAGGGCAGGAATGACACATACAAGCCAACGTATGCCTTCTTGTGCAAGAGGTGCTTGTTGGTCGAAACCGTTCATGAAGTATGCACCAGCAGCATTACCAACTGACATCATAGCAAAGGCTGTGATGAAAAATAAAGCGACAACACGTAAGGGGCGATTGCGTAGGAATTCTGTCCAAAGATCGCTTACTTTGACATTTTTTGTTTCACTTTCGTTCATTACCACGCGTTCCTTTGTCTGTGAGAAGCAGAAAATAAGAAGGGCAAGGCCGATGAGGGAGAAAATGAGCATTGTCAAGAACCATGCATTAGAATCATTGGGCAACGCGTTTCCTTCGCTCTCTTTTGGTACATAATGTGTGGCGGCTAGAATCAGTCCTGGTATAACACCTCCTAAAGCCATACCAGCCTTGAAGAATATACCAGTCAGAGCATTCACGATTCCTGAAATACGACGGCCAGTAGTGTATTCACCATATGAAATGACCTCAGGTATCAATGCCCACATATAGCCAGTAGCTACGATAACTCCCGTTGACTTGATGAACTGAGCCACATAAACTAACCACATATTCTCTGCCATATTCATGAACTTGCTGATAACATAGAGCAAAGCCATTCCGATGATGGCCACAGACAAAAAGATGTAAAACATGTTCTTCTTGCCAACTTTCTGTTTGATGGCAGGAACAAGGGGCATGAAGATGAAAGCGGGCAGCGACCCAAGTCCCATAAATAAAGCCGTTTCGATGGTTTTGCTTGGCACCTCTTTCCATGCTAATAAAGCGACAAGAATGGGAACTCCTGCGGATACACACAGTCCCCCAACGTTAGCCATGAACATGCGCGTAGAGGTGAGTACAGTAATTTCGTGGGTATCGCGTGTAAGCGATGAGTTTAATGCACCGTAAGGAACGTTTATAAGAGTATAGAGCATAGACATACCCACATAAGTAATGTAGGCATAAATAATGGAAGGCTTAAAGCCGTCCCAGAAACAGAGAATGGCCAAAATGGTAAGGGGGATTCCACCCATGATTAAATACGAGCGGTATTTTCCCCAACGGGGATTATGCTTGTCAACAAAGGTTCCCACGAGGGGATCCCACAATACATCGACGAGGCGTACTACGAGGAACATTGTGGCGGCAAGTCCTGCTGACTTGGCTGCATCGCCACCTAACATGTAAACATCGGTGTAGAAGAAAAGAAGATACATGCAGATTGTCTGATAGATTAGATTCTGCGCTAAGTCTCCAGCACCGAAACCGATTCGCTGTGTCCAAGACAACTTGTAAAAGCCTTTTTCTTGTTTCATTTTTTCAGGTATCAAATATTATGTTTTGCTTGCAAAAATAGAGAAAAGTTTCAAAAGCATCAATACAAGTTAGGCACATATTTTAAAAAAGTATACCATTTGTTGTTTTTCTTATAAAAGGTGCTACGTTATGTCATTGTTTTTTGTAGTTTTGTGGCTGCTATGAAGAAGTTTCTTTCCTTTTGTCTGTTACTCCTATGCTCATTAGTTGCAAATGCTCAATTGCAGTTGCCTAAATTATTCCAATCTGGAATGGTTCTTCAACGTGGAAAACCTATCCCTGTATGGGGGTGGACCACTCCTGGTGAAGAGGTTAGTGTCGCATTTCGCAAAAAGACTTACATGACTATTGCTGATTCCAATGGTCAATGGCAAGTGACACTTCCCAGCCAAAAAGCGGGAGGTCCGTATGTTTTAGAGGTTAGAGGTACAGGTTCAGATCCGATTATTTTCAATGATGTACTTGTTGGTGATGTTTGGCTTTGCTCAGGACAGTCTAATATTGATGTTACCATTGAACGTGTCTATCCTCAATATACCCGGGATATCGATAGCTATGAAAATGATCGTATTAGACTCTTTCGCGTGCAAAATGAAACTGACACACGCGGACCGAAAAAAGATATTCGCGATACGAACATCAATTGGAAACCTCTAAATAAACAGAACGCATGGCTGTTCTCCGCAGTAGGCTATTTCCTTGGGAGAGAAATGTTCCAGGAATATGGCGTACCACAAGGGATCATAGTGAATAGCTGGGGCGGAACTCCAATTGAGGCGTGGATTTCGGCAGATTCTTTGCAAGAAGAATATCCCTTGCTTTTGAAGAAAACGAAATTGTATCAAGATGAAGATTTCGTTCAAGCCCAAATTCGGGCAAACCAACTCGCTGATAGACGATGGAACGCTATTCTTAACGAACAGGATTCTTCATTTGTTAAACTCACATATGATGATTCTGATTGGGTAACAATAGATCAAAACGAATGGGGCTGGGATGGAATTGGAACAACTTGGTTGCGTCAGCATTTTCATATAGATAAGGCGCATGCAGGGAAGCCCGCACGATTGTTGCTTGGTACCCTATACGATGCCGACTATACCTATGTTAACGGACAGGAGGTAGGCAGGACTTACTATCAGTATCCTCCTCGTCGCTATGATATCCCGGAGGGGTTGCTTCATGAAGGCGATAATGTCATCGCTGTGCGTTTTGTCAACAAAAGGGGAACTGTTCATTTTATTAAAGATAAGCCTTATCTTTTGGCGTTTGGTGAAAATCGTTTCAGTCAAAATCCGTTTCCTGAAGATATCATTCTTTTGAGCACAAAGTGGAAACATCACGATGGTGTGCTGATGCCTCCTTGCCCGAGTGTGGACGTTTCTTTGCAAAATTTGCCAACTACACTTTATAATGCGGTACTCTACCCACTGGCTCCTTATGCTCTTTCGGGCGTGGTATGGTATCAAGGCGAGTCGAATACTGATAATCCAGTGCCTTATGCCGATTTGTTGCAGAAAATGATAGGATGTTGGCGTGGCTGTTGGCAAAATCCTGAGATGCCGTTCGTTATAGTTCAGTTAGCCAATTTCATGGACCCCACAGAATACCCACAGGACAGCAATTGGGCTGCATTGCGCGAAGCTCAGCGCATAGTGGCGCATGAAGACCCTTATGCAGAGCTGGCTTGTATTATTGACCTTGGCGAAACCGTTGATATCCATCCTCTTCGAAAGCAAGAGGTGGCGCAACGTATTGCACGCTGTTTCGATCGTCTTGTCTTTCATAAAAAGGTGTCCTTGTCTCCCGAAGTGGTTTCAGCTGAAAAGAAAGGCTCAAATATTATTCTTACGCTTGATCTAGCTTTGAAAGACCAAAGCGTGTTGTACGAGTTTGAGGTGGCTGCTGCCGATAAACGATATCAAAATGTGGAAGTTTCTGTTTCCGGAAAGAAGATAATTATTCGATCGTCTCTATCTCATCCTCGCTATGTGCGATACGGATGGAAAGACAACCCCATTCGCGTCAATGCTTTTTCTGAAGAGGGCATTCCGATGTCGCCTTTTCAATTGGACTTATCGGATTTTTTTCAGTAAGGCACGAATGGGCTTTTTATGGCAATTAGCACTCAAAAAGTATAGGTTGGAAGCTTTATGCTTCCAAATCGGTTTGACTTTTGGGGCATTTGAGAAGGCAACTTGTCATTGTCTTTCCCTTCTTTTTTTCTTTGTCGTTTTGACTTTATGAAGAAGGAATCTCTTGCGTTTAGTTAGTCAAATTCATTTCTTTTTAGGAACTCCGTCCCGTACCTGACTTTATGGCTTGGTACATACTGACAATTATGTGCCAAGCAGATTATAATTTGTTTTTTTGTCAAAAAAAGCGAAAAGGAGTCCTTTTTCTCGTTTTAATGAGCTACCTTTGCACCATATTTAAAAGTGGTATGGAACAATCGAACGATATATCCATTTTGGGAATAGAGTCGTCGTGTGACGATACATCGGCGGCTGTCATCCGTAACGGTGTCTTGCTCTCTAATGTCACGGCCAGTCAGGCCGTTCATGAGAGTTATGGTGGCGTGGTTCCCGAGTTAGCTTCCCGTGCCCACGAGCAAAATATTGTGCCCGTTGTAGATCAGGCATTAAAGAAAGCTGGGGTTAGCAAAGACGAACTGTCAGCAATAGCTTTCACTCGTGGTCCTGGGCTGATGGGCTCTCTGCTTGTAGGTGTCTCTTTTGCTAAAGGGATGGCTCGTTCATTGAGTATTCCTATGGTGGACGTGAATCATCTACAAGGACACGTCCTGGCACATTTTATTGAGGAAGAAGGTGTCGCCAAACCCAAGCCGTCATTTCCTTTTCTTTGTTTGTTGGTTAGTGGAGGCAATTCGCAGATTGTTCTCGTGAAGGCATATAATGATATGCAAGTGATAGGGAAAACCATTGACGATGCAGCCGGAGAAGCAATAGACAAATGTTCTAAAGTAATAGGCCTCGGATATCCTGGAGGGCCCATCATTGACAAATTGGCGCGCCAAGGAAACCCCAAGGCTTTCTCTTTCAGCCGACCCTCAATCCCTGGCTATGATTACAGTTTCAGCGGGTTGAAAACGTCTTTTCTCTATTTCCTTCGTGACAAGATAAAGGAAGACCCTTTGTTTGTTGAGCATCATAAAGAGGACCTGGCTGCTTCGCTTGAATTCACTGTCGTTGACATCTTGATGAAAAAGCTTCGGCTTGCCGTGAAAGACTTGGGAATCCGTCAAGTGGCAGTAGCTGGCGGAGTGAGTGCGAATACAGGTTTGAGAAATGCTTTTTATGAATATGCTAAGCGTTATCATTGGGAGGTCTTTATTCCAAAGTTCGGTTTTACAACCGACAATGCTGCTATGATTGCTATTACGGGTTATTTTAAATATCTTGATGGCGATTTCTGTTCCATTGACAAGCCCGCTTTCTCAAGGGTTTCGATTTAACGTAATCCCGGTTATTATTCATTAAATGGACAAGACTATTACTAACAAATCAGTTTCGATTATTGCGGAGTTGATTGGGCGAGGTGTTTCCATTGCGACGGCTGAGAGTTGTACGGGTGGAGGAGTAGCAGCTGCCCTGACATCTGTGAGTGGAAGTTCCGCTGTGGTGAAAGGTGGCATAGTCGCTTATGCTACGGAAGTGAAATCTAAAGTCCTCCATGTGTCACGAGAAACGTTGGATACGCAGGGAGTCGTTAGCGAAGCTACTGTTCTGGCGATGGCAAAAGGCGCTATTAAGGTGCTTGGTTCAGACATTGTTGTTGCCACATCGGGAGTCACAGGTCCGACGGGAGGAACTGAAGAGAATCCCGTTTGCACGGTGTGGATAGCAGTTGTTAATAGGAAAGGGGAAGCAAAGACCCTCCGTTTTAGGGACATAGATCGAGGAAGACAAAAAAATACGAGGAATGCAGTCTTGAATGCTTTGAAACTGTTGGACGTTTTTCTGAAAAAGCATAAAAACTGATATTTTTGAAAATTAATTGCCAAATAATTTGCATGTTCGGGAAAAAAGCAGTTACTTTGCACGCTGTTTTACGGAGTTGAAAAAGAGGGCTAAAGTGTTGACCCTATTTATGCATTGGATGCTAAGTGTGTAATAAAGGTCAAGACCTTCCCTGACGAAAGATATAAATTACTAAAGATTAGATAGAAATGTCCAAGATTTGTCAAATTACCGGTAAGAAAGCCATGATTGGCAATAACGTTTCACACTCGAAAAGAAGGACAAAGCGTTCTTTTGATGTGAATCTGTTTAAGAAGAAGTTCTACTATGTAGAGCAGGATTGTTGGATTCAGCTACGCTTGAGCGCCGCTGGTCTTCGTATTATCAATAGAAAAGGCTTGGATGCAGCATTAACCGAGGCTGTTGAGAAAGGCTATTGTGATTGGAAGGATATTAAGGTTTTAGACTAATTCAAAAGAAACCACATTATGGCAAAGAAAGTTAAAGGTAATAGAGTGCAGGTTATCCTTGAGTGCACGGAGCAGAAGGAAAGCGGTGTTCCCGGCATGTCTCGTTACATCACTACCAAGAACCGTAAGAATACCACAGAGCGTCTTGAGCTGAAGAAATACAACCCTTATCTCAAGCGTATGACTGTTCATAAGGAAATTAAGTAATTCACCTATAAAAAGATTCTACTATGGCAAAGAAAGCTGTTGCATCTCTTCAGACCGGTAAGTCCAGTTCTTACGCAAAGGTTATCAAGATGGTGAAGTCTCCTAAGACAGGTGCTTACATCTTCCAGGAGGAAATGGTTCCAACTGAGAAAGTTCAGGAATACGTAAAGAAGTAAGATTCGTCTTTATGTTGTTATAAAGAGCAGGGAAGCCAATCAGCTTCCCTGTTTTCTTGTTGCCCCCTTTTGCAATTTATACCAAATCCAAGTCGAGTAAATCTGTCAGTAGTTGAAGCGACGGATTTTGTTCAACCATTATTCGGAATTGTTCGGGACGAGTGAGCATACGCTCCGACTCGTGAGTTTCCTGAAGTTCTATACTCATATCCACTTTGCTGTTGTGTAGAGAGTCTCTGAGAAAATCAACTATACGTTTGCGAGCATTCTTCAAATCTCCCTCCATCAGTTTGTTGGATGCAACAACAGTAAACGAAACTCCGTCATCGCTGAGCTTTGGGCTAAGTCCTTCTAAACGACGTGCTAAGGCAATTTCTTCCTTCGAAAGGCTTTTTGCAAAAGAGCGCCATGCTACTTCAAGCTCTTCATTAGTGAAGGCCTTTTCTTCCTTTTCAGAAGGAATTGCTGTGTTTGTTCCTTCTGCTGGTTTTGTCTCTCCATCCGTTTTTGTTATGTTTGTTGGGCGCTTTGTTCGGATAGAAACGGTTCCCATGCGAGAAACATTTGGAGAGAAGGCTCCTGTGCTGGTAGAGTTGTTAAACACAGGCTTGCTAATTGCCTGTATAGGAGGCTTCTGAAGCTCTAGTGTGGGAGCTTGAATGGATGCGCTTTGTTGAGTAGGCTGTGTACTGTCTCTTTCTGGTTTTATGGGATTCGGAGAAGGCTGTGGCGCGGGGGTGTGTTGCGGTGCGGACTGTGTACTGTTATTCGACAGTTCGGGGGAGGCAGCGGCAGATGCTGTCTCAAAGATGGGTTTAATCTGTGCGGGGCGACGCCCCGCGTCGGGAACATCTTCTCCTTCTTCTGTTAATTGTGAAAGCTGGATGAGCGTCAGTTCCACAAGAAGCCTTTTGTTTTTGCTCTCTCTGTAATTAAAGTCGCAGTCGTTGCAAAGTTTTATTGCCCTGAAAAGGAATTTTTGTGAGCATCTGCTTGCTTGTTGCTTATATTTATTGAGCATATCGTTGCTCACGTCCAGCAGGGATTCTGTGATAGGCTCTTTGCTCACGAGCAAGTCGCGAAAGTGGGATGCCAGACTTCCTATGAAATTTCCTCCGTCGAAACCTCGTTGCAAGATCTCGTTGAAAAGCAGCATACAGTCTGCTGTCTTATTCTCAAGAAACAGATCTGTAAAACGGAAGAAATACTCATAGTCGAGGATGTTGAGGTTATCGATAACGTTTTTATACGTTAGCTTTCCCTGCGAATAGCTCACCATCTGGTCGAAGAGCGAGAGCGCATCACGCATACCTCCGTCAGCCTTTTGGGCGATGACAGTTAGTGCCTCGGTCTCTGCTTCTACGCCTTCTTTCTTTGCTACGTTGCTCAGATGCTCAACGATGTCGTTGATGCTAATACGATAAAAGTCGTATACTTGGCAGCGACTCACGATAGTAGGCAAGACCTTGTGCCTCTCCGTTGTGGCAAGGATGAACTTTGCATAGGCGGGAGGCTCTTCCAGCGTTTTAAGGAAGGCGTTGAAAGCCTGGGTGCTGAGCATATGAACCTCGTCGATGATGAACACCTTGTATTTTCCAATCTGCGGAGGGATGCGCACTTGCTCGATGAGGCTTCGGATGTCTTCAACGGAGTTGTTGCTGGCTGCATCAAGCTCATGAATGTTGTACGAGCGTCCTTCGTTGAACGAGCGGCACGACTCGCATTCGTTGCACGCTTCTCCGTCGGCGGTAAGATGCTCGCAGTTGATGGCTTTGGCAAAGATGCGTGCGCAGGTAGTCTTTCCCACGCCTCTGGGCCCGCAGAACAGATAAGCGTGTGCCAGCTTGTTTTCCTTGATGGAATTCTTCAACGTCGTTGTCAGCCCTTTTTGTCCGATAACGGTGTCGAATGTGGCAGGACGGTATTTCCTTGCAGAAACTATGAATTTGTCCACTTTCTTTGGTATTTGAGTTTCTGCAAAAATAGTGTAATAGCTCTGAAGAACAAAATATTTTCCGAAAATTCCTTCTGTATTCTTTTGTTTTGAGAAGGTTTTACTATCTTTGCCGTCAGATAGCATGTCGGAGGAAGAAATTCCCTTTTGCTCATTCTTCCCGTTTGACGATGCTAGCTAATTAAAGTAGAGATAAATGGATTTCCTCGAAAAACTTTGGCATTATCTGGGTAAGCACAAATACGCTTTTACCATCATTTGCTTCCTGGCGATAGTCTTGTTTTTGGATAGCAACAACGTGTTTGTGCGCATGAAGAACAAGCGTGAGCTTCGCAGGCTTAATAGCCAGATAGAACATTATTCCTCCTTGCGCGATTCTCTGGAAGCCGAGTTGGAGGATTTGAACGTAGACGGAGCCGCTTTGGAACGTATTGCGCGTGAGCAATACGGCATGCATGCTGATGATGAGGAAGTTTTTATCATTAAGGAAAAATAACCATTCAACATTCATGATGAAGAAACTGAGGGATATTCTGTATGTGTCAGGAGGCATTGTCATGATATTGGGAGCTTGCCTGTATGTAACCCGCTGGAGTGCTGCCCCTTATGTTTATCTTGTTGGCGCTGTGCTGTTTGCAGCTATGCAGATAACTGATACATACAAAGGAAGTAACTTTGTTGTCAAGCGCTTGCGTCGTCAGCAGATTATCGGTGCCGTTTTGCTCGTTGTGGCAGGTATCCTCATGCTCGTGCTTCACAGAAACGAATGGATGGTTTGCCTGCTTGTGGCTGCCATCTTTGAATTGTATACCGCTTTCCGTATCCCGAAGGAATTGGAGCGCGACAATCAGTAAAAAATCGTTAAAGAAGAAACTGTTTTCTTAATTTTAGAAAAATAGTTTCCACAACTCATTCTAACCTCTTATTTTTGCATCACGTCCAAACAGGATAGGCGGACGTGTGAGAATGAGACCTTGTCATTTTTTATTTTTCCTCAGCACTTGTGCCCTTGCACTATTAGCTTCGTGCAAGAATGCATGTTGGATTGAGGGCATAGCCGATGCCTCCAACATCGAAGGTAGGACAATCCGCCTCAAAGCGGTGCAGCCCGATGGAGAATGGTATGTTATTGATTCGTGCGACGTCACTCACGGGGCTTTTTCTATGTCGTGCGGAGTGGATTCCGTTATGGTTACCACTCTTTGCGTCGGTGACGTACCCCTTATGCCTGTCATCCTTGAGCCGGGAAGAATCAAAGTTTCAATAACCAATCTCAGCCTCGATGCCGAAGGCACTCCGCTAAATGATGAACTTTACGATTTCTTGGGCAAGAAGAAAGAACTAGACAAGCAAGTCGCCGATTTGGGAAGAGCTGAGTCGCGTATGATAATGAACGGCAACTCTGACTATTACATCCATCACTATGTCGATTCCGTCTATGCAGTCCTCTCATCCAGCATGCAGGACCTTGTCGTAGGGTTCATAGGAGACAATTACTCCAACGTGCTTGGCGTGTGTGGCTTCAGCATGCTCTCCAACGGACTTCCTTACCCCGTGATGACTCCACTCATCCGTTCCGTGCTCGACAAGGCTCCCTCTTCATTTCTGCAGAATCCTATCGTTTCGGAGTTTGTGGATGCAGCAAAGGTGAATTCATCACGCGGGGAAACCGCTTTTTCATACTAAACCCTTTTCCCCGATGTTATTGTTTAACTCTAGCGTCGTAGAGTTAAACAGTAAACTTTTGTAGTTAAACTAAAATTCTGCAGAGTTTTTTCTCGTGTTTCCGCTTTCTTAAGGTATTACCGATATGAAGAAGGGAAAAATTTTTTTTCCTTCTTCATACGGAATTTTCCCTTCTCCAAAAATTTTTATTTCTTCTCCAAAACGAAAAAAGCGTATTTCCCTCCGAAAGGTAGTTTTGACTGCTCTGCTGCATTACTCAAATCTAAAACAATTCGTCTTAATATCAGCACATAGAGCAGAAGTGTGACGCTATAGAGCATTGCGCGTTTTCCCAAAAAACACCTTCTCTTGTGTCAGATAAACGTCGAGTGGGAGGGTTATTTATATTGCGGGTCTAGTCCTTCAAGTACAGCGTCGCGGGTCTTTGTGCGCAGAGTAACAATGTCGTCGGGGTTTTCGGGCTCGGGCAGGATGGGCTGATGGATGACAAGTCGGATGGGGTAGCGGCGTACGTAAAACCGTCCTTTGGGCATAACCTCGTAGCAGCCGTTTATGCTAAGGGGTACGATGGGAAGGTTCAAATCATGAGCCAGAATGAAGGCGCCTCGTTTGAAGGCTCCTACTTTTCCGGTGAGAGAGCGTGTGCCTTCGGCAAAAACAGCCAGCGAATTATGATCTCGCAAACTGCTGTCAGCCTTGTTCATTGATGATGCGACTTTTCGGCTAAACCTGTCAACATAGACGAAGCCGGCGCATTTGCAAGCATAACCGAAGATGGGAATTCGCCCCAACTCTTTTTTCATCATCCATTTCGTTTCGTGCCCAAGATATCCTTCGAGCAGGAAAATATCGAAAAGACTCTGATGGTTGCCCACGAAAATGTATTCTTGCTTCGGATCGATATTCTCTTTTCCTTCCACTTTGACGGGAAGAAGGAAAAGTCGGCAGAAAAACCATCCCCAAGCTCTGGGAATGACGGAGCCAATGACGCGATGCCCGAATATGGGGCTCAGAATGATAACGAGCAGGGAGGCAATGATTGTGGATATAATCATTATGGGGAATGCGATGCAGTATTGCCAAATAAGATAGAAGATTTTCATACGGGAGAAGGAATAATCAAAAATCGGATAATCTAATCAGTAGAGTTCTAGAAAACAGATGAAAATATGGCCTAAGGCTTGTTGTCGGTATTTTTGAAGAACTTTTTCATCCTGTCGGGTTCCATTCCTCTTCGGAGGGCGTAATCGTTAAACTGATCTTCGCCTATGTGTCCGACGGCAAAATAATGAGCAAGAGGATGTGGGATGATAAGGCCTGAGACGGAAGCCTGTGGAATCATAGCTCCGTTCTCCGTGAGCTTTACTCCAATCTCCTCCAACGGGCAAAGCTGGTTGAGAATGAAGATAATACTTAAGTCGGGCATACAAGGATACCCCACAGCAGGGCGTATGCCAGACATTGTCAGACTTTGCAACTTTTCTGCCGCAGCTTCGGCAAGGCGTGTTGAAAGTGTCTGTAAAAGTAGTTTTTCATACGGATCTCCCTCGGTTATCATGTTGTCGGCAGCAATGTGTGAGGAAGTAGCAAAAATGCCGATGTTGCTCCCTTTTGGGGAAACGAAATCGCTGAGACAGAGAGTCGTACCCTCCTCGTTCTGCGTCTGCTGTCGAAGGAGAGGAAGGCAGACATCCTCTATGAAAAGGTTGTCTCCTTCGCTATGTGCTTCCACTTCTCTGAAAATTCCTTTTGCTGCCTCGGAGATTCCTTTTTCCTTTAGCAAGGAGAGAGCATCAGAACGTAGCTCTTCGGCTTCGCTCGTGCCTTGTTTCACTTGCCAGGCATGAAAGAAATGCACCCAGTCAATATGTGGGAGCAGTTCCTTGGAGTTGAAGGAGAAGAGTTGAAACATAGGCGCTTATCTGTCGAACGTAAGCCTTTGCCCACGTACGTTTTCGTTTACTATACCGTTTGCATATGCTTGTTTCCCATTCACCCATACTGTGGAAATGTCGTAGTTCTCTTTCTCGTTGAGGCGTAACATAACAAGATCTGCCTTATATCCTTCGCGTATGAAGCCCCGCTTGCTGACGTGGTAGCGTAGGGCAGGGTTGTGGCACATCGTACGCACAACGTCGTAGAGAGAGAAAACACCTTCTTTTACTAATTGGAGCATTGCCGTAAGCGAGTGGGGGAGTATGGCTATTCCTGATGCTGCCTTCAGCGCTCCTCCCTGCTTATCAGCTGGAGTGTGTGGCGCATGATCGGTTGCGACAGTATCGATGACGCTCTCGCACACAGCTCTGCGTAAGGCATCCCTGTCTTCTGCTGTTTTGATAGCTGGATTACACTTGATGGCTGTTCCAAAAGTGGAATAGTCCGCATCAGAGTATAAGAGATGTGCTATGCATGCTTCTGCCGTGATGTGTTTGTGGGCGATGTCTCCCGCTTGAAAAAGGTTGAGCTCACGTTTCGTGCTAATGTGGAGAATGTGGATGTCGGCACCTGTTCTTTCAGCCAGTTCAACAGCTCGGGCAGATGAACGGTAACATGCTTCCTCGCTTCTGATGAGAGGATGGAACCTGACGTCAGGGTCTTCGCCATACTTTTCCTTGAAGATCCTAATGTTTTCGGAGATTATCCGTTGGTCTTCGCAATGAAGGGCAATGGGTACATTAGAGTGCTTGAAGACTTTTTCAAGCATAGCATCGCTATCGAGGAGCATCCCTCCCGTGCTGCTTCCCATAAAGACTTTAACTCCGCAATTGGCAAGAGGATCCAAAGCCTCTATCTCGGCAATGTTTTCGTTGGTAGCTCCCAGATAAAAGGAATAATTGGCAGGGCTGCACTTCGCTGCGATTTCGTATTTCTGCTCCAACAGATCGAGAGTGGTAGTCTGCGGGATGCAGTTGGGCATATCCATAAACGTAGTGACACCTCCAGCAACAGCCTTTCGGCTTTCGCTGGCAATAGAGGCTTTGTGAGTAAGTCCTGGCTCACGAAAGTGAACATGCTCGTCTATGACTCCTGGAATTAGGATGCATCCCTTTCCGTCGGTAATTACATCGGGATATATTTCTTCCTCTTGCTTGAGGCGTGATTCCTCTTCACCCTCGAAGATATGTTTTATTATCTCATCCTCGATAACGACATCTGCAACAAAGGAATGCCCCTCGTTGACAACCGTTATTTGCTGGATGATTTCTGTCACAATAGTTCGGTTATGATTTTGCTTTCGGATATTTCTTGAACCAACCGTCCCACCTGAGTCTGAGTACTCCGAAGACTGCCTCCCCGAAGATGCTGCTGTTCATCTTGCTGGTTCCGAGCTCACGGTTGACGAAAACGACAGGCACCTCTTTGATTCGGAAACCACACTTCCACGTTGTGTACTTCATCTCAATCTGGAAGGCATATCCCTTGAAACGAATCTCGTCGAGGTTGATGGTTTCCAGCACGCGCCGTTTGTAGCACTTAAATCCCGCTGTCGTATCCCTTATTGGAATGCGAGTGATTAACTGGACATAGCGGCTTGCGTAGTACGACATAAGCACTCTCGACATGGGCCAGTTCACTACGTTTACTCCGCTCACATAGCGAGAGCCGATTGCCAGGTCGAAACCTTCGTCGGCACATGCGCTGTAGAGTCGGGGCAGGTCGTTCGGATTGTGGGAAAAGTCGGCATCCATCTCGAAAATGTAGTCGTAACCATGCTCCAGCCCCCATTTGAAACCGCAGATATAGGCTGTGCCGAGTCCTTGCTTCCCAGAGCGCTCCACCATGAACAGCCTTTCGGGAAATTCTTCCTGAAGACGACGCACGATATCAGCGGTACCATCGGGAGAACCGTCTTCAATCACGAGGATATGAAATGCCTTCTCAAGCCCGAATACGGCACGGATGATATTTTCGATATTTTCTTTCTCGTTATACGTGGGGATAATAACGATGCTGTCGGATGTGTTCATGATGCGCAAGTTTATTTTGCTACAAAGTTAATTCCTTTTTTTTATTTCCGTGCAAGGCATACTTATTTTTAAAAGTATTGAAGAAAAAAATATTTTCTTTATCTTTGTCGCAGCATAAATAAACGAAAACAAACAGTATGAAAAAGAACTCTATTATCGCCTTCTTGGCGTCGTGTTTTCTATTGTCGTCCCTATTAGCGTGTGGAAACGCCCAGTCAGCAAAGCAAGCTGAGAATAGTTTCATCGAAAAGCAAATCGATGAGGCTGTTGTGGATATGAGTCAATACATGCCTAAACTTCCCGTGGGGACTGTTGCACCCGATTTCGTGGCAAACGACACGTGTGGAAATGCTTTCCAACTGAGTAGTTTGAAAGGTTCTTATGTGGTAGTTGATTTCTGGGCTTCCTGGTGCGGAGATTGCAGGCGAGAGATTCCTGTCGTAAAGGAATTATATGCTGATTTTGCCTCAAAGGACGTCAAGTTTGTAGGACTCTCGTTTGATCATGAAGCTGAATCCTGGCGCAAGTGCCTGGTGGAAAATGAATTCCCCTTCATCCAAGTGTGCAACTTTGTCAAGTGGAAGGAGAGTCCCATCTCGGAAGCTTACGATTTGCATTGGATTCCGACAATGGCCCTGATTTCTCCCGAAGGTACCCTCGTCGGCTTTGCCCTAACGACTGCCGATATGCGCGCCTTGCTTGAGAAAACAATCAAATAAAACCACTTTCCCCTCCTTATTATAAAAGGCTCTTTCCTAAGGAAGGGGCCTTTTTGCTTTTTTTAAGAAAAAACTTTTTGTATGTACCGGACTGTGGCTCGGAGGCGCTTTTACTTTGCATCGTCAAACAAAAGGAAAAGGTGCAATGAAAGAAAGTCAAAACATTCCGAAAAGTGTCCGTCGTCTTCACTTCATGCAAGTGAACTATTCGGCAGGTAAAAGAGTGTATGCACGCACGCAGGTTACTTCTGTAGCCCATAGGGTTTAACTAATTATATAATAAGGAGGAAAAATTATGGTATTGTTTCTTGTTTTTGCAACTGTTTTTGTCGGCGCAATTATGGTAGCTGACTTTCGTGAATTGACGAAAAAGCCCGAAAAGCAGCCGATTCGTTAATCTGAGAGCTGAAGGAGTGGGAGGGGGAAGTCGTTTCCTGAAAGTCAGTAATGGTGTTTTCGCTTGTGATTTGTCTAAAAGGAAATAAACTTCTCCCTTCTCCTGAAGCGGGTGCTCTCTGAGTTGCTGGACTTTTGCTGTCAGTTTTTGAGGAGAAATGGGCTTGTTGGGATTTTCAGTTTGAGGTGCGCAAATCACTACAGCCAGATATAAAAAAAGAGCATGCTCCTTTGTTCTGCTCTCGTTTTTTTGTAACTTTGCAACTGAAGAAAAAACTGCGTATGGCTTCGGCAAATGATCTGTTCCAGAAATACGTGTGGATAGTGAATACTGTCCTCCGCTCTTCTAATGGGATTACGTTGGAGGAGATTTCGCGTCGTTGGAAAGGGACGAACCTTAGTGGAGGGGAGCGTCTTTCGCGCACGTCATTCAATCGTTGCCGCGACAGGATACGCGAGCTATTCGATGTGGACATTGAGTGTAGACGCAGCGGAGCTACCTCTGTCTACTATGTTGAGAATCCCGAAGTGTTGCTCTCTTCCACACCCCAGTCGTGGCTCCTTCGTTCGCTCACCATTGGAGGGGCTCTTCAGCAGGGCTCGGACATCAAGGAGCGCATTTTGCTCGAATCCATTCCCGGGGGACAGGAATACTTGCCTGTGATAATAGATGCGTTGAAAAATTGCTTGCTCCTGCGGGTGGAATACAAGAAATTTGATTCCCACGATTCGCAATCGTTCGACTTGGAGCCGTATTGTCTGAAGGTTTTTCGTCAGCGCTGGTACCTTGTGGGGCACAATCTGGGATATGAGCCAAATGATATTCGTGTGTATGCTCTCGATAGGTTCACCAAGGTAAGCGAAACGGATGTCTCCTTTGCCTATCCTGACAATTTCGACGCTTCCGTTTTTTTTGATAACAACTTCGGCGTCTATGTGGGAGGGGAGGAGCTTGCGCAGCGGATAGTAATCCGCGCCTACCATTCGCTTGTCAATTTCCTGCGCACGCTGCCGTTGCATCATTCGCAGCAAGAGATTGACACGCAGGAGGCTTGGTCCGATTTCAGTTTCTTCTTACGTCCGACGTATGATTTCCGTCAGGAGCTTCTCTCGCAAGCCGAACAGCTGGAAGTGCTTGAGCCGGCAGAATTCAGGGAGCAGTTTCACGCCTTGCTGGAAAGGGCTTCCAAACGTCATGCAGGCGAGCCGGTGGATTTGAAAAAATACTTCAAAACCCGATGATAAGGCAGACTCTCTTGTCTTCCTCTTCACACGTTTCCTTCATCCTTTCATATGAAGAAGGAATCGCGCGATATGAAGAAGGAAACGCGCGATATGAAGAAGGAAAAAACATTTTTCGAGAAGGGAAAAATTTTTTTCGAGAACACATATCGCGGTATGAAGAAGGGAAAATGCAATTTGTTCAAAGCATACTGCGAGATGCTATGCCCATATCTCGGTTTTGCCAATATGTAATCAAAAAAGTAGGGCTTCCCATGAGGGCAGCCCTACTCATCTCAACATCTCGTGACGTTATTTCTTCGTAAACTTAAACTTCGAGAACATTTGCTTGAGTGTGGTGTCGATAGGCTTTTTCTCCACAGCGCTGTTGGTGTTCTCCAGAATGATGCGGGCAACGGTGTCGGCAGGCTTCGGATTGTATTTGAACAGCGTCTTAAAGCAAAATTCTCCGACAGAAAAGGGTATGACTTCCACTTGCCCATTGCCGATGAAGTTTTCCCTGCATATCATCTGCAGACGGTTGTGAATGCCGAGATACTTGCTCTGCACGAGGTCGTTAGCCTTCACGGAGTCATTGTCGTCAACCTTCGTCACAAGGATGTAGATGCCGTCGGTTTTCTTGAAAGCTCCCAGCTGCTGGAGGAAAGAGATGGTGGTGCTGAGGTAAATCTTCTCGGGCAGGCCCTCAAAGAGTTTGCGCTCGTGTGTGTTCTCGATGACGAAGAAGTGAATCCTGCGGTTTGCGGAGTCGTTGATGAGATGCGAGAGCGTGTCGATCACTTCCTGCTCCTCTTCCTTCACAGGCTCTTTGACTACAGATTGGTTGTAGATGTATCTGAGCATGTTAGTGGGAGGCTCGATGAGGGTGACGGGGTGAGTTTTGTCTTCAGCGTCGATAAGGTCTATGCCCATAGCGGACATCTCCCGAGTGGTGTTCCCTTCCGGCACGCGGCAGATTGCTTCGTCCTGGAAGATGCGCATAAGTTTTATCAGGTTGACGTAGCCTTGCGACTCGATGTCGGGATGGGCGGCTGTCACCTCGTTGCTATTTGTCATAGCGTTGATGATGGAGCCTATCGCAAGGGTTATGCCCGAGCCGGGAACGCCCCAGAAGTATATCTCGGTGCTTGGCTTGTCGATTTGCTGAAGTTTTGTGGGCTCGCCGAAGGAGGGGAATTTACTCTCGGAGAAAAGTTCGCGCACGAAGACCTTTTCCAAGCCTGCGTCGAGAAGTTCCTCTACCGTCACCAGCTTGCTTTTGAGCAGCGAGATGATAGTGGAGGCGTCCAGCAGGTTATGGTCATAGCGCAGGGCTTCGAGTATATCGCGTTTGTTGACTTTTCCTTCGTTGACTTCTGTTTCGATGAGTCGTGCCATAGCTTCGGGGCTGACCGTCAGTTGCTTGATGCGCATGCTCAGGGCTTCTACCTGGGCGTTGTTGATTTGTTCTGCCATATTGTATCTTGTTTTATCGTTTTTCTTGGTAATGGATTACGCATGGGTGGTCACTTATCCAATCTGCGACAAAAATACATCATATTATTTCTTTTTCCCAACTTTTTGCCTAAAAAAATGAGACGAATTTTTCATTTTGCATCGGCAGACGTTCGAGGATATATTTAATAAGGTAGAGGGAGAGGCTTGGCAGAGACGAAAGAGCATCTATCTGTATAGTTTTGGCAAATGGCCTGATGTGTAAAGGATGGGAAGGGGAGTTCAAAGCATAAAAAATTATGGACAAAGAATAAATTTTTTTCCCTTCTTCATACGGCGATATTTGTTCTCCAAAAAATTTTTTCCCTTCTCCAAAATTTGAGGGGCTCGTAGCATGCTGTGGGGCGGGTTTTGAAACATTATGGGATGAAGGAAAAACTTTCCCCAATCTTCTCTCAAAAATGGCGTTCTCTACCTTATCAGTACACCGTGAGAAACAAAAAAGAAAGGATCATTCAACTTGTCGAACTCTCCTTTCCAAACCCTTTGGCGATAAGTGAAAACCGCTCCACACGCCCTTGTGATTCGGGAGGGACTCGAACCCTCGGCCTACTGCTTAGAAGGCAGTTGCTCTATCCAGCTGAGCTACCGAACCAGCCTTTTGCAAAGGGAATCCGCAGGGGAGTTCCCGTGTTTGCGGTGCAAAGGTAGCGTTTATGGTGCGAAAAACAAAATAATTGCTAATTTTTTATTACGATGCGGAGAGTTTCAACACTTTTTATTACTTTTGTAAACCGAAACAGAAAAGAAAACATCCATGTTGACGGAAATAGCTTGGCTCATCGGAGGGCTGATTTTGATAACGCTGGCTTCTGACTGGCTGGTTGACGGAGCTTCGGCCTTGGCGCGAAGGTTCGGAGTGACGGAGTTTGTAATAGGAATGACAGTCGTTGGTTTCGGCACGTCGATGCCTGAAATGGTCTCGAGCCTGTTTTCTGCCCTTGAGGGGCACGGAGATATGGCGATTGGAAACGTTGTAGGCTCCAACATTTGCAACATACTTCTCATTTTGGGCGTTACGGCTATGATTTCGCCTGTTGCCTTCTCGCGCAAGAACGTGAAAGTAGACATACCTATTTGTATAGCTGCTACCGCGCTGCTTATGGCAATGCTCTATCGTTGGTTTTCTTCCGACTCCCCGCAGTTGCTTAGCCGAATAGATGGAATCATTCTCCTCGTTTGTTTCATCGTTTTCATGATATACTCTTTCAAAACAGGTAAGGCTGAGCCATCGGCTCACGCGCAAGAAGAAAAGGAGAAAACGATGCCCTTGTGGAAATCGTCGCTGCTGACGCTTCTTGGCATAGGGGGCTTGATTGTCGGCGGTAAATTGTTTGTAAACCATACGATTGCCTTCGCTCAGATGCTGCATGTGTCGGATGCTTTTATCTCTGTGACGCTGATGGCTCTCGGCACGAGCCTTCCCGAGCTGGCAACGTGCATTGTTGCAGCAGTTAAGAAGAAAAATGAACTTGCGCTTGGTAACATCATCGGCTCCAACATCTTTAATATTATGCTCATCTTGGGAGTGAGCGCCAGCGTGACGCCCCTTCATGTGGTGTCGTTAACTCGCGTCGATATGGGCGTCGTAATGTTGTCTGCAATAATGCTTTGGACTGCAGCCTACTGCTTCAAGCGCTACAAGCTCGACAGGGTGGATGCGGGTTTCTATCTCCTGCTTTACGTGGCATACTCCGTGTGGCTGTTTATGACAGCAACAGCTGCTTGATAATTCGTTGAATGAAAGATGATAAAGGGAGTGTTGTTAAACTTAATTGTAGCGCTTTCTCCTCATTTGGCATTATTCCGTGATTTTTGATTAACTATTCATCGCTAAATAGCTGTCGTTCATCGAGGAAAAGTAGTTTAATCAAGCGTAAGATTAGCACAAATAGGAAAAGGGTTCCTTTCCATACGTAGAAGGCTTCTTTTCATTGAAAATATCCTTCCTTCTTACTTGAATAATGAACTTTTCGCAGTTTGCAGGCTATCTTGAAATCATTAAAGAGTTATCTCCCCGGCGATACATTCGTTCATCTTTGAGCGCACCTCTTCTGGAGTGAGCCCTAAGCCAAACAAAAACATCAGTTTTGCGATTGAAGCCTCCACAGTGCTGTCGTGCCCGCTTATCACGCCTGTTGAAAGAAGTTGGATGCCTGTTTCATATCGTTGCATGACTACGCTTCCGCCCGTACATTGCGTGATATTCACGATTACCTTTCCTGCTTCTGTAGCGCGGGAAAGAGCATCCGAAAGCCATTTTTTCTGAGGCGCGTTGCCAGCACCGAAAGAGCGCAGGATGATTCCTTTCAAATCGGGTGTGTTGAGCATCTTTTCAACGAGAGATGCCTGCATGCCAGGAAATAATGAAAAGATCACCATATGAGAGTCCATAGAGAAATGTGGCTTCAGAACAGCCTGCGGGTTATATGGAAGGATGAACTCGTCGTTGTATTCTATTTCTACTGCGGCGCGTGCCAGAAGAGGGTAGTTAAATGACTTGAAAGCATCGAATTGGTCAGCGCTGGATTTGGTTGTTCGGTTTCCTCGCATCAGTTTGTTGTGGAAAAGGATGCATACTTCGGGCACTCTGGGAGTTCCGTCCTCGTGCGTTGCGGCAGCAATTTCGATTGCTGTGATGAGGTTTTCTTTCCCATCGGTGCGGAGAGTGCCTATGGGCAGTTGGCTCCCTGTGAGGATGACGGGCTTTGACAATCCTTCGAGCATAAAGCTCAGCGCTGATGCGGTGTAGGCCATCGTGTCGGTGCCGTGAAGGATTACGAATCCGTCGAAGGAGTCGTAGTTGTCGCTGATGATTCGCACGAGCTTGCTCCATTGGCTTGGATCCATATCGGAAGAGTCGATGGGCGGCTCAAAGGTTGTGGAAGCCAGATGAAGATTGAATTGGCGCAGTTCAGGAATGTGCAGGAGCACGTTGTTAAAGTCGAAGTTCTCAAGCGCTCCTGTCTGAGGATTCTGGAACATACCTATCGTTCCGCCGGTGTAGATGAGCAAAATCCTTTTCATAAACGGTCTGTATCGTAGAGGGTATCACGTGGGATACGTTGTCAACTGTGTGCGAAGGTACGAGTTTTTTTCAACAAAAAGATTTTTTTGCTTGTGTATTATTGGAAAAAGTTTTATTTTTGCTGAAATTTAGAAACTTTCGACAAATGAAAAGCTGGTTATACCCCTTATTGCGCATTGTCTGCATTTTGCTGACTGGCGTGTTGTTTATCGTGTATCGCGACACTTGGGCTCATCTGTTGGTTATCATCATCGGCGCTCTGTTTGCCGTTTACGGCTTGGCTGGGGCGATAGCTTATTATGTAAGGAAGAGCCGTAAGGAGCCTGTAGGCATTTTTCCCGTTGCCGGCATCGGCTGTGTGCTGCTTGGCGTTGTCCTGATGGTGAAGTCGAAGTCTTTCATCCAGGCGTTCGTCTATGTTGCCGCAGCGCTGCTCATTGTTTTCTCCATCTCGCAGATTGTGCGCCTTATCCGCTGGCACAGGCATGTGAAGCTGTCGACGGGGTTCTTCTTTGCGCCCATTCTTGCGCTGCTGCTGGCAGCTTTCGCGCTGTGGAACCCGATGAAA
The DNA here is from genome assembly GCA_017650105.1 of Bacteroidaceae bacterium. Taxonomy (GTDB): domain Bacteria; phylum Bacteroidota; class Bacteroidia; order Bacteroidales; family Bacteroidaceae; genus UBA1189. The sequence continues at coordinate 132,631 of JAGCFO010000025.1, read as the reverse complement.
GCCGCTACCATTCCGTTTGTGCTTACGGGTGTGGGATGCATCATCTGCGCCATCTCGGATATCATCGGATTATTCCTGTTCCGCAAGCACGAGAAGTTGATAAAGGAAACCCTTGAGAAGGCTGATGAGGAGCCGGAAGAGGTAACCGTCATCAACATCGATAGCGAGCAGTAAATGCGGTCCTTTGGAGAGGGTGAAATATGAAGAAAGAAAAAAATTTTTCCCTTCTTCATCTCGCGATATTTGTTCTCCAAAAAAAATTATTTGTTAAGCAAAAATCACAGTCTCCCTTTTCAGCGAATTATGAAAAGATTCATCACGAAATTCTGCATTGCATTTCCTCTTCTCTCCCTTGTGTTGTTTGCCTCGTGCATCGACAAAAACTATGACTTGGAAGGGGGCATCTCGAAAGACATCAGCATCCCCGGAAACGTCATTGACTTGCCTCTGGGCAGTCTTCCCCCGCTGACGCTCGACTCTCTGCTGGCGTCGGCAAGCGACAAGGTGTCAGTCGTTGACGGCATCTACGGCATCAGCGCGGAAGACTCCATCTCTCCGATGTCAATTAATATCGACCCTGTGAGCTTCCAGATAGACCCTGTAGAGGAAAGTATGAGTGTAAGCCTTGCCGAAGTGGAACTGGGGGAACTGACTGTGCCGGCATTCTCAAAGGAGATAAACGTAGGTTTCGGCAACATCGAGATGGATGACGTCGAAGCATCGTTGCCTACTGTGAAGAAGACCTTCGAGTTTAACGACACGGACGTGGACTTTGAGAAACTGATCTCGTCTGTAGTCCTTTCGGGGGAGAACAGGCACGATTTCCCCTCGTTGCAAACAACGCTGAAACTAGAGAGCGAAGAGGTGTCGCTAAGCTTTGCAAGCCCGATGCCTTCGGGGCTGAAAACCATCCAGACCCTTTGGCTTACTGAGCCCGGAAGCACCAGCACCAACGTGGAAGGTGCCCGGCTGATGCTCGTCATACGTCATCCAGCCAAATTCTCGGAGATGAACAAGCGGATAGATGCCGAGTTAGTGTTCCCGAAAGAGTTTGAGCTAGCGCTGATTGACGCCCTTCCTCAGCGAGAGTGCTACACGCTGAAAAAAGGAGAAAACGGACATAACAACATCGTCAGCATCAAGGGGTTGAAAGGCGAGGGTACAAGCACTACAATCCAACTGCTTGCGGTAAGTATTTCCGAACTTGAGCCGTTCTGCACCAGCGAAGGGGAAAGCCGTCGCATCGATTATAATGGAAAGGCCACGTTCTCAATCGACTACACCATCGACGGCGCGATAACCGTCATTTCTTCCGACAAAGCCGACGACTATTCCGTGAGTCTCTCTATCGACGAGACTTTCGGTATTGCCGATGCGCTGCTTGAACTGGATAGGTTCGAGAGCGAGCTTGAGCCGCAGTTGGTAGATTTCAGTGTGTCAATCGACGACCTTGACTATGTTGACTCAATAGGAACGGTTTCTTTTAATCCCGAACAGAGCCGTTTCGTGCTGAAAACGTTTACGGACAAGCCTGTGGATGTCTTCGAGATGGATGCCGATTATCCAGTTATTGTGAAGTTCCCAGCAGAGTTTGAACTCGATTTGGTAAATCCCTCCCAGTACGCCGGCACCCTTTGGGATGCAACGACTAATACCCTCACCTTGACTGATTTGAAAGGAATCTTCGATAAGGAGTATGTGTTCTCGGTACGCTCGATGGTTGTCGACAAAAAAGTCCAAGACGGTACCTTCGATTGGCAAGGAGTTATTTCCGTGAGCACTCCTGATGATATGTGGAGACTGAAGGGTGAGACAGCGCATCTCAACGATGCCGTGAGCTGTCTTGGCGAGCGCGTCATACGGGTTTCTGCGGAAGAGAGCAAATGGTTTGTCGAAGATGTTTCGCTTGTCACCTCCGACGTGCGCGAGACGTTTAGCGAAACGATGCCTCTCGATATCGATGTGCCACTTCCTATCGATTTCATCCGCAAAGCATACGCCCTTTGGCCCTCTGAGGATGTGGAGCTGACGCTTGCTTTGGATGTGGAGGGGCTTGAGGCTATATCAAAGCCGATTGAGGTTACAGCCTCGTTGAACTATCCCAATTTCATTTGCATTGAATCCGACGATCAGGAAGTTACAGTTTCGAAAGGCACACTTTCGCTCAATACATCCGTGGATTTGAATAATCCTCACATCCGAAAAGTGCTGCGTGTGACGCACTTCGATTTCACCTCGCTCCCTGATGGCGCGCTTGTGCCCGTTGAGGAGAATGGTGTGAGTCGCCTGAAGCTGTCAGAGTCGTTTAGTTTCGAAGGCACGTTGCATGTCGGCAAGACGGATTTGTCGCTCTCCGATTTGCAGAAGGAGCTCTCTGTGCATGCGCTCATTCACTTCGACGACGTGACCCTTCGTCTTTTTGAAGGCATCCTTGACTATCCGCTCGATCCTGCCGAGACAACGTTACCGTTCGCAAATGAGGCATCAGGCTTGCTTCTCGACGAAGGCGCCAGCCTGTTGCTGACAGAGCCGCAGCTTTTCGTGAACCTGACAAACCCGCTTGGAGTACCTTTGCTGGTTGATGTCCTCTTGGAGGGAGTAGATGCTTCGGGGCGTGCGATTGCAGGCTCGCAAGTATTGATAAAGGATGTGCACGTCAAAGCTGCCAACTATGATGAGAATACACGTCAGCTGACGCCCATTGAAAACAATCTGCTGTTTACAAACAAAGCGAGTGCGTCGGTAAGCGGATATGAAACCGTATGGGTTGAGTCGCTGCCTGCGTTGCTGAAGGTGGTGCCCAAGTCGATTCGTTTCGTGATAACGCCCCACATCGATCAGTCGGTGATGCATCATGTTGACATCGTTTCTCCTTTGGAATTCTCGGGTAAGTATAAGGTATCTGTGCCGTTCCTTTTCGATGCAATGTCTATCCGTTACGAAAGTTCTGATGAGGGTATTCAAGTATCGTTGGATGAGCTGACGGAATATCTCTCTCGGGCTTCTATCGGAGTGAAAATGGAAGCGCGCAATACCGTTCCTTTGAATCTGACGCTGACGCTTGTTCCATACGATGCGGAAGGAAATCTTCTGACTGGGATAAAAGTCACGCCTATTCAGCTGCCTGCGGGCGACGGAAGCCCCATCAGCGAAAAGACAACCCCGCAAAAGGTAGAGATTTCCATCACGGGCAACGACAGTTCGCTGCGTTCCCTCTCGTACCTGAAAGTGCTTACAGAAGCCTCTGTCGACCATACAGAAGGCGGTATTGCCCTCAAACCTCAGCAGGGAGTGTTGCTAACTAACATGATTCTTCACATCGAAGCTGACATTGAAACAACTCTATAGTATGAAAAGAACAACTCAAATCATATACAGGCTACTTTTAGTTCTTTTTGTCAGCCAAAATGTGCTTTTCGTAAAGGCGCAGACGCTATCCTCAGGATATTTCCTTGAGGGGAATCTTCAGCGCCAGATGCTGAACCCAGCTTTTGAGGGCGAGCACAACTATATAGCCTTTCCCCTTTTGGGAAATATCAATGTGGGCTTGAACGGCAATGTGGGTCTTTCGGATTTTCTGTATCCTTATAATAAAGACGGCAAAAAACTCACTACATTTATGAGCAAGACGGTAGATGCTGCCGACTTCCTCAATGGTCTCCCCGAGTTGCCGAGTGTAGCTGCCGACGTGGATGTTACGGTTCTTGGTGCGGGTTTCAAAGCGTGGGGCGGATATAACACACTTCGGCTTTCCCTGCATGCCGATGGTGATGTGCACGTTCCAAAGGCCTTTTTCCAGTTTGCGAAAGAAGGATTTCAGCACAACAGTTATGTCTTTTCCAACCTCAGCGCTCAGGCACTTTCGTATGCCGATTTGGCTCTGGGGCATTCTCACGCTATTGGAGAAAACTTACGGATAGGCGCAACGCTCCATCTGTTGGGAGGCGCAAGTTTTGCTGATGTGGCAGTTGAGAAACTCGAGTTGCAGATGAGCGAAACCGAGTGGGCTGCCCGAAGTCTTGCTAATGCTGAAGTGGGAGTGTTTGGCGATATGGAGTTTACCTTTGATGAAGACGGATTTCCCTCTGATATAGAGGGACGACCCTCGCTTTCCTCTTTGGGATTCGGGATGGATGTCGGATTGGAGTACGATTTCTCCGGCATTCTCGAAGGACTGAATGCTTCTGCTGCCCTTACGAGGATAGGAAGGATAGGGTGGAAGTCGGCTGTGAAGGGTACCTCGGGAGAAGGCTCGTACGAATATAAAGGATTAGGCGAAATAAATCCTAACGAAATGGACCTTGAGGAAGAACTGGGGCAGATTTCCGAAGGAATAGAAGGACTTGTCAATCTTCAGTTCGAGGAGAGTTCGGGATGTCATACCACATTGGCGCCCTCCCTCCGTTTGGGTGCTGAATACAGTTTTCCTTCCTATTCAAAGATGTCAGCGGCAGTACTTTACACTCACGATTTCAATCAATATCTGCCGTTCAACGAAGCTCGCTTCTTCCTGAATCTCTCTCCTGCGAAGATATTCGAAGCATCCCTTAATGTCGGTTTCTCCACTTACGGTGCATCCTTCGGCTGGATGCTCAATTTCCATCCCAAAGGATTCGCTCTCTTTGCCGGAACCGACTATATGGTCTTCCGAATTACTCCGCAAGGGATTCCTGTCAATCATTTGAACGCCAACGTATGTCTTGGCTTGAATATACCTTTTTAATCTATGTTCATATCACGAAATCTGAAACAGAGCAACGTAGCTGAATATCTTCTTTATATGTGGCAGGTTGAGGATCTGCTGCGCGCCAACGAGTTGGATCTGGAGAGAGTAAAGGACACCGTTGTGTCGCGCTATGAACTCTCTGAGGAACAGCGCGCAGAATTGCTCCAATGGTATGCTGACCTTATTGACATGATGCGTCGCGAGGGTGTCGTCAAGGGAGGACATCTGCAGATTAACAAAAACGTGCTGCTAGACTTGAACGATCTGCATCTCAGGTTGATGCACTCGCCCAAGTTCCCCTATTATCAGGCAGCCTACTATAAAGTGCTCCCGTTTATCGTGGAACTGCGTGCGAAAAGTAACACACACTCCGAGTCGGAGCTGGAAAACTGCTTCGATGCCCTTTATGGGCTGTGGATGCTCAAGCTGCAGCATCGCGAGCCTTCTTCCGAGACGCAGGCAGCTATGTCGGACATCTCCGCTTTCATAGGAATGCTGAGCGATTATTATCAGAAAGATAAGCGCGGAGAACTATTCAAGGAGGATGAAATACCCATATGAGATTTTCCCTTCTTCATACGGCGATATTTGTTCTCCAAAAAAAATTATGAAGAAAGAAAAAAAATTTTTCCCTTCTCCAAAACGAAAAATGTGTTTTACAATTAGAAAAACGAATTAACAACATGACAATTCTTGTTACAGGCGCAAATGGGCAGTTGGGCAACGAGATGAGGATTATTAGTGCCGCTCAAGAGAAAGACGAGTACATCTTCACCGACGTTGCCGAGCTGGATATATGCGACGCGGATGCTGTGGAGCAGATGCTTTCAGAAAGGCACGTCGACGTTATTGTCAACTGCGCTGCCTATACAAACGTGAACGGAGCGGAGTCAAACCAGGAGATTTGTGACAAAATAAACCGTGTTGCTCCTGGCATCTTGGCAGAAGCAGCACAGAAGCACGGATGTCGCTTGTTGCACACATCCACTGACTACGTTTTTGACGGAAATCACTATCTGCCTTACCGTGAAGACGATACCCCTTGCCCGACATCCGTCTACGGCTCAACGAAACTGGAAGGTGAGAAGCTGGTTCAGGCTCTCTGCCCTGAGGCAATCATCATCCGCACCGCGTGGCTCTACAGCACCTTTGGCAACAACTTTGTCAAGACGATGCTGAAACTTGGGCGCGAACGTGAGTCGCTGGGAGTAGTCTTCGATCAGATAGGGTCTCCCACTTATGCGCGCGACTTAGCAGCAGCTATCGACAAGGTGCTTCATAGCGAGAAGTGGGTTCCGGGTATCTATCATTTCACCGACGAGGGGGTGTGCTCTTGGTACGATTTCACACTTGCTATACATCAACTGGCTGGTATCCAATGCGTAGTCAATCCCTTGCACACATCGGAATATCCCACGCCCGTACGTCGCCCGCCCTATAGCGTGCTTGATAAAAGTAAAATTAAGGAAACGTTTGGAGTTGTCGTGCCACATTGGTACGAGAGCCTCCGCGATTGTATAAAAAAACTTATAAGTGAATGAGTAACATTAGCGAAATAAAGCGTAGACGCACGTTTGCTATCATTTCCCATCCCGATGCCGGAAAGACAACGCTGACGGAGAAACTCCTCCTTTTCGGAGGGCAGATTCAGGTAGCCGGAGCCGTCAAGTCGAATAAAATCAGAAAAACAGCTACTTCCGACTGGATGGAGATAGAGAAGCAGCGCGGAATCTCGGTAACAACCTCTGTGATGGAGTTTGACTACGATGAGTATAAGATTAATATCCTCGACACTCCTGGACACCAGGACTTTGCGGAGGATACTTTCCGCACGCTGACTGCTGTCGATAGCGTCATCATAGTTGTCGACTCTGCCAAAGGCGTTGAGGCGCAGACGCGCAAGCTAATGGAGGTTTGTCGTATGCGAAAGACGCCTGTAATCATTTTTGCCAACAAGATGGACCGTGAAGGAAAAGATCCCTTTGACTTGTTGGATGAACTGGAAAACGAATTGCATATCAGCGTCCTTCCCCTCAGTTGGCCCATTGAACAAGGGCCTCGCTTCAAGGGTGTTTACAACCGTTATGAGCATCGTCTCGATCTTTATCAGCCTAGTAAGCAGGTTGTGACGGAAAAAGTGGAAGTTGACATCTCCAGCAGCGACTTGGAAGAACATGTTGGAATACGTGAAGCGGAGAAACTGCGTGCTGATTTGGAACTAATTGAAGGGGTGTATCCCGAATTAGATGTGGAAGAATATCTGGCAGGCGATGTGGCTCCTGTCTTCTTCGGCTCCGCACTCAACAATTTCGGTGTGAAGGAACTCCTCGACTGTTTTGTGAGGATAGCTCCCAGCCCTCGTCCTGTGAAGGCGGTAGAGCGTGAGGTAAGTCCTGAGGAGGAGAAGTTTACGGGGTTCATCTTCAAGATTACTGCGAATATCGACCCAAATCATCGTTCGTGCGTTGCTTTTTGCAAAGTTTGTAGTGGGAAATTCCTGCGTGGGGCGCCTTATCTTCACATCCGTTCAGGGAAAGTGATGCGCTTTTCTTCTCCCACGCAGTTTATGGCTCAGCGTAAGAGCACTATCGAGGAAGCTTATCCAGGAGATATCGTTGGCCTTCCCGATACGGGCAACTTCAAGATTGGCGATACCCTTACCGAAGGTGAGCTGCTTCATTTCCGCGGGTTGCCGAGTTTCTCTCCTGAGATGTTCAAATACATCGAGAACGAAGATCCCATGAAGACAAAACAGCTTGCTAAGGGCATTGACCAGTTGATGGGAGAGGGCGTAGCGCAGCTTTTTGTGAACCAGTGGAACAACCGAAAAATTATCGGAACAGTAGGGCAACTACAGTTTGAGGTAATCCAATATCGACTTGAGAATGAGTATAATGCTCGTTGTCGTTGGGAACCGATAAGCCTTTACAAAGCTTGCTGGATTGAGAGCGATGATGAGGCTGAACTGGAAGCTTTCAAGCGTCGCAAATATCAGTTTATGGCAAAAGACAAAGAGGGGCGCGATGTGTTCCTTGCCGATAGCAACTATGTGCTGCAGATGGCCCAGCACGATTTTGAGCATATAAAGTTTCATTTTACAAGCGAGTTTTAGATGGAGAAGAGAAAGGAATCACATTATTCGTCTGCATCACGTGATGCCCGACAGAAGAACACGAATTACGATTCGGATATCCGTCAAGCCTGCGATGTGATGCGTAAAGGAGGAGTAATTCTTTATCCTACCGATACGGTGTGGGGCATCGGTTGCGATGCGACAAACGAAGCTGCCGTGAAGCGTGTGTTTGAAATTAAGCGCCGTGCTGACTCCAAGTCGCTGCTCTTGCTTGTTGACAGTGAGGCAAAAGTGAGCCTTTATGTAAAAGATGTGCCTGAAGTTGCCTGGGATCTTATTGAGCTATCGGAAAAGCCTCTTACCATTATTTATGACCAGTCGCGTAATCTGGCTCCCAACGTTGTTGCTGCTGACGGTTCTGTTGGCATTCGTGTCACACGTGAAGAGTTCTCACGGCAGCTTTGCTATCGATATGGTAAGGCTATCGTCTCCACATCTGCTAACATTAGTGGAGAACCAACTCCACAAACTTTTTCTGAAATCAGTCCTGAGATTTTGGAGGCGGTAGATTATGTTGTTGGTTGTCGGCGTAAGGAGAAGAAAGGGGCTAAGCCTTCGTCTATTCTCCGCCTCAGTTCTAAGGGAGAGATTCAAATCATTCGCGAATAATAGTGTAACCAAATGAGTCCTACTGCCGAACAAACATCGCTCCTTACACGCATTGTCAAATGGCGTGAACGAAGCATCAACGATAGTCACTTCGTACTTATCCTTAGTGTGCTTGTTGGCCTTTTCTCAGCATTGGCAGCCACGCTTCTGCACACACTTATACGCTTGATTCAACGGCTCCTCACGCATGGTTTTGACATTACCGATGCCAATTTTCTCTATTTGCTTTATCCCGTAATCGGAATTTTCCTCTCAGGGCTGTTTATTCGCCGTATTGTGCGCGACGATATCAGTCATGGAGTTACTCGTATTTTGTATGCTATTTCTCAGCGACAGGCACGTATCAGAGGGCATAATATGTGGTCTTCGATTGTCGCTAGTGGCATCACAATCGGTTTCGGAGGATCTGTCGGTGCGGAGGCTCCCATTGTGCTTACAGGCTCTGCCATTGGTTCCAATCTAGGTCACCTTTTTAATCTTGATCGTCGTTACCTTCTTCTTCTTGTGGGATGTGGCGCAGCTGGTGCAGTAGCAGGCATTTTTAAGGCACCCATTGCAGGATTGGTTTTCGTTGTGGAAGTGTTGATGATCGACCTTACTATGTCATCGCTACTCCCCCTTATGCTATCCAGCGTCACGGCAACAACGGTGTCATATATCTTCAATGGTATGCAACCGATGTTCCAGTTTAACGTGGAGAATGTGTTCACCCTCAATCGTATCCCGTTTGTTATTATCCTTGGAATTGTATGTGGGTTGGTTTCGCTGTATTTCTCTGAAACGATGAATGCCTGCGAAAATCTTCTCTCAAAGATAAAAGGGCCTTATCGACGCTTGCTTATCTGCGGCTTTGTGCTTAGCGTGCTCATCTTCTTGTTTCCGTCATTGTATGGCGAGGGCTACGACACAATCAATCAGCTTATCAACAACCGTTCTTCCGCGCAATGGAACATGGTTATGAACAACTCTTTCTTCTACGGACATGCCCACATGCTGATTGTTTACCTTGGATTGGTTCTCCTTTTTAAAGTGTTTGCCTCCGTTGCAACTAATGGTGGAGGTGGTTGTGGCGGAATTTTTGCTCCCAGCTTGTTTCTTGGCTGTATTGCAGGTTTCATCTTCGCCCACGCATGCAACGTTTTCCATCTTGGGCCATTCATGCCAGAAGAAAATTTTGCTCTCTTTGGTATGGCAGGCCTTATGTCGGGGGTGATGCATGCTCCACTCACGGGCATTTTCCTTATTGCCGAGCTCACAGGCGGTTATAGCTTGTTACTTCCGTTAATGATAGTCTCTGCTTCTTCGTATCTTACTATCCGCATCTTTCAGCCACATAGCATTTATAGTATGCGATTAGCAAAGAAAGGAGAACTTTTGACTCATCATACCGACAAGTCGGTGCTTGTGCTTATGCGCACAGAAAATGTAATCGAAAATGATTTCACATCGCTGTCACCTGATATGGACTTAGGGCAGCTTGTCAATGCTATTTCACGTTCAAAACGGAATCTTTTCCCCGTTCTCAACGCTGAGCAGCACATTGTTGGTATCGTTTTCCTTGATGATGTGAGGAAGTTAATGTTTCGTAGTGAACTATACCATCGTTACACTGTTGACCGCCTCATGCGTCCTACTCCAACAACCCTTCTGCTTACTGATTCGATGGATGCCGTAATGCACAAGTTTGATGAAACGAAGGCCTGGAACCTACCTGTTGAAGATGAGAGAGGTATCTATCAAGGATTCATCTCCCGATCAAAGATTTTTAATGAATATCGTAAGCTTATCGTTGACTTCTCTGACGAATAGCTTTATCTTTTCATTTATGATATGAATAAGTCGTCCTTACGTATAGTTTTTATGGGTACTCCCGATTTTGCAGTGGGTGTCCTCCGTGCTCTTGTGGAAAATGACTATAACGTTGTTGCTGTAGTCACAATGCCAGATAAACCTATGGGGCGTCACGGTAGTGTGCTTCAACCTAGTGCAGTCAAGCAATATGCTCTTTCCGTAGGGCTTCCAGTATTGCAACCAGTTAAATTACGTGATGAGGAGTTTCTTGTCTCGTTGCGCACTTTTGAAGCTCATTTGCAAGTAGTCGTTGCATTTCGTATGCTCCCCGAGGTGGTATGGGCTATGCCCCAATTAGGGACTATCAATTTGCACGCTTCTTTGTTGCCGCAGTATCGCGGGGCTGCTCCCATTAATTGGGCAATAATAAACGGTGATATAGAGACGGGTGTGACGACGTTTTTCATACAGCATGATATTGACACTGGAGCGATTATTCGGCAAGAACGCATCCCTATTCGTCCTGAAGACAATGCAGAAACCATCCACGATTGCCTCATGCAGTTGGGCTCCAAAGTTGTGATGCAAACTGTTAACGACATCATTGCTGGGACTGTTATTCCTGTTCCGCAGGATCAGCTCGTGCCTATAGGTTCTGTTTTGCTTCCTGCCCCTAAGCTTTTCAAGGACAATACACGAATCTGTTGGGATAATTCAGCAAACCAAATCCACAATTTTATACGGGGGTTGTCACCTTATCCCACGGCTTGGACTTCTTTTCGTCGTCCTGACGGTACTTATATTGATGTTAAGGTGTTTGCCACAAAGGTGGAAGAAGGGGATATGCAAACTGGAACCTTAGATTCCGACCTTCGTACTTTCCTTCATGTCGGTACCGCAAAGGGTGTCATTTCCATTCTAAACTTGCAACTGGCTGGTAAGCGAAGAATGGATATAGCTGACTTCTTGCGAGGACATACTGATATTACGGATTGGGTGGTAGAATAATGACAATTTTGCCTATAAAAGCATTCTCCATAACGAATGTAGTCCCTGTTTGTTGTGTGTCATTGATGAAAAAAGGCGTTTTTTTGCTTTTTTTCTTGCAATATTGATTTTTTTACCTTTCCTTTGTCCCGTCAATTAACTCGAAGTGTAACTATTTTAAGCATTGTAGCCTATCGAAACATCCTTACTCTAATAAAAAGTAAAGAAGGAAGTTTATGAATGAATTCAAGTCTTTGACCGACGAGCAGTTGGTTGAGTTGTATTCAAAAGGTGAAAATGCAGCATTTGGCGAGTTACTCTCCCGTTATCAGAGTAAACTTTTCACCTATATTGCTTTTATTGTTCGCAATGAGGTCTTGGCTGAAGACATTTTCCAAGAGACCTTTGTGAAAGCAATTACTACTATCAAACAAGGGCGTTATGCCGAGTCGGGACGTTTTGGTGCTTGGCTCACACGTATTGCCCACAACCTAATCGTTGATTCTTTTCGCCATGATAAGGGTGATTTTATCGTTTCAAACGATGAGTCGGAGGTGGATCTCTTCAATAATGCGGAACTTTGCGAGGAAAACATCGAAACATCGATGGTGAATAGCCAAGTGCTTAGCGATGTGCGACGTCTTATCGGTGCTCTTCCTGAAGTGCAGCGTGAAGTGGTTTTCATGCGCTACTATCAAAATCTCAGTTTCCGCGAGATAGCTGATGCTACAGGCGTGAGTATCAACACTGCCCTTGGACGTATGCGTTATGCCATTATCAATATGCGCACTATGGCGCAGGAGAAAGGGATTTCTCTTGAGCTGAGTTGATAGTTTCGGATTGACTATGAAAAAACTGTTCCTTATCTTTTTTTCATTGCTTTCAATAGCGTCGTCTATTCTTGCTAACAACAACGCTAGCCATGTTATCATTATCGGAATAGACGGATGGGGCAGTTATAGTGTGCCTGTTGCCGATAACATTTCACATATACGTCAGGCAATGCGTCTTGGCAGCTACACCTTAAGTAAACGTGCCGTTCTTCCTTCGGTGAGTGGTCCGAACTGGGCTGCAATGTTTAACGGTACCCCTGCTGAGTTTTCTGGTATCATCGGTAACGAATACGAACCATCTTTCCGTCCTTCCTTTCAGAACGAACATCACGCCCAGTCTACTATCTTTCACCTCTTGCGCCAGCAGCAACCTGATGCAGAGCAGGGTATCGTGTGCGAATGGGATGGTGTACAGCATTATGTGGATACTCTATGCCTTAGTCATAACGAAGTTATTTCCAATCCTGTTGGGCATCCTGAGTCTATTGTTGACGCAAGTATTCGCTATATTCGTAATGCAAAGCCCACCCTTTGCTTTATCCATATAGATGCCCTTGATCATGCCGGGCATCAGTTCGGAGAGGGTTCTTCTGAATATTATGCAACGCTTACTCATATTGACTACCAGATTGGACTCATTGTTGACGGAATCCGTGAGGCTGGCATTTACGATGATTCTGTTATTATTTTAACGTCCGACCATGGACACAAAGGAAAAGATCACGGAGGTCATGCTCTATCAGAGATAGACACTCCTTTCATTATATGGGGTAAGGGCATGAAAGTGAACCATCGCATTCATTCGCTCATGATACAGTATGATGTTGCGGCTACAATTGCTCGTATTTTCAACCTTCCTACTCCTCCCTCCTGGCGTGGAATAGCCGTGGATGTCTTTGAATAATAAAGAAGCAGACACTGTGACATTTTTCCAACTTGTGCCCTTCAGTACATCCTTTTGATTTATTGATGTTTTTTGACGATAGCGTCAATTCGAAGTTTTGCGCGTTTGTCGTTTTAACGACACGATAATACTTTCCCCATTCTTTTCCTTTGTGAGGACTTGGTGGCTGAATACAAACCTTTGTAAAGCTAGACAAGAGTTGTTAGATGAATCTAAATCCCCAAATGAAAATCTAGTTAAGCGTTGAGAGGAATGCGGAGAATAACGCCGGACGTGCCCAGAAGTGTAACAGGAATGGGCTTGTCGGGTTGAAGCATGACTTCAATCGTATCATCATTAATTAAATCAGTTGCTTGAACACGAGAAAGAATAGGAAGTGACAAGTAATCGAAGGCGTGTTTTGGAATGGTAATGTGTACAGTTGCGGGCGTTGGGTTGAAGTTGACAACGATAAGTAGTAATTCCTCCTTAGCATGGCGTAAAAAGGCATACTGACTATGGGGGTTGAAGTAATGCGAGTAGGGATTGACGTACATCAAATCAAAGAAGCTTCCTTCGCGCAAAGCCGGGCTCTCGTTACAGAGCGATAGTAGGCGAGCATAGAAAGACCGCAGCATAAGCATTTGACTTTCATTGTCAGATGTGTTTTCCAAAAGAGACAACTTAGCTTTCGACTCGGTGACATTTTTTGAAGAACTATCGCAGATCTTGCTTTTCCCTTTTTGGCTAATTTTTTTATCTGTTTGAAGTGCAGACATGATGCGTTTCTCCCTATCTCTCCATATGCGAATTGAGGGCACGGAATAATAGTCAAAGATAGAGGTTTTACCATCGATACCGCTGAAACCTTCAGCCTCCATACCCCTCTCACCCAATTCTTGGCCAAAATATATTAGTAGAGGGCATGAATCAATACATGCTGTTACGATCATTGCAGGCATAGCATTCAAACCGTCTCTGCAGACGAAATCAGAAGCAAGACGCACCTCGTCATGGTTTTCCAAAAAGTGTAACATGTGCGGGCCAAGATTACCAATTTGTTGCCAACAACGGGTGATCTCAGAGGCAGGTTGTCTACCACGAAGTATACCGATAAGAGTGTCGTATAATCCAACCTTGTCATATAAAAAGTCAAAGTGTGCCTGTTGAACAAACTCGTTGTATCGCCAAGGTTGGTATACCTCTCCGATGAAAAGCAAAGAGGGATATTTCTTCTTTAATTGTGGCACCACCCATTGCCAGAAAGCAACAGGAACAAGCTCTGCCATATCGCAACGGAATCCATCTATACCCCGCGCAGCCCAAAAGAGAAGCACGTCAAGCATTTTGTTCCATGTGTTGCGATTGTCGTAGTTGAGCTTTGCCGTGTCACTCCAGTCTCCGTCGTGGATACGCCCTGGATAGTAGTTCTCATCGGTGAAAGGTTGAATACTCCCTACATAATGAGCTGCGGTATGGTTAGGGACAAAATCCATGATTACTCCTAAACCGGCAGAATGCGTGCGGGAGACAAGAGAATCGAACTCACCAAGGCGCCGTTCAGGATCATCAGCAAGATCAGGAGCAATGTTATACCAATCTCTCACGGCATAAGGAGAGCCAGCTTGTCCCTTTACAAGAGCTGGATTGTCAGCCGGACGTCCATAAGAAGAATAATCCGTAAGGGTTGCATGGTCAGGTATTCCAGTGTACCATATATGCGTGAAGCCAAGTTTACGGATTGACTGAAGAGTAGCTTCATCAAAAGCAGATAATTTGCCACAACCGTTTACTTCAATATTTCCTCCTGAAACGCAGTTGGCATTATCGTTGCCAAACAGGCGAGGTAACACTTGATAGATGACAGAGCGCATTTTGGAATCGGATTATTCTAAATGAGTATCGTCGTACAGCCTTGATTGTTCTTGTTCTCGAAGGGGGTGCAAAGGATTATTTGCGAATTTTCTTGATTAGTCCAGTGAGAACGTTCCCTGGGCCACACTCTGTAAATTCCTCAGCACCATCATTAATCATGTTGAGAATGGTTTTTGTCCAACGCACTGGGGAGGTAAGTTGGGCTACGAGATTGGCCTTTATAATCCCTGGGTCGGTATGTGGCAAAGCGTCAACATTCTGGTAAATAGGGCAACTTGGAACATTGAAAGTCGTCTGTTGAATGGCAGTTTCTAACATCGCACGTGCAGGCTCCATAAAGGGGGAGTGAAAAGCTCCGCTCACGTTCAGTTGAAGAGCGCGTCGTGCACCAGCTGCCAAGAGGCGCTCATTAGCAAGTTGGATACCTTCGAGAGAGCCCGAGATAACGACTTGCCCTGGACTGTTATAGTTCGCTGCAACAACGATATGACCTTCAGTCGACACTTCTGAACACACTTTTTCAATGGTTTCGTCATCGAGTCCAATGATGGCGGACATAGTGGAGGGCTGCAGCTCACATGCCTGCTGCATTGCAGTGGCGCGAGCACTTACCAAGCGCAGTCCGTCGTCAAAAGTAAGAGCTCCAGATGCTACCAGTGCGCTGAATTCACCTAATGAATGGCCTGCAACCATATCCGGTTTGAACTCTTCACCCATGCAGAAGGCACTGATGACGGAGTGCAGAAAAACGGCAGGCTGAGTGACGCGTGTTTGGCGAAGGTCCTCATCGGTACCATCAAACATTACCTCGGTAATTGGGAACCCTAAGATATTGTTAGCTTGCAGGAAGAGTTCTCGCGCTTGCATGTTGGTTTCAAATAACTCTTTGCCCATCCCCGTAAATTGGGCTCCTTGACCTGGAAATACAAATGCTTTCATACGTATGCTTATTTAGATGTTTTTTCTACTGCAAAGATAGTATTTAGTCGCCAAAAAACGGCAATTTTTAGAGAAAAATAAAAAATGTTTGTTTTTTATACAATAAAAAAAGGTAATGCTCGTTTGAATAATAAAATAATAATAAAGAAAATCGATTTGGAAAATATAGCTACCCCTTTGAATTCTCAATGTGCTGTCCCTATGTATCGTGATGCGATGAATGGATGGCAACGTTTCGTAAAAAGACTTGCAGACATTGTTGTGTCGGGTCTGTGTATGATAGTGCTATCGCCCTTTTTTGTTGTCATACTTTTGTTAATTCTTATCAGTGGCGGACAACCTATTTTTAGCCAAGAACGTATCGGGCTTCATGGAAAGCCATTCAAGATACTTAAGTTTCGCACTATGAAAAAAGACTGCGAACGCAACGGCATTCCCCGTACTGCAGAGGAACGCAAGAAGCAGATGACACGTCTGGGGCATTTCTTGCGCGATCATCATCTTGATGAATTTCCACAGTTATGGAACGTATTTATAGGTGATATGTCGCTGGTAGGCTATCGTCCTGAACGGAAATGCTTCATTGAACAGATAATAGAGCATAATCCTGCATATGAGCAACTCTATCAGATTCGTCCTGGACTGACGTCGATGGCAACCATCTACAACGGCTATACCGACACGATGGAGAAGATGCTCAAACGTCTAGATATGGATCTTGAATACCTCACAACACGTACGCTTTGGGGCGACGTTGTTATTATATGGAAGACGTTTATCTCGATTTTCTCAGGGAAAAAATTCTAATTTCTTTTTCATAATTTTTTTTGATAAATGAAAAAAGCAGTTGTATTGATTGCGCTGATGTTTTCTTTTCTCGCGTACGCGCACGCACAGAAGATGACTGACGAGCAAGTGATAGAGTACGTGATGGAAGCCCGCCAAAAAGGACAGTCCGACAATGAAATAGCGAAAGGATTGCTCCGAAAAGGTGTGACAATGGATCAAGTAAGCCGTATAGAACGTCAGTATAATCGTCAGACCAAGACAGGACAAGGAAACGTGCTCACAGAGAAGACTCGTACACGCACCTCAACTGATGCCAAAGGCCGTGTGTTGTTGGAGAACGAAAACAATGCTGACCGAAAATTAACTCAAGAGGAGAAAGAAGAGCAGATGTTGACTGGAATCGGCTTCTTGCTCCCTGATTCATTGTCATTGTTGGTTGAGGAGGAACTTGAAAAGCAGCGAAAGCAGATTTTCGGACATGATATGTTCAAGAACAAGGATGTTGCTTTTGAAGCTAGCTTTAATCTTCCAACACCCGATAACTACCGCTTGGGCGCTGGCGATGATGTGGTTATTGACATCTGGGGCGCTTCACAGCAGTCGGTACATGAGACAATTTCCCCTGATGGAACTATTCAGATTGAGAACATAGGTCCTGTTTACCTCAGTGGGCTGACGGTAAAACAGGCCAACAGCCGTTTGAAAAACCTCTTAGACAGAATATATTCAGGCATCAGTGGAGAGCAGCCAACAACCTACTGTCGACTGACTTTGGCACAGAATCGCAGCATCAGCGTCCATGTGATGGGTGAGGTGGAAAGTCCTGGAACGTACGAATTGTCGTCGTTCGCAAACATTTTCAATGCCCTTTATATGGCTGGCGGAGTGAGTGACGTAGGTACGTTACGTGAGGTAAAGGTCTTCCGTAACAATAAAGAAATAGCGTCCTACGATATTTACGATTTTCTGTTGAATGGCAAGATGGGCAAAGATCTTCGTTTGGAGGATAACGATGTCGTTAAGGTTGGTGCCTACAAGCAGCTTGTCTGCGTGACAGGAAAGGTTAAACGCCCAATGTTTTATGAAATGCTTCCTTCGGAGTCGGTGAGAACGTTGCTTGATTACGCTGGAGGGTTTACGGGAAATGCTTATCGTAAAGATGTACGTTTGATACGTGTAGGTAGTCGTGAATATGAAATTTACACTTTGGATGAGCAGGAGCAGAAGACTTTCCTTGTCATGGATGGAGACTCTGTTTCAGTTGATTCCATTCTACCAAGTTTTGCCAATATGGTGGAGGTAAAAGGCGCAGTCTATCGTCCTGGGCAGTTCCAGATGGATGGACGAATCGGTACCGTTCGACGTCTTGTTGAGGCAGCAGGTGGATTGAAAGATGATGCTTTCGTCAACCGTGCTGTGTTGAGCCGAAAGAATCTGGATGGTACGCTCGAAAACCTTACCGTAGACCTCAATGGCGTAATGAAGGGAACGGCGACAGATGTTGTTCTTCGTAAAAATGATATACTTGTCATTCCAAGCATAGATGAAATGCGTGAGGCTCAGATTGTAACTATCTATGGTGAGGTTGCCTTCCCGGGTTCTTATCGCTATCATGAGAACATGACCATAGAAGACTTCATTGTTAGCGCAGGAGGATTGACGGAGGCTGCTTCAACTGCAAAGGTCGATGTGGCAAGGCATGTGAAAGATGCTCGTTCGACAAGCGCTAGCGATACCATATCGCAAACGTTCAGCCTTTCCATCAGCGATGGGTTGGTAATAAACGGGCAGTCAAACTTTGTATTGATGCCTTTCGATGAAGTTTATATTCGTAAGAGTCCCGGCTACTTCGAGCAGGAGAATGTGAAGATTGAAGGCGAGGTACTATTCAGCGGAACCTATCCGCTTTCGAAGAAAAACCAACGATTGAGTGAAGTGATTGCAATGGCAGGTGGTTTGACGCCACAGGCCTATATAAAAGGAGCACGACTTGAGCGCTTGATGACAGATGAAGAAAAGTTGCGATTGGAGTCAACGATTGAAACAGCAGTTCAGCTTGCTGAGAACAAGCGCGACTCCGTAGCAATCCGTAAACGTATGGAAGGGCAGACATCTTATCCTGTAGGAATAGAGCTTGACAAGGCTATGAAAAATCCCGGAAGTGATGCCGATCCAGTGCTGTTTGACGGAGACGTCATTACCATTCCTCAGTTCTCAAATACGGTTAAGATTAGCGGAGAGGTGATGTATGCGAATACGATAGCTTATAAGAAAGGCAAATCGCTTCGTTACTATATCAATCAGGCAGGAGGATACAACGGAAATGCCAAGAAATCGCGTGCCTACATTGTTTACATGAACGGTACGGTGACGAAGGCAAATAGTTTCAGCAGCAATGTGGTGCAGCCTGGATGCGAAATTGTTGTTCCCGAGAAAGAAAAGAAAGAGGGTATGAAGACAGCCGAGATACTTAGCTTAGGTTCAACGGCTGCTTCGCTTGCAACGGTTGTACTTGCTCTTGTCAATTTGGTGGGTAAAAATTAACGGATTTCTTTTAACCGAAATTATGGAAGAGATGAGCAATAAGAAAGAACGTTCCTTTATTGACATTCTCATGCTGTTGTGGGCAAATCGCAAATTGTTGCTCAAGGCATGCGTCATCGGTGGAGTGTTAAGCATAATCATAGCATTCAGCATTCCAAAGCAATATACATCCTCTGTTGTTCTCGCTCCTGAGTTGTCGTCATCGAGCGGTATAACCGGAAGCATCGGCTCTTTGGCTTCAATGGCTGGCATTGATCTGGGAGGATTGAGTGGAACTGAGGATGCACTTTATCCTGAGCTCTATCCGCAGATTGTTGAGTCTACTCCTTTCCTCTGCGAATTGATGGATTTGCCTGTGGAAACGAAGGACGGGAAGCTGAAGACAGACCTTTACCATTATCTAAGATACAAGCAGAAATACCCTTGGTGGACATGGGCTATTCAAGCTCCCGTGCGCCTTGTAAAGAAACTCACGACGCATAATGTCGATACAGTTATGCCTACCTCGCAGAACAGCAATTCACTCATTCTTACGCGTAGTCAGCAGGGCGTGCTGAAATCGTTGAGCAATAAAGTGAAAGTGGATGTTGACAAAGGTAATAACGTGATAACGCTGAATGTCATCATGCAAGATCCTCTGATAGCTGCTACAGTTGCTCAAGAGGTGTCGGAGAAGTTGCAACAATACGTTGCCGACTATCGTACGGCTAAGGCAAGGAAAGATTTGGCATATACTACCCAGTTGTATGACGAAGCTCAGAAGCGTTATTTCGAAGCGCAGAAAGTGTATGCAACTTTTGTCGACCAGCATCAGGGATTGGTAAAAATGCAATACCAGATAGAACAGGATCGTCTGGAAAACGAGAAAGACTTGGCTTTTGGAGTATACAACCAGATATCTAGCCAACTTGAGCTCTCGAAGGCTAAGGTGCAGGAGAAGACTCCTGTCTGCGTGGTAATGCAACCTCCGTACACGCCCTTCAAAGCTTCGTCACCCAAGAAAATGATGATGGGAATCATGTATGTTTTTTTAGCATTCTTCGGCACGGCTGCTTGGATTGTTATCAAGGAATTGATAGATGATGCCAAGGAGACAAAGTAGGGAATAGAGAACGTTCGCAAGCGTTATGGGGTTCTTGTATTTCCTTTCTATTGTTATCGAGATAGGCATGTTGTTTTATCTCGAGAAAAAAGCATGGAAAACCTTGCTTACCCCATTAAATATCCTGATGATCCCCTATCTGGTGGTTCTCATTGTTTCAATTCTCATTTCAGGACATTTTGATTTCGTGGAGTTCTACTATCCCAGCATTCTGCTGTGGAATGTAGGACTTCTGCTGTTTGCTATTCCTAGCTTCGCTATGGCGGGCTATGCGCAGAAGTATCAATATCCAATCGAACGAACGGAAATTGAAGAAACGAAGATGCCTCTTGTCTTTACGCTAATATGTGCCATGCTATTTATGATGTTTGCGTATCGCTTGATGTCAACCATACGGAGTTCTCAGTTTATGATAGGCTCTGATGATTTTGCTGAAGAATTTGCAGGCTTTGGTTTTTGGGCGCATTTGAAGCGTTTTTGTGTCGTGATGCTTATGCTCTGTATCTATTACGTGAATAAGCGACAGGCCTGGATTTGGATTTTTATCTTAGCATTTATGGTTGTCAGTGTCATCAATATGGTGAAGGGCACCATGATAATTCCAGCCGTTGTCGGTGTGCTTCTTCGATTAGCCTCTGGAAAAATGCGCATTACGGGCAGACTTATCTTTGTTATTCTAATAAGCGCTTTAGCCGTATTCATTATTGCCTATGGCTTGGCAATTGTTGTTGTGAATGACATGGAGGTAAACGATAAAGTGTTGCTTTGGATATTTCAACGTTTTGTACACTATTTTTCAAGCGGTACTTTGGGCTTGAGCGTGGATATGGAACGTGGTTTTCCGGACAGAGGAAGTTTTGATGTTATCTGGACTCCTTTCATAAACCTATTCAATCAAATAACAGGAAGGGGAGAAATACTCTCTCCTGTGAATCCAACTTTCTTCTTTACAGGTATAAGTTTGACGAATGTCCGTACTGTTTTCGGCACGTTGTACATCTACACTACGCCCCTTCAGTTTGCTCTCTACACACTTGGATTGAGTGCGTTCTGTTATACTTTGAAAATTTTTTCTGTTCGGTTCAACAATCTCTTTACATGCACTACCTATTATTATTTTTGTGCTTTGCTGGCAATGGGGTGGTTTGAGTTCTATTTCTTCCATTTGGATATCATCGAGATTCCGGTAATGATTATTCTTCTGCATCTTATGGATTGGCTGTTTGTGAAGAAGGGAAAATCCGATATTCTTTCTTCATCTCGCGATATTCCTTCTTCATCTCGCGATATTTGTTCTCCAAAAAAAATTATTCCTTCTCCAAATGACGTTGTTTATAATCATTAACTGGAACGGTGCCGACGACACTATAGCCTGCCTTCGTTCGCTTGAGCGTGCCGAAGGCGATTTCCGCGTGGTAGTTGCCGACAACGGTTCTTCGGATGACAGTCGTGAAAGGATAACGGATTTTCTTGCAACGTTGGCGCTGAAGGCCGAGCTGCTGCCGCTGGAGAAGAACTACGGATTTGCTGTTGGAAACAATAAGGCTATCGCATACGCCCGAAAGTATAATCCCGATTCGTACTTGCTGCTCAACAATGATACTGAAGTCGAGCCAGACTTCTTCCTCAAGCTCAAAGCCTATCGCGACTCACACCCTGAGTGCAAAATTATAGGTCCTCTCATCAATTACTGGAGTGAAAAAGAGCGCATTTGGTCATGTGGGGGAAAACTGATTTTCGGTTCGCGGAAGGCATGTTTTCGCAATACCCTCGTGAGTGATTTGCCCGAAAGGACACCTTATCCCGTCTCCTTCGTCTCCGGTTGTGCGCTTATGGCAGATTCTTCGTTGATAGACAAGGATGGAAAACTGCTGACAGAACGGTTCTTTTTTGGGGAAGAAGACTACGAGTTTGCGCTGAGGATGCGTCGTCAGGGCGAGAAGATGGCGATAGTGAGAGATTCCGTCATATATCATAAGGTAGGCTCTACGGCAAAAAAGGCTTCCAATGCTTCGCTCGGAAGGGATTATATGTACTACTTAGGGCGCCTTATCGTTGCCCGCGAGTATTATTCTCCTCTGCAGTTTGCCCTTATCAGATTGCTTACCACGAAGAAGAGTAAGGGATACTTTATGGTTGACGGACTGAATGAGAGGCAGGCACGCATGCTTGCGGCTCGGCTTGCGAAGGATGCCTGCACGAAAGACGGTATCACTAAGGACGATTTCCAAATGATGTTGCACGACGGGACTTATTTTGATTTTCTGAACGAAGGCGATGAGTAAGGGTTTGAAACAGGTTGCAATGTTGTTTGCTGCCACTTTCTTAGGGGCGGTACTCAACTTCATTGCCTCGAAAATCAACACTGATGTGCTCAATACGGCAGAGTACGGCAACGTGCGCTTCGTGATGAATATCATTCAACTGCTTTCGTGGATTGTTCTTTTCGGATGGTTCATGTCGGGAAGTAGGCTCTTGGCTTTGTCAAACGACAGGAAGCGAAGTGCACGCATCAGGGGTGCATTGATAGTCTTTCTGTCGGTAGCCGTCTTGCTGCTAATGTTGCTGACGTTTGCTGTGGGAATGTGTTACAAGGGAAGGCCCGAGTTGCAGTTGCTTTTCTTTTGCTCGCTTCCTGTCTGTCTGTATCCCCTGTTGACAAACTATATGAACACTACGGCGCAGGGCGACAACCACATAGTTCGTCTGTCGCTTGCGCGCGTGCTTCCTGTCCTCTGCTTCATCATTGTTGCGCTTCTGCTCTATCCTCGGCTTGCTGTCATCGATTCAAAAACGGTTCTCTATCTTCATTGGGGCATATGTTCGCTTGTCTTGATTGGCATCATTATTTCTACGCGCCCCTCGTTCGGCAATCTAAAGCCGATATTTGCCGATTTGCGCAAGGAGAATAAGGAATACGGCATTCAACTCTATTGGGGTTCGTTGGCGATGGTTGCTACAAACTACCTTTCGGGCGTTACACTTGGCTTGTTTAATTCAGACAACGTCAATGTCGGTTTCTTCACGCTTGCTCTTTCGTTGGCACAACCTATCTCGTATCTGCCAGGAATCGTGGGAACGACATTTTTCAAGCAGTTTGTTCACGAGGATAGGATTCCAAGCAAAGTATTTCTGCTTACTATAGCGATGACCATTTTGTCGTGCTTTGTCTTCATCTTGCTGATAGGCCCTGTCGTAAGCCTTTACGATAGCTCCTATGCTGCCGTAGGCCCTTTCGCGAAATGGCTTGCTATCGGGTTTAGCGTACACGGAATAGGCGATATGATAAATCGTTTCCTTGGCTCTCACGGGCAGGGAAGGGACATTCGAAACAGCAGTTTTGCGTGTGGCGCAGTGAAGATTATTGGCTCAGTCCTTTTTGTCTGGCTCTGGAATGTGCAAGGAGCTATACTTACCGTATTACTCAGTTCATCGGTATACGCTATTTCTCTTTACTCAAGGTATTGTTTTTATTTAAAAAGGACTACCTTTGTATCGGATAAATAAGTATTAGTATTTTTTAGTTGAATAATGCGGTATCGTCTTTTCTTTATTGGAGCGTTGGACTATCCAAATGTACCACAGGCCGGAGATGCTGTAAAAAACAGATATCTTCTGTCCTTCTTCAAGGAAAAACTGAAGACAGTTAAGTGCGTAGACACTCAAAAGTGGAAGAAAAACCCGTTTGTTTTGTTCAAGGTAATGGGCAATTTGTTGTTTAGACGTTTCGATAATATTGTTATTTCTACGTCGAACGTAAGTGCCTACCGACTTATTCGTCTTACCACGGGTCTTCATCTGAAAAGTCGAATCTATTACTTTATGATTGGGGGATATACTCCAGTAAAAATCAAACAAGGAATCTACAGGACAGCTCCTTTTCACCAATTGGAGCGAATTATCGTTGAGGCTGATAAGGTTTCAGAACTTTACCATGAAGTTGGATTAGATAATACATATCGACTGTATAACTTCAAACCTATTCTTTATTCACCAGAAATCACAAAGGAAAAGCGTGAAGGAATAGTGCGTTTTGTTTTTTTGTCCAGACTTACTAGGCTGAAAGGTATTTTTCATATTATTGACAGTGTACGGCTTTTAGATGCAGAAGGGTTGACAGATAGTTTTGAAGTCGATTTTTATGGAAGAATCGATGAAGATATTAAATCACTATTCATCTCCGATGTGGAAAAACTCCCAAATGTCAGTTATAAAGGTTTCTTGGATCTTAATGTTGCAGAAGGATATCGTATTCTTTCGTCTTACGATGCTATGCTTTTCCCGACAATGCACGTTACTGAAGGATTCCCAGGGGTAATAGCAGATGCTTCTTTTTCTGCTTTACCTGTTATTGCCTCCAATTGGAGTTACGCTGAAGAAATAATTGGTGATGGAGAATGTGGAATCCTTTTTCCTGTTGGTGATAAGAATGCTTTGGTCGATATTATGCGAATGGTGATTAATAATAGAAACATGCTGCAGCCGATGCGTGAAAATGCTTTAAAGCGTTCTGTTTTGTACGATGTAAAAAAAGTTTTGAATGATGAACTCATTAAGCAACTTAACATGGACAAACCCATTTAATAAACTTGCGTATGTTTTCAATAAAGAAAGAAATAAAAAAGATACTGTCTCTTGTAGGGCAGAAAAATCCTGAACTTTTGGTGAAGACTCGATATTGGTTTCGTTTTCATAGACGCCTGAACCTGAATGCTCCTTCTGACTTAAATGAAAAAATTCAATATCTTTCCTTACGTACGAATACTGACGAATGGTCAAGGTTGACTGATAAATTCGCCGTGCGTGAATACGTTG
The DNA here is from genome assembly GCA_017650105.1 of Bacteroidaceae bacterium. Taxonomy (GTDB): domain Bacteria; phylum Bacteroidota; class Bacteroidia; order Bacteroidales; family Bacteroidaceae; genus UBA1189. The sequence goes on along the minus strand of JAGCFO010000025.1, from coordinate 107,605 downwards.
CTCAATGTGGATTGGGGAACATTTTAAACACTCTATATGGGACATGGGAAAGAGCAGAGGATGTTGATTTTGATTCTTTGCCCAATCGGTTTGTTCTGAAAACCACTCATGGCTCAGGTGACAGCATAATAGTTCACGACAAGAGAACTATCGATGTTGAAAAAATTCGCAGCACCCTACGCCAGACTCTTTCTGAAACATATGGACTTGCAGAGGGTGATATTCATTATTCTCGCATTACACCTCGTGTTGTTGCAGAGCATCTCCTAGACAATGATGAGGAATCTTCAAGATATTCCTCTTCCCTAATTGATTATAAAATTTGGTGTTTCGATGGGAAGGCTCATTTTATTTGGGCATGTACCAATAGAACAAAGGAATCTGTTCGTGTAATGGTATACGATAAAGAGTGGAATGCTCATCCCGAATATGTAGTGGCTACGCATCATTATAAGATAGCAAATCTGTTACCACAACCCAAAAACTTGCCAGAAATGCTAACGGTTGCTGAAAGATTGGCTAAACCGTTTCCTGTAGTCAGGGTGGATTTGTATAATATAAGTGGTGTCATTTACTTCGGAGAAATGACATTTACCTCCATCGGTGGTCTGATGAACGTTTACTCACGGGAATTTCTCGATATGACAGGGAATTTAATATCTATTCCTTCCTCTGCCGATGAGCTTCATCTTTCGTCAGAAAATAAAAAACATAATGCCGTACATTATTAACCTTATGTTTTGTTACGTGTTGATGAGTCTAAATATTGCAGGTGTTACGGTTCTCTTATACAAAAATGTCAAGATTGTTGGGCGAATGAAAGGAAATAACTAAATTTGCGCTGTTTTAATGATTATTTGTCACATAAAGAATAGATAAAAAAATGAATACAGGAAATGTTCGGCCAGAGACAATGGAAAGGATTACAACACCTGCTTTGGCACAGAAGTTCATTGAAGAACAGGTAAAGGAATTGAGAGCTCAAATTGGCGACAAGAAAGTCCTTCTTGCTCTTTCAGGCGGCGTGGATTCTTCGGTAGTGGCTGCATTGCTTATAAAGGCAGTAGGCCAGCAGTTAGTTTCGGTACATGTTAATCACGGATTGCTGCGCAAAGGAGAGCCTGAACAGGTGGTTCGCGTGTTCCGCGATGAGATGCATGCCAACCTGGTGTATGTTGATGCTACAGACAGGTTTCTTGATAAGTTGGCAGGTGTGGCTGATCCAGAGCAGAAACGCAAGATTATTGGCGCAGAGTTTATCCGTGTGTTCGAGGAGGAAGCCCGTAAACTGGAGGGCATCAGTTTTCTGGCGCAAGGCACTATCTATCCCGATATCGTAGAATCAGGACCCGTGAAGTCTCATCACAATGTGGGCGGACTGCCTGAGGATATGCAGTTTGAGCTGGTGGAACCCATCAAGTTGCTATTCAAGGATGAGGTTCGTGTAGTAGGTAAGGAGCTTGGACTGCCAGACAACATGGTGTTCCGTCAGCCATTCCCCGGACCTGGTTTAGGCGTGCGTTGCACAGGAGCTATTACTCGGGAACGTCTGGAAGCGTTGCGCGAGAGCGATGCTATCCTTCGTGAAGAGTTTGCCAAGAATGGACTCGAAGGGAAGGTTTGGCAATATTTTACCATTGTGCCTGACTACAAGTCAACAGGCGTGAAGGATAACAAGCGTAGTTGGGACTGGCCTGTTATCATTCGTGCGGTGAACACACGTGATGCTATGACTGCTACGATTGAAGAGATTCCTTATGCGTTGCTGCATCATATTACAAAGCGTATTATAACGGAGGTTCCAGGAGTGAATCGTGTGCTGTATGACTTGACTCCCAAACCTACGGGCACTATAGAGTGGGAATAAACTGCTGAAAAGAGGTTCTCATTGCGTAGATAGAGGACACGATATTATACACTTTTTCGACTATGCACCATTGTTTTCTTACGGTGCATAGTCTTTTTTAGTAGAATACTTAGACCTGTATTTATTGTTTAACTCCGCGTCGTTAAAGTTAAACTATAAATTATTATTGTTAAACAAAAAATATTTTGAGTCTAACAATAATTGTTACGGTAAGCAATTAACTTGTTCGTTTGGAGCCAGGATGAGTGTTTCCTTATTATCCTTCTTAGGCTTTTGCTTGAATCTGTTTTCTCCATTTTCTTATCCCGAAGATGGCAATGATGACATAGAGGGCATAAAGTGAGGCCTTGAAAGGAATATCTTTGTGGAAGTAGAGAATGCATGTGACAATGTCAACAGCAATCCAGATGTACCATTGCTCAAGGTATTTCCGCGCAAGAGCATATGTGCCAACAATGCTCAAAGCCGTTGTGAAACTATCGGCTATGGGAACTGTGGAGTCTGTGCAGGTTACAAGAAAGGCGTAGATGCCTCCCCAGATGGCGAGTGTGGTGCCAATCCAAGGGAGAAGTTTTTTGCGGGGGAAATGGGTGATAGGACGAGGCTCTGTTGTGCCCGTCTTTTTCTTGTGGAGGATTCCGCGCCAGGCAAGGTATCCGTAGATAGTCATTGCGATGTAGTAGAACTCCATACCACAATCAGCATATAGTCCTTTTTGATAATAGAGGACAATGCCGAGTGCCTGCATCACGAAGGCTACCAACCAAAGCCAAATGCTTGCCTTATATTCAAGCCAAATATAGGCAAGACCGAGAATCGTCGTTGTTATATCGAGCCAATGAGCCATAAGAGTAATCGGATAAACAATTATTCAGATAATCAGGAAATCACATAATTCAGGGCAATTATCAGAACCGAAGAGTTAAGGTGCCCAAAAGTGTTCTTCCTGCCATAGGGAAAAAACCAATTTCGCGATACCTGTTTTCGTTGGAGTGTCCTCCGCTGGGGTAAATAGCGGAATAAACCCATCCGCTTGCAGCATAATGTGCATCGAAGACGTTGTTGACATTGATGCCCAAGATGACTTCCTTCAGGTTTTGCTTAGGTAATAACCACGAATAACTGGCTGTGATGTCGCTGTGTGTGTAAGCTGGGAGGGAACGTTGAATGCATTGCGTATTGTCGAGGTATTGTCGACTTACATACCCTGTGTGCCACGTTGCCTTGAATCCTTTGGTGTGGAAGGTAAGGAATCCGTTCAGTATGGCTGAGGGAGAAAAGGCAAGGGTGGAGTTATCGTAATGTATGACATCGAAACCGTCTCCGTCGTATGGCATTCCCGAAGCATCGCTGTTGCCCTCCCAGTCGTCCCAGTTCTCAACCATCTCGTCGAAATCCAGAATCTTGTTCCTACTTAAGGCGGCATTGCCTTCAATGTTGAGCCAGCGTGTAGGTGCCCAACCGAGAGTCAGTTCAACCCCTGTGCGGTATGAGTTTTTGATATTCGTTGTCAGCGCTTCGCCTATGTCGCTTATGGCTCCTGTCTGCACAAACTGGTTTTTGTACTTCATGTAGTAGACATTGATGCCTGTCTGAATGACGTCGTTTGAGTAGGTATGCCCGAGTTCAAAGTCAGTCAGTTGTTCTGCTTCGGGAGCAGGGTAGGAACCGTTGTCGGTAAAGTTGTTACGTTCAGGTTCCCGATGGCTGATTGCTATCGAGCCGAATATCTTTTGATTTTCGGTATGATAAGCGAAACCTGCTTTCGGATTGATGAAATGATACTTCTTGTTGATGTCGAGTCGCTGATTGGAATAGGTGCCATCGGGGTTGGAGTAGAACTTATCGTTGATGCCGTTTGTGACATAGTGCACGTATCTGTACTGAATGTCTCCCGTGATGTCCCAACGGGAAGAGATGTGCCAAGTAGCCTTTGCAAAGGTGTTTCCATCCAGTTTTGAGGCATCAGAATCGTAGTAGGTATACTTGCCGTCTTTGAGGAAGTGTGCATCCATTTCTTCGTTAGCGATATAGGTGAGATACCCGAAGTGCTCTCCCAAGAACTGCTGAACCGACAAACCACCTACGAAACTGAGCATCTCTGACTCGTAGTTGGCATTGACGATGGTTCCGAATGTGTTTTGGTCCAGTCCTTTGCGCCGAACGAAGTCAGTCTTCTTCAAAACGCTACCGTCGGAAAGAGGGAAGTTGGCAAGTCCGAATTTTGAGAGTTTATTATTGTAACGGAATTCATCGTAGTATCCGTATCCGTAGGTATAGTGCGCCGAAGCGGATGCCTTCCACGACTCGTTAAGCTGTGTCGCAAATGACAGGATGCTGTGGTTTTGCCAAAAGTTGTCGGTAGCACGTCTCCACGGAGTGCCGTCTCGCATTTGGTATCGTGTGGTGCTTAGAGCCAACCCATCTTCAGGAGAGAACGCGTAGTTAAGTCGCTCGTAGAGCGTGTTGTAGTCACCGATGAGTGCCTTCCACATATCGGAGTAGCCATTTATTCCTGTCTGCATGCCGTAGTTTCCGTTGAGCAAATCGCCCGAATCCACTCCGTTCCAAGCTTGGCCTGTTTTTTCAAAGTTCCTGATGTTTTTGAATCGGATTTGGAAATTGTCATCCAGCCAGGTTACTCCTGTATAATAGGAGCCTGATTCCCCTTCGGTTCCGTGTATAAATCCGTCGGTGCTTGTCAGCGTATAAGTTGCATCGACGAGCAGATGCTTGCCTATCAACCCTGAGGATAATTGTGCACCTATATTATAAGTTCCGTATGAGCCGTACGAGGTGTTGAACAAAAATGAAGGGCTCAGCGCGGGAGTCTTAGTGGATAAGGCGATGTTCCCCCCGAAGGCTCCGTCTCCATTTGTGGATGTGCCTACTCCGCGTTGTATCTGCACGCCTTTGAGAAGCGAGGCATATCCGTTCATGTTTGCCCAAAAAACGCACTGATCCTCAGGCGAATTAAGCGGTACACCGTCGAGGGTGACATTGATGCGCGAGCCAGCGGCTCCACGTATGCGCATATAGACGGTGCCTGTTCCAATGCCGTTTTCGCTCCAAGCTACTACTCCTGGCGTCTGGGCGAAGAGGAAGGGTAGCTCTCGCCCCGTCCTTGACCATTCTTGCAATTGCCCTTTGCTGATATTGGCTACGGCAAATGGGGCATTCTTTGGCGTTGTGACGCCTTTGACAACGACTTCATCGAGTTGTTTAATTCGAATCGAGTCTGCGTTTTGTGCAAGCAATCCTGTTGAGAACGTCAGCAGAAGCATTGCCAGAAAAAAGTTCTTTTTCATTTGGTTGACATAAAAAAACACACAATAAAGGGGGCTTTTATCGTGCGATCTTCATCCCTACGCCAGCATTACCTGGATCAGGTCGGAGGGTCTAATCTCAGCCCGCTTTCGGGCACCCCTTAAACAGCTATTTGCTATTCGAGGGACAAAATTAGTGTATTTGAAGCGATAAACAAAATATATTTCGAGTTTTCGTTGCGTGACTTTAATATGAAGAAGGAAAAAATATTTTTGGAGAACAAATATCGCGATATGAAGAAAGAAAAATTTTTTTTGGAGAAGGAATAATTCATCAAAGGTAAAGCTTGTCCTCAACTTCTCAAGATTGCGAGCCAGAGTGTTTTTCTGCTACAATAAATCCTTTTTCCAAAAGGATGAAAAAAGCGAGGAGCCGTGCAATCGCTGCAGGGCTCCTCAAAAGGGAATTTACTTTACGAAGAATAGATTTTTATTCATTGATTTCTCGCTGTCGCAGCTATGGCATAGTGTTTTGGCGCGTCAGCGATGGGTTGTCAGCCCGATGTAAATCGGACTTGACTATAGCTTAGACGACTCCTTGAGCCATCATTGCGCGGGCAACCTTCATGAAACCAGCCACGTTGGCTCCTTTCACGTAATCGATGTAGCCGTCGGGCTGCTTTCCGTACTTCACACAAGCTGAGTGGATGTTGCGCATGATTTCGTGCAGACGATTGTCCACCTCTTCTGCGCTCCAAGACAGGCGCTCGGAGTTCTGGCTCATCTCCAAACCGGAAACGGATACGCCTCCTGCATTAGATGCCTTGCCTGGGCAATAGAGGATGCGTGCCTGCTGGAAGACGCTGACTGCTTCGGGGGTAGAAGGCATGTTTGCACCTTCGCTGACAGCAATCACGCCGTTTGCTACGAGTGCGCGAGCCTGCTCCTCGTTGATTTCGTTCTGAGTAGCGCAGGGAAGGGCGATGTCTGCTTTCTCGTGCCAGGGACGTTCGCCTGCCACATACTTGCATCCGTACTTCTCGGCATACTCTTTGATACGTCCGCGGTAGTCGTTCTTGAGCTCCATAATGTAGTCGAGCTTCTCACGATCGATTCCATCCGGATCGTAGATATATCCGTCAGAGTCTGACATCGTCAGCACCTTTCCTCCCAGCTGGAGAATCTTCTCGGCTGTGTATTGAGCCACGTTGCCGGCGCCTGAGATAAGCACACTCTTGCCTTCTACGCTGTCGCCGCGTGTTTTGAGCATCTCCTGCAGGAAATACACGTTGCCGTAGCCTGTTGCTTCGGGACGGATGAGGGAACCTCCGAACTCACGTCCTTTCCCCGTAAATGTACCGGTGAATTCTCTCGTGAGCTTCTTGTACATTCCGAACATGAAGCCTACTTCTCTTCCTCCTACGCCGATGTCGCCTGCCGGTACGTCGATATCAGGGCCGATGTTGCGCCAGAGTTCCGACACGAATGCCTGGCAGAAGCGCATCACTTCGTTCTTGCTTTTTCCGCGTGGAGAGAAGTCTGAACCGCCTTTTGCTCCGCCCATCGGAAGGGTGGTGAGGGAGTTCTTGAATGTCTGCTCGAAAGCGAGGAACTTGAGGATGCTAAGGTTTACGGATGCGTGGAAACGGATGCCGCCCTTATAAGGTCCGATGGCGTTGCTATGCTGAACCCTGTAGCCCATGTTTGTTCGCACGCGCCCTTGATCGTCAGTCCATGTGACGCGGAACTGAACGATTCTGTCGGGGATGCAAAGACGCTCGATGAGATTGTACTCCTCGAACTCGGGATGCTTGTTGTACTCGTCTTCGATGGTGCGAAGAACCTCTTCTACTGCTTGGTAATACTCTGGCTCGCCAGGGAAACGTTGCTTAATTTGCTCTAATACCTCTGCAACTTTCATCGGAATACCTTTTTAAGTTTATAATGATGTTTTTGTCTGTTATCCCAAAAACGAATATGTCTCTGAAAAATTCGCAGCAAAATTACATTAAATAATTTTATCGTGCAAATTAATTACAGTTTTTCTTTATTCTTGGTAAAAAAATTTCTTTTTCTCACTTTTCTTTAAGACATAATGCAAAGAATATTACCTTGCTTATGCGAGAAATAAGACATTTTGAGCCTGACGTAACGCTTATTGTCTTGTAGAAAAAGCCTCCTTATTTATATTAAAGGTAGCTACTCTTGAACGTTGAATTTTGTGTCTCGTAATATCACTCAAGCGCAACTTTTTGAAAGTATTTCGGCTGATGGAAATCGGGCTCTGCTGTGTGGATAGGAAAGAGCGAAAGGAAATGAGGCGTTGGCAGCGCGTCACCGCATTTGTAGACGTTGAATGTCAGCGATTCCTTCGTCTGCCCGATAATGTTCAAGGGGATAGCTAATGCTATTTCCCAATGAGTTGGCTCCTCGCGCTGGGGAAAGGACTTGCGCCCGAGGCTAGCCCAGCGCTTGATGCTGTCAACTTGCTCCTTAGGAAGGCGCGTGCGGTTTTGCCTCCCTTCCCCTTGTGCAACGAGAAGGGTACCAATGCAGTTGCACTCAATGTTTATGTAGTTGTCTCCGTTGCCTGTCGCAACGAAAATCTCCATACATGAGTCAGTCCAGACGTCTCCTCCGTCATTCTCGAACTGTGCTCTAACGCTCTGCTCATCAACGCTATAGTGTACCAGAAGATGGGAGTCGGTATAGGCAAGCCTCACCCTTGCCTCGGGGCAGTAGGGGAAAGTGTCCCAGTTGACGCAACATACTTTCTCGAAAGGAATTCCATAGGCGTCGAACTGTGCGGGAATATCGTTTGCTGAGGGTGTTTGAGGAAGATATGGGATTTTCATATTTTGGGCAAAGAAAAAATTTTTTTGGAGAACAAATATCGCGATATGAAGAAGGGAAAAAATTTTTTGGAGAAGGAATAATTCTGTTTAGTCATTCCACTGGAAATCGTTGATAGCTTCGGCAATGAAAAGAGCTTCGTTTTCAGTGATGACAGGGCTGATTGGCAGGCTCAGCTCCGTCTGCGCCAGCCTTTCCGTTATCGGCAGCGATAGGTGGTGAAACTGTGGGAAACATTGCTGTTTGTGGGGAGGAACGGGATAGTGAATCTGTGTCTCAATACCTTTTGCTGCAAGGAATTTCTGCAGTTCGTCGCGCTTTTTGCAGAAGACAGGGAAGATGTGAAAGACGTTGTCTTGTCGTTTTGTCCCATCGAAATTCATTCGACAGATGCCTTTCGGCAGGTTCCGATGATAGATTTCAGCTATTTGACGACGTCTCTCATTCTCCTCGTCGATGTATTTCAGTTTCACAGAAAGGATGGCAGCCTGAATCTCATCAATCCTGCTGTTGACGCCTTGTGTGTGACAGTAATACTTAGGCTCCATACCGTAGTTTCCTATCGCGCGCACCGTGTCGGCAAGGTTTTTGTCGTTGGTAGTTACTGCTCCGGCATCGCCCAAGGCCCCCAGGTTTTTGCCTGGATAGAAGCTGTGTCCGGCAGCATCTCCCAACGAGCCGGTTCGTTTGCCGTGAAGCGGGGATGATTCGTTCATGTAGCGACATCCGTGGGCTTGAGCGTTGTCTTCTATCAGCTTGAGATTGTATTGCTTGCAAAGTTTGCCGATTGCTTCGGTGTAGGCACATCGCCCGTAGAGATGCACTATCATGATAGCACGCGTGTGGGGCGTAATGGCTTGTTCGATAAGCGTTTCGTCAATCTGCTGCGTCTTCTCGTCAGGCTCCACGAATACTGGTTTCAACCCGCAGTTGGTGATAGAGAGCACGGAGGCGATAAAGGTGTTGGCTGGTACGATTATCTCATCGCCCGGTTCCATTACCTTCAGCTGGAGGTAACCTTTTAAAATGAGTGCAAGCGCATCCAATCCATTGGCACACCCTACACAGTGTGATGTGCCAATAAATGTGGCATACGCCTGCTCAAACTCTTGTGTGGCCTTGCCCCGCAGATACCATCCCGAGCGTACAACCTTCAGGGCAGCCGCTTCGATTTCTTCAGCGTGACTGTCCGTTACGGCATGTATGTCGAGGAAGTGTATCAACGGTTCAGAAGAATCCACGCCTCCTGGAAATCGCTGCGGCTGGGATAGGCAGCTTTGAAGGCATCCTTTGCCTTAACAGCTTCGGCTTTGGTGTCGAAAGTTCCGACAAGCACGCGATACATGTTTTTGTCGAAGTTCTTTACGATACCTGCCTTGTAGCCTTCGGTTACCAGGTATTGGCAAAGTCCTTCAGCATTTGCCTGAACGCTGAAGCTGCCGCACACTACGCTGTAAGCCTTGAGGCTTCCGTCCATACGAACAACTGAAACGGTTTCCTGACGCACGGGAGTGTTGTCAGTAGCCGCAGTCGTTGTTGTTGCTTCAGCAACTGTTGTCTGTTCAACGGGGGCGTTTACCTGAGTTGCCGTTTCCTGAGCCTTTGCTTTCTCATAAGCCTGCTTGTAAGCGCTCTGGCTTGATTTACATGAGGTGAACATGAGGGCAGCGCCCATCATAATGAACAAAATACTTTTTTTCATAGCTTTATGCATTAATGGTTGTTGTTGTCTTTGTTAATTTCTTTTGTCGGGAAACTGGCTTCTTGTGGGAAGTCGTACTCCTTATTATAATCTTTGGCAAATATACGTTTTTTTTCTGAAACTCGTTCTCCTTTTTCCTCTTTTTTTACGAAAAAAATCAATTGTGCACTTCGAGGAGTTTTGCAGAACCTATGGGGCGCAGGGAAAGCTTGTCGTTGGAAGCAGGAACGAGAAGTGTCTGCCCGGCATGAAGGGTGATAACCTGATTGCTGCTGTCGGTAAACTCACAATCGTCCTCCAGGCACATGTAGATAACAAACGAATCCAGCGCACTATGGTCGAACTTGATGGGCTTGCTCAATTCGAGCAGAGAAGTGGTGAAGTAATTGCAGTTTACCAGCTCCACAGGCCTGTTGATGCAAGGAAGGTAGTGCGTACGATAGTCGGAAAAGACGGTATAGTCAATAGCGTCTTTGGCTAGTTCGGTGTGGAGCTCTCGTGCGTTACCGTTTTTGTCAAGACGGTTGAAGTCGAAGATGCGATAGGTGATGTCGCTTGTCTGCTGAATCTCGGCAATAGTGGTTCCTCCTCCGATGCTGTGAACGCGTCCTGCGGGAAGGAAGAAGACATCACCGCTGTGTACCTCGTGTTTGGCTAACGCATCGGTGATGGTGCCGTTCTCAACCATTTGGCAATAACTGTTTGGATTGAGAAGACGGTTAAAACCGGAATACAGGTAAGCCCCTTTCTCTGCGTGAAGCACATACCACATTTCGGTTTTGCCAAAAGAGTTGTGCCTTTTCATCGCAAGCTCGTCGTTGGGATGTACTTGAACTGAGAGAGGAAGATGGGCGTCGATAAACTTGATTAGCAAGGGGAAAGTGTCTCCGTATCGCTGATAATTCCGCTTCCCGACAAGCTTTTCGCGTTGTTCTGATAGCAGTTCGGCAATCGTGGCTCCTTTCTCAGGTCCTTCGTATACGACAGAAAGGGAACCGGCTACGCCCGACAACTGCCAACTCTCACTACCCCAAATAAGGGTTTTTATGATTGGCAAGAATTTATACATTGTCAAAAATATTTTTTGCAAAGATAACGTTTTTGTGACAGATTATTCTTAATTTTGCATAAAAAATTTGGTATTGGTGGAATCTCGCTAAAAAAAGAAGATTTTTCTTCAAACGAAACGGCTTTTTGAAAACACCACTTGGCAAATAACGATATTATCATGAGCGATTTACACTACGACATAGACGAAATCCGAAGTCAGCTTGACTATTTGCAGCTGTTGTCTAAATCATATAAGTCGGCAGCGGAGACGGCAACGGAGATTATCAATCTGGAGGCTATCCTTAACTTGCCGAAAGGAACTGAACACTTCCTTGCTGATATTCATGGTGAGCACGAAGCTTTTCTTCACGTTCTGAGAAATGCCTCGGGAGATATCAAGCGAAAGATTTCGGATTTGTTGGGCGATGAACTGAACGATAAAGAGCTGCGCGACTTGTGCACTCTTATCTACTATCCGTCAGAAAAGCTGCAACTGCTCCGCGAGGAAGCTTCCGAGAGGGGAGAAGAACTGACGAACGACTGGTATAGGCTCACTCTTCGTCGGCTGGTAATCATATGTAGGAATATCTCTTCGAAATACACGCGTTCGAAAGTGCGCAAGGCCTTGCCTAAGGAGTTCAGCTATATCATCCAGGAACTTCTGCATGAGTCGGACGGAATGACAAACAAGAATCGCTATGTCAACTGCATTATCGATACGATTATTGATATTGACGAAACGGAGCATTTCATTGTTGCTATCTGTTCCGTCATTCAGCGTTTGGCTGTCGATCGTCTGCACATCGTGGGGGATGTTTTCGATAGGGGGGCTGGGAGCCATCTCGTAATGGATGCTCTTTGTGAATATCAGAATTTCGACATTCAGTTCGGCAATCATGATATTCTTTGGATTGGCGCTGCTTCGGGCAACAAGGCATGTATGGCAAATCTGCTGCGCATTTGTATGCGCTACGGAAATCTCGGCGTCTTGGAAGACGGCTATGGAATCAATTTGCTGCCGTTAGCAACTTTCGCTATGGAAGTTTATAAGGAAGACCCGTGCGCAGATTTCGGCCCAAGGCTGGATGAGGGAATCACCTTAAGCGAAAAAACGCGCAGACTTATCGCTCAGATGCACAAAGCGGTTACTATTCTGCAGTTCAAACTCGAAGCTGAAATTATACGTCGACGTCCTGAATTTAACATGGACGATCGGTTGCTCTTTGACAAGATTGACTTTAAGAAAGGAACGTGTTTTATAGATGGGCGTAAATACTCGATGACAGATACGTTTATGCCAACCGTTAATCCCCAAAATCCGTATAGTCTCAGTATCGAGGAGGAAGAACTGATGGAACAGCTTGTTCATTCCTTCATGACTTCGGAAAAGCTCCACCGACACATCCAAGCCCTTCTCGATAACGGCTCAATGTATCTTGTCTCAAACGGAAACCTGATGTATCACGCTTCTGTCCCAATGAATGAAGACGGCTCTTTCCGCGATGTGATGATTGACGGAGAAGCATTTCACGGGCGTTCTCTCTTGAAGCGCGTTGACGAAATCATTCGCGAGGCATACGAAGTGGGGTATAAGCGTCAGGAATCGGGCTTTGCCAAAAGCCGGCTTTCTGCTTTGCCTGCAAGTCGGCTGAACAACTCTTCTGAGTCGTATGCTGTTGACTTTCTCTGGTATCTTTGGTGCGGCAAAGATTCTCCGCTCTTCGATAAAGACAAAATGGCTACTTTTGAGCGTTCTTTCCTGAAAAACAAATCCACTCAGAAGGAGAAGAAAGGCGCTTATTATACGTTCCGAAATGAGCCGGAGACGGTAGATCGTATCTTAGACGAGTTTGAAGTGAAAGGGCATCATCGTCATATAATCAACGGGCATACTCCCGTGCATACGGCGAAAGGAGAAAGTCCCATGAAGGCGGGAGGAAAACTGCTGGTAATAGACGGAGGCTTCTCGAAACCTTATCATCGTGAAACGGGAATTGCCGGATACACGCTGGTTTATCATTCGCGCGGCATGCAGCTTGTTGAGCATCAGCCTTTTCTCGGTACAGAGGAAGCCATTCGGCAGGGAACCGACATCCGTAGCACTCGGCATCTCGTTGAAATGAGAAGTCATCGACTGCTTATCAGGGATACCGATAAGGGACGTGAGATAGAAGCGCGAATCGATCATCTGCGCCGTCTGCTCTTTGCTTACCGTGAGGGGTTAATCAAGTAAAAATCCTTTCATGAGAATAGAAAAAGGAGGGATCTTTGACGATTCCTCCTTTTTTATTATGGGTAAGATAGGATGTTTTTCTTAATCGCGCAGACGGAAGCTGTTGCCTGTTTCAATGATTTTTGCCTCCGTGTGGAGGATTCCGCGAAATGCCATAAAGCAAAGAATGATAGAAATGAGCGGAAGGATGGTTGCCCAATGCGGAATCATTGCTGTCACGTCGCTCTTCAGTATGAAGAGGAAGACAAGATAGACGATGTAGTAACCTGCCAATAGCAACATGCTGAAAATGAGCGCTCTCTTCTGCAGCGTGTAGTTTTGGAAGGCAGCAATGAGTAGGACGAACATCTGGCTTGCTGCTGCTACGATAAGCAGCGCCCCGAGAGCCCAGGGAGATGAGCTGGATGCCTCGCCGTTTGCCTTTACCTGAAAGTTTGTGAGCGTCACATAGGTGTTATCGGAATATGCGAAATCCACAAGCGGGAAGCAAAGGCAGACAACGATTGCTGCCAGCGAGAGAAGGATGAGGATGTGCTGGATGCGAAGTTTTTTCATCAGAGGTTCTCCTTGTCCTTGGCTGGGTTGCGATAGTAGATCTTGTTCTCAAGATATTCCTGCTCGGCGATGAGGGTTGCCTTCGGCAGGCGCTCGTAGTAGCGCGATATCTCTATCTGCTCGCGGTTCTCGAAAACTTCCTCGAGGTTGTCCTGATTGGTGCTAAATTCGTCGAGCTTTCTCTTCAGCTCTTCCTTCATCTCAACGGCAATCTGGTTTGAGCGTTTGCCGAGGATGGCTACTGTTTCATACACGTTGTCGGTGCCGACACGGAAATTGTTCATATCTCGTGTGACGGTGTTGGTAGGAGCGTTTGTCTTTTTGTAATCCATAATTATCGGTTTGTTTTACTTGTCAGATTATGTGTTAAGAATAATTCTTTTTTCTTTCTACAAAAATTTTTTTCCCTTCTTCATATTTGACGGTTCTTTAGAGATGCTTGATGGCCTTCTGTGATTCGCTCAAAATCTTGTCTGCATCTTTCATTAGCGGGCTTTCGGGGAATTCGTTTTTGAATGCATAGTACTCATCCACAGCATCGCGGTATCTGTCGAGCATCTTCTCCTTCACGCTTTCCTTTGCCATCGTGTACTTTGCTTTCAGGATGAGGAAGGAAAGGTCCTCGCGGAACTTGGTGTAAGGATAGTCGTGCAAGGCATTCTGAGCCGTGATGATGCAGGCTTGATAGTTGTTGCCCATATAGTTTCCCAAATCGTAGTAGAGGAGTGCCGAACGGTATTCTTTCTCTACAAGGCGGTCCTGGAGGACATAGAGCAGGCGCTGCACCTCGGGCTTGTATCCGGAATAAGGATAGAACTCGAGGAAGACTTGAATCTCCGAGATAGCGCGGATGGTGCTCGACTGGTCGAGACGGGGGTCTGGCGTGTCGAGGAAAAGAGCTCTCACGGTGTGGAAGCGCGCCTCTTCGGCGTAAAGCCCCTTCGGGTAGGTCGAGACGTAAGTCTGCAGATATTGCGCTGCCGTCACGTAATCCTTCTGGTTATAGTAGCAGAGGGCAAGCATGTACAACGACTCCTCGCCCGATGAAGAACCCTTCATAAAGGCGAGCAACTCCTCAAGGAGAGTCTGCGCGTTGCTGTACTTTCCTTCGATGAAATAAGCCTTTGCCATCTCGTACTTATACTCTCTGTTCGACGACTTCTGCACCTTCGTGAAAGGAGTGCATCCTGTGAGGCATAAGAGGAGAGTGAGCGTGACTATAGTGAGAACCTTCTTCATCTTTTTCGGAAAAATCGTGCAAATTTACGGAATCTTCCAGAATAATAAGTATGTTTCGACAAAAAAAAAGTCAAAAACAGTCGTACATACATTTTTTTAACAAATTTATTCCTAAATTTGCATCCGAACGATGGACTTTGAACTCATATCAGAATACCAGCCTACGGGCGATCAGCCTGAAGCTATCGCCCAGCTTACGGAAGGCGTGCTGAGCGGGATGCCTGCGCAGACATTGCTGGGTGTTACCGGCTCGGGCAAGACGTTTACCGTTGCCAACGTGATCCGAAACGTAGGACGCCCCACGCTTGTCCTCAGCCACAACAAGACTCTTGCCGCACAGCTCTACACGGAGATGAAGGGATTTTTCCCGAATAATGCCGTTGAGTACTATGTGAGCTACTACGATTATTATCAGCCCGAAGCATATCTTCCAGGAACAGACACCTATATCGAGAAGGACTTGGCTATCAACGACGAAATCGACAAGCTGCGTTTGTCTGCCCTGAGTGCATTATTGTCAGGGAGGCGCGACGTGGTCATTGTCAGCTCTGTCAGTTGCATCTACGGTATGGGAAATCCGGCTGATTTCTACACCAACGTGATAGAAATCCACGTGGGGCAGAAACTCGATAGGAACGTGCTCGTTCGCAGGCTTGTCGACAGCCTTTATGTGCGTAACGACTTGGAACTCAACCGAGGCTGTTTCCGAGTGAAGGGCGACACGGTGGACATCTATCTGGCGTATAGCGACGCTATAGTCAGAGTGCAGTTTTGGGACGACGACATTGACGCTATAGAAGAAGTTGATCCTGAAAGCGGGCTGAGGATGACGTCGTACGATGCATTCAAGATATATCCTGCAAACCTCTTCATGACTTCGCAAGAAACCACTTTGCAAGCTATCCACCAAATAGAGGACGACTTGCGTGAGCGTGTGGCTTGGTTTGAGAGAGAGGGACGAGGATTAGAAGCCAAGCGCCTTCAGGAGCGTGTCACTTATGATATGGAAATGCTTCGCGAGCTTGGGCACTGCTCTGGCATAGAGAACTATAGCCGCTATTTCGACGGACGTCCGCCCGGTAGTCGTCCCTATTGTCTGCTTGACTTCTTCCCGAAGGATTATCTTATGGTGATTGACGAGAGCCACGTGAGCGTTCCGCAGATTCGCGCTATGTATGGAGGCGACAGGGCGCGCAAAACAAATCTTGTTGAATACGGATTCCGTTTGCCTGCTGCCCTCGACAATCGTCCCCTCAAGTTTGAGGAGTTTGAGGAAATGGCTCCGCAGATTATATTCGTCAGCGCCACTCCTGCCGACTACGAGCTGATGCGTAGCGAAGGAGTGGTTGTCGATCAGGTTATCCGTCCCACAGGGCTTCTTGACCCTCCTGTGGAGGTTCGTCCTTCAGAAAATCAAATTGACGACCTTTTGGAGGAAATCAATGTGCGGAAAGAACGGGGAGAGAGAGTGCTGGTGACTACCTTGACAAAACGTATGGCAGAGGAACTTGCTGCGTATCTGCTGGATGTAGGAATCCAAAGCAATTATATTCACAGCGAGGTGGACACGATGGATCGTGTGCAGATAATGAACGACTTGCGGCGCGGAGAGTACGATGTGCTTGTGGGAGTGAACCTTCTGCGCGAGGGGCTCGACCTTCCCGAAGTGTCGCTTGTGGCTATTCTCGATGCCGACAAGGAAGGATTCCTCCGCAACGAACGAAGCCTCACGCAGACAGCAGGCCGTGCAGCACGAAATGTTAACGGGCGTGTCATCATGTATGCCGATACCATAACGGAGAGCATGCGTCGCACTATAGATGAAACGAACCGGCGTCGCTCAAAGCAACTCGCCTACAACGAAGCTCACGGAATCACTCCCACACAAATCCGTAAGGCAATCAACGACAGCTTTGCAGCTGGCAGAAAGGGAGAAACGAGCGGTAGTGCCGACTATCTGCAGCGCGAGACTGCGTCTGTCGGGCGTGCTGCCGAAGACCCCATCCTCCAACAGATGACTGTGGCGCAATTGGAGAAGTCTATTCAGCGCACGAAGAAGATGATGCAGGAAGCAGCTGCAAAAATGGACTATCTGTCGGCAGCGCAATATCGCGACGAAATGTTTCGCATGCAAGAGCTTTTGGAAGAGAAGAAATCTGCTTCTTGAGTTTATCGTTTAGTCTAATCTTGTTGGCAAAAACAGAAAGAACATGAAAATTGTAGTCCTTGACGGTTATACCCTCAATCCTGGCGATTTGTCGTGGGAATGGCTCGGCACGCTGGGCGAGTATCAGGTTTTCGATCGTACAAAACCCTCCGATGTGTTGTCTCGTGCCAGCGATGCGGATGCTTTGCTCACAAACAAGGTGGTTGTTACTGCCGAAATGATGTCAGCGATGCCCAAGTTGAAATATATCGGTGTGTTGGCAACGGGATACAACGTTGTTGATATCTCTGCTGCCCGACAGCAGGGGATTGTCGTTACTAACATACCTGCTTATAGCACCCAATCGGTAGCGCAGCATGTCTTCGCCCTCCTTTTGGAGACTACTAACAGGGTGGGGTACTATGCTGCAGAAAATACCTCCGTCGTTGGGGGAAAAACGAGCCGATGGGCGCTGAGTGAGGATTTCACTTGGCGCGATACCCCTCTCACCGAACTTTCGGGCAAGACGATGGGAATCATTGGAATGGGGCGTACGGGCAGTTCCGTTGCTGCCTTGAGCCTTGCCTTCGGGATGAAGGTTGTCTGCTTTACTTCGAAGAGTCAGCTGGAACTGACTTCTGGAATGCAGAAGGCGGACATCGACTCGGTTTTTTCCTGCAGCGATGTTGTGAGCCTTCATTGCCCCCTCACTCCCGATACCTTCCACCTTGTGGATGCTCGTCGGTTGGCTTTGATGAAGCCCACTTCCATTCTCATCAATACCTCGCGAGGACCTGTTGTCGACGAGGAAGCCCTAGCTGCTGCCCTTCGCACGAATGCCCTTCGAGCTGCCGCTGTGGATGTGTTGGGAGAGGAGCCTCCCTCCGCCTCGTGCCCCTTGCTTACAGCACCTCGTTGTTATATTACCCCTCACATAGCATGGGCAACTGCTGAGGCGCGTGCTCGGCTAATGGATATATGTCGGCAAAATCTTGAGGCTTTTGCTTCAGGCAAACCTGTCTGTGTGGTAAACTGAATGGTATCTCAGTGATTCTCAGTCCTTTTTTCTTAATAATTCCATTTGCAAAATGGGGTGTTGCTCTTCAAAGGAAAAGCGCAATTTATGAAGAAGGGAAAATTATTTATGAAGAAAGAAAAAAATTTTTTGAAGAAGGGAAAAATATTTTTGGAGAACAAATATCGCGATATGAAGAAGGAATCTCGCGCGCTGAAGAAAGAATAATTGAACATCACTTTTGGAGGATTGCGACTCTTTTCTTTGCTCTTCTTTGTTTCAGTCACACATCTTTTAATTAGTTCCTATACAGCAAATCCATCCGTAATATCTAATTTCCTCATCATAAAAAACAACAATCATTTAGGGAAGAAAACGGTATGAGAAATCCTCAGCAGCGTGTCAAAAGAGTAATTGTCGCATCAGACTCTTTCAAAGGCTCTCTTACGTCTTTGGAAGTGGCGGAAAGCGTAAAGGAAGCGCTTGAAGTCTTTGATGTAGAGGTGATTCCCATAGCTGTTAGTGATGGGGGAGAGGGGTTCAGCCGTGTTGTAACAACTTCCCTGAATGGCTCATTTACTGATTGTTGGGTTCATGACCCATTAGGGAGACTAATTCAAGCATCTTACGGAAGAGCGAAAGTAAAGGCTTACCTTTGGGACATGAAAGGAGAAGATTTGGAATGCGCAATCATTGATATGGCTTCTGCATCGGGGCTTACTTTGCTAAAAAAAGACGAACTTGACCCTTGGAATGCTACTTCTTTCGGAACGGGAGAACTCATTTGTCAAGCTGCCAAAGACGGATTGAAGTATATCATTCTTGGATTGGGAGGAAGTGCAACAGTTGACTGTGGATTCGGTATTTTGGAAGCGCTGAAAGATTGTCCCCAACGAGATGAAATTCACATACTTGCTGCAGCAGATGTCAAAAGCCCTTTGTGCGGGAAAAACGGAGCAGCTATTTGTTTCGCACGACAAAAAGGAGCGGATGATGCTCTTATCTTGCGTTTGGAAGAAAGGAATTTCTCAAGAGGATTACAGTTAGAAGAGGAGTCGGGGCGCTCTATCATGAATCATCCTTTTGCGGGCGCTGCAGGAGGAGCTGGAGCCGCTATCTTATCTTTGCCCCACGGGAGAATAATGTCAGGAATTCAGTTTGTTTTAGAAAGTCAGCAGTTTAATCGAAAACTGTCTGAATGTGAATTGGTTATTACGGGCGAAGGATGTGTTGACAAGCAAACTCTTTTAGGAAAGGCTCCGCATGAGATTGCCCTCGCTGCCCAAGCGCAGGGAGTTCCCTGTGTCGCTTTGGCTGGGAGGGTAGAGCTCTCAAAAGAGGATAAACAACAATCTCCCTGGAGCGAAGTCGTCTGCATCACTCCCGAGGGCATGAAGGCAGAAGAGGCGATGCGCCCCTCTGTCGCAAAACAGAATATTATAGAATCTGTGCGGCGTGGTTTTTGGTATCTACCTTCTCGATGATTCTTACAAGCGTGCTTGTTTCGTCGAAGATAAATGTTTTCCTTAAGGTGCCCATCGTTGTTTTTCCATAGTTCTTCTTTTCTCCCCAAGCGCCGAACTCTTGTAAAAGGGCTGTGGTGCTGTCGGAAAGAAGAGTGAAAGGAAGATTGTTTCGCTGCTCGAATTTCTTGTGCGAAGCCACGCTGTCTTTGCTGATGCCAACGACAATGTATCCTTTTGCAGTCAAAGCTTCGTAGTTGTCACGCAGGTTACACGCTTCGGCTGTGCATCCCGGAGTGTTGTCTTTGGGATAGAAATAAATAATGACTTTCTTCCCGAAGAAGTCGCTGGAATGAACGATATTGCCGTTTTGATCGCTTGCCTCGAATGCGGGCATCTTGTCTCCTATTTGTATCATATTTTGAGTTTTTATGGTATGTTAGTCTTTATGATATGGTGTTTTCTGAATAATTCTTTTTTTCCTTCTCGAGCGCGCGATATTCCTTCTTCATATCGCGATATTTGTTCTCCAAAAATTTTTTTCCCTTCTCCAAAAAAAATTATTCCTTCTTCAAAAATATTTCTTCTTTGGGTAAACGCCTGTCTTGCCTATTTCATACCGCGCACGCGTTTAATCTCCTCGTATGCTTCGTTTATCTGCTTCAGCTTTTCGTTGGCTTCGCGAACCACATCTTCTCCCGCGTTAGCTACTTTGTCGGGGTGATAGCGCAGAGCCATACTTTTGTAAGCCTTTTTCACCTCGTCATCTGTGGCAGAGGGCGTTATCCCCAGCGCTTTGTAAGCCCAGTCGGGATCGGTCTTTTGCTCGAAGAGGGCTGCAATCGACTGATATTCAGCTGTCGAAAGCCCCATCGCAACAGCCATACGACGCAGTACGGCATCTTCTTCGGCAGCAAACGTGCCGTCGGCGTGGGCAAGGCCGAGAAGCATGTGCATCATTTCCAGGCGAGTGGAGCGATTGACGTTCATTGCTATCTGCCTGCAGACGGGAACGGGATCGATGTCTTTCTTCAGCAAATCTTTCAGCAGTTGTAGAGCTTCCTTCGCGCCCTCTTCGCCATAGTTGCGCATGAGGAATTCTTTCACGTAGCTAAGCTCAGATTTCAGCAGTTTTCCATCTGCTTTCATCACGCAGGCAATCAGTACTATCATTGACACGCGTATGTCGCCTACGGTTGTTCTGCCTGTTGAAGTACTGCCCGAACCTCTCCTGCTGTATGTCTCTTGTTCTTCCCAGCGAGAGCTACCTCGGGTGGTTGTCAACTTTGCTCCCGAATCGAGCAAAGAGCCTACGGCAAAGCCGATGAGTGCTCCGATGGGCCCTCCGTAGGCAAATCCCAAGCCTCCTAATAACCATTTACCCCACGCCATTGCTGTCGGAAATATGTGTGCTGTTGTTGCTGTCCTTTGTACTATTGCTGTCAGCCAGCTTGCTGTTGTCTGCCGTAGGAGGCGTGGAAGGAGCGGAAGAAGGATGCTTATAGAGGAAGCGTCGTATCTTCTGAGTGGCGGTTTTGGAGAAGGGCTCTTTCTGAACTTCTACGCGGCTGATTTGCGAGAAACGGCTTACCTGTTTGTTGACTGCTCTGAGGATGGCCTCTCTCTGCGCTTGCAGTTTTTCAAGGAACTGCTCTTCGCTGGCGTGGTTCCAGTCGAGAACATTGCCTGAGAGCTGTACAAGGGCAACAAGCTTTCCGTCATCGTCAACGACAAGCGACTCGTCAACTCCTTCTATGTTGTTGATTAAGTGCTCGATCTCCTCGGGGTAGATGTTTTCTCCCGAGGGGCCAATGATGACAGAGCCAAGCCTTCCGCGAATGGTGAAGCGCCCTTTCGAGTCGGTAGTTGCCAAGTCTCCCGTGCGAAACCATCCCTCGTCGGTGAATACGCCAGCCGTACGGTCTGGATCTTTGTAATAGCCCATCATCACGTTGTTTCCTCTCACGATAATTTCTCCTTCGCCTGTCTCAGGGTTTACGTTGAGGAGCTTCACGTCTACACCATAGGCAGCGCCTCCTGTAGTGCCGAGATAGGTCTGGCGAACGCCTGCCGTGCAGATAAGCGGGGCACATTCAGTCATTCCGTAGCCAATGGCGTATTTAAAATGAATGCGACGGAGGAACGCCTCAACAGAGCCGTCGAGTTTGGCGCCTCCTATTCCAAAGAACTTGATATGCCCTCCGAAAGTTTTCTTCAATCGCTTGGAAATGAGACGGTAGAGAAGCCAAGGGGTGTGAGCCTTCATCCATCGGAGAACCTGGCTCTTTTCGACGCTTGGGACAACGCTGCTCTTATAAATCTTCTCGATGATGAGAGGAACGGTAAGCATAATAGTCGGGCTAACGGTTTTAAGCGCAGGAAGTAGCACAGAGGCCGTAGGCGGTTTCTGAATATAGTACACTTTCCCTCCCACAGCCATAGGATAGAGCACTCCGATGCTAAGCTCATAGGTGTGGGGCATTGGGAGGATGGATAGCCAAACGTCGCGCTTTGAGGTGCGATGGGCATGATAGGAGATGATGATGTTTGTGCAGAAGTTTCTGTGGCTCAGCATCACTCCCTTCGCGTTTCCTGTGGTTCCGGAGGTGTAGATGATTGTTGCCATATCATCGGGTCCTGGCACCGAGGGACGCCCGTTGCAGGTAAAGGCTTCCTTGTTCTTGCGTATAACTTTCAGTTCCTCTATGTCGATGACAAGGTTCATCGAGTTTAACTGTTCTTCGCTTATGCGGCTTAGGAAACGTTTTGAGACAAAGATGGCCTTGCTTCCCGAATGGGCAAGGATGTTTGAAACCTCATTTGCCGAAGAGTCGGGAAGGATGGGAACGGCAACTCTTCCGAATGCGACAAGCGAGAAGAACGCCACAGTCCAGTTCGGGGTGTTCTGCGAGAGAATTGCCACTCTGTCGCCTCCTCCGATGCCGTAGCGCGAGAGAAGTTGCGAGATGGAGTCGCATGTCTTGCGAAAACTGCCGTAGGTGTATTTCAAGTCAGAGTCGAGCATTTCCGACATCTGACGTTTTTCAAACCGTGTAGTGCTATAGTTATACAGTACCTCTAAGGTGCTGATGTTGTGGATTCGTGCTGTTTTGCGTTTACTCATAAAAAGGATTGTATGTCACTTGCAAAGATATAGCTTTTTTTCTTTACCTTTGCCGAAATATGAGAAAAACTCTTGCGTTTTTGCTCATTCGATTGCTAAAGATGCAAAACGGAGCTCTTCCTATACCTCTTTTTATTCATGTGTCGCAAAGCGCTGCTCTGCCAATTGCTCGTATTTGGTTCCAGGTTTTCCATAGTTGGAGTAGGGGAAGATGGAGATGCCTCCTCGGGGAGTGAAGAACCCCGTTACTTCGATGTATTTCGGATTCATTGCCTGGATGAGATCCTTCATAATCGTGTTCACGCAGTCCTCGTGAAAGTCTCCATGATTGCGGAAACTGAAAAGATACAGTTTCAGGCTTTTGCTCTCAACCATTTTGACGTCTGGGATGTAGCTGATGCGTATCTCTGCAAAGTCTGGCTGTCCTGTGATAGGGCAGAGAGTCGTGAACTCAGGGCAGTTGAACCTTACCCAGTAGTCGTGATCCTGATGCATGTTTGTGAAAGTCTCCAACACTTCAGGAGCATAGTCCTGGCTATATTCTATCTTGTTGCCGAGGGCTTCGAGATTGTCTGATTTTCTATCGATAGTCATGATGTTAATCTTTTAGTTTGAACGGGTTATATGAGATGTTCCTGTCATAAATGTCAATTCCTTCGTGTGATTTTATTATCTTCACGACACGCGCTGTCAAAGGCAGTACGATTATCTCGTAGCAGACCTTAGCTACAATTTGGCAAGCCATAGTGACTAGGATGACTTTTGTTCCCAAGTTCCAGAATACGATTGGCACGAAGATGAGCGAGGCGATGCTCTCGCCCGCAAGCGAGGAGAGGATGGCTCGCAAGCCAAATCGCTTTCCGCTGGATGCAACTTTCATCTTGCTCATAACAAACGCGTTGGTGGAAGAGCCGGCAACGAAGGCAAGCAAGGAAGCAAGCGTTGCCCGAGGGGCAGCGCCGAAGACATACTTGAAAGCCTCGCCTCCTTCCCAGAAAGGAGCTCCCGGAAGCAGGATTACCAGTTGCGCCACAAGGACGAAGAAGAAATTCATCACAAATCCGCTCCAGATGACCAACTGTGCCTTCTGATATCCGTAGACTTCGCTGAGGCAGTCGTTGATGATATAGGAAATGGGGAAGATGATAACTGCGCCGCTGAGTGTGAACTTGCCAAAAAGGCAGAATAGCTTGACGGCAAATAGGTTAGAAGCAATGAGGCATACGTTAAATAGTATTGCCATCACTACGAAAGTAGTAGTGTACGTCTGTTTTGTCATATCTTGTTTTTTTAGTGGTTCCAAGCACACTTGGAAAAGGGTAGGAGAGTCCTTCCTTTTTCCTCGGCGGCAAAGGTACGAAGAATTTTGCTTTCTACATAATTTTTTTTGCTCAATAAATATCGCGCTATTTGTTCTCCAAAAAATTTTATTTGTTCTCCAAAAAAAATATTTGTTTTCTGCACAAAAGATGAAGTTTGTGAAATGTCTTTCTGTGTCAGATAGAGCTTTGTTTCATCAGCGTTTTTGGCATCCTCTTCCTGTTTCGTAGGATTTTTTGCGGTTATTCTCTGTGTCCCCCTCTTTGTTTGTTTCGTTCCCTTGCTGTGGCTCCTTCTTCAAAGTCGATGCCTTTCAGTATGGCATTTCGCCCAAACTGCTCCTTGATGTTCAGGATTGTCTTTTGCAGTTTCCTTTCCCTTTCCAAAGTCTTCGCTTCCTGCTCTTTTTCTTTCTTGATGGTAGTAAAATCTGTGAAGAGTGACAATTGAGTCGGTTCGGCATCAGCCTTTTCTTTTATCCTCTGATATTCTTGCTCGGTGATGACGTGATTGAAGGCAATGGTTATCCTTCTGATTAGCAGCCCTTGCTTGACGATTTTCTTGTATAGCTCGCTTGCTGCGCTTATGATAAGCCTGCTTGAGGAGGTATGTTCCTTAAGATTTTGCGTGCTGTGGGAATGTCGGGGAACGGTACGTTTGTAGAAATCAAGCTCTGTGTCTTCTTTGTAAGCCTGTCTTATTTTGTTGTCGCTCAGGTTGGAGACATCATAGTTGATAGTCAAGTCCACTTGATTTGTCTTGAGATTTGAATACACTAGCCTCAAAGTGAGTTCGTCAGCCATTTCCTTGACGATAACCAGCGCCCGCTTTGTGTCGTAGGGCTCTGCGAGCACTTGCCCGCTGCTTATTGAGCGAGATTTAGGCTGATAGGAATGTATTTCCTCAATGGTGCAAGGCTCCCATCCCCAGGCATGATCGATAATGATTTCTGCCTTTTTCCCAAAAAGGTTATACAGAAAATCCTCATGTTCGATAGAGCAGCGCGCCAGCTCTCCCATCGTTTCTATTCCGTAGACGGAAAGCCTTTGTGCAGTTCCTCTTCCTATCTGCCAGAAATCGGTGATGGGCGTGTGATCCCAGAGCTGCTTTCGGTAGGAAATCTCGTCCAATTCTGCTATACGCACTCCGTTTTCGTCGGCAGGAATATGCTTTGCAACGATATCCATAGCCACTTTTGCGAGATAGAGGTTCGTTCCGATTCCGGCAGTAGCCGTGATGCCTGTCTCCTTAAGAATCTGGCGGATAACCTTCTGCGTCAGATCGCGTGCTGTTGTCTTTTGAATCTTCAAATAGGGAGTAACGTCGCACATGATTTCGTCGATAGAGTAGATGTAGATATCTTCGGGCGAGAAGAATCTCTCGTAGATTTTCCTGATGCGGAGACTGTACTCTATGTAAAAACCCATTCGGGGCTGTGCAATAATGAAATCGACAGCTTTCTCCGGGTGTGCCTTCAGCTCTATGTCGGAATAGGATTTTCCGCTTAGTTGTTTGTCGGGAAGACGAAGACATCTCTCCCTGTTCACTTCCCGTATGCGCTGATTCACTTCAAAAAGTCGCGCTCTTCCTCCCAATCCGTAAGCTTTCAAGGAGGGGGTAATAGCAAGGCAGATGGTTTTGTCGGTACGGCTTGCATCAGCTACGACAAGATTAGTTGTGAGCGGATCGAGTCCTCTCTCTACACATTCCACCGAAGCGTAGAAAGATTTTAAGTCGATAGCAATATATGTGCGTTGCTTCTCCATCTTTTCCTTTTCTGTCACAAAGATAAATAAAATTTATGAAAAAAGCAAATTATTAATAACAGAAAGCCCCATTGTGAGGGGCTTTCTTGATAGAAAAATGTGGCTAATACTTATTCTATTGTGTCTTGC
Organism: Bacteroidaceae bacterium; assembly: GCA_017650105.1. Lineage (GTDB taxonomy): Bacteria > Bacteroidota > Bacteroidia > Bacteroidales > Bacteroidaceae > UBA1189. The sequence continues at coordinate 81,877 of JAGCFO010000025.1, read as the reverse complement.
TTTTCCTTTGTGCTCATCTTTGAGATGAATTCGTCAAGCAAAGGTATCATTTTGAACATTTCCTCGGGAGCCACACCACTCTTCAGCATTTGCTTTGCCAAACAGTTTGGTATGTTTGCTGCGTCTTCTTTCATCTGCTTCCCTTTGGGAGTAAGGTAAACCAATTGCTGGCGTTTGTCAGCGTCGTTTCCGTGACGTGCTACCAATCCCAAGACTTCCATTCGCTTGATGAGTGGGGACGTGGTGTTTATGCCGAGCAGTAGTTTCTTGCCTATGTCATTCACGGGCTGATTGTCTTTTTCCCAAAGAACCAGCAAAACCAAATACTGAGTGTATGTGATGCCGAGAGCCTTCAGGTAAGGCTCGTAGGCTTGAGTTATGAGTCTGCTTGCTGTGTAAAGGCGGAAGCATAACTGATGTCGCAGCTCGAGTTGTTCGTATGCCATTTTCTTAGAGTAACTCTTCGATATCTTTTGCTATGTCTTTAGGTGCGGTAGTAGGCGCAAAGCGCTTGATGGTGTTACCGTCGCGCGACACAAGGAATTTGGTAAAGTTCCATTTGATGGCGCTGCCAAACAAACCTCCTGTCTCCTTTTTCAGATAATTGAAGATGGGATGCGCATCCTTGCCGTTTACGTCAACCTTCTTCATTATCTGGAATGTAACTCCGTAGTTTAATTGGCAGAATCCGCTAATCTCTTCATCTGTACCCGGATCTTGATGGGCAAACTGATTGCAGGGGAAGCCAATCACTACAAGCCCTTGGTCTTTGTATTTCTGATTCAGTTCTTCCAACCCTGCAAACTGAGGAGTAAACCCGCATTTGCTTGCTGTGTTGACGATGAGCAATACTTTTCCCTCAAACTGGGAGAAATCCAATTCTGCGCCTTTGCTTGTCAGCGCTTTGAAATCATAAATCTTTGCCATAATAGTGAATTTTTATAAGTGAGTATTTCTTTTCCTATTTAAATATTGCGTAATCTTATGTTTTACGCCGGCAAAGATAATACGAATATTTTTATCGCGCACGATATAAAACAAAACTTTAACGAATTTTATGTTTTATCGTGCGCGATATAATTCTTGGTTTCCTAGAGCAGAAGTTTATTCTGCTATTTCGTTCAGCTGCTCTTCCTCAACGAAGCTCAAGTGATTGTTGGCAATGACTTCTCTTGTCTTCTCGCTGTCGTTTGTGCGGAACACGAGTATGCCTTTTCCATGAAGAAGGAAGGAATACATATAGTTGATGCTTATCCCGCTTGATGAGAAGAGCTGAATAGCCTGTGCCGCTCTTCCTGGATAATTGTCAAGTTCGATAGCAAACACTTCGCTAAGCACGACGTTGATGCCGTCTTCCTTCAACAGCAGATAAGCTTTTGCTGGCTGGCTGCAGATAATTCTGTAGATGCCATACTCTTGTGTGTCGGCGATGGTGGAAGCAATGATTTGGATGTTTGCTTCCTTGAGCGACTGCAATACTTGAAGAAGCGTGCCGCTCTTGTTCTCTATGAATACGGATAATTGGTGGATAGTCATGGGATATTCAAATAATCGGGTAATCAGATAATCGGATGAAAACAAACATGGAAGGTTACTTGTAACGACAAATAATCTGCATTTTATTGATATACTTTGCGTTTGTCAACCACACGCACGGCTTTTCCCTCGCTGACAGGCAGAGAGCCCTTTGGTACGAGCTTTACGTGAGGCGTGAGTAGAATCTCGTCTTTTAGAGCGCGGGTAACTTGCTTTGTCAAGTTCTGCAGCATGCCGTAGTCGTCGGCAAATTCTGCGATTTCTACTTCCACAGTCATGTTGTCGTTGTCGTCGTCGGTTGTGAGAGTGATGAGGTAGTTGCTTCCGAGTTCCGGATATTGCATAAGTATTTTCTCTATCTGGATGGGGAAGATGTTCACTCCGCGAAGCACAATCATGTCGTCGCTACGCCCGCGCATTCTGTCGAGTCGCACGTGGTTTCTTCCGCAGGGACAAGTGCGCCCCAGCACGCGAGTCAAGTCGCGTGTGCGATAGCGGATGAGCGGCATCGCTTCGCGGTTCAGCGTTGTCAGCACGAGCTCGCCTATTTCCCCGTCGGGCACGGGCTCCAGAGTGTCGGGATTGACGATTTCCACAATGTAGTAGTCCTCCCAGAAGTGAAGTCCGTTTTGCTCCTTGCACTCAAATGCTACGCCTGGGCCGCACATCTCGCTCATTCCGAATGAGTTGTATGCCTTCACGCCCAGCATCTGTTCGATGCGCTGCCTTTGCTCCTCGCTGTGGGGCTCAGCGCCGATGGCAAGCACGCGAAGCTTCGTGTCCTTACGTGGGTCGATGCCTTTCTCGTGCATCACCTCATAGAGACGCGTCACGTATGAGGGTACAGCGTGCAAAGCTGTGGTGCCGAAGTCGGTAATGAACTTGATTTGGCGCAACGTGTTGCCGGCAGCAGCGGGAACGGTGAGCATGCCCAGCCTTTCGGCGCCGTACTGGAAGCCAAGTCCTCCGGTGAACATGCCATATCCCGATGAGTTTTGGAAAACGTCGTCGGGCCTGAGTCCTACCATCCAGAGGCAGCGGGCAACAGCGTTTGCCCATTCGTCAAGGTCCTTCTGGGTGTGTAGGATAACTGTGGGATTTCCCGTTGTGCCCGAAGAGGAGTGAAGTCGCACGCATTCGCTGAGAGGCACGCTTGCTATGCCGAAGGGATAGGTGTCGCGCAGATCCTGCTTGGTTGTGAAGGGCAGCTTTCGCACATCGTCGAGGGTCTTAATGTCCTCGGGCTTCAGCCCCATCTCCTCAAACCGCTTCTTATAGAAGGGCGAGTTCATGCAATGCTTCACGGTTTTCTGCAGTCTCTGGAGCTGCAGCGCTTCGAGTTCTTCCCTCGAGAGGGCTTCCTTATCAGGATGTAGGTAAGGTGAATCGTAGTTCATTGTTTTATTATTCTGTGAGCGCGTCAGCCAAAGCCTGCAGCGAGGCGCTGTCGCGTTCGGGTTTATATGCACTTCTTAGGGTGACGATTTCTCCCACAAGGCTGATGTTTTTCATCTCCTCAAGGGCGGCTATCATCGTGCGTGCGGCAGAGGGTGCCCACGAGCCGTTCTCAACGATGCCCACCTTGCGCGATTGGAAGTTCTTCGACTTCAGCCTATAGAGGAACTGTACCATTGGGGTGAAGACGCCGGCGTCGTAACTCGAGGCGCAGAGCACCATCCTGTCGTAGCGGAAGGCGTCTTCCACAGCTTCGGCTATGTCGCTGCGCGTCAGGTCGACAAGGCTCACGCGCTCTTCGCCCTTCTCCCTGAGCATCTGCTCAAGAGCTCGAGCTGCCTGAAGGGTGTTGCCGTGAATGGATGCGCAGAAGATGGCTACGCCCTTTGTCTCTGGGATATAGCTGCTCCACGTGTCGTACAGATTGATGTAGTAACTGAGGTTCTCGGTCAACACAGGTCCATGCAAGGGGCAGATGATGCGCACGGGGAGGGGAGCAATCTTTTTCAGCAGGCTTTGCACGTTGGCGCCGTATTTGCCCACTATATTAAAGTAGTAGCGACGGCCCTCGCATGCCCAGTCGTCGGGCTCGGCATCGATGATTCCGAACTTGCCGAAAGCGTCGGCGCTGAACAGCACTCCTTCCGTCTGCTCAAATGTTACCATCACCTCGGGCCAGTGAACCATCGGGGCCATGATGAACGAGAGGATGTGCTCTCCGAGGGTAAGCGTGTCGCCGGCGGCGACAACGAGTTTGCGGCTGTCGATGTCGAAGTCAAAGAACTGACTCATCAAGCCGAACGTCTTGGCGTTGCCAACGATTTGGGCTTCGGGGTATGCTTCGGCGAAGGCTTTCACGCCAGCGCCGTGATCGGGTTCCATGTGCGACACCACAAGGTAGCTGGGCCTGCGTCCTGCCAATTCCTCCTGCAGGTGGCTCATCCATTCGTCCACCTTGCGGATGTCGACGCCGTCCATCACGCAAATCTTGTCGTCGTCAATCAAATATGAGTTGTAGCACATGCCTTCGGGCACGGCGTACTGGCTCTCGAAAAGGTCGAGGTCAGGGTCGTCTACGCCTATGTATCGGATGGTTGGGGTAATGGTTTTCTTCATTTTAAAGGTAGTTTATAATTCCGCCGCGAAGGTACTTCTTTTTCCCGAATTTGCAAAGCAAAAGACGAACACAAAAAAACGTGGTTTTTCAGTTGGCAAACCCGTCAGCAGTATGTGTCCGTTTTTCTTTTCCATTTCGGTTGTCATTTCTTTTTTCCTAAGATGTTTCACTTAAGGCAATTAAGCTCGGTAGCTACTTTGAATTAACTTTTGTTTCTGTTTGGTCGGAGGGAGACGATGTTCCTTTTTTTAGCGGAAAGAGGCTCCACAACCATTTTTTCTTTGCCCATTTTGTTGTTGCAACACGTTGAGCAAGGTTTCCCAACACGTTGGGACACCTTACTCAACACGTTGGGACACGTTTCCCAACACGTTGCAACAACAATTTTCTTTGCGAAAAATGAAGTGTTATCCTTTGATCTATTACCTTATTTATGTCAAACGTAGCTGTACGAACTATTTTCATGTCGGTTTATTATTCGGGGGTATGGATGAGTCGATTAGAAAAGCGATTTGATAAGAAAGAAGAGGATGGGGACAAGGAGGGCAGGCAGGAGGTTTAGCGTCTTGCAGTCCTTGATTCTCAATATGCTGAGGCCGGAGGCGACGATGAGTATGCCGCCCACGAGTATGACCTCGTCGACAAGGGCGTCGGGGATGATGTTTCCTGCCAGCTTGGTGACGAGGTAGAATGCTCCCTGCCAGCAGAAGAGCACGGGCGCTGCCCAAATCATCCCGATGCCGTAGGTTGTAGCCAGCACGGTGGAAGTGATGAGGTCGAGCGTGGCGTTGGTGTAGAGGAAGGTATTGTCTCCGTTGAGCGCGCTGATCATTGGGCCCACGATAGAGAGAGTCCCGATGCAGTAGAGAAGGATGCCCGTGGAGAGCCCTTGGGCAAGATTGCCTTTGCCGCTCTCCTTCGGCTCGCTCTGCTCCGTTGTCTCTATTTCAGGATTCAGGGATGATGAGGCTGGCTCCTTCTTGCTCTCGCTGCTCTTTCGGCTTGAACGGCTGTTGACGAACCGATTGAAGCACCCGTTAAAATCGAGCCAAGTGCCAAGAAGCCCTCCCAGCGCCAGGCTGACGATGAACAGCACAGGATACTCGCTTTTCGGCATGTGGTTGGCAACGGCGTTGAAACCGATGGCTAATGCTGCCAAGCCCATAGCCTGGAACATTACCGTCTGGTATTTCTCCTTGATGCCGCGCTTTGCCAAGTGACCCACTGTGGAGCCGATGATGATGGTGCAAGTATTGACAATTGTTCCTAACATGACATTTCGTTTTGCCTTATCCTTTTTCCCGGAGGGCGTGCAAAGGTATGATAAAAACGGTAAAAGGAAATAGAACATTTTTACTGAAAAAAATACCAAATTCATGGATTGCGAAAAAAAATACCTTAATTACTTACCAAAATAACTTTTATTCCCGAAAAAATACCTATTTTTGTCCCGCTTAAACTCTAAAAATCCTTGCCTATGGTTTTTGTTAAGTCTATGGATGAATTCAATGCCTATTTCCGTCAGCCTACGGTGCATCCGCTGGTTTCGGTAGGCGATTTGTCGAGGGCCGAAGTGTCGCTTTTCGAGCCGACTGATTTCGGTATGTACTGTGTGGTGCTGATGGATGAGGTGTTTGGGGAACTTATCAAGGGCGGAAATCATGTTCAGTACAGACCTGGCACGCTTTTCTCTTTGCGCCCCGGGCAGACTGCAGCGATGATACTCGACTACACAAAACGTCCCAGCGGGTGGATGCTTGCCTTCAGGCCTGAACTCTTGGAGAAGACAGGACTCGGAAGAGATTTCTATATGTTCAACTACTTTTCTTCCGACGTAATGGAAGCCGTAGAGTTGAATACTTCTGAAAGGAGCATCATTTACAACTGTTTTGCAAACATCTTTGCCGAACTGCACACTCCAAGCGACTACCTTTCGGGGCAGCTCATCCGATTGGGAATCGGGCAGTTACTAAGCTATTTCAAACGTTTCTACGAACGTCAGTTTACCGATAGCCTTTCGGCGGGGACATCTCTTTCGCAGAGATTAGACAACTTGGTTGACAACTATCTCTCAAGTGGACTTCCGGCGCAGAAAGGACAACCAACCGTTGCCTGGTGTGCGGCAGAGTTCAACCTTTCGCCAAACTATTTTGGGGATTTGGTGAAGCGCGAACTTCACATCACGGCGCAAGACTACCTTCATGATAAGATTATGTCGGCTGCGAAACATCTTCTGCTTACAACGAATATGACTGTAGGGGAGATAGCGGAAGAACTCGGTTTTGCCTATCCGAATCATTTTACGCGAATGTTTACCAGATACGAAGGAACATCTCCGCTGAAATTCCGCAGAGTAGGCCTGCGCACTTAACCAAAATCAGCCCGCAAGAAAGTACGCGCCTTTTATCAGTCGTGTGACAAAAATTCATCGAATGGATGATGTTATGTCAAAAACTATTTGTAATTTTGTAGCATACATCAGAAGGAAGATCTTATAACTGGTTGAATATAGGTTGCCCTAATGCGAAAGAAACTCTCACATCTATTCCTTTGGCTGATGCTTCTCACGCTGTGCGAGGCATTAACGGGGTGTAGTGCCCATTCCAGTATAGAACGGCTTGAGGAAGAAGTGGGACGAATGCAGTATTACCAGCGTTCGGCAGACAATCTTGCGTTTTATCGGTCTCGGCAGCGTGCCGAACAGTATTTGCGAATGGCGGGACGTGTGGCTCGTTTCATGCCTGAGAAAGAACGCGAGCGTTTTGCTCAGGCAAAAACGCAGTATCATTTAACTTCGGCCTCCTATTATTATATGCTGAGCCAGGAAAACCGTGCCGTTCGTGAAATGCAGCAGATTGACGAAGACAATCCCCAGGCTGCTTCCACGCGTCAGTGGCTGGAGTATCGTTATCTATGCGGATACTATGGCTACGGGCCTGAAATCGGACGTCTGGGCATACGGCAGTGCCAAAGCATTGCTCATCAGCTGGCAGAAGACGACGATTATTGGCGCATCGAGTCCCTGTTGATCGACGCTTCATTGCTGAGCGATTCAGGCGAGTTCCAGAAAGCTTTGGAAATGCTTAGTCAAATGGAGCCTGACCATATTGTGGAGAACGCGGATAACTTGAATGCGGAGCTCTATCCCGAGAGCCTGTGCCGGTTGTTTGAGCAGATGAGTGTCGCTTATGCCGGATTAGGAGACAAACAGCGCTCAGATGAATATAGAAATCAATATCTTGACCTGCTGAATGAGATTCGCGAAGACAAAGAGATGCCAATGCGACACCTTGAACTGGAACGGCGCGTGAAAAAAGTCAGAGGCTTGTTTGTGGGTGCTGTCGGATTGTCGGTCATTGCTATTGGACTATTCCTGTTCCTTTCACAGAAATGGCGCCGGCAGGGGAAGAGATATCTGGAGCAGCTAAACGAGCAACTCGACGATGAACGTCGTGAAACGGGTGAACGCTACGCCATGCATCAGCTTCAGACGGAGCGAAACAAGCGCGACAACATCATGCGCAAGGCTTCTCTGTCGATTGTGACAAGCGCTATTCCTCTTATTGATCGTATGCGGCGCGAGATTCATCGAGAAGGTGATTATGAGTATGTGAATGAACTTGCGCAGGAGATAGATTCGCGCAACGAAGTGCTTTCCAAATGGATTCAGACCCGACAGGGAATGGTGAATCTCCACATTGAGCAATTTGCCTTAAAAGATGTGTTTGAGATCGTTGCGAAAAACAGCTCTTCGTTTGCAAGCAAAGGGATTCTGCTTGATGTGCAACCGACAGACGCTGTTGTAAAGGCGGATAAGGCCCTTACGCTGTTTATGCTCAATACGTTGATGGACAACGCCCGCAAGTTTACACCAAAAGACGGAACTGTTTCGGTTAGCGCAGTCCCCGATGAAGACTATGTTGAGATTGGCGTGAAAGATACGGGTATCGGATTGTCTGAGGAGGAAAAGCGACGCATCCTGGATGAAAAGGTGCTGACTAGCGACAATCATGGTTTCGGCATCCTAAATTGTAAAGGAATCATTGACAAATACCGCAAGACGGACGATTTCTTCCGTGTGTGCCGTTTCGGCATAGAGAGCGAGAAGGAGAAGGGGAGCCGATTCTGGTTCCGTCTGCCCAAAGCTATGCGTGCTGCCATAATGATATTTCTCCTCTGCCTTGTTTGCCCTACGTCGTATGCACAGACGATTCCCGATCCTATGCATACTTCACAAGATAATATTTCTGATGCGGTTCCTTACGACAGCTTGCTCTCGCTTGCCGCAGATTTTGCGGATAGTGTTTATTATGCAAATACAGAGGCGCGCTATGAGGATGCTTTCGCTTATGGCGATAGTGCTTTCCGTTATCTGAATCTTCATTGTCAGCAACACTCAGAGGTTCCGTTGAGTCCTCTATCCATTTCCGGAAGAGGGCGTGTGGTAGAGCGCGAATGGTGGATGGCAGACTTCTCAACTGATTACTTCACGATTCTTGATCTTCGGAATGAGTTGGCTGTGGCTTCTTTGGCTTTGAACAGATGGGCTGATTACCGCTACAATAACAGGGCTTACACAACACTCTATAAATTGCAGTCCATTGATGTGAATATCGCCAAAGACTGGCGAAGGATGCAGCGCACATATACGGATATTGTATGGCTCATCGTGGCCTTGATTCTGATGGCGCTGCTCTTTGCTTTGGGGTATTATTCATTGGTATTTCGTCCCCGTCGGCGTCTGCATCATTTGCAGGAGCAGCGCATTATTGAGCAGAGCAGGCTTGTTGAGGAAGACAGCGGACTCTCGCGCCTTCAGTATGAGGAGAATAGACTGTATGTACAGAATCAGGTGCTCGACAACTGTCTCTCAGCTATCAAGCACGAGACGGTTTTCTATCCTGGAAGGATATGTCATCTAGTTGAGAACAAGTCATTCGAAGGTTTGCCTGAGCTGGTGGATTACTATAGCGAAGTGTATTCTACATTAGCAGCATGTGCTGCGCGCCAGCTTGAGGAATCGACTTTCCGCCGTTCCTCTGTGTCAATTGATACTCTTTTTGACTATGCAGTCGATTATCTTAATAGGAAGAAACAGCAGTCGAATGCTTTAGCCGTAGAACTGAAAGTCCACAAAAAAAATCTGTTTGCTGAGGGAGACGAAGTCTTGCTTCGCTATTTGATGGAAACGCTAATAGATGACGTCCTTATTCGTAACGAGAAGACTTCTTTGCTGCTGGATGCAGAAAGGGAGGGTAATTTCATCAAGGTTTCTTTCATTGACGAGAACGTAAAGTTCACGGTTGAGGAGTTACGAGAGTTCTTTGAACCTTCTTCCGATAATGCCCGCATCTTAATGCGGCAGATTATACGAGAGCACGATGAGTATTTCGATCACCCCGGATGCCGTATCGTTGCATCGGCGCTAAGTGAAAAGGGTGGACTTATCATACATTTTACCATACCTTCATCTAACGAGAAGGAGGTAAAGAAAGAAGAACACGACGTGAAATGATTAAAAAAATTGAATATGTCCTGGAAAGTAATTATTGTTGAAGACGTCAAGCTGGAAATGAAAGGTACGGTAGAAATATTCCGTACCGAGATTCCAGAAGCCGAAGTCATAGGCACAGCGATGACGGAAGAGGAGTTTTGGCCACTCATGGAGCAGCAAGTGCCCGATATGGTCTTGTTGGATTTGGGGCTCGGAGGCTCTACCACAATCGGTGTCGAAATCTGTCGCAGGCTGCGAAAAGAGTTCCTTGGAGTGAAAGTGCTCATCTTTACGGGCGAGGTGCTGAACGAGAAACTATGGGTTGACGTGTTGGATGCGGGAGCAAACGGTATCGTTCTCAAGACAGGTGAGTTGCTTACACGAGATGAAGTACGCCGAGTGATGGAAGGCAAACAATGGGTCTTCAACCAACCAATACTGGAAAAGATTGTCGAACGATTCCGTCAGGCAGTGAATACTGAGACGATGCGCCGCAAGGCAATCATAGAATATGACATCGATGAGTACGATGAGCGCTACTTGCGTCATTTAGCTTTGGGTTATACGAAGGATCAGATTTCAACGCTGCGCACGATGCCCTTCAGCACGAAGTCGTTGGAAAAGCGTCAGGCTGATTTGATAACCCGCCTTTTTCCCGAGAACGACGGGCGCTCCATCAATTCCGTGCGCCTTGTGGTGCGTGCAATTGAACTTCACATCATCGATCCTGAAAATCTCATCCCAGACGATTAAAACTCAAGGAGAAGAAAGCATCTCGCCGTATTCTTTCTTCATAATCTTTTTTCCCTTCTACATAATTTTTTATTCTTTCTTTATCTTTTCAGAATGGCTATCCTAAACAAAACAACTAATCTGCTTCTGTCAGCAGTAATTCTTTTTCTTTTCGCCTGCAAGGGGGAAACCGCTATGCAGCAGACTCGTCAGGTGGAAAATATTGACAACGACTGGCTCTTTATGCTCAATGCCGACGAGCCGACTTTTTCCGCTGTAGACTTTGACGATTCCCAATGGAGAAAACTCAATCTTCCTCACGATTGGGCAATTGAGGGCTCTTTCAGCAAAGACAATCCTTCCGGAACGGGAGGAGGAGCACTGCCCGGAGGGGTTGGCTGGTATCGTAAACATTTTCGCGTTAGCGATATTGTACGAGAATGCAAGGGAAACGAGAAGCTTCTCGTGAAGTTCGGAGGAGTTTACATGAATTCCAGCGTTTATCTGAACGGTCATTTGCTTGGAACACGTCCTTATGGCTACATATCTTTCGAATACGATATGACTCCTTGGATTAATCCTGAGGGAGACAATGTGTTAGCGGTTCGTGTAGATAACAGCGATCAACCGAACAGCCGTTGGTATTCGGGTTGTGGCATCTATCGTAGCGTATACGTCACAATGGTCGATCCTGTTCATATAGAGCCTTGGGATACGTATCTGTTGAGCAATCATAAAGAACAGCGCAAGGATGTCTATTGGGATTATGACAGCATAGTTGTCGGAGTGCGCAACACAACCGATGCCGCATGCAATCTTACGCAGGTTATCACTGTGCTTGACGAAAAGGGCACTGTGCGATACATGGAAGGTACGAAAATATCTGTCGCTCCGCACCAGCTTACTCAAAACGGCGTTCCTTTCACCATTGAGCATCCCGTCCATTGGAGCGTGGAGAATCCTTATCTATACACGATGAAGGTGGAATTGAAGGACGGAAAGAAGGTTATAGACGATTATGCTTTCCGTTTCGGTATTCGCGACTTCTCTTTTGATGCCGAGCACGGCTTTGCACTTAATGCTGAGCCAGTTAGGCTCAACGGAGTGTGCCTGCATCACGATTTGGGCTGTCTCGGAGCTGCCGTGAATCGTCGAGCAATTCAGCGCCAGCTCGAAATTCTGCGGGGATGCGGAGTTAATGCTGTTCGTTGCAGCCACAATCCTCCTTCTGAGGAACTTCTAGAGTTGTGTGATGAGATGGGCTTCCTTGTGATGGATGAATCGTTCGATATGTGGCGCCGACGCAAGACTCAGCGTGATTATGCTCGCTTTTTCGATGAGTGGCACGAGAAGGACCTTAGCGATTTGGTTCGGCGCGACAGAAACCATCCTTCTATTGTCATGTGGAGTATCGGCAACGAAGTGCTGGAGCAATGGAACGATGCGAATGCCGACACGCTTTCGCTCGAGCAAGCTAACATGATTTTGAATGCCGGGCACGATATGGGTGATGATGATGTGAATGACAGCACATTTAACGTAAATCAGTATCTCACGCGACACCTTTGTAATATCATCCGCTCTCTTGACTCCTCGCGCCCCATTACTGCAGGATGCAATGCAGCAGATCCACGCAACAATCTTTTCTGTGAAGGAGGCGTGGATATCATAGGATTCAATTATCATGAATATAACTTCCCGAAAGTTCCAGAATGGTTTCCCCATAAACCGTTCATTATAAGCGAAAGCGTCTCTTCGCTTCACACTCGTGGGTACTACCGAATGCCGAGCGATAGCGTCTTTGTCTGGCCTTCGCGTTGGGACAGACCTTTCAACGACAGCACTTTCATGTGCAGCGCTTACGATAACTGTCACGCACCTTGGAGCAGCACTCACGAGCGTAATCTCCATTATTACGATGAGCTTCCATATATCTCTGGGCAGTTTATTTGGTCTGGCTTCGATTATATAGGCGAGCCGACTCCTTATGGATGGCCTGCCCGCAGCAGCTACTTCGGCATTGTCGATTTAGCAGGCTTCCCCAAAGATGCCTACTATCTTTATAAGAGTGTTTGGACTGAGAAGCCTATGCTGCACGTACTTCCCCACTGGAATTGGAAAGAGGGTGAAACGGTAGATGTCTGGGCTTACTTCAATCAGGCAGACGAGGCAGAGTTGTTCATCAACGGTAAATCGCAGGGCGTTGCCACTAAGGGTGCCGATTATCATGTAATGTGGCGCGTGCCTTTCGAGCCGGGAGAGTTGAAGGTTATCACTCGTCGTGCTGGAGCTGAAGTGATGAAGGAAACTATTCATACGGCAGGAGAGCCTTATGCAATACGGCTGACCCCCGATAGAAAAAAACTTTCTGCTGACGGAAGAGACTTGTCGTTCGTGACAGTAGAAGTGGTTGACAAAGAAGGCAATTTTTGTCCTAATGCTGATAATCTCGTTGAGTTTGAAGTAGACGGTCACGCTTTCATTGCTGGCGTGGATAACGGTTGTCAGACATCGCTTGAGAGTTTCAAGGCTCCTTTCCGCAAAGCATTTCACGGAAAGTGTCTTGTTGTGTTGCAGAATGACGGCAACAAAGGAAAAGCTTTGTTGACAGCTACATCCGAAGGCCTGCAGTCTGCTAAAGTTTCGCTAAGTATGACACGCTGACAAGAGTTCTCCTCATGTAGATTTCAATACTTGGCAAATGATGATGCATCGGGAAAAATATGTTAAAAAAGGAGTTTAGCCTCTTCTTTAGTTTTATTTGATGCTTGATAAAGAAAAAGCTTGGTTCGTAAGAAAATATTTCGTAAATTTGCACGAACTAAGTAAAACGATAAACAAAATTCTTTGAAAATGAGATATCTGATAGGTTACGACATAGGCAGCTCGTCGGTAAAGGCAAGCCTTGTGAGCATAGAGACTGGGAAGAGTGTGGCAAGCGCTTTTTATCCCAAAAGCGAGGCTCCCATCCGCGCCGTGCGCCCAGGGTGGGCCGAGCAGAACCCTGAGGACTGGTGGAGTTACCTCAAGGAGGTTACCCGCGAGGTGATGTCATCGGCATGCGCCAAAGGAGAGGAAGTAGCAGCGATTGGTATCAGCTACCAGATGCACGGACTTGTCTGCGTCGACAAGGAGAAAAAGGTGTTGCGCCCTGCTATTATCTGGTGCGACTCCCGAGCTGTACCTTACGGCAACAAGGCATTCGATGCGCTGGGTGAGGAACGCTGTCTCGGACATCTGTTGAACTCTCCCGGTAACTTTACTGCTTCGAAGCTCGCTTGGGTAAAGGAGAACGAGCCTGACATTTTTGCTCGCATCGACAAAATCATGCTTCCGGGCGACTACATCGCAATGCGTCTGACAGGAGAAACCTGCACGACGGTTTCGGGACTCTCCGAGGGCATGTTCTGGGATTTCCGCAACAATAAGGTTGCCGACTTCCTGATGGACTATTACGGTTTCGACAGTTCGCTTATTCCACCCATCGTCCCCACATTCTCCGAACAAGGAAGGACAACCGCTTCTGTTGCGGAGGAATTGGGACTTGCTCCCGGTATCCCAGTCACTTATCGCGGAGGAGACCAGCCCAACAACGCACTTTCGCTAAACGTGTTCAATCCAGGCGAGATTGCTGCTACGGCTGGCACTTCGGGAGTAGTGTATGGTGTGCTGGGAAAGGTAGGATACGATCCGCTGAGCCGAGTTAACACCTTCGCTCATGTGAATCATTCTGCCGAGCAGACTCGGTTGGGCGTACTCCTTTGCATTAACGGTACGGGAATCCTCAATTCGTGGATGCGCCGCAACGTAGCCCCCGAAGGCGTCTCGTATGCACAGATGAACGAAATTGCCGACACCGTTCCCATCGGAAGCTACGGCATCAGCATCCTTCCGTTCGGCAACGGTGCAGAGCGAGTGCTCCGCAATCGCGAAGTAGGTTGCAGCATTCATGGGCTGAACTTTAACGTTCACAACAGAGCGCATCTGCTGCGCGCTGCTCAGGAGGGCATCGTCTTCTCGTTCAAGTACGGGATGGATATCATGGGCGAGATGGGTATCCCTATCTCCAAGATACATGCAGGACACGCCAATATGTTCCTCAATCCAGCCTTCCGCAACACGTTAGCCGGCATTACGGGTGCGGTAATCGAGCTTTACGATACCGACGGCTCGGTGGGTTCGGCAAAAGGCGCAGGTATGGGCGCTGGAATCTATGCCAATCATGATGAAGCTTTTGCCACACTCGAGCGATTGGCTTACGTGGAGCCCGATGCTGCCAATGTAGCTGCTTATCGCGAAGCTTATGAGCGTTGGAAATCCTACCTTCCCAAAGAATAAAAATTTTTGGAGAACAAATCTCGCGAGATGAAGAAAGAATATCGCGAGATTCCTTCTCCATAATTTGAGAAAGATAAAGAATAAGGAAACAAGTATAAACAATTACATTCTAAAAAATCTGAAGACTATGACAAAAGAGTATTTTCCTGGAATAGGAAAAATTAAGTTCGAAGGAACTGCAAGTAAGAATCCTCTGGCATATCGCTACTACGATGCCGAGAAAGTGATTTTGGGCAAGAAGATGAAGGATTGGCTCCGCTTTGCTATGGCCTGGTGGCACACACTTGGCGCTGAGGGAAGTGACCAGTTCGGCGGTGGAACGAAGTCGTTCCCCTGGAATGGAGACCCCGATGTGCTGCAGGCAGCAAAGAACAAGGCTGACGCTGGCTTTGAAATCATGCAGAAGTTTGGAATCGAGTACTACTGCTTCCACGATATCGACCTCATCCAGGACTGCGACGACATCGCTACCTATGAGAAGAACATGAAGGACATTGTTGCCTATCTGAAGCAGAAGCAAGCCGAAACGGGCATCAAGCTACTGTGGGGAACGGCAAACGTGTTCGGACACAAGCGTTACATGAACGGTGCTGCTACCAATCCCGACTTCAACGTTGTGGCTCGCGCTGCCGTGCAGCTGAAGAACGCTATTGATGCTACCATCGAACTCGGAGGCGAGAACTACGTGTTCTGGGGCGGACGTGAGGGTTACATGAGCCTTCTCAACACCGATCAGAAGCGTGAGAAGGAACATCTTGCTACTATGCTCGGAAAAGCACGCGACTATGCTCGTGCTCACGGATTCAAGGGCACATTCCTCATCGAGCCCAAGCCAATGGAGCCGACAAAGCATCAGTATGATGTGGATACGGAGACGGTTATCGGCTTCCTTCGCGCTCACGGATTGGATAAGGACTTCAAGGTAAACATCGAGGTAAATCACGCCACACTCGCCGGGCATACCTTCGAGCATGAACTTTGCGTAGCAGTCGACAATGGAATGCTTGGCAGCATCGATGCCAACAGAGGCGATTATCAGAACGGCTGGGATACCGATCAGTTCCCCATCGACAACTTCGACCTCATTCAAGCTATGATGCAGATTATCCGCAACGGTGGATTGGGCACAGGAGGCTCTAACTTCGATGCTAAGACACGCCGCAACTCTACCGACTTGGAAGATATCTTCATTGCTCACATCTCCGGAATGGATGCTATGGCTCGCGCTCTTGAGGCTGCAGCAAAGCTGCTTGAGGAAAGTCCTTACAAGAAGATGGTTGCCGATCGTTATGCTTCATTCGATGCTGGCGAAGGCAAGAAGTTCGAGAATGGCGAACTTTCGCTCGAAGATCTTGTTGCCTACGCCAAGAAGAACGGTGAACCCGCACAGACAAGCGGTAAGCAGGAACTCTACGAAGCTATCGTCAACATGTATTGCTGATAAACGCTTCTCTCTGCAGAGTTTTCTAAGTTGGATTGCGGCAATCCCGCAATCCAACTTAGTTTTATTAACATCAGCTTAGAGTTAAACGCTAATATGTTGTTGTTTAACTTCCCGTTGCTGTAGTTAAACTCTAGAGTGCTAATGTTTAACTTCGCAGTTTGAAGATAAAACGAAAATATCACTTTTTTCGCTAATGCTTTGTCTTTTATTTAAAAAGGAGTAGCTTTGCAGAGACAAAACCATTCGAAACGAAAATCGCGTAGCGTATGACATAAAACGGAAATCTTAGACATAAAGAAACAGAAGCGTTAGCTTTTTATTCTGGCTTACCGATAATTGGGGAATTTGAAGTAAACCGCCAAGAGAAAAAGTTGATGCTCGCGCTGTTTGGCGTGGGCTTTTACTCAGATATGGCGGTTCGGGTTATCCCCAATACCTCGGTAAGCGTAGACGAAGTTTAAGTCCACGCTCTTTTTATTATTTTTTAGATACAACATATCTTTTTATAATCACTATTCACATTTCAAGAACAATGAAAAAACAAATTTTTTCTTTCCTCCTCCTTTTCTTCGCGGCAACAGCAGTGAATGCCCAGAGCATTGTGGTGGGCGACATGAACCGCGACGGCGAGGTAACCGTCAGCGACGTTACGGCACTCGTCAGCGTCATTCTCGGCACAAGCGAGAAGACGTATGTCACGGCCGACGACTTTGGCCTGACTGCGAGCGGGTCCACCAGAATTCTTGTGGGCGACATGAACCGCGACGGCGAAGTGACCGTCAGCGACGTTACGGCGCTCGTCAGCGTCATTCTCGGCACGAGCGAGAAGACGTATATCACGGCCGACGACTTTGCCGTCAGCGAAGAGCAAGAATACGTTGACCTCGGTCTTCCCAGCGGCACGCTGTGGGCCACGCGCAACATCGGAGCGGAGAGTCCCGAAGACTACGGCGACTACTTCGCATGGGGCGAGGTGGAGCCGCATGCCGACAATATCTATGAGTGGGAGACCTACAAGTGGTGCCAGTACCACGAAGGCTTGGCGCCACAGTTTACCAAGTACTGCTCCAGTAGCGGTTATGGTGGCTTTACCGACGGGCTGACCGAGCTGGAGCTTGCCGACGATGCCGCGTACGTCAACTGGGGAAGCGACTGGCGCATGCCGAGCATGGACCAGTGCGACGAGCTCATCAACAGCGAATATACCACCACCGAGTGGACAACAGTGAACGGCGTAAAAGGGATGAAGTTTACGAGCAAGGTGGACGGCTACACCGACAAGTCTGTTTTCCTTCCTGCTGCGGGGTACCACAATAGTAATTTCTGGTATGCGAACTATGAATGCTACTATTGGTCGCGCACGTTGCCCCACCCGGTGGGCAACCCAGAGAAAGCGCAGAGCCTGAGGTTCCATCAACGTTCTGGCGGTCCGGGCACGGTCACCGACAACCGCTGCACAGGCTTCAGCGTTCGCCCCGTGCGCCTTTCAGAATAGTGCATCCTTGCCAAAAAATGCCGCAACACATGCAACGTGTGAAGGAGAGGCTCAGGCAGGGCGCCACTCAGGCCTTTAAGCCGCGCCCCAGCAGAGACTCTGTTTCCGGAAGAATAGCAAGAAAGAAGAAACAAAAAACAGTTCAACTTGAAATCTTGAACACTTTTCAAGGCTGGTTCACAAAGAGCCAGCCTTTTTGCTGTTTTCTGGCATGTCTTAGTGTATCTCTGTTAATGACGGCGTCATTTTTATAGTTCGCACCCTTATCTATATAAATGACGCCGTCATTTATATAAATTTGGCTGGCTTTTATAAATATCGTCAGACTTTATGGTTTAAAGAGCATAATGCTTGGGTTTTTCGGACATAATCTTTTATATTTGCACCGATTCTGCTGGCGTTATCGAACAGAAGAAAGGATTTCATTAATCATAAATATCGATTTATTATGCAATTTGTTATTACAGCTTACGACGGAGAAGGAAAACTTGCGAAGCGAATGGAGGTTCGTCCTCGCCACTTGGAGAATATGGACAGACTTGGCGAGCACATTGTTTGTGCTGGAGGCTTGCTCGACGAGGAGGGGAAGATGAAGGGCTCCGTTCTTGTCGTAGAGTTTGAAAACCGTGAGGAAGTGGACGAATACCTCGCTAACGAGCCTTATGTGGTAGAGCAGGTTTGGGAGAAGATTGAAGTAGAGAGGATGAATGTGGTTATCCTCAAGGGGGAAAGAAGGCAGTAGAGATTTTCTGCTGTTATTGACAACGTATATGAACAAGAAGCAAAAAGCTCAAATTGCCCTTGCCGTTTTGTTTACTGTACTATTCCTTGTGTGGCTAACAAGACCGAGATGGGATTTTCTCAAAATCCTTAATTTGATAGGGTATTCTTTGGGAATTCTTAGCATGGTCCTCTCTTATCGTGCCGAAGAGAAGAACAAGAAGAAGTTGGACTAAAAAGAACCCAGAATCGGAATTGAGATTCAAATATACTAACAGACCCGGTTTTTGGTTCGGCTTTATCGATTTCTTCACAGCTGGACTCTTCTTTCTCTTCTACATGCCACTCGGAGGATTGCAGGAAGAGCTGGATGAGATTCTCGGGCATCGAACTCAGCGTTATTGTGTAGCGTACATGTTAGGCATCCCTACGCTTTTCATCTACACGCTTGTGTGGATGGCACGCATTGCTGAAGAACTGAAGGCAAAAGCTCTCGAGATGGGAATTGAAGGTCCTCACACCTCTTGGTGGCATATGTTCGGTTGGAACGTCTTCGGCATCTTGTTGTTTGGCCCCGCTGTTGCCACAAAGCGGTTCTTTGATACGCTTTATAAGATTGAACGGCAGATGAACGAGAATCTTTGAATAGTCAATTTTATCTCAGTCAGATATATTAACTCTGACGATTTATTCTTAATGAATAATTCTTTTTCTCAGAGAATAATCTTGTTGATTCTTTTAATGTGAATGGTAGTCCTTTTTATAAGTTTGATTCTTTTCAACTATCTTTGCCAAAACAACAATAATAATGCGATTTTCCCTTTTTACGGAACGAATCATTACGCTTCTATCATGTTTCTCAAAAGAAAGAAGATTTGTCCTTTATGAACTAATGATGAAGAAAAAATATCGTACATCCAGGATGCTTTTTCATACATTATGGCAATTTTAACTTGTATTTTTTATTTTTTCTACCTATCTTTGTAATCAAATTCGAATAAGATTACTGTGCTCGAACTATCAAATGAATCTATAACATGTGGACATAACAAAAGGTAATACATCTTTTATGCAATACTGGAAGGCCAAAGAATACTATTCAAATCCTAAAGCTAATAACTAAAGTCTTATTTTGCAATAAATAGATTAATATACGAAAAACGATGATAAAGATAGGGAAGGAAAGTGTTTTTTTAATTCTTTGCATAGTGTTGATACTTAATTCCGTTAGACTGAGGAGTAAGTATATGATGCACTATATGAAAACCAAAAATAGCATTTGGAGCTTCTTAGGAGTTCTAGCTGTTGCAATTTTGGAAGGCGTTTGCTGGTGTTACATCTTTGCTCAAATAGGGTGGTTCAATTTTTATGGTAAAGAGTAGTAAGGACAATAAGCGTTGATATTTATATTAGATATACTATCCTGAGAATCAAGAATTAGTTTCTGCTGTTGTTTGACAGACGACAGAATACTTCCCACACGGGAATTTGCTGCCGATAGAAGAATACTCATAATGACAATATGAGTAATAGTTATGCTTCGAGTTTAATTGCCGATTTTTTCCTTCTTCAGCGCGCGATATTTGTTCTCCAAAAAAAATTATTTGTTCTCCAAAAATATTTTTCCCTTCTTCATATTTTTCGTTGTCGAGAGATGCCTGTGGAGTGGTTATTTTTCTCGATTTGCCTGTCGCGCAAACTCGAACAAAGCTTTCGGCAAATGGCAGTATCCCGTAGGGTTCTTTTCGAGATAATCTTGATGATAATCTTCTGCAGGCCAATAGTTTTGCAGCGGAAGGAGCTCCACGCACAAAGGTTTGTCGTGCTTGGCAGCTTCCGCATCGTAGACGGCTTGGATAACAGGCAGATCATCAGGGGAAGTGTAGTAAATGCCTGTACGATAGCGCGTTCCCTCGTCTTCTCCCTGTTTGTTGAGGCTTGTAGGGTCGATGGATTGGAAATAAAGCTCGATGAGGAGACAAAGTGGAAGAATCTCATCGTCGAAACGGACGAGAACCGTCTCGGCATAGCCTGTCGTGTCGGTATAAACCTCCTTGTAACTTGGATGCTCTGTGTGCCCGTTGGCAAATCCCGTCTGCGTAAAGACAACACCCCTAATTTGCTTCAGATAATGCTCGGCGCCCCAGAAGCAGCCTGCAGCCAGATAGATTTCTTTTGTCATAGTTTCGTTGTGATGAAGAAGGAAATAGTTTTCTTTCGTGCAAAGATAATATAAAAAGGAGTTATCTCCACATAAAGCAAACAAAAAACGTAAAAATTGCTTTTTTCCGAAAAAATGCTTAACTTAGCACCCCAAATGCAGTATAGCTGACAAATATTAACCTTAAATAAAAAACGATTACCAATGAACGACATTAAATTGATGAATCGCGCAGCCGACAACATTCGCGTGTTGGCTGCCTCGATGGTAGAGAAAGCTAAGTCAGGACACCCCGGTGGCGCTATGGGTGGTGCCGACTTCGTTAACGTGCTTTATAGCGAATACCTCGTTTTCGATCCGAAGAACCCCGAGTGGGAGGGAAGAGACCGTTTCTTCCTCGATCCCGGGCATATGGCTCCAATGCTCTACAGCGTTCTCGCATTGTCGGGTAAGTATAAGATGGAAGAGCTGGCTCAGCTCCGCCAATGGGGCTCGCCCACGCCGGGACATCCCGAGCGCAATCTTCAGCGCGGCATCGAGAACACAAGCGGTCCTCTCGGGCAAGGACATGCCTACGCCGTAGGAGCAGCTATCGCCGAGAAATTCCTCGCAGCACATCTTGGAGAAGAGGTGATGAAGCATAAAATCTATGCCTACATCTCCGACGGAGGCGTACAGGAGGAAATATCGCAGGGAGCAGGCCGTGTGGCAGGACATCTGGGACTCGACAATCTGATTATGTTCTACGACTCAAACGACATTCAGCTCTCCACAGAGTGCGATGCTGTAACAAGCGAAGATGTAGCTGCGAAGTATAAGGCTTGGGGCTGGCATGTGACGACAATCAACGGCAACGATGTGACGCAGATTCGCGCCGCCCTCGATGAGGCTCTTACCGTCAAGGGACAACCCTCACTCATTATCGGAAAGTGCGTGATGGGCAAGGGTGCCCTCAAGGCCGACGGCAGCAGTTACGAGCGCAATTGTGCCACACATGGTGCTCCGCTCGGAGGCGATGCTTATGTCAATACGATGAAGGCTTTGGGTGCTGATGTGGATAATCCATTCCAGGTATTCCCCGAGGTGAAGGAACTTTACGCTCGTCGTGCTGAGGAGCTGGAGAAGATTTGTGCTGTGCGTCGTAGCGAGAAGGCTGCTTGGGCTGCACAGAACCCCGATAAAGCTGTGAAACTGGCAGAATGGTTTGCCGGCAAGGCTCCCGCTGTTGACTGGAACAGCATCAGCCAAAAGGCAGACGCAGCCACACGCGGCGCTTCGGCTACCGTGCTCGGCGCTTTGGCTGAACAGGTGGAGAATATGATTTGTGCAAGTGCCGACTTGAGCAACTCCGACAAGACGGACGGCTTCCTCAAAAAGACGCACGCTTTCACGCGCGGCGATTTCAGCGGCGCTTTCTTCCAGGCAGGTGTGGCAGAGCTCACGATGGCTTGCTGCTGCATAGGTATGGCTCTGCACGGAGGTGTGATACCTGCTTGCGGCACATTTTTCGTTTTCAGCGACTATATGAAGCCAGCCGTACGTATGGCGGCTCTTATGGAAGTGCCTGTCAAATTCATTTGGACACACGATGCATTCAGGGTAGGAGAGGATGGCCCTACTCACGAGCCAGTTGAACAAGAGGCACAGATTCGTTTGATGGAAAAACTGCGCAATCACAGCGGGCATAATTCGATGCTTGTGCTCCGTCCTGCCGATGCCGAGGAAACAACTGCTTGCTGGCGTTTGGCAATGGAGAATACCGCAACTCCTACAGCGCTCATCTTCAGTCGTCAGAATATCGTGAACCTGCCTGCCGGCAATGATTATAGTCAGGCAGCCAAGGGCGCATATATAGTAGAAGGTAGCGATGAGAATCCTGATGTGATTCTCGTGGCAAGTGGCTCCGAAGTGAGCACATTGGTAAGCGGTGCTCCTCTACTGCGTGCCGACGGACTGAAAGTGCGCGTGGTGAGTGTTCCTTCCGAAGGGCTCTTCCGTTCACAGCCGAAGGAATATCAGGAGAAGGTTATTCCCACAGGAGCAAAGGTGTTTGGTATGACTGCCGGCCTTCCTGTCACTCTGGAAGGATTGGTTGGCGCCAACGGAAAAGTGTTCGGATTGGAAAGCTTCGGATTCTCAGCTCCCTACAAGGTGTTGGATGAGAAACTTGGCTTTACTGCTCAGAACGTTTACGAACAAGTGAAGGCAATGTTCTGATAATAAACAACTGTATGCCGGCAACATGTCATTCATTGTTGCCGGCATACTTTGAGAAATGCCCATTGTGGAAGAACTAACTAAACCATTTTCAACTATGACTATTGCGCTTGCGTCAGATCATGCGGGTTTCGAACTGAAGCAGTTTGTGAAGAAGTGGCTCGAGGGGCACGACTTTGACTATCACGATTTTGGTACTTATTCTCCTGACAGCTGCGATTATGCAGACTTCGGTCATCCCCTCGCATTTGCTGTGGAAGATGGCACTTATCCCTTTGGAATTGCAATCTGTGGAAGCGGAGAGGGGATAGCTATGACGGTAAACAAGCATCAGGGAATTCGTGCCGGATTATGCTGGATTCCTGAGATAGCTCATCTCTGCCGACAACACAACGATGCCAATGTGCTTGTGATGCCCGGTCGTTTTATTGATACAGATACGGCTGCTGCTATCATGGAGGAGTTTTTCCAGACTCCTTTTGAGGGAGGGAGGCATCAGCGTCGCATAGAGAAAATTCCTCTTCCTCGAGAAGAAGAATAGTATCGGAAGGAAAGAGTAGAAATCGTAAGAATCAAACGGCCTAGCTCAAAGATGGAGTATATTAAGGTAACGAAAGAAAATCTGGAGCAAGAGCATATTTGTTGTGCAATCTCTATCAACAAGGATGTCCAGGTTCAGTCGAAAAAAGAATGGCTTTACAATCGTTTTGACGATGGACTTGTTTTTCTTAAGAGTGTAGAAAGGGGTAAATGTTTTATTGAATACATCCCTGCTGAGAATGCATGGAATCCGATAGACGCAGACAACTATATGTATATCGATTGCCTTTGGGTGTCGGGAAGTTTGAAGGGTCACGGATATTCGACTGATTTACTGGATGAATGCATTCGAGACAGCAAAGCAAAAGGAAAAAGTGGACTCTGTATTCTTTCTTCTGCAAAAAAGAAACCTTTTTTGGCCGATCCGAAATATCTAATGCATAAAGGGTTCTTTGTATGTGATGAAGCAGATAATGGAATCCAATTATGGTTTCTCCCTTTTTCAAATGATGCGATTGTTCCCCAAATAAAGGCTTGTGCCAAACATCCGCATATAGATGAAAAGGGATATGTGCTTTTTTACACATATCAATGTCCTTTTAATGCAAGGTATGTTCCGATTCTTGAAGAAGTGGCAAAAAAGCAAAGTGTGCCGTTCAAGGCTGTTCTTCTCAGTAGCAAATCAGAGGCGCAGAATGCTCCGACGCCTATTACCACCTATGCTTTTTTTCAAGATGGAGAGTACTTGACAAATGAGCAAATGAATGACAAACGTTTCCTGAAGATACTCGGAAAATAGATTACGGGATGTTTTGCTATAAGTTGCTTGGCTGTTTGTAAATCAATCTCAATAGTTTGATAGAAAATAAAAAAGAGAGCCGAAAGCTCTCTTTTTTATGGTAAATCCTTTGAATCTTATTCTGAAGCATCTATAACAAGAACCGTGCCTCCATTGGTTGGAACGGAAAGTTTATAAATACCTTTTTTATCGGATTTGATTTCTTTAGCCGAAAAAGACAGCTTTTTGTCATCGATGTAGGCGTGTGCTAGAGTTTTGGGGGTGAGCCCTAATAAAGAACCGTCTAAATTGTAGGTGAGGGGAGTGCCTTCCGCATTAATGGCAGCAACATACCATTTTTCTGCATGACGGCGTGCAAGAATAATGAATTTCCCTGGATAACCGTCGATGAATTGTGTATCATCCCAAGTGGTAGGAACCTCACGCATAAATGTTAAGGCATCCGCGGGCGCGTCTTCCAAATTATTTGGTGTGAGTGCAAAATTCTGAATAGGATTTTGAAATAGAATAGCAGTCGCAAGTTCAAAAGCATCTCCCGTGATACGATGCGTGCCGTGAACATTATCTCGACTTAGGTTATGATTGAGAATTGTTCCTCCAAATTCCATACACCCAACCGTATTCCGAATGAAAGGATGAAGGCTTGCGTTGAAAGCTTCTTTGTCATTGTGATGCTGACTGAATTTGAGATTCTCTGATGCAAGCACAGCTTCGCTACCAACATAGTTGGGATACATCCGTTCCCATCCACGTGGCAAGGTGCACCCATGAAAAATAACCATAAGACCATAATCGTTAGCATCACTCAATACGTCTTCATAAAGACGCATGGTTTCTTGCTTGTCGCCTCCCCAGAAATCAACTTTTATACCTTTGACGCCATTATCACGAAGCCAACGCATTTCTTGCTTTCGGGTAATGGAATTATGCATCACATCAAGAGGAGATTGTGTTGTATCGTTCCAAGGACCCGCTGAGTTGTACCAAAGGAAAATGCCGATGCCTTTATTTTGTGCATAGCTTATGAGTTCCTCCATCTTCTTTTTTCCTAAGTTGACATCCCAGTAATTGTCAATTAGGCAGTATTCCCAACCCATTGCCGCAGAAAGGTCAACGTACGCATGTAAATCTTCCTCGTTGATACTTGCATCGTCCCATAACATCCACGACCATGTTCCACGCCCATATTTATAATCGGTGGAAGGCTCGTAGAGGGGACTGACAAGGTCAAAAGGGATGGTTGTCTCCACAATAGGCTTAAGGTTGTCTCCAACGGTGATTGTTCTCCAAGGGGTATATCCTGGTAAAGAAATCTGGGCTCCAGTAGAACCGAATCCGTCGTTTTCTTCGGGCATCGGATAGCAAATGCTGAATTCTCCTTCGGGCGTTGCATCAGACAAACGTGATGCACAGTAGTTGCTACTAACTCCCGTTTCAGAAACAAGCACCCAATAAGAGCTGTTCAAATCGTAACGGCTTGCAAGATGTACTCCTCCGTGGACATGAAACAAACAAGGGAAAGTGTATCCTCTCTTGAAAAGTGATTGTGCATTAATCGGTGCTTCAGCTACATATTCTTCTTCGTATGAAGGTTTGGTACGCTTCCATCCAGTCATAGGTTCTGCTTGCGGGCAGAGGAACGTTGTTGTAGTGGAAGGGAAATTAAAAGTAGTCATTTCGCTAAGAACCGTACAGGCACGACGATGATCTTGTTGTGGGATAGCATAGCGGAAAGCTACATTATTGTCGCTCACACGAAACTGAACAGCAAATGAACGGCTGTCGCTATCGATGAATGTTACTGTTGATTGGTTTGCCGTGTAGTGAATGGTTGATCTTTTTGCTCGATCAAGTTTGTAGCTTTGTTGGATGCGCCGTTCAAAATGTACTTGTATATGCTCATTGCCGCTTCCTAAAGAACAAATGTTGGTGTTAATACCGAGTGTGGACGGCTCAATGACTGTTGTTCCGTCAAAAGATACCGAATACTCTGCTCGATGGTTAGCGTCGGTAACTGTGACAATCGTACGCCCATCAGGGGAGGAGATAGTCAGCGTTTCGGCACTCAATTCCAAGGAGATAAAAACAACGGCACAGAATGAAGTGAAGAATCGTGAGGAGTAAATGAGTCTTTTCATTGATATTGTTTCTTTGTTTCTATTTATAGTGAAGGATGAGGGTTTCCAGCCCTCATCCTCCTTTTTAAAACATCTTGCTTTCGCTCAAGGATTACTTTTTGCAATTAACTGCAGCTTCCTCAATGGGAAGGCAGGCTTTGTAGTTCTCGATATAAGCATTGAATCCAGCCACTTCTTCTGGAGTGGGGGCTATCTCAGTGCCTGTGTTGCCTGCGAATACAACCTCGTCAAGATAATCGGGCAGAGATAATCCCTTCGTGTTATTAACGAGATATCCGGCAAGCAATGCGATGCCCCATGCGCCGCCTTCGCCTGCTGTTTCCATCACAGAGATTGGTGAATTGAGTGCTGCAGCTAACATGCGCTGGCCTACTCCCTTGACGGTAAACAAACCTCCGTGACCAGTAATTCGATCCACTTTGACTTTCTCTTCGTTCAGCAGAATGTCATTGCCAATCTTCAGCACACCGATGGATGCATAGATGTTGGCTCGCATAAAGTTTGCTAAGTTGAATTTATCGTTGGCTGAACGGATGACAAGAGGCCTTCCTTCGGCAAACCCTGTAACTGGTTCGCCTGAGATGTAGTTGTATGTGAGGATGCCTCCGCAGTCAGGATCACCTGTTTGTGCAGCTTCGAAGAGAACTCTGAATGTCTGGGACATGTCAACAGGCACGCCTAACAATTCCTGATACTGTTTGAAGAGGTTAACCCAAGCGTTGATGTCGGAAGTGCAGTTGTTGCAATGAACCATAGCCACCAGGCTTCCATCTGGAGTTGTCACCATGTCGATTACTTCGTGTGGCTTTGAGAGCTCTTTCTCCAATACTATCATCGAGAATGATGATGTTCCAGCTGAAACATTGCCTGTGCGCTGCTTAACGGCATTGGTTGCTACCATTCCCGTGCCTGCATCTCCTTCAGGAGGACAGAGAGGAATGCCTGCTTTAAGATGCCCAGAGATGTCAAGTTTCTTGGCACCCTCTTCAGTCAACACTCCAGCGTTGGCTCCTGCAGGAATAGACTCGGGAAGAATGTCGAGCAATTTCCAGCTGAAGCCCTTGTCTGCAATGAGTTTGTCAAACTTCTCTACCATTACGGCATCGTAGGTTTTTGTCTTGGGATCAACAGGAATCATTCCCGATGCATCACCCACGCCCAAGACTTTCTTTCCCGTTAACTGCCAATGAATATACCCAGCAAGAGTTGTGAGGAAATCGATGTCTTTAACGTGCTCTTCGCCATCCAGAATGGCTTGATAAAGATGTGATATGCTCCAACGGAGAGGAATATTGTAATAGAAGAGTTTAGATAGTTCGGCAGCGGCTTTGGCTGTATTGGTATTTCTCCAAGTGCGGAAAGGTACCAATATATTCTGCTTCTTGTCGAAAGGCATATATCCGTGCATCATGGCGCTAATTCCTATAGCTGCCAATGATTCTATCTCAATGTCATACTTTGCTTTCACGTTTGTGCGGAGACTAGCATAGCAGTCTTGCAAACCGTGCCAAATCTCGTCGATGCTATAGGTCCAGAGACCATTTACAAGTTGATTTTCCCACTGATGGCTACCTTGTGCAATGGGATTGTTCTGCTCGTCGATGAGTACGGCTTTGATGCGAGTTGATCCGAACTCTATTCCGAGAATTGCCTTTCCGGCGCTGATAACAGATTTTGCGTCTTGCATTTCTTCAGTTTTTTGCTGTTTATTTTGGTTTTGTAATAGATGTGCGTAAGACTTATTAGGGTACCTTAACGCTGGCTTGTCACACGTAGAGCATAGTTCCTTCTGTTTTTTCTCTCTCGTAGGACAAATCTCTCTTTCTCAGATTCCATGCTTCCTTTGCCGAGTGCTTTCGTCATAAAGAGGCTGCGTCAGCAAAGAAAGCATGGTGAGAAAAGGGAGTCTTCCGCTCAAGATATTACTTCAATGCCTTGTTAAGCATGAAGTACAACTCGTTGTTGCGGAGTTGCTGCTTGAATTCGCTGGTTTTGGTTTCTTTGTTGATGCGGACATATTCGATACCAGTCATCTCGGCAAAGTCCTCCCAGTACTCCTCGGTAATGTCGTAGGAGAAGGCGCTGTGGTGTGTTCCTCCTGCCAGAATCCAAGCTCCTGCGCCAATCTCAAATGTAGGCTGGGGAACCCAGAGGGCAGAAGCTACAGGAAGGTGAGGCATGGGCTTCGGCTCGATGCATTCCACTTCTTGTGAGATGAGACGGAAACGGTTTCCGAGGTCAACAACGGTTGCCTTGATACCTCTTCCCACTTTAGAGGTGAAGACGAGGCGGGCGGTCTGCTGCTTGCGGATGCCGATTCCGAGGAAATGAACCTCCAGCTTGGGCTTGCTTGATGCGATGAGAGGACAGATTTCGAGCATGTGGCTCTGGAGGCAGGAACTGCGGTCTCCTGCGAAGTTGAGCGTATAGTCCTCGAGGAACGAGCAGCCTGTAGGCATGCCCTGCTGCATTACCCAAAGGGTGCGATAGAGGCAGGCTGTCTTCCAGTCGCCTTCGGCGCCGAAGCCATAACCCTCTTCCATCAGACGCTGTGAAGCAAGTCCTGGGATTTGGTCGAAACCAACGAAGTTGGGATCGTTTACATCGGCATCGCCGAGGTCATCGAAATTGGTTGTGAAGGCGTTAGCCCCCTCGTCTTTCAGTACCCGACGTAGGGCAATTTCAGCTTTGGCGCTGTTCTTTACCTTTTCCCAGTAAACAGTTTCTCCGCTCTCGTCAATCTTGATGGTATAGAGCTTCTTATACTCCTCCACAAGAGCATCGGCTTCCTTGTCGGTAACCTTCTTGTAATACTCCATCAATGAGCTTACGGGATAGTAGTCAACGTGATAGCCGAGTCGCTGCTCAAATTCCACACGGTCTCCGTCGGTAACGGCAACGTTGTTCATATTCATACCGAACATGAGGCAGCGAACATTCTTTGCATCGGCAACTCCTACTGCAACGCGTGCCCAAACGGCAATTTTCTTCTGTGCCTCTTCGCTCTTCCAGTAGCCGCAAACCACCTTGCGGGCAACTCTCATGCGAGTGCAGATATGTCCGAATTCGATATCGCCGTGAGCGCTCTGATTGAGGTTCATGAAGTCCATGTCGATGCTGTCCCAGGGGATTTCGGCATTATACTGAGTGTGGAAGTGGAGTAGGGGCTTCTGCAAAGCCTGGAGTCCTTTTATCCACATCTTGGCAGGAGAGAAGGTGTGCATCCAAGTGATGATGCCAACGCACTTCTCTTCGTTGTTGGCAGCTTTCATAACGGCTTCTACCTCCTTGCTGCTGTTGGCGGTGCCTTTATAAACGATCTTGACGGGGATGTTGCCGCTTTCGTTAAGTCCGGCAACCATCTCTTTTGAGTGTCCGTCAACTGCTACAACGGCGTCTCCTCCATAGAGAAGTTGTGCTCCTGTTACCCACCAGATTTCGTAGTTTTCAAATGCTTTTGTCATGATTCTTATTTGTTATGTTTTCAGTTTTGAATTATGTAGAAAGAATAATTTTTTTTGGAGAACAAATATCGCGATATGAAGAAGGGAAAAATAATTATGAGTTAAGCATAATTGTTTTTATTCCTTCTTTTTCTTTTGTCCGTAATAGGCGTTAGGCCCGTGCTTGCGGCTGTAGTGCTTCTCGATAAGATATTTGTTCATGGGAATAGTTTCAGACTCGTTGTGGTGGTATACGCTCAATGACACGAAGGCCATCTTTGCACATTGCTCCATCACGACAGCGTTGTGAACGGCGTCGTTGGCATCTTTTCCCCATGAGAAGGGACCGTGATTCCTCACCAGCACGCCGGGGGTGTCCATAGGGGCAAGGTTTTTGAAACGCTCCACAATCACGTTTCCTGTCTCTTTCTCATACTCTCCGTTCACCTCTTCCTTCTTCATGTCGCGCGTGCAAGGGATGTCGGTGTGGAAGTAGTCGGCATGAGTCGTGCCGATGTTAGGAATGTCTTGCCCAGCCTGAGCCCATGCTGTGGCGTAGGTGGAGTGGGTGTGAACGACGCCTCCAATCTCGGGGAATGCCTTGTAAAGGACTACGTGCGTGGGCGTGTCGGACGAGGGGTTGAGGTTTCCCTCAACCACCTTGCCGTCCAAGTCCACCACAACCATATCTGAAGGCTTCATGTTGTCGTAGCTCACTCCGCTCGGCTTGATGACTACCAGCCCGCTCTCACGGTCGATGGCAGACACGTTTCCCCAAGTGAAGATGACGAGCCCGTGTTTCACAAGGTCAAGATTTGCCTTGCATACTTTTTCTTTCAGTTCTTCAAGCATGGCTTACCAGAAATAAATGTAGAATGCAACAGTTACTGAAAGGATAATGATGGTGTGGATGATATCCCATACATTCCAGCTCTTGCGTGTGACTTCCTTCTGCTCGGGAGTAGCTGTTCCGAAGACAAGTCCTTGAATCTGTTCCTTCTCGGGAGCTTTCGTAAACGTGCTGACGATGATGCAGAATGCGCAGCAGAAGAGGAACATCCATACGCAGAAGGCATAAACGTTCATATCATTGAAGATATAGGTGAATGCGTTGTGTGCTTCGGGATTGATAATCATCGTTACGAGTCGGATACCACCGATGGCAAGGCCGAGGATGAGAGTCCACATACCAGCCTTGGGGCTTGTGCGCTTCCAGCAGATACCCAGCAGGAAGACAGAAGCAATGGCGGGAGCCAAGAGCGACTGGATGCTCTGCAAGTAGTTGTAAAGGTTGGTGCTCATTGCCTTGATAACGAAGATCCAGAGCACGCCAAGCACAACGATGATGACGGTAGCAATACGCCCGATGCTCACAAGTTTCTTCTCCGCTGTCTCGGGATGACGACGCTTGTAGATGTCGATAGTGTAAAGCATAGCGCTCGAATTGAAAAGCGATGCCAGCGAGCTCATAAGGGCTGCGAGAATACCGCAGATTACCACGCCCTTCAGACCTGCTGGAAGCAATGTCTTGACAAGCATCGGGAAGGCGACGTCGCTGTTCTGAAGCACAGGAGCGAGTTGTGCGCCAACGCCCGTTCCGCGTGTTGCAAGCGCGAAGGCAATCATACCCGGGATGAGGAAGAGGAATACGGGGAGCAACTTAAGGTAGGCTCCGAAGATAGTTCCGCGACGAGATTCCTTCTGGTTCTTGCCCGAGAGGACACGCTGAACAATGAATTGGTCTGTACACCAGTACCAGAAGCCGATGATAGCTGAGCCAAACAGAGCCCCATACCACGGGAAGGCTGGGTCACGGGCGTCACGCATAAGCGATGTCATCGTATCGCCATATTCGTTCACTTGCACACTGTTGCAGATAGCCATCATGTTATCCCAACCTCCTAGTTCTTTAAGTCCCAGGAAGAGGATTACCAATGAGCCGACTAGTAGGATAGGAGTCTGCAACACGCTCGTTTTCAGCACGCTTTCCATACCTCCAACTACCGTGTAGATAGCAGTCAAAATAACAAGGCCGATAGCTGCTACCCAGAAGTTGATTCCGAGCAGGCTCTCAAACACAAGTCCTCCTGCCAAAACCGTAACGGATACCTTTGTTAACACATATGAAATTAGCGACAGGTAGGTGAGGATGCCTCGTGACTCCTTATTATATCGTTTCTCGAGGAACTCAGGCATCGTGTACACCATTGAGCGCTCATAGAACGGTACAAACATCCATCCGAGTATCAATATCATCCAGCCTTGAATTTCCCAATGAGCTTGAGCCATTCCGCTTGTTGCTCCGGCTCCAGCCAATCCGATAAGGTGTTCTGAACCGATGTTGGAGGCAAAGATGGATGCTCCGATAGCGATCCATGTGGCATTGCGCCCCGAGAGGAAATAGTCGCCGGAGGTGTTTTTCTTTTTCTTAGATACATCGACAATGATCCATATCATTGCGACAAAAAACAACGCGATAACCAACCAGTCCCATATTTCCAATGGAATTCGGTTGAGGTCTTCGGCAGATGCAGCGGCAGCTGCTGCCTGCAAAAACTGTAGATTCATATTTGTTGACTATGTTTTGTTAAGGGTGAAAAATCGGTTATGGTTTTCTTCTTATTTAGCAGCTTTCTCGCAGCATTCTTTTTCTCCGTCGCAGCCTTCCATCTTGTCGCAGGCGGGTTTTTCCTTGCAGCATGCGGCTTTGTCATCCTTGCAGCAGTCCTTTTCTCCGCTACAGCCTTCTTCCTTACCGCAACCTCCGCAAGTGGAGAATTGATAAACACAGTGGCTATAGTACTCTTCGCCGGGATTCAGCTCGCAGCTATACCAGCCTTCGAGGTTCCCCTTGTTGGGGCTATCGGGGAAGTGTTGCGTCTCAAGGCAAACGGCTGTGCGGAACTGGATGGGTTTTCCATCCTTGCCGTTTACCGTGCCGTCGAGGAAGTTACCTGTGTAAACTTGGATTCCAGGTTCGTTGGTAAATACAGTCAGTCTGATGCCGCTAAGTGGGCTTACAACTTGTGCAACGGGGCATTTGTCACAACCTTTGGTGTTCAGAACCCAGTTATGGTCATATCCGTTACCGTTCTTCAGCTGTTCGTAGTCGTATTTCTCGATATCCTGCCCGATAGCCTTGGGGGTACGGAAATCCATAGGAGTTCCTTCTACGGGAGCTATTTCGCCTGTCGTCATGAAGGTAGCATCTACTGGAGTGAAGAAATCTGCGTTCAAAGCCATCATGTGGTTTGTGATGGGGGTAGCGTAATCTCCGTTCAGGTTAAAGTAAGCGTGATTGCACATGTTGATAACAGTCTTCTTGTCTGTGGTAGCCTTCCAAACAATGTCGATAGCATTGCAGGGAGTCAAAGTGTAAGTCGTTTTGGCAACTACTGTTCCGGGGAAGCCAGCTTCTCCATCGGGGCTTACGTTTACAAAGGTGATGCAGGTATCAGTAACGTTCTCTACATCCATAACGCTGTATTGCCAACCCATAGGAACTTCCCAGTTTGCGCCTTCGGGTCCCACTCCCTTGCCGTCAAGTGTGCATCCTCCGTGGAGGCAATGTCCGTAATTGTTCTTCGGGAGTTGATATTCAACGCCGTCGAGGGTGATTTTACCTTGGTTTATACGATTGGCGTAACGTCCGATTGTGGCTCCGAAGTCGCTTGCGTAGGTGTTGTAGTCGTTGATAGTTTTTTGTCCTACTAGCACGTCCTTCATATTGCCTTCCTTGTCGGGTACCATGATGGAAACCATACGTCCTCCAAAGTTCGTGAGGCATACTTCCATCCCGTTGGCGTTGCGCAACGTGAACAAATCTGTTTTCTTTCCTCTGATTTCAGCTTGGAAGTCGGCTCTTTTCAATCCTGAGAGGGCTACTTCCTCAGTTGGTGCGTTTTTGCACGATACAGCAAAAGATGCTGCTACAAGTACTCCTAAGATTACTTTTACTTTTTTCATAGGTACAATTATTATAGGTTTTGAAAATGGTTTTGCAAAATTTGGCGCTAATTTACTCATTATTTTTAAACGCGCGCGTATTTTTCCTCTCTTTTTTTCATGTTTTTATTTTAATGCATTTTCTTAAGCTCATTTTTGATGCCAATGTGGCGAAAAATGCGACAAAGTGGCAAAAGTTGTTGATTTGGGGTAGGCGATTTCACCCCAAACTGATTGCTTATGCCACATTCTTGTCCCACATGTACCTATTATTTTTATGTGTCGCGTGGAGTTGTTTCCTTTGCAGCGTCAAAACTTTAATCTTAAAACGAAAAAAGTATGAAAAAGCAGAACAAATCAAGTATGTTTATGTCTGAAGCCACAATGTCTGGCAAAGAAACAAGCAATTCTATAGAGAGAACTAGAGAGTTTAATAATGAAAATCAGGATGCCGGCAAAGCCCATGCTTTCTGTGACAGCGAGGATGTGATGGTTACATCTAACCCCAAAAAGAGTTTGAGTAAGAAATCAAGGAAGAATTCTGGCTCTAAGAAACCCGTTATTCCTGTTTTTTTCTCAATTGATAGCAAGTATGCGCCTTTTTTCTCCGTCACGTTGAGTTCTTTGCTTGACAATGCCTCCGAAGAATATGCCTATCGTATCATTGTTCTCCATCAGGGGCTGAGGACATCGGATAAAAAACAACTCAGGAAAGTTCCCAAAATCTATCCTGGAAAGGATGTTTCTTTTGATTTTGTTCCCATCCGCAGGAACATGAGTGCTATTGTGAGGAATATGGAGCGCCAGAGTGGTTCTCTTTACAAGACGCTTACCATCTACTACCGTCTGTTTATTCCCGTTATGTTTCCCGAGTTTGAGAAGGCTATATACCTCGATAGCGATATGGTCATAACGGATGATATATCAAAGTTATACAACGTTGAGCTTGGTTCTCATTTGCTTGGAGCTGTGAACGATGGAAGCGTGTATGGCGTGAAGCCTTTTGCCGAATACATCCAGCAGGCTCTGGGTATTGAGCTGACGAAATATGTTAATTCCGGCGTCTTGCTGATGAATATGAGTGGGTTGCGCGAAGTACATTTCCATGATAGATTCCTTGAACTGATGAATCGATATGGATTTGACACCGTAGCCCCAGATCAGGATTACATCAATGTGCTTTGCAAAGACAGGATTCTTCTCCTTAATGGACGTTGGAATACAATGCCCCTGAGAGGTGTTCCTGAAAAGGATGAGATAGGAATAGTTCACTACAATCTCAACAACAAACCTTGGCGTTTCGACAACATTCCCTATGGGGAGCTTTTTTGGCGCTATGCTGAAACGTCGCCCTATTACCGTACCATTCTTCGAGTGCGTGAGCAGTATAATGAACCCAGCAGACATGCTGATGAGATGAAAATAAAGGAGTTGCTAGAATGCGCATCACGAATGGTAAGCGAGGCTTTCAACTTCCGAACCGTGTATGCTTTAGGACTTGAAATGCCTCTTTGAGAAAGGCTGTTGGTTTAAGTGTTTGGCATTGACCGATAAGTGTGTTATATACTGTTAGAGAGTTTGTTAAATGGTAAGATTGAAAGTTGTTGTTTAAACGTTTACTTTAATGCTACTGTTTGCCCCTAATCGCCTCAAGGCTATTGAGAATATTCGCACCAACATCCAGCTCGGAAAGTATAACGACAAGGTGGAGCCTGACGATCCTGTCATTGATTCCGAAGAACTTCGGAAGGCTGTTCTTCAGCAAATAGCCTCGCGTAGAACGATTGCCTATAAATGCAAGAATCTGCTTGCTCGAGCTTATGTCGACATGCTTATGCTCCGTTTCAGCAAGGGAGATTGCATTGAAGGCTTGGAGAAATTAAAAGGACTGAAAGGTGGAGCCATCCTTACATCAAATCATTTCAATCCTTTCGACACGGGTCCCTTGCGCCGTTTGTCGCGCAAAACGGGACGTCGGAGGCTTTGGGCTGTCAGCACGGGAACCAACTTCGTGATGCCTGGAATTAACGGCTTCACGCTTCGGTATAGTGATTCTGTGCCCATTCTCGACGACTCTGATTATATGTACGATACGTTTCGCCCGATGCTTTCCGACGTGTTGCAGAAAGGCAATTTTGTGCTTGTGTTTCCCGAGCAGGAGATGTGGTTCAACTATCGTCGCCCGCGCCCTTGCAAGCGTGGCGCGTATCTGT
This sequence comes from Bacteroidaceae bacterium, assembly GCA_017650105.1. Classification (GTDB taxonomy): domain Bacteria; phylum Bacteroidota; class Bacteroidia; order Bacteroidales; family Bacteroidaceae; genus UBA1189. Next base: position 46,090 of record JAGCFO010000025.1, on the reverse strand, counting down.
TTGCCGCTGAGAACTTTGTGCCTGTCGTGAGTGTTTTCATTGAGATGCGCGACTGCGATAAATGGCTACCTTCTGCCTCTTCTCCCGATAATGAAGGGCACTTTACTCAAGTGAATTGCACGGTTCATGTGCTCGATGTCATCTATCCCGATTCAAACCTTTCGGTGCGTGAAAACAGCAAGATGATGTGTGAGCGTGATAATGAACTGCGTCGGCAGGCATACGAACGTATCTATCATCGTAGCATTGATGCTCCTTTCCACCCCAGCGATATTGCTGGTTTTAAGGGATAGTATTTGTTGATTATGAATGTTTTTTCGCATCATGCAGAGCCTTTTCTGCATGATGCGTTTCTTTGCGGAATTTCTGCGAAAAAGAGTATTTTCCTATGTGTTTTTCGTCAGCAAGAAAAGCTTGAGAAACCAGCCTTATTTTTTGGAGAACAAAAAAAATTTTTTCCCTTCTTCATCTCGCGATATTTGTTCTCCAAAAATATTTTTTCCTTCTTCATATTTATCGCTCTGAGAAGAGGCTCTCAGGCGTATCTGAAAGCCGTGAGAAAAAGAGATGAAAAGTATTTATGAGACGAAGTTTTTTTGCTTCGGGATTCTTTTGTAACTTTGTGACGCAAAAGAGGACATGAATGAATTGAATGTCCCGATTGCGATGGTAAGTGATTGAAATGGAGGTGATTGCAAATGGCGGAATATGGTTGTGACGTTTTGATTCCTGAGAGTGGACATCGAATCTGCAGCGATGTTCAGAAAGCGTTGCAGGCAAAGGGCTTGCGCTGCGAGAACATGAATGCCTCTGAGGTGTTCTGGGACGAGTTCGGATACATCAGAATGTTGAAGCGCCGAATTGCAGAATGTCGTCCGAGGGTAGTGATGCCTGTCTTCCGGAGCGAATTCATAGCGCGCCATAGGGATGAATTGCCACAGGAAGTTGTTATCCCTATTGATTCGGCTGAAAATATCCGCAGATTGGATGATAAAGTGTCTGCTTCGCTTCTCTGCAATGAACTCGGAATTGCCCAACCGCGCATATATAAGAAGGAGGAGATAGAGCAGATAAGTCGCTATCCTGTAGTGTTTAAGCGAGCATCGGGGCTCAACGGAATGGGTGTTTATATGCCTCGTTCGGAGCATGCACTGAAGAATCTGATTGCCTCTTCCGGCAAGGGAGGCTATCTGATAATGGATTATGTTGAAGGTTATGATTGCTGCGTGGATGCCGTTCGATGGGGTAGCTATTTTCATGCGGAAGCCTACCGGGTGGTTCTGCAAAAGAAGAGAGGCTATTCGGTGCTGCGTCGCACGATAAAGGCTCCCGAACTAGTGGAGTCGGTTCGTCAGATGCTTGATAATGTTGGCTATAAAGGTGTCTGTGGAGTTGATTTCCGTGTGGAGAAAAGTACGGGCAAGGCTTTTTTCCTTGAGTGCAATCCGCGTTTTTCAGGAGGCCTCCGCTCACAGCTTCAGGCGGGTTTCAACCAGCCTTTCATCCTTTATCAGCTTGCCTTGGGCAACCAGCCAGAGCCTGTGCGCTTCAGAAGAGGGCTCTTCTCGTGCGAGTGGGACGAGTTGCTCAAACTGCTAAGAAAGTAGCATTAGAATCCCTAAAACATATAGAAAGAAAAGAGCCTGACTATGCAACCAGGCTCTTCTTCTGAAGTTTACGAGTGATGAGGGGTTATTTCTTATCTTTGAAATAACGGTTGAAAAGTCCCTCGAAACCTTGTCCGTGACGTGCTTCGTCGCGAGCCATTTCATGAACTGTGTCGTGAATAGCATCGAGGTTTTGCGCTTTGGCATTCTTGGCGATGCGCAGTTTGTCGGCGCAGGCGCCTGCCTCAGCCATCATACGCTTCTCAAGGTTTGTCTTGGTGTCCCAAACCACTTCGCCCAGCAGCTCGGCAAACTTGGCAGCATGCTCTGCCTCTTCCCAAGCATAGCGTTTGAAGGCATCTGCCACTTCGGGATATCCCTCACGGTCTGCCTGACGGCTCATTGCCAGATACATACCCACTTCGGAGCATTCTCCGTTGAAATGATGACGAAGGTCCTTGAGCATCTCTTCGTCGCAATCTTTAGCAACGCCAATCACATGCTCTGCTACAAACTCGAGCTTGTCGCTCTCTTCTACTTTCTTGAATCTGCTTGCCGGAACACCACACTGGGGACATTTTACGGGAGGCTCGTCGCCTTCGTAAACATAACCGCAAACAGAACAAATGAATTTTGCCATAATGTTTTTTTGTTTTGGAATTAGTAATAAATTTATTTCATCGGGTTGTTTTTCATTGTGTGCAAATATAGGTATTTACTTTTTCTGAAGCAACTGTTTTTGTACTTTTTCTGCGCTAATAAAGAAAAAATAATGGCTCTCTTTCTTTTTTTAATCTTTTTTTATATGTTTGCAAGGAAAATTGAATTCAATCCTTTTATTATTTATACCAGACTATGAAGAAAAACAAAGAATCGTACAAATGGACGTATGTGTCTGTGGGAGGAATGACCCGCGTCGATATCACCTCGGGTGAAGATATTGCTCATCTTGGAGAACTCGACAAGAAACAGTGGACTGTGCTCAGCTGCCCCGTGAAGGGACTTGAACTTGACGAGCGCACCCTTTCTATGATGGATACCAACAACGATGGTAAAATTCATGTCGATGAAGTGATAGCAGCGGCAAACTGGCTTACTGATGTGCTGAAGGACAATGACATGCTGCTCAAGCAGGAAGACACCCTACCGCTTGACGCTTTTAATGTTGAGAGTGAGGAAGGCAAGCGTCTTGCAGCTTCTGCACGCCACATCCTCGACAACTTGGGCAAGGAAGATGCAACAAGTATTTCAGTTGCTGATACAAGCGACAGCGTGGCAATCTTTGCTAAGACGCAGTTCAACGGAGACGGCATCATCACCCCCGGAAGCACCGACGACGAGTCACTTCAGGCAGTAGTCAACCACATCATAGCTACCATCGGGAAGGCAACCGACAGAAGCGGTGTGGATGGCGTCAACGCAGAGCAGATAGAGCAGTTCTATGCAGCTCTTGCCGACTACAGCCAGTGGCAAGCCGAAGGGCAAGCTGCTAAAGACGATGTGTTCCCCTATGGCGATGATACGGCAGCTGCCCTTGATGCCTGCAACGCTATCAAGGAGAAGATGGATGACTTCTTCATGCGCTGCAAACTGACTGCTTTCGCTGCCGACAAGGCTGAGTCGCTCGACGTGACAGCAGGGCAGATGGAGGCTGTTAGCAACCTGAACCTTGCGGTGATTAACGATGACATCGCTCAATGTCCTCTCGCCCGTGTTACCGCTGAAGCCGTGCTGCCCTATAACGGCATCAATCCTGCTTGGCAAGGAGCCTTTGATGCTCTGCGCACACTTGTGCTCGACAAAGAGAATCCTGATGCTGATAGTGTGAGCGAAGCCCAGTGGAAGGCTGCTCTTGCTCGTTTCGATGCATACAACGCCTGGTGTGCTGCACACAAGGGTGATGCAGTCGCTTCTCTGGGAATAGAGACAGTCGACGCCCTGCTGAAGGCCGATCAGAAAGCTGCTCTGCTGGAGCTCGTAGAGAAAGATAATGAGCAGACAGAAGAAGCTAACGCAATCGACGCTGTAGATAAGTTCATGCATCTGTATCGCGACTTCTACACCTTGCTGAAGAACTATGTGTCGATGACAGACTTCTACAACAGCTACAAAGATGATGTGAAAGCAGTGTTCCAGGCAGGACGCCTCTACATCGATCAGCGTAGCACAGACCTCTGTATCCTTGTCAGCGATATGGGCAAGCACGGAGAGATGGCGTCGCTCAGCGGAATGTATATCGTCTATTGTGCATGCGTGTCGAAGATGAAACCCGCGCCGATTACGATTGCTGCCGTGCTCACAGACGGCGATGTAGATAATCTGCGAGTGGGGACAAATGCCGTGTTCTACGACAGAGACGGACTCGACTGGGATGCAACCGTTACGAAGATTGTTGACAATCCTATCAGCGTTCGTCAGGCCTTCTGGGCACCTTATAAAAAGCTGGCAAACTGGATTTCAGATCGTATCAACAAGTCTGCTGCAGAGAAGGAGAGTGCCTCCACAGCCAACATGCTCAACAAGGCAGACAACGTGAAGGTTCCGACTACAGCTGAAGGGGCTGCCGCAGCTCCCGCGCCCGATGCCAAGAAGACGTCGTTCGATATCGCCAAGTTTGCCGGTATCTTCGCTGCCATCGGTATGGCTGTTGGCTACATTGCAAGCGCTCTCGTAAGCCTTGCGCATGGAATCACCGCCAAATGGTACAACATCTTCCTTATCCTGTTGGTGCTCATAATCCTCATTTCCGGTCCTTCTATGTTCATTGCTTGGCGTAAGCTGCGTAGGCGCAACCTTGCCCCCGTGCTTAATGCCAACGGATGGGCTATTAACTCCAAGATTAGGGTTAATACTCGCTTTGGAGCTACCTTGACTCACCTCGTTAAGTTCCCCAAGGCTGTCAGCAAAGATCCATTTGAGACGCCGGCTTGGATTAAGTGGCTTCGTCGCATATTGCTGTTGCTTGTGGTTGCATTTGCTGTCTTGTTTTTCACTAACAAGCTCGCTCCCTACGGATTGGCTTTCCGTAAGGAGAAACCCGCTGTTGAGGCAGTAGAGCAGGGCGAGGCTCCAGCTGAGGAAAATGCTCCCGTTGCCGATGTTCCCGCTGCTCCTGCAGAAGAGGCTTCGGTGCCTACTGAATAGCGCGAGGCTGTTCCAAAATGTCTTTTAGGCACTTGTGTTGAAGGGATAAGCGACACATTGTCTTGTTTGAAGGGGCTTTTCTGTCAATTCGGCAGAAAAGTCCTTTTGGTATGCTTTTGGTTAGGGAAATTGGCGAAAGGAGATTAAGACTATGGATAACTATACTACAAATCAAACGAATCAGAATGAAAAGAATGCATTCCTCAACCAATTCGCTATCAATCTGAACGAGTCGGCAAGGAATGGGAAGCTCGATCCCGTGATAGGGCGAGACGAAGAGATTCGGCGTATCTTACAGATACTAAGCCGAAGGACAAAAAACAATCCTATATTAATAGGAGAGCCTGGAACGGGCAAGACTGCTATCGTGGAAGGCTTGGCACAGCGAATTGTACGCGGGGATGTGCCCGAAAATCTGCGTCGTAAGCAGGTTTACAGCCTTGATATGGGAGCTCTTGTTGCAGGAGCCAAATACAAAGGTGAGTTTGAGGAACGTCTCAAAGGCGTCATCAACGATGTGTTGAAGGCCGACGGGGAAGTAATCCTCTTCATTGATGAGATACACACGCTTGTGGGAGCAGGCGGAGGCGAAGGTGCGATGGATGCCGCAAACATCCTGAAACCGGCTTTGGCGCGTGGGGATTTGCGCTCGATAGGTGCTACGACTCTCGATGAGTATCAGAAGTACTTCGAGAAAGACAAGGCTCTGGAGCGTCGTTTCCAGTCGGTGATGGTTGACGAGCCTGATGTGCAAGCCAGCATTTCCATACTGCGAGGACTGAAGGAGCGCTATGAGGCACATCACAAGGTGCGTATCAAAGACGATGCCGTAGTGGCTGCCGTTGAGCTCTCAAACCGCTATATCACAGACCGTTTCCTACCCGACAAAGCTATCGACTTGATGGACGAGGCTGCTGCCAAGCTACGTATGGAGCGCGACAGCGTACCTGAGGAGTTGGACGAGATTACACGTCGTCTGAAGCAGCTCGAGATAGAGCGAGAAGCCATCCGGCGCGAGAAAGATGAGCTCAAACTGAAACAGTTGACAGGCGAGATAGACGAACTGCGCAAGCAGGAGAATCAGATGCGCGCCAAATGGGAAGGAGAGCGCAAGCTGCTCAACGATATCCAGCAGAAGAAGCAGCTTATCGAGCAGCTGCGCACCGAAGCCGATAGGGCTGAGAGGGAAGGCAACTACGGACGTGTGGCTGAAATCCGCTACGGGCGTCTGCAGCAGGTGGAGGCTGATATCCAGGAGATTCAGAAGCGACTCCACAGCTGCCAGGGCCCCGAGGCGCTGATAAAAGAGGAAGTCGACGCCGACGATATCGCTGATGTCGTATCGCGTTGGACAGGAATCCCCGTGAGCCGTATGCTCGAGAGCGAAAGGCACAAGCTTCTCCATCTGGAGGAAGAGCTGCATAAGCGCGTAGTAGGGCAAGACGAAGCCATAGCTGCTGTCGCCAATGCCGTCCGCAGAAGTCGTGCCGGCATGCAAGACCCCAAGCGCCCGATAGGTTCCTTCATCTTCCTCGGCACTACCGGAGTGGGCAAGACGGAACTTGCCAAAGCGCTTGCCGACTATCTCTTCAACGATGAGAGGCTGATGACGCGTATCGACATGAGCGAATATCAGGAAAAGTTCAGCGTGACGCGTCTGATAGGAGCGCCTCCGGGGTACATCGGGTACGAGGAAGGCGGGCAGCTGACGGAGGCTGTACGCAGAAAACCTTATAGCGTAGTGCTTTTCGATGAGATAGAGAAAGCCCATCCCGACGTTTTCAACATTCTTCTTCAAGTGCTCGACGACGGACGTCTGACTGACAACAAGGGACGTACCGTCAACTTCAAGAATACCATTATCATCATGACGTCGAATCTTGGCAGCGACTACATCAGGCAGCAGTTCGGACGCCTCACGGCAGCCAATCGTCAGCAGCTCATCGATGAGACGGAGCATACGGTAATGGAGATGCTGAAGCAGCAGATAAAGCCCGAGTTCCTCAACCGAATAGACGAAACCATCATGTTCTTGCCTCTCACGAAGGATGAGATTCGCAGTGTTGTTCAGCTGCAGGTCAACTCGGTATGCAAGATGCTGAAGGAGAACGGCGTAGAGCTACAGATGACTTCTCAGGCTGTCGACTGCATAGCAGAAGCGGGCTACGATCCCGAGTACGGGGCCCGTCCTGTGAAGCGTGCCATTCAGACGCTGTTGCTCAACGAGTTGTCGCGTCGTCTGCTTGCCTTCGAGGTTGACAAAGAGAAGCCTGTGGTTGTCGACAGCGACGGACACGGAGCGCTCGTCTTCGGCAACGCTTAAAAACGCAGCGCCGAGATGCTTTGAGCATCGCGCGATATGAAGAAGGGAAAAAACGATATGTAGAAAGAAAAAAAATTTTTCCCTTCTTCATATTTTTTTATCCCTTGAGCAAAAAAATAGTTTCTCAAAAAGCATTTTTTTCTTGGCTAAGAGCACTATATTTATCTTTCGATTTTAGATACTTGTGCTCGGGATAAAAAATAAATCGTTAATTTATTTTGTTCTCCTCTCGCTTAATCGTATCTTTGCAAAAGATAGCGCTTGAAATATGATTGACTACGAGAACGAGTTGAATAAGAGCCAGTTGGCTGCCGTGAAGTATACCGAAGGCCCCTCGCTTGTGATAGCTGGGGCAGGCTCGGGCAAGACACGTGTGCTGACGTACAAGATAGCGTGGCTGCTGGAGAACGACTACGACCCTTGGCGCATCCTGGCGCTCACCTTCACCAACAAGGCTGCTGCCGAGATGAAGGAACGCATCGCCAGGCAGGTAGGGGCGGATCGCGCACGTTACCTCTGGATGGGAACCTTCCACAGCATTTTCGCGCGCATCCTGAGGCAGGAAGCCGATGTGCTCGGCATCCCTTCCACGTTCACTATCTACGATCAGTCCGATTCGCGGAGCCTTATTCGTGCTCTCATCAAGGAGATGGGGCTCGACGAGAAGATATACAAGGTGGCGATGGTGCAGAACCGCATCTCTGCCGCAAAGAATGTGCTCGTGACTGCCAGCATGTACTACGGCAGCGCCGCTTTCTTCACCGAAGACAGCCGGAACAGGATGCCCTCCATCCGCGACATCTATGTGCGCTACTCGGCACGTTGCGCTAAGGCTGGCGCACTCGACTTCGACGACTTGCTCATGCGCACGTACTATCTGTTTGAGAATCATCCCGAGGTGCTGGAGAAATACCGCGAGCGCTTTGCCTTCGTGATGGTGGACGAGTATCAAGACACCAACAAGGCTCAGCACGAGATAGTGTGGCAGTTGACGAAGGAGCACCAGCGCGTGTGTGTCGTCGGCGACGACTCGCAGAGCATCTATTCGTTCCGCGGAGCACGCATCGACAACATCCTTGGCTTCCAGTCGCTCTACGACAATCCGCGCCTCTTCAAGCTGGAGGAGAACTACCGCTCGACGCAGACCATCGTGAATGCCGCAAACTCCCTCATCTATCACAACCATAACCGCATCCCGAAGGAGGTATATTCTAATAAGGAGAAAGGGGAGGCCCTCACGCTGTTCGAGGCAGCCTCCGACAAGGAGGAGGCGGGCTATGTGGTGAGGCAGATATTGGCTCTGCGCCGAAGGAAAGGGTTGGAGTACAGCGACTTCGCCATTCTCTATCGCACCAATGCCCAGTCGCGCACTTTCGAGGAGGAGCTGCGCAAGAACGGCGTTGACTATCGCATCTACGGGGGCCTCTCGTTCTATCAGCGAAAAGAGATAAAGGATGTGATAGCCTACTTCCGCGTCATCGCAAACCCGCACGACGAGGAAGCCTTCAAGCGCATCATCAACTATCCGGCACGCGGCATAGGCGAGACGACGCTTAACAAGATTGCCGCTGCTGCCGAAAGAGCCGATGTCAGCCTGTGGGATGTGGCAAACAGCCCCGAGAAGTACTCGTGCGACATATCTCGCGGCACAGCAGCTAAGGTGAAAGCCTTCTGCGATATGATGGAGAAATTCCGTGAGGAGGCTCGCACGCACGATGCCTACGAAGTGGCGTTAGACGTTGTGGCAACGAGCGGAATAAGAGCCGAAATCAACGGGGACCTCTCCGATGAGGGGCGCTCGCGTCAGGAGAACGTGCAGGAGTTGCTTGATGGCATTTCCGACTTCGTGCACGAAGCGCGCGAAGAGGGCTCCGATGCTATCTGGCTCTCCGATTTCCTCAGCAACGTTGCGCTGCTGACAGATCAGGACGAGCCCTACGCAGAGAATATCCCTCGCGTGACGCTCATGACGGTTCACTCGGCAAAGGGCCTTGAGTTTGACACCGTGTTTGTTGTCGGGCTCGAAAACGAGCTGTTCCCCAGCGAGCTGGCACAGAGCCCCGCAGAGATAGAGGAGGAGCGCCGCCTGCTATATGTCGCCATCACCCGTGCCGAGAAACGCTGTTTCCTCACGTGGGCCAAGATGCGCATCCACTACGGCAAGCCCTGTTTCCCCTCCCGCAGCTGCTTCATCGGGGAGATCGACACCTCGTGCCTCACGGGGAGCGTTTCTCCTTCGTCCTCAGGCTTCCGCTCTGTGTTCCAGTCGGGCAGTTCCTTCGGAGGAGGCGAGCGCACACACCGTATGGACGATTTCCCCACGCATCGCCTTTCGGCAAGGAGGGAAGCACCAGCCGGCAATCGCGAGGTGTCCCGAAATGACGACTATCCTCAGGTAGGGAAGAGGGTGACGCCTTCTTCCACACGTTTCACGCCCCGCTTGGTGCCGATAAACAGCGAGCTTCGCGCCTCGCATGGAGCGCAGAAGGTAGCCGTCTTGTCGGAAGGGCAGCGCATCGAGCACGAGCGTTTCGGCAAAGGCACGGTAGTGAGTGTAGAGGGAACGGCAGAGAACTCCAAGGCGCTCATTCGTTTCGACAACGTAGGAGAGAAGACGTTGCTTCTGAAATTTGCTCGCTTCAGGGTTATCGAAGAGTAAGATAGACAATCTTTTTGTGCAGAGAAGCAGCATGTTTGTACCTCCTTATAGAATATGCTTATCTGCCCATCGATAGGCCGTAGAACTCCGCATTTTTTAGGAAAAGAGCGAAAAAGTCACCCTTAAATAGCAAAAAGACACATTTTTTTCATTTTTTTTTCAAAAAAAAGTCTTTTTTTCTTTGTAATTACCAAATTACCACTACCTTTGCCGTGAACATTCATTTTAATTTAACATTTACTATGGAAATTGTATGCAAAATTGAAGCCGCTTTCGCTGAGTTCGTAAAGGACGCTAAGGCACAGGCAGAAAAAGGTAACAAGGCAGCTGGAACACGTGCACGTGTAGCTTCTCTTGAGCTGGAGAAACTGATGAAGGAATTCCGCAAGGTTTCTCTCGACGCAGCCAAGAAGTAATCGGAACCTAAAACCGATCAAAAGCCATCGGATTTCCCGATGGTTTTTTTATATCTGCTCCCTCCCGAAGGAAGGGTAACTGATGCATTAAATTTTATGCTGACACCTGCCACACAGAAAGAAGAGGATATTGTCCGCTGGTACGTGATGAGCGCGCCTTACCGCAACGAGCTGAGGGCGAAAGAAGCGCTGTCGCAATCGGGGATAGAGTGTTTCGTGCCCATGCACTACACGTTAGTGGAAAAATCGGGCATCAAGACACGCAAGTACATGCCCGCCATCCACAACCTCATCTTCGTCCACGCCCCCCTCACGCAGATTCAGGACTTCAAGCGCTACAAGGGCATCATCCAGTATTACGTCATGCCTTCGCGCCGCGGAGGTGTCGCACAGAAGCTCTGGGTGCCCGACAGGCAGATGAAGGATTTCATCAACATCTGCGAGAAGGGCGACGACAGCCTGCGCTATATGAGCCCCGACGATGTCCACATTGCTCCAGGCACGCGTGTGAGGGTGCACGGTGGGCCCTTCGACGGCTTTGAGGGCAACTTCGTGAAGGTGGCAGGAAAGCGCAACCGACAGCTCGTCGTCTCTATCACAAACCTCGTTGCCGCATCCATCTCCGTGTCGGCTGACCTAGTGGAGGTGATACCCGACGAAGAATAGCCCTCTCTTACCTCTCTCCACAAGAATCAACGAAAAAAAACGCCATATCATGAAAAACAGAATTCTCCTTTTGACAACCGTTCTCAGCCTTCTTGCATGCGTCAGCTATGCACAGAAGGTGATACGCATCTCAACCGACAACACCGACCTCATCCTTCGCACCGCTCCTGACGGGCGCCTCCACCAGTCGTATCTGGGCGAGCGTTTCCTCGCTGAGAGCGACATCGCCCATCTGCCCATGGGGAAGGAAGTGTACATCACTCACGGAATGGAAGACTACTTCGAGCCCGCCCTCGAGGCACACTTCGACGGGGGCAAGTCGTCGGTGGTGCTCGCGTATGTCGACCACACGGTTAACACCCTCTCTCCCAAGGTGGTAGAGACCGTCGTCACCCTTCGCGACGAGCTGAGGGCTATCGCAGTCCGCCTGTGCTACACGGCATATCAGGAGCAGGACGTCGTGAAGATGCACGCCGAGATTGTCAACGAAGGGCGCAAGCCGGTCGAGCTGGTGCGCTACGCCTCGTCGATGCTCCATTTCCGCAGCAGCGACTACTTCCTCACCGAGTACTCGGGCGACTGGGCCGAGGAGGCAACGATGACGACCACCCCTCTCACCTTCGGCAAGAAGGTGCTCGACACCAAGCTCGGCAGCCGCGCGTCGTTCTTCACCTCCTCGCAGTTCATCCTCTCGCTCGGCGAGCAGGCCACCGAGCACACAGGCAACGTCCTCTTCGGCACCCTCGCCTGGACGGGCAACTTCCGCTTCACCTTCGAGAAGGACCAGGAGGGCAACCTGCGCGTCATCAGCGGCATCAATCCCTACTTCTCCAACTACGAGCTGAAGAAAGGCGAGACGTTCGTCACCCCCGACTTCATCTACACCTTCTCCTCCAAGGGCATGGGCGAGGCCAGCCGTCACCTCCATCGCTGGGCGCGCAAGTATCAGCTGCATCAGGGCGAGGACGACCGCTATTGCCTGCTCAACAACTGGGAGGCTACCTACTTCAACTTCGATGAGGAGAAACTCGACCATCTGATGGGCAACGCTGCCGAGCTGGGACTCGACCTCTTCCTGCTCGACGACGGATGGTTCGGCAACAAGTATCCCCGCAGCAGCGACAATGCCGGCTTGGGCGACTGGCAGGCTACCCGCGACAAGCTGCCGGGTGGAGTGGGGCACCTCACCGCCACAGCTAAGGAGAAGGGCATCCGCTTCGGCATCTGGATAGAGCCCGAGATGGTCAACCCCAAGAGTGAGCTCTACGAGAAACACCCCGACTGGGTCATCCACCAGCCCGACAGGGAAGAGTACTACTTCCGCAACCAGCTCGTCCTCGACATGAGCAACCCTGCCGTGCAGGACTACGTGTTCGGCATCGTCGACGGGCTGATGACCGAGTGCCCCGACCTGGCCTTCTTCAAGTGGGACTGCAACAGCCCCATCACCAACATCTGGTCGCCCTACCTCAAGGAAAAGCAGACGCACCTCTACGTGGAGCATGTGCGCGGGCTCTATAATGTATTGGAACGCGTGCGTGCGAAATACCCCGACCTCCGCATGATGCTCTGCTCGGGAGGCAGCGGGCGCATCGACTACAAGGCTCTCTCGTACTTCACCGAGTTCTGGGCATCCGACAACACCGATCCCGTGGCACGCATCTTCATCCAGTACGGCTACTCGTTCTTCTATCCCGCCAAGGCCACCTGCGCCCACGTCACCTCGTGGAACCGCAACGCAAGCGTCAAGTTCCGCACCGACGTAGCCATGATGGGCAAGCTGGGCTTCGACATCCGCACCGACGAGATGACCGATGCCGAGCGCACCTATTGCAAGGAGGCCATCGCCAACTGCAAGCGCCTCGCCCCCGTCATCTGGGACGGCGACCTCTATCGCCTCGTCTCACCTTACGAAGGCAACCACGCTGCCACCCAGTTCTGCTCACCCGACGGGCAGCATGCCGTAGTCTTCGCCTTCGACATCCATCCCTCTCATGCCGAGAGGCTGCAGACGGTGAAGCTCGAAGGGCTCAACCCGCAGACCCGCTACAAGGTGGAGGAGATCAACCTCATGCCCGGACAGCGCTCACGCCTGCGCGGCAACGGTAGCACCTACTCCGGTGACTTCCTCATGAAGGTTGGCCTCAACCTCTTCAGCGAAGGCACCATGCAGAGCAAGGTCATAGAGCTCAAGGCAGCCGACTGACGCTTCTCACGAAGGCTTTTCTTTGATTCCACAATGCGCAGCGCTCCACCCCCCTTGGGCGCTGCGCTTATGTTGTAGTCGGTCACACGGCTGCGGAAAATCAATCAAAATCAAAGAACGACAATCTTACATCTTCCCTTTCAAGCTGACGCGCGGCGCCTTGCGCATCGCCTGCCGGACATGTAGCTGCATCTGTCCCTTAGACATTACAAAGATACAACAACTACTCAGTGCCGCTGCATGTTACTGCATGTTACTGCATGTTATTTTTTGAAAAAGTTTTTCACTCTCTTGCATCGTGCTGAAACACACCGCGTTGGAGGATGAAATTTTTTTTCCATTTTTTTGCTCTTCAAGACAGTATGCCCACGATGTTCCCTGTTGATGACGACGGCGCTCCTCTTGTCCGTTGAACGAGACAGCAGAATAAGGTACGAACTTTTGCCCTCCCGGCAGCCATCAAGGTCTCTTTTCATCCTCCGAGCGGGAGCATCTTAAAACCGAAAGTTGTAAGAAGGCATCCTATTAAATAATTAAGCCGAGGAGCCGAAAATGTTTGGCTTTCGGCAATGGGCGATAGGCGGGGAAAGATGAGGATTCTTTTCAGTAAAGGTGTCAACCTCTTCAGGAAAACAAGTGCCAACCGATGGAGCAGCGAAAGCAAAGCCAAGTTTACTTGAGCTCTGCTGGGTCGGGATGGAGGAAGAGCAAAGCTCAACCACTTCAGGAATAAGCAAAAACTGTCAACCTTTTCAGGAAAGGTGTCAACCAATTCAGGAAAACAAGTGTCAACCACCTCAGGAAAAAGCAAAAAAACTGTCAACCAAAATCAGGAAAAGACATAGTTGCGTTACATGTTACATTTGTTACATATGTGACTTTTTAAGGGGTACACATGACTTTTGTCGGTTTTTGGAGAAAAATGAGAGGAGATAGAGAGAAAAACAAGATTACAATTTATAAGTAATAGAATTTAATTATATATTATAATTTATTATAATATATAATTAGCATTTACTCTAACTATTTTTCCCTACCAAAAAAAGTTAGGTGTTTAGTAAATGTAACGTGTAACAAATGTAACAAATGTTCCTGAAAAAGTTGTCATCTTTCCCAGAAAGGTTGACACTTTTCGTTGTGCTAATATGCTAGGAGAAAAAAGATTTTTTCTTTCTACATCTCGCCGGATGAAGAAAGAAAAAAATTTGGAGTAAGAAAAACCCTTAGGGAGTGCCGAGATACTGCGTGATGGTTCGCACTTGCCGGGGTGTGAAGTGACGCTGTGTAGTAGCGTACCCTTGCGCGCGTAGCTCGCGGGCGAGGGGCTTGCACAGTTCCAACTCGTGGCGCAAGGCACGCCATGCGGCACAGGGTGTATGCTGGGGAAAGTAAAGCATCGCCAGCTCGGTGCGCCCATAGGTGCGCACATTGAAAGGCTTGTCGAGGTAGATGTCGGAGTATTCCATAGGTGTTGGTTTGTGTTATGTTTTTACTCCGTAAAGGTACGAAATTTGCCCGACATAGGCAAGAAAAGTGCGAAAAAAATTGAAAATTTTTCATCCTTCAACGTGATGTGTTTCAATGCGTTAAAGGGGTGTAAAAACTTTTTCAAAAAATAACATGCAGTAACATGCAGTAACATGCAGCGGCACGGAGGAGATGTCGTATCTTTGCCTTGTCTAAGAAAACTTAGACGCAGCTACATGTCCGGCAGGCGATGCGCAAGGCGCCGCGCGTCAGCTTGAAAGGGAAGATGTAAGAGTTTCGTTCTTTGACATAGTGTGCTGATAAGTGTTTTTCTGGTTAGTGGTAGGGCAGCTTGAGATTGTTATCAGAGAAGACTTTTTGGAAGCATGTGCTTCAGCAGACAAAAAGCCCCTTCCGTAGGGGGGGGAAGGGGCTGTACGATGTGACGATGTTTTTTCTTAGTTGTTGCTCGTGTTCAATATGATGCTTACCAGAGCGGTTACGTCGCTGACGTTAATTGTTCCGTCGCCGTTAACATCGGCTTCAGAAGACTCATTTGCTGAACCTAAAATCATACTTACCAAAGATGTGACGTCGCTGACGTTAATCTCTCCGTCTCCGTTCACGTCGCCGTCAGGAGCAGGGATTTTCTCGGTGAAGTAGCCTTTCTGTCCTGGTTTGTCTATGCGGGCATAAGTTTTGTCTACTGAAAATTGGTCATATTTGGTTCCGTTTCCTCCAACAATGCTTGTGCAGTTGTAAAGCATTCTGAAATGAGATGTTACACTTCCTGTCGTCCATTTGTCGCTTACATATACGGTAACGAGGTTGGCGCATCCACCAAACATATAGTACATGTTAGTCACATTACTTGTGTTGAACGTGCTTAAGTCGAGTTCCGTCAGGCAGACATTACTCTGGAACATCTGACTCATGTTTGTGACGCTGCTTGTGTTAAACCTGCTCAGATTGAGAGTCTCCAGGCTGTCACAGTGGTAAAACATGCAGTACATGGTTGTCACTTTACTGGTGTTGAAGCTGCTCAGGTTGACGCTTTTCAGGCTGACGCAGCTGGAAAACATGCTTGACATGTTTGTTACGTTGCTTGTCCTGAAAGAACTCAAGTCAAGGCTCTTCAGTCTGGTGCATCCGGAGAACATGAGTTGCATGCTTGTGGCACTGCTCGTGTTGAAGTGGCTGAGGTCGATGCTTTCCAAGCTGGAACAATTGGAAAATAAACCTTGGAAGCTCGTCACATTGGCTGTATTGATTTTCTCGATGCCGACGATTTCTTTCAGCGCCTTCAATCCCTCAAACCAACGCTCCATTGTGGTAGGGTAAAAAGAGCGGAATGAGTCGTCCACAACGATGCGGGTGGCGTCGGAATACAGCGGATTGTTCCAGCTTGGGATGAGTCCAGCAGCCCATCCGTAAACAGTTATGCCGGCATCTATCTTTGCTTGCCAATTGTCATCGTAAAAGATAGTGATCGTGGTGGTTTCGGCATCATACGTGCCGTAGGCATAGGGTTCCTGCGCCTGGGCTTTGCCTGCTCCCGTTGCAAGGAGGAGAAGCAGGAGGAGAGTGTTGAGGATTTTTTTCATTTCTTTTCGATCGTTATTTGAGGTTCCTTCTGTCAGTGAGATTGTTTGTGGCAAATGTAGTGAAAAAAACGATACGCCTTCTCCTTTTTTAAAAAAAATGTTGGTTGTTTTGTTTCTCTGCCGTTTTTTCCGTATAATTGCACAGAAATAGAAACCTTGAATTCCCTATCATGAAGAACAGAAAAGTATATCCCTGGATTGTGGTGGGGCTGCTGTGGGTGGTGGCTCTGCTGAATTACCTTGATAGACAGATGCTTTCGACCATGCAGGGGGCTATGGCTGTTGACATTGCCCGTCTGCGCGAGGGCGAAGCGTTCGGTGCGCTGATGGCGGTGTTCCTGTGGATATACGGCATCGTGAGCCCCTTTGCGGGAATGGTTGCCGACAGGGTGAGCCGCAAGTGGCTGGTGGTGGGAAGCCTGTTTGTGTGGTCGTCGGTGACGCTGCTGATGGGCTATGCCACCACGTTCACTCAGCTCTACTGGCTGCGCGCCTTCATGGGTGTGAGCGAGGCTCTCTACATCCCTTCGGCGCTGTCGCTCATTGCCGACTGGCACAGCGGGCGCACCCGCTCGCTGGCGATAGGCGTGCACACGACGGGCCTCTACGTGGGGCAGGCGATAGGCGGCTTCGGAGCCGTCGTGGCTGCTCATCTCTCGTGGCACCAGACGTTCCACATCTTCGGACTGGTGGGCGTGGCCTACGCCCTCGTGCTGATGATATGCCTGAGGGAGAAGAGAGGTGAGAAGGCACCCGAGGAGAAGGCCGACATGCCGACGGAGAACGTGGCGCAAGAGAAGGCGCCCAAGCGTGCGTCGATATTCGCCGGGCTGTCGGCAGTGCTGGGCACGATGGCCTTCTGGGTGATACTGTTCTACTTCGCTGCTCCCAGCCTGCCGGGATGGGGCATCCGCAACTGGCTGCCTACGCTGCTGTCGTCGAACCTCGACATACCGATGACGAAGGCAGGCCCGCTGGCTACCATCACCATAGCGGCATCGTCGTTCCTGGGTGTGTTCATAGGCGGCTTGCTGAGCGACAGATGGGTGCAGAAGAACCTGCGCGGACGCATCTACACGAGTGCCATCGGCCTGATGCTGACGGTGCCCGCCCTGCTGCTGCTGGGACTGGGACACAGCGTGGTGACGGTGGTGGGCGCTGGCATCCTGTTCGGCGTGGGCTACGGTATGTTCGACACCAACAATATGCCCATCCTCTGCCAGTTCATTCCTCAGCGCAGCCGGGCAACGGCCTACGGCATCATGAACATGACGGGAGTGTTTGCCGGTGCGCTGGTGACGACGCTCATGGGCTCGTGGAAAGATAGCGGCAACCTGGGCGCCGGGCTCGCATGGCTGGCACTGCCCGTGCTGATAGCCCTCACGCTGCAGCTCCTGCTGCTGAAGCCTACCACCGACAATAAACAATAGGAGAGACGACTACACGAAAGAGGAAAACGTATAACTAAAAATAAGAAAAGGACTATGGAGAAGATTATCGGACTTATCGACGCACCGTTCACCCCCTTCTACCCGAACGGCGACGTGAACTTCGAGCCCATCCCCGCCTATGCGCAGATGTTGCGCAAGAACGGGCTGCAGGGCGTGTTTATCAACGGCTCATCGGGCGAAGGATATATGCTCACCCCCGACGAGCGCATGCGCCTGGCAGAGGCCTGGGTGGCTGCCGCTCCCGAAGGCTTCAAGGTGATAGTGCACGTGGGCAGCTGCTGCGTGCGCGAGAGCCGTCGGCTGGCTGAGCATGCCCAGCAGATAGGAGCATGGGGAATAGGTGCTATGGCTCCCCCCTTCCCGAAGATAAACCGCGTGGAGGAACTGGTGAAATATGTGGAGGAGATAGCCTGCGGAGCACCCCAGCTGCCCTTCTACTACTATCACATCCCAGCCTTCAACGGTGCTTACCTGCCGATGGTGAAGTTTCTGGAGGCTGTCGACGGGCGCGTTCCAAACTTTGCCGGCATCAAGTACACGTTTGAAAGCATGTATGAGTACAACCAGTGCCGGCTGTACAAGGACGGCAAGTTCGACATGCTGCACGGGCAGGACGAAACCATCCTTCCCTGCCTGGCAATGGGCGGAGCGCGAGGTGGCATCGGCGGCACCACCAACTACAACGGGCGCGAGCTGGTGGGCATCATCGAGGCGTGGAAAGCGGGCGACATCGAGACGGCACGCGAGAAACAGAACTTCTCACAGGAGGTCATCAACGTCATCTGCCACTTCCGCGGTAACATCGTGGGCGGCAAGCGCATCATGAAACTGATAGGCCTTGACCTTGGGCCCAACCGCACACCTTTCCACAACGTTACCGACGAGGAGGAGGTGCGCCTGCGGAAGGAACTGGAGGAGATAGGCTTCTTCAGTCGCTGCAACCGATTCTGATAGGCCCACTCGCTGTTTTCGACGAACGACCGATGTCCCTTTACCCTAACTGAAAAGAATCAGCACACTATGGATATCAACAACTACCTGAGCAACTGGGCTGCGCGCTACCGCTCGGAACTGACCGACAACATCATGCCCTTCTGGATGCAGCACGGCTTCGACAGAGAGCACGGAGGCGTGTACACCTGCCTCGACCGTGACGGAACGCTTATGGACAGCACCAAGTCGGTGTGGTTCCAGGGGCGCTTCGGGTTCATTGCTGCCTATGCCTACAACAACATAGAACCTAATCCCTCCTGGCTGGAGGCATCGCGCAGCTGCGTGCGCTTCATCGAACAGCACTGCTTCGACACCGACGGACACATGTTCTTCACTGTCACTGCCGACGGGCAGCCCGTGCAGAAACGACGCTACGTCTTCTCAGAGTGCTTTACCATCATTGCTATGGCCGAGTATGCCCTTGCATCGGGCGACAGGAGCTATGCTGAGAAGGCTCTCGCACTGTTCCACCGCACGCGCCGGATGCTTGCCACTCCCGGATTTCTGCCCCCCAAGACGACGCAGAAGGGGTACAGCCATTCCATCACCATGATGTTCTTCAACGTGGTGGTAGTGCTGCGCAAGGTGATCGACGACCCCTCGCTGCTGGAGCAGCTGAACGAGTCGCTGCGCCTCATTGAGAGTAAACTCATCAAGCCCGAATACAAGACCATTCTTGAGAGCGTGGACGAGGAGGGCAACCTCATCGACACCCTCAGCGGGCGAGTCATCAACCCCGGGCACTGCATCGAGACAGCGTGGTTCCTGATGGAGGCAGCGCCCCTCTTCCCCGATCCTGCTCACGTGCAGCAGCTGGGACTGCAGATTCTCGACTGGGACTTCGAGTGGGGCTGGGACAAGGAGTACGGAGGCATCATCAACTTCCGCGACTGCAAAGGATTCCCCCCGCAAGACTACTCGCAGGATATGAAGTTCTGGTGGCCTCAGTGCGAAACGATTATCGCCTCGCTCTATGCCTACAAGCTGACTCACGACAGCCGATACATCGACATGCACCATCAGGTGTCGGAATGGGCTTTTGCGCACTTTGCCGACAAGGAGCAAGGCGAATGGTACGGCTACCTGCATCGAGACGGCACAGTGGCTCAACCCGCCAAGGGCAACATCTTCAAAGGCCCCTTCCATGTGCCTCGCATGATGATAAAAGGATATCTTCTCTGCAAGGATATCTTAGGATAGTGTTTAACTCGTTAAATAGACAAATTCTGTAGCTTTTCACACACATCATGAAACATCTGTTTCGACACCTTCGCCGACCTCTCGCGGGCATCACGGCAACTCTTCTCTTACTCTTCGCAGCATGCACGCCACGCTCCTCAGTCATCGTTCCTGCAGGCCATACTCCCGATGACGATACTTGTTACGCCAAGGGAGTTTCGGGCGCTTACAGCGGATTCATCGACGGTAGGCTCATCATTGCCGGAGGAGCCAATTTCCCTCATGCGTCTGCTGCCGAGGGAGGAAGGAAGGTGTATTACGATGGACTTTATGCCGCTTCTGTAGCACCGTTCCGCACAGAGAAAGGTTCACACAAGCCCGTCATTCACTGGGAACGCGTAGGGGTGCTGCCCATGCCGCTTGCCTACGGAGTGGCTGTGAGCGACTCTGAAGCTATGTATTTCATAGGAGGAATGAATGGCGAGGGCTCATCGTGTGAGGCATTCGCTATGCGTCGCGAGGGGCGTGTGCTGCGTGTGACGCCTCTTCCACCCCTTCCGTTTACGATGGATAATATGGTAGGCGCACTGCTCGACAACACTTTTATCTATGTCGTTGGCGGCAACTGCAACGGAAAGCCGTCGTCGGGTATGTATGTCCTTGATAGTGCGAAAAGCGAATGGTTTGAGTGCTCTCCTGTGCCGGGTGGACCGCGCGTGCAGCCTGTGTGCGCTGCTGCAAAAGGGCATATCTATGTGTGGGGAGGGTATTGCCCCGCTTCCGACTCACTTGCTGCCTTCGTGCATACCGACGGATGGAAGTATGACTTGGACTCGGACTCATGGACGGCTGTCGCAGCTCCTGTCGATGAATCGGGAACTGCCGTTACGCTGGCTGGAGGATGCGCTACCACGCTTTCCGACGGTTCTGTGATAGCAGCAGGAGGTGTGAACAAGGATGTCTTCCTCGCTGCCCTGAAGGGCGAATACCCGTCGCCCGAATACCTGATGCACGAGGCGGATTGGTATCGGTTCAACGATGCCGTCTATCGATTCGACCCCTCTACGGAGACGTGGAGCCTGCTGTCGCGCAACAGTCGCGCAGCACGAGCCGGAGCATCCATTGAGGCGCTCGACAGCCTGCGAGCCATCATGATGGGTGGCGAACTGATGCCTGGCATCCGCAGCACCGACGTGACACTTATCACAAATGCGACGAGTGCCGAGAGATGATGACTCATCTTCGTTCAGCGTGAAACGACTCAAAAATGATTTATGTCTGACTATTCAATCATTGCCATAGGGTTGTTGCTGCCGCTTGCCGGCACCGTGTTAGGTTCGGCATTCGTCTTTTTGCTGAAAGACTCCATTCCTGCGAAGCTTCAGAAGGCTCTGCTCGGCTTTGCTTCGGGTGTTATGGTTGCTGCCGCCGTGTGGTCGTTGCTGATACCAGCAATGGAGATGAGCGCTTCCAGCGGGCGTTGGTCGGTGTTGCCTGCTGCGGTAGGATTCCTGCTTGGCATCGCCTTCCTGCTGATAATCGATGAGGCTACTCCTCACCTTCATCTGGGCAACGACAAACCCGAAGGTCCCCGCTCGCGTCTGTCGCGTACGGCTATGCTGGCACTTGCGGTTACCATCCACAACCTCCCCGAAGGTATGGCGGTGGGAGTGGTGTTTGCTGGTATTGACAGCGGTGCTGCCCATCTGTCGCTGGCGAGTGCGCTGGCGGTGTCGATAGGTATCGCTATTCAGAATATCCCCGAAGGCGCCATCATCTCTCTTCCCATGAGGGCTGAGGGCAACTCCAGGTGGCGCTCGTTCTTGATAGGGTCGCTGAGCGGCGTGGTAGAGCCGATAGGAGCAGTTGCTGTGCTGCTGCTTGCCTCGCTGCTGATGCCCGTGTTGTCCTACATGCTGGCGTTTGCTGCAGGAGCGATGCTGTATGTGGTGGTGGAGGAACTGATACCCGAAGCATCAAGCGGGAAGCATAGCAACCTGAGCACGATAGGTTTTGCGCTCGGTTTCGTACTGATGATGGTGCTCGATGTGGTGATGGGGTAGGTAGCCTTCATCGTTTGTCTATCTTTACACTTTTGCGTGAAAGAGGAGGGGCGTTTTTCCTTCCTTTTTCCGTTATTTTCCTTCCTTGCTGACGCAGGAAGGAGATGTGTGTTTTGTTCCTTTCGGAGCAAAAGAAAAAGTCACAAAGCAGATGAGCCTTGTGACTTCTTGAATTCGTGATGTCAAAAACACCGTCGTTTGTTCTCCTTTACTTGAAGCGCGACTTTCCCAAATTAAGGAAGTCGATGAAAGCGGGGATGTCTTCGTTGTACGAACGTGAGCCTGCCAGCGAGTGGCCTTCATTGTCGAGAAGAACATAGAAGGGCTGGGCGTTTGCACCGAATTTATAGCGCTGCAGGAAACTCCACTTGTCACCTATGGTAGAGAGTTTGACGCGCTTACCGTTTTCCATCACATACATGGGCTCGGGCAGGGGAGTCTTGTCGTCAACGATGAGAGTGATGAGCACATAGTCGTCGTTGATGATGGATGCCACTTTATCATCAGAAAGTACGCTTTGTTCCATCTTGCGGCAGTTGACGCAACCATAGCCGCTGAAGTCTATCATCACGGGTTTCCCTTCGCGTCGGGCGTATTGCATGCCTTGATCGAAATCCATATACTGGGCATGAACAGTGTTGTCCATAAGGTTGAATTCTTGTGTGCTCATAGGTGGTGCAAAGGCGCTCACAGCTTTACATGGTGCTCCGAACAGCCCTGGAACCATATAGAGGGCAAAAGCAAACGAAGCAAGCGCCAGCAGGAAAGCGGGAATGCTGGTATGCTCTTTGGGCTCGTCGTGAGGGAAGCGAATCCATCCCAGCAGATAGCATCCCAGAAGTGCAGCGAGCACAATCCACAGGCAGAGGAAGGTGGGACGGCTGAGGATTCCCCATCCGTATGCAAGGTCGGCAACGGAAAGGAATTTAAGCGCAAAGGCCAGTTCAATGAAGGCGAGAACCACTTTCACGGTATTCATCCATCCTCCCGAGCGAGGTGCCGACTTGAGCCAAGAGGGGAAGATGGCAAACAGTGTGAAGGGTAGGGCAAGGGCGATAGCGAAGCCGAGCATCCCGACGGTAGGACCGAGAATGTTTCCCATCGTGGAAACTTCCACAAGCAGGAATCCGATGATAGGACCCGTGCAGGAGAAGGAGACGAGTGTGAGAGTGAATGCCATCAGGAAGATGCCCCAGATGCCGCCTGCAGATTCCGATTTGGCATCAACGGATGTTGACCATTTGGAGGGGAGGGTAATCTCGAAAGCACCGAGGAACGATAGGCCGAAGACGACAAGCAACGCAAAGAAGAAGAGGTTGGGGATGGCTGCAGTGGAAAGCTTGTTGAGGGCGCTGGCACCGAACAGCATCGTGATGATAAGTCCCAGCAGAACGTAGATTACTACGATGGAAGCTCCATAAAGGTATGCATCGCGCCTTCCGCGCTTCTTATCCTGGCTTCGTTTGAGGAAAAAGCTCACCGTCATCGGGATAATAGGCCACACGCAAGGGGTAACCAATGCGATGAGGCCTGCGAGGAGCCCCGAGAGGAAAATCTTCCAAAGGCTGGTACTCTGCGCAGCGACATCCGAGCGGATAGCATCGTCGTGAACGGGCTCCCACGTGGGAGAGAGTTTCGTGAGCCCTTCGGCGGAAGACTTGTCGTTGGTGTTCTCAACGGGTGCTGCGCCCGAACTGTAGCTGAAAGGCACGTCTGTGGGAGGCAGGCAGTTCTGGCTGTTGCAGGCGCCATACTGCAAGGAGCCTTCGATGGCGTAATTCGTGCTCGAGAGCGTGAGGGGGAGAACAAATACGACGCTATGCTCAAAGAAGCGCAGCTTCATGTCAAACAATTCATCGAACTGCTCAATCTCTTCTCCCTCGCTATGGGTGAGGGTGCCTGCTTCTATTCCTTCAGCCTTATCGAGAGAAACAGATGCCTCGATGGGGCCGTCACCCTCGAGGGCGTAGGAGTAAACATGCCAGCCGTTATCTATGGTAAGCGCAAAACGTACTTCTGCCGTGTTGTCGCCTGTCTTGACGAACGAAGGCACGCACTTGACGGGCTCGAGAATCTGCGATAGAGCAGGAACACTATTTAGCGCTAACAGCATGAATGCTCCAAGGAGCAACATCAATGAATGTCGATTTTTTCTCATCTTTTTTATCGTAGTTGGTTCACTTCAACTCCCGAGTCAGTCCAGCTTAGACGATAGGAGTGTTGCGTGTCATAAATATCAAACGGCTGCAAAAATACATCTTTCTTCAACTTTCGACGCATTTTGCGGGCATATTTTTTTGTTTTAGCAGCAGAAAGCTGTGAATAATAGACAGCGACACGCTCATCGACTACCTCGCCGGCTTTGACAGAACGAGGGGTGTTGGAATAGAAAGAGTAGATTTTTGCTGTGCGGATAGAATTATCGAGAGTGGTGTCGGAGAGCACGGGAAGGGTATTCCCCTTTTCGGCAAAAGAGATGATGCCGACATTATCATCCACGTTTGCCCAATGGGGTGCTGTGAGGATATTGCGCTCATGACAGATAAAAGGATCAATGCTGATAGCCAGCAAACCTCCTCTATCTGCACGGATGAGGGCATCTCGGTTGGCTATCACTTTTTCTCCCACCACCACAGCATCGCCTGGCGTGGAGTAAATAAAGAATTGCTTTGTTAATGCCCCCTCGTTAGTAAGCAGAGAGCCCTCAAGAAGCCAGGAGTTACCATCCAAAGTCACTCGCGGCTCCCCTTGTGGGCGCACATCGGAGCGGTAACCTTCCACATGATACCACCCTAACAAGTTACCGGAACCATAGGCACGATAGGGAACAATTATCTTGTTTTTGTCGGGACTGTCAGAAGTGAGGTATCCGGTATAGCTGCGCAATCCCTCGCCCCAAGAGAAGCAGCTGAACCGTTTGTCGGTGTAGGCGCGCACCACCTTCTGCGACGCGAACCAATGAGCTCTGGAATGCTTTTCCCGGAACTGTTCCCACGAAGAGGGGCGAAGGGAATCAGTAGAAGCCAGATGATGCATGAGCCAAGTCATCATCACTCGATGTGCCTGCACACCCATACGCCGGGCACCCACATCGGGATGTAGAAGCCAAGAGCCATCGTCGGTTGTCTGCTGACGGACAGCAATGTGCTTGTATGCCAGGTTCTCCAACATCAGGGCGTCAACATGACGGAGGTAGCAGGCTGCTGTTGTGTAAGACGTCAGCTGATCGTAGAGGAAGAGGCTCCAGTCGTTTCCGTTGGGCATTGCCAATTCTCCGTCGGCTAAGGCAAGGTGGCAGAGTACGCTGTCCATTACCTCTTGCTGATGGTGTAGAAGTGCGCGCGTGTGCCAAGCAGACTCTTTTCCCTGCTGGAATAATTGTAGCGCTACCAAGCTTTCACCCAACTCCTGCATGACAACATTCTGATAGGAGGTGTGGAAGTAGTTGTGGTTTTGCAGGGTGTAGTCGTCGTAGAGGTTGGCACCACGATATAAGTCGGCAACGGTAGCGCTATCGATGTCGGGGTCGATAATTGTCCGGTTATTGGAATCGGATGAATGAGAGTAGCAGTTGATGGCGAAAGCGCGAAGGCGCTCAAACCACTGAGGAGCTAACGGATCATCGGGAAAAAGTCCGAGAGCGCAAGCCAGCACATTTGTCTCCCATCCGTTCTCCTCAGCTTTCGTGTCGCCCAAATATCCTGTGGGAATCTCTCGCTGAAGTTCGTAGTTGCATTCCGCACCTAGCAGATTGTAGATGTTTTCCCACTGAATGTCGGTAAGCGTCTCCCGTTGCATCCAAGCAGAGAAGGCTACCGACATAGCCCACAACGAACTTTCCCATTGGCTGTCTCCAACTGCCGTCGATCCCCAATATTGCCCGTTTTTGCAAGTGGTAAGCTTGTTGGCCTTGTGAGTGGAGTAGGCAAACACCAGCGACTCGCGTGCCATCTGCTGGATATCGTCCCAACTGACACCCTCAGGCAGAACAGCACCTTCCTCTCGTCCGTAGCGGTAAAGGAAGGCGCAAATCATCGACATATCGGCATTAGGACGCACTCCGCGTTCATTAGCGGCTCGGGAGTCTTCTCCATTAAAGCATCCCTGTTTGTCTCCCTGGGAATTTGGCGTTTCGCAAGCCTCGAAATCGGCTTTCATGTATGAAGCGAAATCAGCAAGCATCTGCATCAGCTGCTGCATCATTGTGGATTCGTCCACGAATACCGAAGTGATGCTCCCTTCAACAGGAGAGCCATCGGCGCGGGCTGATGCCGCACCGATGGCTATTGTTAGAAGGGTAATTGCTAATAATCGTTTCAAACTATATAGGCAATTTATTTGTAGTTATTGTTCTGCTATCTGTTACCGACGTGAGCCTGAGCTGGACGAGCGGCTGCTCGAAGAATTTGAGCCAGATGAGCGAGAGCTGCTTGAACTGCTGCCAGAGCTTGAGCGAGAGCTGCTTACGTTGCTGCTGCCCGAACGGCTGCTGGAGCTGTTGTTGCCAGAGCTTGAGCGAGAGCTGCTTACGTTGCTGCTGCCCGAACGGCTGCTGGAGCTGTTGCTGCCAGAGCTTGAGCGAGAGCTGCTTACGTTGCTGCTGCCCGAACGGCTGCTGGAGCTGTTGCTGCCGGAGCCTGAGCGAGAGCTGCTTACGTTGCTGCTGCCCGAACGGCTGCTGGAGCTGTTGTTGCTGGAGCCTGAGCGAGAGCTGCTTACGTTGCTGCTACCCGAACGGCTGCTGGCGTTGCTGCTGCTGCCAGAGCGGCTGGAGGCATTCGTTGCTGCGCTGCGAGTGTTGCTGGAACGACTGGCTGCAGAAGCGGAGCCTGCGCGGCTGCTGATGGAGCTGTTAGCTATGTTAACGTTGTTGTTATCGCGGCGACTATTCTCGTAGTTCGCTTTGTTATTCCAATTCTTATTGGCCATATGCCCGTTTCCTACCCATCCGTCGCCATAGTGATTACCATAGCCGCCTGCTTTCCAGACACGGAAGTCGTTTCTCTTGTAGTGAGCGAAGTGGTAGCGGTTGCAATAGAAGCCTAAGTGGAAGTGGGTGCGATAGTGCAAGCCTACATAGGTATGATAGATAGAGGGTGCTCCGTAGTGGAAGTACGTACGGTTGGTGTAGTACGTGTAGATACGGAAGGCCCAATAGCCACCAGAGTTATAGATAGGACGGAAGAAGTACTCAATTCTGAGGAATCTCCTATACTGGCTGCGACGGAGCACATAACGGAGGTCGTCGTTGCGCACGTCAAGCAGATAGTAATAGTAGTCGACGGCATCGTCATAGCCGAAGATTACGTCGTCGATGATTTCGTTGACATTCCAGAGGTAGTCGTAGTTGATCTCGAAAACGTCCTCAAACTGAGCACGGCTGAGTCTTAATTCGTAGCGCATGCGGTCGCTCAGGAAGCGTGCCTCCCTGCGGATTTCTGCATCACTGAGGCGAGCATAGGCGCTCATGCTGATGGTTGCCAAAGCCAACGTCATTAAGGCGATTCTGATGTTTTTCATAACGCTTCTTTTTTTGAGGGTTAATACTAAGTTTATCTTCTTTGTTCGTTGCAAAGGTAAGTGGTGATTTCTACCCAGCAAACTGTTTTTTCCTATTTGTTGTAATTATTTTTCCTATTTCTTCGGGGAATTTTCCCCAACTGTTTTTCGGTGGTTTTCTTCTTTACCTATTTGACAGAAAAATGGTGTAAAGGTTTAGTGTTGATAGGATAAAATGTTAAAATCACAACTGAATATGCCCATTCATCAGTTAAACCAATTTGCGGTTCCTTTACACTCGTAACTCATAGGAAAGTTCAAGCATGCGCGGTGTTGCGCTTTCTGAAAACTCAGTCCCTCAATATCTTATCTTATTAATTATCTGAGAACTCCTTTATGCGCTGCTCATCACTCATCTTACAAACAAGCAGCTGTCCCGTGTCTTCGGCAACGATATAGCCGTCAAGTCCGATAATAACCACTTTTTTCTCTCCCGAAGCATGTACGATGCAGTTGTGGCTTTCGTAGAGCGTCACATCTGGACCGATAGCTAGGTTGCCGTTGAGGTCTTTCTCCATCTGCTGATGCAGCGAGCCCCATGTTCCCAAATCGCTCCAGCCGAAAGAAGCCGGGAAAACGAAAATCTCATCTGCCTTTTCCAAGATAGCATAGTCAACCGAAATGTTGGGACAAAGAGGGAACAATTTGTTGATAGTCTCTTGTTCTTCGGGAGTGTAGAACAGTTTCTGCATGCCTTCGAACACATCGCCGACTTCGGGCGCATAGATGCGGAAAGCGTTTACAATAGTGCTCACGTTCCACACAAAGATGCCGGCATTCCAGAAGTATCCCGTCATCTTTATGTATTCTCGCGCGCGCTCAATGTCGGGCTTTTCCTTAAAGGAATCGACACGGTAGATTTCTTTGTTAGACACTGCTGCTGTACTCAAGTCGGCCTGAATGTAGCCGTAACCCGTTTCGGGACGAGTGGGTTTCATTCCAAGCGTGAGGATGGCATCGCTTCCTTCGGTGAAGTTCAACGCTAGCTTGACAACGCGCTGAAACTCCTTCACGTCCAGTACCACATGATCGCTCGGTGTCACTACCATATTTGCCTGCGGGTTGCGGATCTTAATCTTCCAGCTTACGTAAGCGATACAAGGAGCGGTGTTCCTGCGGCAAGGCTCACGCAGTATGTTTCCCTCGGGCAACTCCGGTAACTGCTCGTGAACGATGTCGGCATACTTCTCCGATGTTACTACCCACATATTCTCAGGGGGGCAGATTCCCTTGAACCTGTCTGCCGTAAGTTGGATGAGCGTCCGTCCACATCCTAGCACGTCAATAAACTGCTTTGGCTTGTCCTTTGTGCTCATCGGCCAGAATCGGCTTCCGATGCCTCCAGCCATAATAACGACGTGGTTATCTTTTGTTGCCATAGTTTTTGATAAATTTAAGAAAACCTTCCTACTTCAGTTATGAAAAACAAAAAAACACCCCTTTGCGCCATTCGTTTTTCCTCAAACATCTATTCCTCAAAAGAGAATAAATGGCGTTTTCGTGGTCTTAAATTTCTTTTTAGGCCGTAAAAATAAATCCTTTAATCGTATTCTCAAAGAGAAATCCATTTTTTCTGGCTCCAAATAGTGCTAAAAAGGGCATCCATCGCAAAAAATGGTGCCCTTTATTAGTTTTTTGTTGCCAATTAGAAGAAAGCAATCGTCAAGCCAGCCATAACGATGCTTACCATCGACATCAGCTTGATGAGGATGTTGAGTGATGGCCCACTGGTATCCTTGAATGGATCGCCTACGGTATCGCCCACTATCGTTGCCTTGTGAGCAAACGAACCTTTCCCCCCGAAGTTTCCTTCTTCAACCATCTTCTTTGCATTATCCCAGGCGCCTCCGGCATTCGCCATGAATACGGCAAGTGTGAATCCTCCTGCTAATCCACCTACGAGGAGTCCCAGCACGCCTGCTACTCCCAACACTATGCCTACCACGATGGGGATAGCTATAGCGAGCAGCGAAGGAAATATCATCTCGTGTTGGGCAGCACGGGTGGAAATCTCAACGCAAGAACGATAGTCGGGCGTTCCTGTCCCATCCAGGATTCCCTTAATCGTACGGAACTGCCTTCGTACCTCTTCCACCATCTTCTGTGCTGCACGTCCTACCGCTTCCATTGTCAATCCGCAGAAGAGGAACGCTGCCATCGCACCGATGAAAGCACCCACCAACACACGCGGGTTCATAAGGTTCACTTGGAAATAGTTCATGAAGTCGGGGATGGTAGCTTGCGAAGCAGCGATGATGTCTCCCTTCAGGTTCGTTAGTGTCATCCCTGCACGCTCCATCGCAATTTTCACTTCCTCGATGTACGAGGCAAGCAGAGCCAGCGCTGTCAATGCGGCACTTCCGATAGCGAAGCCTTTTCCTGTGGCAGCCGTCGTGTTTCCAAGAGCATCCAGAGCATCGGTGCGTTTGCGCACTTCTTCGCCCAGATTGCTCATCTCGGCATTACCTCCTGCATTATCAGCGATTGGGCCATAGGCATCTGTCGCAAGCGTGATGCCCAAAGTTGAAAGCATTCCTACAGCAGCGATGCCTATTCCGTAGAGCCCCTTGGAGAGAGCTTCGGCTGTCATTGCGCCGTTGAAACCATTAGCAAACAGATAGCTGAGCATGATGGCTACTCCGATGGTGACTACAGGAATGCAGGTACTTATCATACCCGTTCCTATACCTTTTATTATTACTGTTGCCGAGCCTGTCAAGCCAGCCTCCGAGATTTTCTGCGTCGGCTTGTAGGAGTGCGAGGTATAGTATTCTGTTGCTTTTCCGATAATGACTCCTGCTACCAGTCCTGTGATGACAGAGAAGGAGAGTCCGAGCCAGTTTTCGATGCCCAGGAAGTAGAGAATGGCAAAGGTGGCTATTGCAATGAGCAACGCTGAAACGTTTGTGCCCAGGCTGAGCGAATGAAGCAGGTTTTTCATCGTGGCTCCCTCTTTGGTTCGCACGAGATAGATGCCGAGGATGCTCAGGAATACGCCGATTGCAGCAATCAGCATAGGAGCGACAACCGCCTTCAACTGCATGTCGGGAGTGAGCGCAAAGGCTGTTGCACCCAATGCGGCAGTCGAGAGGATGGAACCGCAATAGCTTTCGTACAAGTCGGCACCCATTCCTGCCACATCGCCCACGTTGTCGCCCACGTTGTCGGCAATCGTAGCGGGATTGCGCGGATCGTCCTCGGGGATGTCAGCTTCCACCTTTCCCACGATGTCGGCTCCCACGTCGGCAGCTTTCGTATAGATTCCTCCTCCCACACGCGCAAACAACGCTTGGGTGGAAGCGCCCATACCGAATGTAAGCATCGTGGTAGTGATGGAGACGAGCCCTCCGTGATCAAATCGGTTCAGGATGAGGAACCACAGAGCAATGTCGAGCAGCCCGAGTCCTACCACCGTGAGCCCCATGACGGCGCCCGAGCGGAAAGCGATGCGAAGTCCTCCGTCGAGACTCTTTCGCGCAGCATTTGCCGTGCGAGCCGAAGCGTAGGTTGCTGTCTTCATGCCGAAGAAACCTGCCAATCCCGAGAAGAAACCTCCCGTAAGGAAGGCAAACGGAACCCAAGTGTTCTGCATGTGGAGTACATATGCCATAAAAGCAAATACTATCGCCAGCACGATGAAGACAATGAGCACCACTTTGTACTGCTGACGCAGATAAGCCATCGCCCCGCGCCGAACGTGCCCCGCAATTTCGCGCATACGAGGAGTACCCTCGTCGGCCTTCATCATCGAGCGGAAAAAGTACCAGGCCATACCTAATGCCACAATGGAGGCGATGGGCACAAGCCAGAAAAAGGTAGGAATAGTCATAACGTAAAAGTCTCTAAAAGGTTATTCGGACGTCAAAAGTAAGAACTTTCGCTAAAAAAAACAAATTATGTCAAAAAACTTGATTATTTTTTTGCTTTACGAAAGACGCTGCATATTTTTGGGCAAAATCTGACGAACATGAAAGCGATTCCCTTCCTCTCCCTTTTGCTGCTCTTAGTCGGCAGCTTGTTCCCAAGCAGTTACAGAAACACTCGGGAAAGCACTCAAGACGAACAGCATTATCTGTTCAGGCTTCAAAACAATTCCTGCATTGACATCGTCTCTTACCAGGCTACGGGCGACTGGATTCAGCCAACGATGTATCCCGACACGCTTCTTCCCACCTCTTTCTATAACGATGAGGGATTGACGATGCTCGAATGTGTGGATGTCATTCCGTCGGGAGCAGATTGTGGCATCTTTCCCTATCACAAGCCTACTGTTTCCAAAAAGGAGTTCAACCTTCATTTCAAAAGTGGTATCTATTCGGTCTTTATCATCGATGCCCAGACAGTTTTTCACGAGAAGAGCTGGGAGCAGATTCAGGAGGACTACGACATTCTTGTGCGCTACGACCTCACGTTCGACGATATCCGTAAGTTAGGCAAAGTCATTCCTTTCCCTCCAACGGAAGAGATGAAGGGGATGAAGATGTTTCCTCCGTATGACGATGTGGTTGAGAAATGTCGAATCTTTGCTGAGATGAGCCGATAGGGATGGTGCAAATATGTATTGAGGAAAAATTTTTTTTCCTTCTTCAGCGCGCGATATTTGTTCTCCAAAAAAATTTTTCCCTTCTTCATAATTTCGTTTGCACAAAGAATCCTTCCACATGTGGGCAAAACGGGGAGTTGTAACGAATTTGTAACGGATTTTGCTTGTTTCGCGACGATAAATGCCGTTATTTTGCACAGAAAATCGCAAACGAAAAAATGGATACAGATTTCCAGCAACTGAAAAATTCCGTCATTGAGGGACGGAAGGCCTTCCGGCAGAGCGAGGCAGCAAAGATTCTCGACAGCCACAAGAAAGACGGCAGCTATTCAGCCGAAGAGCGCAAGCAGATACTCGATGAGGCTCATCGGTGCCTTTCCGATATGGAGTCGTTCCTGCGCACGGACTATCCCTCGCTTACCGACGACGACATAGATCTTTGCCTACTTTCGGCTCTTCAATGTAAGGCAAAAACCTGCAGCGACTGCCTCACGGTGTCGGAAGAGGCCATTCGTGTACGTAAGCATCGGCTCAAGGGGAAACTTCCGCGCGAAGCGATGAGCCTTGTGTGGGAAGAGCGCTCGGGCACACGTCTGCTGAAGACGCTTTTTATGAAAGACACGATGCAGAATGTCTGGCGCCGTTTCCCTCTCACGGTTGTCTATCTGTTGCTGCTTACGGTAGGATGCATCCTGTTTGTGTGGGAGAAGATACCCGATAAGTGGAACTCGATTACTCTGGCAATCCTCTTCAATCTATTCCTCGGGCTCATTCTCACTTCCACCACGACTCTCTGGGGCGAGGAAGTAAAGAAGAAAAGCCTCCGCCTGTGGGTGACAGTCGTCGGAAACCTGCTGCTTGTGCTGAATGCCGTTTTCGTCTCCAAACACATCAACAACGAGCCTTCTGCAGCATTTTTTATCACTCAGGCATCCATCACGACAGCCCTTGCTGTCGCTTTCTTCCACCTTCCCTTCTTTCGCGAGAAAGACGACCTTCCGCTGTGGAACTTCACTTGGCGCACTTTCCTGTGGTTCTGCATCAGTTTCCTCACTGGGGGCATCCTGGCAGGAGGGCTCATCTTGCTGATGAACTCGCTGGAAACGCTTTTCGGCATTAAGGTCGAAGATCCCTGGTACTTCACGATAGGCATCCTGAGCATGCTCACCGTTCCCGTGCTTCTCTTTTTGGCGCGCATCCCCGAGGGTGAGGACAAACGTTCCGACGTCGCTGTCATCTCCAAGTTCCTCCTTTTCGTCATCCGCTATCTGTTTGTGCCGCTTCTCATCCTCTACCTTATTGTATTATACGTCTACGGCTTGCGAATCCTCGTGCGCTGGGAGTTGCCCAACGGAGGTGTAGCGTGGCTCGTTTCGGCGCTGATGATAGGGTGCGTCATCGTGGAACTCTGTCTCTATCCTCTCATGCGAAGCGAGGGGGTAGGAGAGAGTGAGAAACTGTCGCTCTCCTCCGACTCTCGGCAAAGGAAGAGCAAAGGGCAGGCAGGCAACCCAAGCGGCGAAGGAAAGCCCTTTGAGAAATGGATAGTCCGTTGGCTTCCCGTGCTGATACTTCCCCTACTCATGCTGATGACGATAGGCACAGCGCGAAGGCTGAGCGACTACGGTGTGACGCCCCCGCGACTTTACCTGCTCATGTTCAACCTGTGGTGCTACGCCGTTTGTCTCGGGCTGTTTTTCGGAAGGGCAAAACGCATCCGCTGGATTATGACATCGTTTGCTGCCGTATTCTTTCTCACGTCTGTGTTGCCCGTCAATCTCACAACTGTCAGCGTCGGCATTCGCAAAAAAGCCTTCTGCAAGATGGTCGAAAACTCCCTCCCGGCTACCCTTCCTATGAGCGACTCTTCGGCAAAAGAGTGGCTCAACACTATTGAGGAAGAAGACGTGAGAAGAAAGATTCAAGAAGAACTTGATTTCTTTAAGAGAACCGACAAGGATGCCCTGAGCGACATAATGTCGGAAAAAGCCGTGAGGACGCTGGCCAAAGCGTCATATTATCATCGTTCCGGTACTGAGGAGAGTAAATCTCAGTACGAAGTCATCTCTCCGAACTGGGACAAGTCACGTCCCGTGTCTATTCCCGAAGGATATAGGAAGATGTGGAGTCATTTCGTTCAATTCAACCAGTCGGAACGCATTAAAGACGGTCGTCTCCACATCAAAGACTTGCCTGGCGATGCGAGTGACGCACACATCTCCGTCGATTTGGAAACGTTGAAGACCATTCAGCCTACTGACGATTATCCGATGTTCTACAGCGCCGACTCCTCGTATGTCTTTGTGGTGAATCATTTCTACATCGAGTTTGATTCCGACTCCACGCTCTATTACACGAGCATTCTTAGTGGCTATGTCTTCGGAAAATAGTACGCTTTGCTAAGGACAAATCGCAAAAAACGTGCATTATGGACAAATTCTGGAAAAACATCAGAGCGGGCTTGAGGAAATCCGTCTGCTTTAGGGGAAAAGCCGATAGGGGCGAGTTTTGGCGATGGGTGTTGTTTGTTGTCTGCGGTTGTTTGCTGCTGCTTGCTGTGGAAGCCCTTTTCCTCATCATCCGTGCACGAATCGACAGTCGCGATATTGGAAACGCGCTCGTGTGGATTGGAGGAATCGTGTTCTTCGCCTTCCTTCTCTTCAGCATGCTATCGGTCCTCGCCGTCGGCGCCCGTAGGCTGCGCGACGCAGGATATCGCCCTTGGCTCATTGTCGTCCCTTTCCTGCTGCTGATAGGCTCGTATCATCCTGTGCTCGACTTTGCCCTCTCAGGTATGGACGACACCCCTCCCGAGATACCTCTTTCGCTCTCCTTCGCATACCAAGCAATCACGGCTTTCGTCTGCCTCTTCTACGTTGTGTTGCTTTCGCAGAAATCGCGCTGAGAGGATATAGCGAAGCGTATGTCCGTCGCGCTGAAATATGCTTTGAGCAAAAAAATTTTTGGAGAAGGAAGCGCGCGATATGAAGAAGGGAAAAATTTTTTTCGAGAAGGAAAAAATATTTTTGGACAAAGAAAAAAATCGGCAAGTCAAAGAATTGGAGGTAGCTGGCAGACAACCCCGTGCTGAGGAGAGGAGCAGGCAATTTTTTCTTCCTTACTTATGGGGCTAAAATTTGGCAGAATGAACAGAAAGCAGTATCTTCGCGCACAAATCAAACTAAGCGTAAACGATGATACTGTTTTTCCGTTCTAAAAATCAGTCTGTAATAGCTGCCGAGTGTACCAACAAGCCCGATGAGAGCACCATCAGCAAGCTCTGTTGGCTGTTCGACGACGCCCAATGCCTTCCCTCTGCCGAACTGGAGGGATACTTCGCAGGCCCGCGTCGAGAGATGATTACCCCCTGGAGTACGAATGCTGTCGAGATAACCCAAAACATGGGTATCGCAGGCATCACGCGCATAGAGGAGTATTTCCCCGTAGCAGGCGAAGATGCCGACATCGATCCCATGCTGCAGCGTCTCTACCGAGGACTCAACCAGCAGATTTTCACCGTCGACATCAAGCCACAGCCCATCATCTTCATCGATGACCTTGATGCCTACAACGAGGCAGAAGGCCTCGCCCTCTCGCCAGAGGAAATCGGCTACCTGAAGAACGTGGAGCAGCAACTGGGACGAAAGCTTACCGACTCCGAGGTGTTCGGCTTCGCACAGATCAATTCCGAGCATTGCCGCCACAAGATATTCGGAGGCACGTTCATCATCGACGGAAAGGAGATGGAGTCGTCGCTCTTTGCGATGATAAAGAAAACGACGAAGGAGAATCCCCATCACATCATTTCGGCTTACAAGGACAATGTGGCGTTTGCCGACGGGCCTGTGGTAGAGCAGTTTGCGCCCGTCGACCACAGCACCAGCGACTACTTCGTGATTAAGAACATCCACACCGTCATCTCGCTGAAGGCCGAGACGCACAACTTCCCCACAACCGTTGAGCCCTTCAACGGCGCCAGCACGGGTACGGGAGGCGAAATTCGCGACCGTATGGGCGGAGGAAAGGGCTCGTGGCCTATCGCAGGAACAGCCGTCTACATGACAAGCTACCCTCGCATCGACGAGAAGGAAGACGGCAATATGGAGAAGAAATCCTGTGGGATGAAGAAGGAAGACGGCGCTGCGAAGAAGGAAGGAAACAGCCTTCCCCCTCGCCCCTGGCTCTATCAGACTCCCGAGCAGATTCTCATCAAGGCATCCAATGGTGCCAGTGACTTCGGCAACAAGTTCGGACAACCCCTCATCAGCGGCTCGGTGCTCACATTCGAGCATCAAGAGACACCCGACGACACGATGTACGGATACGACAAGGTGGTGATGCTTGCTGGAGGCGTGGGCTACGGAACGCGTCGCGACTGCCTGAAGGGCACTCCCGAGAAGGGAGAGCAGATAGTGGTGCTGGGAGGCGACAACTACCGCATCGGACTCGGCGGAGGCTCCGTCTCGTCGGTCGACACCGGGCGCTATGCTTCGGGCATCGAACTCAATGCCGTGCAGCGTGCCAACGCTGAGATGCAGAAGCGCGCCTACAACGTGGTGCGTGCCCTTTGCGAAGAAGAGATTAATCCTATCGTCTCCATCCACGATCACGGTTCAGCAGGACACGTCAACTGCCTCAGCGAGCTGGTGGAGGAGTGCGGAGGACACATCGATATGACGAAACTTCCCATCGGCGATCCTACGCTCTCGGCGAAGGAGATTATTGCCAACGAGAGCCAGGAACGCATGGGATTTCTCATACAGGAGGAGCATCTGGAGCATGCCCGCCAGATTGCCGAGCGCGAGAGAGCACCCATGTATGTGGTGGGCGAGACAACGGGCGATGCACACTTTGCCTTTGAGCAGGGCGACGGCGTCAGACCTTTCGACTTGGATGTCAGCCAGATGTTCGGTCACTCGCCGAAGACGGTAATGGTGGACGAAACGGTAGAGCATACCTACGAGAACGTTACCTATCCCACGTCCCCTGAGGTATCCATCTCCGAGAGCCTCGCTCCCGTGCTGCAGCTGGAGGCTGTTGCCTGCAAGGATTGGCTTACCAATAAGGTGGACCGTTCCGTAACGGGCAAGATTGCCCGTCAGCAATGTCAGGGAGAACTTCAGCTGCCGCTCAGCGACTGCGGTGTTGTCGCTCTCGACTACAGAGGGAAGAGCGGAATCGCTACAGCCCTCGGTCATGCGCCTCAAGCCGGATTGGCAGATCCGGCAGCTGGCTCCGTGCTCTCGGTAGCCGAAAGCCTCACCAACATCGTGTGGGCTCCTCTGACCGAAGGGCTCGACAGCGTCAGTCTTAGCGCCAACTGGATGTGGCCCTGTCGCTCGCAGAAAGGAGAGGATGCCCGTCTGTATGCTGCCGTGAAGGCACTCTCCGATTTCTGTTGCGAGCTCGGCATAAATGTCCCCACGGGCAAAGACTCCCTCTCGATGAGCCAGAAGTACCCCGATGGGCAGAAAGTGGTGTCGCCCGGAACGGTTATCGTCTCAGCCGGAGGCGAGGTGTCGGATGTGCGTAAGGTGGTAAGCCCCGTACTTGCCGACGAACCTAAGAGCGCGCTCTATCATATCGACTTCTCATTTGCTAAATTGAGCTTGGGCGGTAGCGCTTTTGCACAAAGCAAGGGTAAGGTAGGGTCGGATGTTCCCACTTGTACGAATGCCGAGTATTTCAGAGCAGCCTTCGATGCCGTACAGGCTTGCATCAAGAAGGGATTGATTCTTGCAGGACACGACATCTCAGCTGGAGGACTCGTCACAACGCTTCTCGAGATGTGTTTTGCCAACACCGCAGGCGGACTGAAGGTAAACCTCAACAACTTTGCCGACGATGACGTTACGAAGATTCTCTTCGCTGAGAATCCGGGCGTTGTGGTTCAGGTAGCAAACAAGCACGAATCCTTGTTCAAAGAGCTGATGGAGGAGAATGGAGTTGGGTACATTTATATAGGAGTCCCCAGCAAGGAACGTTCGCTGCGTATCCGCAAGGGCGACTTTGAAGAGAGTATCGACATCGATTCGATACGCGAAGTGTGGTACCGTAAATCGTACCTCCTCGACCGTAAGCAGAGTTTCAACGGATGCGCTGAGTCGCGCTGTCGTAACCTGGGCAAACAGCCGCTCAAGATGCAGTTCTCCCCCTCGTTCATAGGCAAGCTCTCGCAGTATTCGCTGAGTGCTGACCGTCGCAAACCCTCAGGCATCAGGGCTGCCATCATACGTGAGAAAGGCACCAACGGTGAGCGCGAAATGGCATATTCGCTGTGGCTGGCAGGATTCGACGTGAAGGATGTCACGATGACCGATTTAATCAGCGGGCGCGAGACGCTCGACGATATTCAGATGATTGTCTTCTGCGGCGGCTTCTCCAATAGCGACGTGCTCGGATCTGCAAAGGGGTGGGCAGGAGCCTTCCTCTACAATCCGAAGGCAAAGGAGACGCTCGACCGTTTCTATGCTCGCGAAGATACCCTCTCGCTCGGCATCTGCAACGGTTGCCAGCTGATGATGGAGATGGGCCTCCTCAATCGTGCCGTCGAGCCTGCCGCAACGGGAAAGATGGAGCACAACACCTCGCACAAGTTCGAGTCGGCATTTGTGGGAGTCCACATCCCGGCAAACAACAGCGTGATGTTCGGTTCCCTCCGCAATTCCGACTTGGGTGTTTGGGTGGCGCACGGAGAGGGACGCTTCGCCCTTCCCAACGAGGAGAGCCAATACCACGTGGTTGCTAAGTACGCATACAGCAGCTATCCCGGCAATCCTAACGGTTCCGACTACAACATTGCGGCTCTGGCGAGCGCCGACGGAAGACATGTGGCTATGATGCCGCATCCCGAGCGCTGCATCTTCCCCTGGCAATGCGGCTGCTATCCTTCTCAGAGGGTTCACACCGACGAGATTACCCCGTGGATGGAAGCCTTCAACAACGCTTTCCGTTGGTGTAAGGAGCATGCGTAAAAGCAACGTAAGGAATAGTATCTACCATCCCTCATGACTGAAGGACAATGCCAAGATTATCTTTCGAAAACCCGTTGAGAAGTTGTGCTGACAGATAGCCACGAAGATATTGCTCCCGTTCCTTTCTCCTATTGGAAAGCCTTTGTCACCTTTTTCAAGATAGGCTTTTTCACTATCGGCGGAGGAGCCGTGATGATTCCCATCATCGAGCGGGATGTCGTCGACAGGCTCCATTGGCTCACTCGTGAGGAGTTTCTCGACCTCATGGTGGTGTCCCAGTCGGCCCCGGGTGTGTTTGCCGCCAACTTCGCTATCGCCATCGGCTACAAGCTTGCAGGCAAGAAGGGGAGCCTGGCGTGTGCTCTCGGCACCGTGCTGCCCAGCATACTCATCATTCTCGCCATCGCGCTCTTCTTCCAGCAGTTTCGCGGCAACAGGGTAGTGGAGAATGTCTTCCGAGGCATTCGTCCTGCTGTGGCAGCTCTCATCATGGGGCCAATCTTCAAGTTGTCGAAGTCGGCAGGCATCACGTGGAAGACGGTGTGGATACCCATCGTTGCCGTGTTGCTCATCTCTCTCCTCGGTATCTCGCCCGTATGGGTAATTGCCGCAGGTATCGCCGGAGGCATCTGCCGCTACTTTGTAGAAAAGAAGAAAGGAGGTGCTGAATGATTTTCCTCCAGCTCTTCCTCACGTTCTTCAAGATAGGCCTTTTCGGTTTCGGAGGAGGGTATGCTATGCTTTCGCTCATACAGGATGAGGTGGTCGTCAAGCACCTCTGGATGTCGTCGTCGCAGTTCACCGACATCGTTGCCATCAGCCAGATGACTCCCGGCCCTATCGGCATCAACGCTGCCACCTATGTGGGTTACACTGCTGTGGTGAACTCGGGGATGAGCCCAGCGTGGGGTGTGGCAGGGTCGCTGTTGGCTACGGGAAGCCAGCTTCTGCCTTCGTTCATCCTGATGTTCGTCATCAGCAAGTTCCTGATGAAGTACCGTGAGCATCCGTCGGTGAAGGCAGTCTTCTCCGTGCTCCGTCCGCTCATCATCGGCCTGCTGGCGTCGGCTGCCCTGCTGCTGATGAACAAAGAGAACTTCGGCTCCCCCCGCGAGAGTCTCATTCCCTTCATCTATAGCGTCGTCACCTTTGTCTTCGCCTTCTTCGCCATCAACAAGTGGAAGATGAATCCCATCTATGTACTCGTCATCTGTGGAGCAGCGGGCGGGCTCTTCTACGGATTTTTCCCTACATAATTTGCACATCAAAAAGAAAAAAAGTACTTTTGTTGCCGAGAATGGTTAGTAGCCCACTGCGTTTGCGTGGGACATCTGCTCGTCCGATACTCAATAAAGACTAATACCTATGACGATTACAAGAACGTTCGACTACCTGAAAAACCTCAAGGACAATTTCCCCAAGAGCGACATGTTGGCTGTCAGCAAAGGGGGAACCTGGACCAAGTATAGTGTCGACGACTACATAAAAGCATCCTACGAGACAGCCTACGGCCTCCTGGCCCGCGGCTATCAGCCCGAGGACAAAATCATCTCCATCACCAACAACCGCCCCGAGTGGAACTTCCTCGACATGGGTTGCACGCTGGCGCGCCTCATATACGTTCCCATCTATCCCACGTTGAGCGGGCACGACTTTGAGTACATCTTCAACCACAGCGACGCCAAAGCCGTCTTTGTGGGCTCGAATGCCCTATATAAGAAGGTGAAGGCGCACATCGAGGCTGCCGATCATCCCATCGACGTCTTCCTCATCGACGGCAGCGCTGTGATGCCTTGCATGAGCGAGCTGCGGCTCGAGGGACGCAAGAATGCCGACACCTACCGCCCGATAGTAGAGAAAAACATTGAGACCGTCAGCCCCGACGACGTGGCTACCATCATCTACACCTCAGGAACCACAGGGCTCCCGAAGGGTGTCATGCTCACACACCGCAACCTCACCTTTGACGCTCACAGTCACGCCATCCGACAGGTCTACAACCAGAAGCACAAGATGGTGAGCTTCCTGCCGCTGTGTCATTGTTACGAGCGCACGATGAACTACGAGTATCAGGAACTCGGCATCAGCATCTATTACGCCGAGAGCATCGCCACCATTCAGCGCGACCTCGCCAGCTGTCATGCCGACGGATTCTGCGCCGTGCCCCGCGTGCTGGAGACCTTCTACGACAAGTTCCACAACCAAGAGTCGAAACTCAAGGGACTGGCTAAGAAAATCTACCACAAAGCCTGGGTTTTCGGCAACGAATACAACAACTACAACACTAATCTCTTCTATCGTCTGCGTCTGGCGCTCTACGACAAGCTCGTCTATCGCAAATGGCGCGCTGCCATCGGAGGACACAGGATGATTATCGTCAGCGGAGGCTCATCCATTGCACCCCACATAGTGAAGCTCTTCAATGCCGCCAAGCTCTATATCTTCGAGGGCTACGGGATGACGGAGACGTCGCCCGTCATAGCCGTCAACAACCCCTGCGACGGCATCAACAAGCTGGGAACAGCCGGTCTGCCCATCGAGGGCGCCGAGCTCAAGATTGCCGACGACGGCGAGATTATGGTGCGCGGCCCTCATGTGATGAAGGGCTACTACAAAGACCCTGCTGAGACGGCACGCGTCATCGAGCCCGACGGATGGCTCCATACGGGCGACATAGGCTCACTTGACGAAGGCAGGTTCCTCCGCATCACCGACCGCAAGAAGGAGATCTTCAAGCTCTCGTCGGGCAAGTACATCGCCCCACAGCCTATCGAGAAAAAGCTCTGCAGCATCCCCTACTTCAGCAACGCCTTTGTGGTGGGCGAGAACGAGAAGTTCGCCTCCGCCATCATCGTCGTCAACTACGATGCTGTGCGCCAGTGGCTGAAGGAACAGGGGCAAAAGGAGATAGGGCGCGGCGAGCTGCTGGCCGACACGGGTGTCGTGCGCATGCTCAACGCAGAGGTTGCGGCCGTCAACAAGACACTGGCCGACTACGAAGCCGTGAAGCGTCCCGTCTATGTGCTTGACGAGTGGAGCGTGAGCAACGAGCTCCTCTCGCAGACGCTCAAGCCTAAGCGCGCCAACCTCAGGAAACGCTACGCCGAGCAGATTGAGCGCATCTATGCCTTGAAGGAATAAGCTCCCTTCGTCCCGTCAGTCTTGCCTGAAGCACACTACTGTGTACGAATGCGCATCCAGTAAAATGGCGTCGGCGCTGCTTACTCTTTTCTCTACAGGGATAATCTTGCACGGCTCAGCGGGCGTGTTACGGTCGTCCTCTTCGCCCGCGATGCTTATCTGCGTCACCTCGTCAGGCAGCGTCGCTCCCTCCACCAACAGGCGCAGCGGCTGCTCTCTGGCGCTCATGTTCACGATGTGCAGCACCACATCCTTGCCGTCGTCGCTGCGTGTGGCGGTGATGTCGAGCGAGTCGTTGGCTGCGGCCAGCTCGCTGCGTACCAGCAGAGGCTCGTGATGCTGTGAGCTCTGCTGCTGGGCATAGTAGGGAGGCATGCCCCACGTCTGGCTGGGTGTGAAGAATATCTGTCCCTGGTTCCAGCCGTTGTCGTTCTGCAGGTAGGGCTCCAGCGCGTTGGCGGGGCAGGTGGTGAGCACGAAGTCGCCCATGCGTCGCACGGCGTTCTGCGTGATGACGTGACAGAGCATGCGTCGCACGGCGTGGGTGTTGCCGTTCTCCTCAAATATGGCACACTTCATCGTGGTGTTGGCATCCCACTCGTGGAACAGCCGTTTCATCCGTCGCAGTTCCTTCTCCACGTTCAGTGCCGAGCGGTAGTCGTCCACCCAGGGATGGTAGTCCCAGTAGTCGCACTTGCCGTTGAGAGCCCGGAAGGTGCGCTCCACGTTGGGCGACGAGGGCCTCCACCATGCTGCGCAGACGAACTGCAGCGAGCTGTCCACCTTGCGCATCGCCTCCGAGAGCAGTAGGAAACGCTCTACGTAGTGGTCGTACAGTTCGCCCACGTCGCCCTCGGGGAGCACCTCCTCGTTGCCAATCTCCACATATTTCACCCTTCCCTTCAGGTCGCGAATCATCTGTGCCACATCCTCAGGATTGTCCTCAATGTTCACGGCAAACGAGAGCTCGTATCCCTGTGCTGTGGCAAAGTCCACAAACTCTTTGATGCCGAAGCCGTTGGTGCTGTGTGGGTACCAGTGTCCACGGTAGGGAGGGCGCTTGTCGCGTCGCCCGCGCATGTTGGCGTAACGGTACTCGGGGGCGTTCACCATCGAGCCTCCGTAGCGCAGAAACGTCAGCCCCTGGCGGGTGAACATGTCGGCGATGTCGGCCCTCAGCGGCTGCCGCTTGTACCGGTCGGCACCCGTGTGCATCAGTTCCGCTGCATCGGCCACAATGCATCCCTTGCCCTCCACATAGAGGGCGAAGCGTGCGCACGAGTCGAGGGCATTGCTCTTCAGCGTGAACGCGTGCCTTGCCCATCTGCGGCGTATGTGGCGAATCCTCGTGCGGGCATACTCGCGGCTGCCGTCGCTGCTCTGGAGCGCCACGTACACGCGCCGTGCTTTTCCTCGCAGGCTGATGTGCCCTCTGAAGCGTTGTCCCTCGCGCACGCTGATTCCCCAGTGGTTGAGTCCCATGTTGTCTATCCCTACGCACCCTGTGGCAGCCAGGTTCTCCAGCATCTGCGCCTGTTGCCCGTGTCGCACATCCTCCTTCACTACGTCGAAGCGAGCCTGCGCCCCTTCGCTTGCGAAGCCGCGCCACATGCCGCTCACGGTAGTCTGTTTCTCAATGACAAACGGCACATTCTCGCTTTTTTCCCCTTCGGTGATGACGAGACGGCGAAACGAGGCGTCCACATCAAATGTTCTCAGCCCTACCTTTCCTGCAGCCAGCGGATGGTCCTTGTCGGTGTATCGGCACACCTCCTGTCCGTTCAGCCACACCGTCAGCGTAGCGCCGTCTATGTCCACCTGCAGACGGTTCCAGTCGGTGGCGTCGTATCTTACGGGGAAGTTGCCCAGTAGGCTGAAGTTCATATCGTGCTTGCCCAGGATAATGTGGTTGCCCGAGCCGTGCAGACTTATCTCATAACCCCTGAAACGGTCGGCGCCGTTGCCGCAGTCGTTGGTGCTGACGATGAGCCCTGCTGCGTTCCCTTTGCCCGGCGCTTCATCGTAGCGCACGTCCACCTCCACCGAGCCCTTCTCCAGCTCTCTGCGCTCGTACAGCAGCTTTGCCGTCAGGCAGTTGCCGTTGCTCACCTCGTCGGCGCGTGAGCTCCAGGGATGGTCGTAGATGCTGAAACCCACTATCTTGTCGCCCGGAGCTTCTTCCTCGAAGCTCTCGCCGAAAATCTGCTGGTCGTAGAACCCTCCGTATATCTCGTGGTTCACGTCTTCCATTCCGGCACCGTATAGATAAGGAGTGATGTGTGCCTGCACGTCTGTAGGGTACACCGTCAGCACGTTCACGCTCTCAGCTTGTTCAGCGCTGCCAATGATTGTTGTCCCCGTCTCGTCGGGGGATGGGAGAGGGAAGCGTCGGTCGGAGGCGAAGGCAACGGATATGCTGCACGCAACAACCGACAAGAAGAGTATTCTCAGTTTGTTCCTCATGGTAGAATCAGTTTTATTCTCTTTC
Source organism: Bacteroidaceae bacterium (assembly GCA_017650105.1). GTDB lineage: Bacteria > Bacteroidota > Bacteroidia > Bacteroidales > Bacteroidaceae > UBA1189. The sequence continues at coordinate 1,607 of JAGCFO010000025.1, read as the reverse complement.
ACCACAAAGATACAAGCAAAATCGTAATACACAAATGTTCCCCCGGCTTTTTTTTGCTCCTTGTCCCTAAAGTTGTTGTCAGATAATGACTCTGCAGGACTGAGGAACTTAGAGCTGATATCGGATTTACGTGGATGCAAAGGACAGGACCACTATCGTGAACGAGACGGTTCGCCCGACTTCAAGATAAGAGCCCATGAATGTCCTTCTGCGATGCTGACGGACGGGGTGGGGAGAGAAAAAGTGGCTGCCTTCACAGGCAGCCGGCCGTTTACAGCTGGCTGCAATTAGGTGACATGCAGATGACGAAAATCCCCGTCATTATCCTGCCCGACATGAAGGTTGTCATTGCCAGTCTGCTTATAGCCGTTGCAGGAGTGTTGTTGCTAAGAAAGAGAAGATAAATACCCACTTCACTTCATCGCCTCACGCCAGCAGCAGCATCGCCAGAGCGGCGATGCCGATGCGGACGAGGAATTGTTTCAGTTTGAGCGCGCGTGCCATAGCCTTCGTTGTTACCCCATGCACGACACTACGCCGAGCGAGCCGGCAATGGCCGTCAGTATGGTGAGGACTACCTTCAGCACCTCGCGCCAGTTAATGGAATTCAGTTTCATAAAACGCTGTTTTAATAAGAATGATTGAATAAGAGAGTAACAATAAAAACCAGAAAAACCCTTTCATCGATTCGGCTCTGTGGGAGCCTTGCGCATGCTGCCGTCGATGCCTGTCGAAAACACGTCTTCGCCATTCATCGCCAGCCTCATACGCGGCATTTCATGCCCAATAATCGATGCAAGAAAAACCGAAAAAACACAACAGCCGACCGCATGGGGTTTTTCAGCGAAGCGGGGTTTTTCTTCCCGGAAGCGTTGCCGTCCGAAGGATGCCGGGGATGTCGGTGTGAAGAGGGGGTAAGTGCACTTACATCCAGCTTCACGCCGGCAGCACCGACAGGAGAACGAAGATCTCCACGCTTTCGGGAAGGGTTTTTGAGGTTTTTTTGGAAATCATCAGATAATCGAATAATCAAATCATCAAATGTATTCGCGTCAATCCGCGTCATCCGTGTTCGGAAACAGGTGACCATCTGCATAGTACATCTGATTATCCGATTACCTGAACGCCTGGAGCAGCGAGTGCAACATGATGCTTGCATCAATGCTGCCGAGTCGCGACAGGGGTAGACCGAAGGTCACTATCTGATTATCTCCACGCTAATGCCTTACGGCATGAGCGTGGACGAGAGTCTCTTCACGCTGACGTCGGCGCGGATGTGCTTGATGAGCTTGGCGTCGGGTCGGAAGCGTACGTACACCGTCTTGATGTACGAGGCGGGGTTGAAGTCTTCGCTCGCGATGGCGCTCTGCTGGAAGCACTGACCCTTGAGCTGAATCTGGAGCGCTCCCAGCTCGTCGAGCACCACGCGCTGTCCTGCCAGCAGGCCCTTCTTGATGTAGGCCTGTGCGGCGGTGAGCACGGCGATGACGTCGGCCTTGGTGACGGTGGTTGAGTACTGGATGTCGTCGGCGAGGGCATCGAAGTCGTAGTCGCCGGTCTTCACGGCGCGGTCGTTGGCGTAGAGGGTGCCAGCGGCGCCCTTGGGG
>JAGCFO010000024.1 GCA_017650105.1 Bacteroidaceae bacterium | reverse complement strand
TTTGTCGGCAGCTATTATTTCCCAGCCCTCGTTATAGTTGAGCAGATAGCAGAGTGTTGTCCTATCGTCTAAACCCAACGGAGCGACTTCGAGTACTTCAAACTCTTTTCCCTTCCCTTTAGCAAGCAACTGTTTGAAGTGTATGTATGCTTCAATGTCGCTCTCGCTTACGAAGCATGCCGTATCAAGAGCTTCATAGTCAACCACCCATTCATCCGAACGAGTTGAAGAAAAAGAGGAGTCTTTTTCCTGCGCCCATTCGTTTTGATTACACGATGCCATTGCCATACCGATGGCAAAAATAGCTAAAATAATCTTTTTCATTGTGATTTTTTTTTAATTAAATATCATTCTTTTCATCTTCCAACACAAACTCTCCCCACCACCATTTGCCGAAGGCATAGATGCGGAGCATATAGCTTCCTTCGCCGATGCCTTCATCCTCTAAGTCGATGATGACTTGCGTGGTGGAGGCAAAGCTATCGGAATAGACTGTTTGGTTGGTGCTCTGGTCAATGATGAGCAGCAGAGAAGGCGTAGATGACGAGAAGTCTGCTATTAACTCCGAACCGTCAAGTGTAACTTGGAAGAAAGAACCAGAGGATCGCGGTCCAGTAAGTGAATCACTTTGGCACATCATAGGAAGATTCGTTTCATGTTGTGACCATACATTTCCTGCGACTAATAGCAGGAGTCCAAAAAGAATACTTAGCTTTTTCATAGAAAATGAATTAAAGGTTTTTAATAAAAACAATAATAGATAGGATAAACACCAGCAAGGCGAGAACAAGACTGATAATGTTCATGATATTGCCTGTTCGTTGAAGATAGAACCGACTCTTAAGCATTGTGGTGATAAAGAGTATTCCCCACAAGAAAGTGAAGGCAAGGCCGAGAATGGCAGGATCCGGTAGCAGGCCGATGCTCTCTGCCAGAGCAAACATCATGTAGAGAAATGATGCGATAAGAAAGGTGAAGTCTGCTTTGTCCATAAAGAGGTTGTTTCGTTACGCGGACAAAAGTAGATGGAGCCGTTTTTACAGCCAAAGAAAAAACCTCTCGTTTCGGCTCTCGTGGGTGACGAGAGGCGATTCGAGAGGTTTTTCTCCTCTTTTTATTTCCTGTTTCCCGAAAAACTACGGGATTCTATTACCTTTAGTAAGGAAAACAGCTCAGCTTTTTACCTTGCCATAGACAATCCGATACCACTCTTCTGTAAGTATTCCTTTCATTCTCCCATGACGGCAGTGGTAGGAGTGAACCGTAGCCTGCGTACAATAGGCCATTTGGCTTGTCTTGAATCCGAGCATTACCATAGCACAATATTCCAAGTCGTTTTTGGTCAGCTCATGATTGTCGTTAAGCATAGTAATGAACAATTCAGAGAAGAGTTCATCGATATACAACATCAACGCTTCTGAACGCCTCAAATCCAGCTTCTTCTCCAACTTGATGTCAGCTTGGCGAGATTTGAAGAAACTATTCCACTCACTCTTTGCATATTGCTGTCGGTAGAGCGCAATGCGCTCGCGCTGAATGGTGACAAACAGAGAGCCTTCCGGCTTTTCAGAACCGTCAGGTTCTTCGTCGGGTTCTTCTGCATATCCAGCGGCATCAGGAGCTTCCTGCTCTTCTTGCGCTAACTGCTCCACCTGTCGCTGACGGATGGCATCCAAGGCTTTCTCGTATCTCAGCTTCTCGTTCTTTCGCCTTCGGTCGGCAAGTAGATAGGTGATAATGGCTCCCGTAAGAAACATAATGCTCAAGAGTCCTGCCCACAAAAGAAAACGTATATGACGTGCTTTCAGTTCCTTGTCGTGAAGCTCAATAACATGACTTTCCTGTATCCGGGCTATTTCTTCCTGACGGCTGATGCTATAAATGGAATCCAGCAAAGCTGAATAGTGGTCCATATAAGACTGAAGGGAATCCGTCAGCCCCAATTGAAGGGCTGTCTTTGTCAACCCTTTGTAAACCATACATCGCGTATAAATATCATCGCCATCATTCAGAGCTTTATTGTAATTCTCGTATGCTAGATAGAACTCTTGTTTTTCTGAAAGAATATCAGCTTTCAATAATGATACAGCACCCGTTTCTCTTCCCTTGAGATGGATATATTTCTCAATATAGTCCCATGCTGCTGGATTATTGAAATAATAATAATATAATTTCGCCAATTGATGATATGTAGCGGTATGGTATGATGAGGGCAACTGAGTGTTTCTGATAACACAATGGAAAAGACTATCAGAAAGGGTGTCCTGCCCCATATAAGCAGCAGCCAATCCCATGTTATAATCCACATAGCCGATATTAACAGAATCCCCATCGCATGCTTTGGAAAGACGATAACGTTTGAACGCCTCCATAGCCTCTTCCTGCATATGGTGGTTCATATATTTTAATCCCAGTTCGAAGAGGCTGTAGGCGAAGTACTTGTTTGTGGTGTCGGGGAAGAGCGTGGTAGCACGGAGCAGGGCGTCGATGGCATCCAGGTCGCGATGCATGTCGCCGTAGGCACAGCCGAGATAGTACTGCGAAAGGGCGGCACGCTCTGTCTTGCGACGCGTGCCGTAGTAGCCTGTGGCTATCAGCGGAAGAGAGTCGGAGGTGAGGCGTATGCGGCTCTTATAGTCTGCCTGCGTCTTGAGCAGGGCGTAGAGCGCAGCCTCCTCCCCGCGCAGAGTGGAGGCATCGATGCTGTCGAGCACCAGAGCGGCAGCGCGGGAGTCCGTCTCCATCACCTGCTCGGCCCTCGAGAGCTGCTCCCTTACAGGCGAGGGCTGCAAGCAAGAGAACAAAAAGGCGGCAGACAGCAGGCAGAGGACAGCAGAAAACGGACGGAAGGCATGGCCTATAGGGAAACGAAGCCCACTCCGCAATCGTTGCATAAGGAGAGGAGCCTGAGAGCGTCGGGAGCTGGATGGCTGACGGTTTTTCCCGATGGAATGGGCGGTTTTGGAGCTTTTCATGTCTGTGCGACCACTTTATGTTGTTACAAAGATACGCATTTCTGTTGAAATGCCAAAAAAAGGTGGAGTTTTTAAAGCAATCGGAGCCGACAGCAGACGTGCCGGCTCCGATGAAATGAGGAATGGTTGAAGGGTTTTGCTTGCGAGAGGGAGGGACGATTACTTGTGCACAAGCGTGCCGATATGCTCTCCTTCGATAACCTTGCGAAGATTTCCTTTCACATCCATGTTGAAGACGTAGATGGGCAGGTTGTTCTCCTTGCACATAGTAGTTGCAGTAAGGTCCATCACCTTGAGCCCGCGATTGTAGATTTCATCGTACGTAATCTCGTCGAATTTTGTAGCCGTCGGGTCTTTTTCGGGGTCTGCCGTATAGACGCCGTCAACGCGAGTGCCTTTTAGCATGACGTCGGCTTCAATCTCGATGCCTCGCAGAGAGGAGCCTGTGTCGGTTGTGAAGTAGGGATTTCCTGTTCCGGCGCTGAAGATGGCAATCTCGCCTGCCTGCAAGGCATCGATGGCGCGCCACTTGGTGTAGAACTCGCCGATGGGCTCCATGCGGATAGCGGTGAAAACTCTTGCTGTAGCTCCTGCCGTTGCCAGCGCACTGCTGAGAGCCAGGCTGTTGATGACCGTTGCCAGCATTCCCATTTGGTCTCCTTTCACTCGGTCGAACCCTCTTCCAACGCCCGAAAGGCCTCTGAAGATGTTGCCTCCGCCAATGACTATGCCGATTTGGACTCCCATATCGTGGATTTCCTTAATCTGCTCTGCATACTCGGCAAGACGTTTTTCGTCGAGCCCGTATCCCTGTTCTCCCTGAAGACTTTCTCCACTCAGTTTGAGTAATATACGTTTGAATCTCATTTGATGTTAGTTAAAGATTAATTATTTGGTGTGTGTGGAATGCAAAGAATCGTTACCAGTCGATGGGCTGCTGCCCGTGCTGGATGAGGTAATCGTTGGCAAGACTGAAGTGATGGTTTCCGAAGAAGCCGTGATAGGCGCTGAGGGGAGAGGGATGTGCCGACTTAAGCACCAGATGGCGCGAGGAGTCGATGAAAGCCCCTTTTTTCTGAGCATATGCACCCCAGAGAATAAAGACCAAATGTTCGCGCTTTTCGCAGAGGATGCGTATGACAGCGTCGGTGAACTCCTCCCATCCCCGGTTCTGATGGGAGGCAGCGTAGTGCTCCTGCACGGTAAGCGTGGCATTGAGGAGAAGAACTCCCTGATTAGCCCAGCGGGTCAAGTCTCCGTTTTCGGGAAAGGGCTTGCCCAAGTCGCTTTGTATCTCTTTGAAGATGTTCACAAGCGAAGGCGGCATCTGCACTCCGGGAGCTACTGAGAAGCAGAGCCCGTTGGCTTGTCCTTGCTCGTGATACGGATCTTGCCCGATGATGACGACGCGCACCTTGTCGAACGGGCAATGGTCGAAAGCGTTGAAAATCTGCCGAGCAGGAGGATAGATGGTTGTGCGGGCATACTCGCTCCGCACAAAGTCGGTAAGTTTGGCAAAGTAGTCTTTGTCGAACTCTTCCTGCAGCACAGCTTGCCAACTGGGATGTATGCGTACGTTCATCGGGTGTTGCGTTTATGATGGTTTTATGAGAATAGCGCGATAAGAAACGGCAGCACTCCTTTCCTTTTTAAATAGAGGGGCTGTAGGCTTAAATGAGAGGGATGTTGACTTCGCTACACTTTTGGCGCATCTCGTCGGGCCAGATGCTTGCCTGAATCTCTCCGATGTGAGCTTTTTTAAGCAGCAGCATGCACAGACGGCTCTGCCCGATGCCTCCTCCGATGGTCTGCGGCAGTTCTCCTCCCAGCAGGCGCTTGTGGAAATAGAGGTTCTCTCTGTCCTCCTTGCCGCAGAGTTGCAGCTGGTGAAGCATCACTTCCTTATTGACGCGGATGCCCATCGACGACAGCTCGAAGGAGCGCCCGAGTGTCTCGTTCCATACGATGATGTCGCCGTTAAGTCCCTCATATCCATCGCTGTTGGGCGAAGACCAGTCGTCATAGTCGGGGGCCCGCAAGTCGTGTGCTTCTCCATTTGACAGCTTGTTTCCGATGCCGATGATGAACACCGAGCCGTATTCTCTTGCTATCGCATTCTCCCTCTCTTTGGCGTTAAGCCCGGGGTATCGCTGAAGCAGCTCCTCGCTCTCGATGAAATAGATCTCGTCGGGCAGAGAAGGCGTGAGCACGTTATACACTTCGCTTATCATGTACTCGGTGCGGAGCATAGCGGCGTATATACGTCTGACAATCTGTTTCAGATAGTCGAGGTTTCTCTCTTCTGGATTCATCACTCGCTCCCAGTCCCATTGGTCCACATAGAGGCTGTGGAGATTGTCCAGTTCCTCGTCGGCACGGATGGCGTTCATGTCGGTGTAGATTCCGTATCCTGGCTTCACTCCGTAGTCGGCAAGCGTGAGGCGCTTCCACTTTGCAAGCGAATGCACCACTTCGGCTTTGGCGTCGCCGAGATCCTTGATGGGGAACGAAACGGGGCGCTCCACTCCGTTCAGGTCGTCGTTGATTCCCAGGCCTTTGAGTACGAAGAGAGGTGCTGTGACGCGACGCAGACGAAGTTCCGTCGAGAGGTTCTGCTGGAAGAAGTCCTTTATCTGTTTGATGCCTTGCTCGGTTTGTTGCATATCGAGCAGGGGACGGTAGTGATTAGGAATGATGAGTTGACTCATGAGTGATGATGTGTTAATGATTCGGTGTGCTAAGTTCGGTGTGAAATGTTATCCTATGTTGTGCCGAAGGGGCTTTGGGCGATTCTCGGAAAGTGCTTTCTTCAGAAAGAATTATTTGTTCTCCAAAAAATTTTTTTCCTTCTTCAAAAATTTTTTTCCCTTCTTCATATCGCGCGCTTCCTTCTTCATATTTGGTTATGCGTACTTCAGCTATTCGGGAGCTTTTTCTTCGCTCTGCTCTTCGGGCTCTGCCTTTTCGTCGGGTTCGGGCAAAGCATCGTTGAAGTAGCCTTCAGGCACGCTGTCCGACTGGTCGGTAATGACTTTCTGCTCTTCGTCCTCATCTTCCTCGTCTTCCTTCTTCTCGTTGCGTGCAAGAACGATGCCTAACTCAAAGAGCAGGTAGAGGGGAACGAATACGACAGTCAGCGTGAAAGGATCGCCCGAAGGTGTGATGATGGCAGCGAGAAGCATCAGAGCCACGATGGCGTGTCGGCGGTATTTCCTCAGCATCTGCTTGGTGACGAGGCCTATACGCGAGAGCACCCAGATGAGGAGAGGCAGCTCGAAGACAATGCCCATAACGAATATCATCATCAGGAAGGTGCCCATGTATGAGTTGAGCGATATCTGATTGGTGATGTCGGCGCTCAGCTCATACTCGGTGAGGAACCGGAAGGTGAAGGGGAACACTATGCAGTAGCCTATGACGCATCCGAGGTAGAACATCCCGGTGCCGAAGGTGAAAGCAAAGCGTATGGGGCGTTTCTCGTTATTGTAGAGAGCGGGGCTTACAAAGCGCCACAGCTCCCACATGAGGAAGGGAAAGGCTGTCACCAGCGCAAACCAGAAGGAGGTGGTGACGTGAGTCATGAACTGCGACGCGACGTTGATGTTGATGATGTCGACGTGGTAGTCTGACTTAAAGTAAGGAATCAGTTTGTACAGGAAGAAGTCGGAAGACGTGGGTCCCAGCACGAAGTCGTTGAAGAACAGCTTCATGATGAAGAAGTAGATAATCATAAACGCCAGCAACACGCCGAAAACACGGAACAGGGTGCCTCGGAACACTTCCAGATGGTCCCAAAACGACATGTTGTCATCTTTCCTTCTTTCTGCCATTGATAGTCTTGTCTGTGATAGGAGTGTTTCTTAGAAGATGCATCCCGAAAGCGATGCCGTCGGGATGCACCCTGAGATAGGTTTTATTTGTAAGAAGCTTTCACGTATGGAGCCTTGCGCAGGTAGATGGCGCTCTCCTCTACGCTGGGGTAGGGATCGCACTCCACTTCTACGACGTACTCCTTCAGACCTGCTTCCTCAGCGTGGTTGAAGATGGCGTCGAAGCCAACCATTCCGCTTTCGCCAAGCGTGCAGAGATCCTTGATGTGAAGCAGCGTGAAACGTCCGGGATAGCGCTTGAAGTACTCCACGGGAGCTACTCCGCCCACAACAGCCCAGTAAACGTCCATCTCGAAAAATACGTACTGCGGGTCGGTGTGCTCAATCATATAGTCGTACATTACCTTGCCCTCTACGCGGCGGAACTCGTGTGAGTGGCTGTGATAGCCAAACTTGATGCCTTCGGCAGCACACAGCTTGCCGACTTCATTGAGGAATTCGCACTGCGTCTGAAGGTCTGCCAGAGTAGCAGGAACGCCCATGCCGGGATTGACGATGTATTTCATGCCGGCTTTCTTATGATCGGCAATACACTTCTTCCACCATTCGAGGTTGGCAGTGAAATCGTGATTGGCTGTTTCTTCACCGTTCAGGTTGTGCCCGATGTGTGAAGAGAGAACCTTCATGCCCACTTTCTCTACGTTGGCCTTGAACTCTTCGGGAGTGGTGCCGTAGAAAAGCCCGTTGTTGTAGTTGGCAGCTTCCACAGCCGTGTAGCCCCATGAAGCAAGTTGCTCAAGCACGGGCATGTAGTCTTTCCCGCAACGGTTCAGCGTGTCGCGCATTGAATAGAGCTGGATAGCCATCTCCTTCTTGGGAAGAGCGTTGTCCTTGTTGCCGCAAGCCGTAAAAGTGGTTGGCAGCAGGACTAAGAGCGTCAGAATAGATAAGGTGTGTTTCATAATGATGTGTCTGTTGTTTTTAAAATCGTTGGAGAGCCGAAGCCCTCCAACGGTTGAATCATAAATGGAACGGGACGATTAATCGAACAGTTTGATGCGGATGTTGCGATAATATACATTGTCGCCGTGATCCTGCATGCCGATGTATCCCTGATGCTCGTCACCACCGCAGTTGTTGAGAAGAGCGAAAGCAAGAGGCCAGTTCTTCTCGCTGAACTTGCTGTTCTGGAGCATGTCGGTCCACTGCTGTGTCCAGAGGTGATACTCAAGTACGTTCTGATCGTTCTGTCCGTGAACTACAGTGCCTTTGTAAACCATGATCTTGGCCTTGTTCCACTCGCCGAAGGGCTTGGAGTTCTGTGGCTTGGCAGGAATCATGTCGTACAGAGAAGCCGACTGACGGTTGCCGTCAACACCCAGCTGAGCGTCGGGATGGTTGGCATTGTCAAGTACCTGATACTCGGGGCAGGAGATATAGATGGGCTCGTAGCGATCGTTGCCGTTCTCGTCCTTGGTGGTAACCTCCTTAGCAAGATAGAAAATACCAGAGTTGGCGCCTTTCTCTACTTTCCACTCCAGTTCGAGCGTGAAGTTCTTGAACTGATGTGCAAAGATGATGTCGCCTCCGTCGCCCGTCTGTGCTTCACCGCTACCGGTGCCGCAGAATTTCAGGCAGCCGTCTTCGATAACCCAGCGTGAGGGCACGTGGTCTTTGCCGTAGCCGCGCCAACCTTTCAGAGAGGTTCCGTCGAACAGCACGATGTAGCCGTCTTCGTCAACGGGGAACTCGGCGAGGTCTACCTCGGGAGCGTCAACAACGGTGTATTGAGGAGTTGCGGGAGCTTCTTCTTCTTCAGCAGGAGCTGCGGGCTTCTTGCTGCCGCAGGATGCCACGAGAAGGCAAAGCGATGCAACAGCTACGATAGAAAAAATCTTTTTCATTTTCTGTTTGTTGTTAATAGTTGATTATTTGTTGTTGAAAGATTATTTCGGCATTTCGGGCAGATTCCATCCGTCGCGATAGGTGTGCTTGATGAGCTCGTTTGCAAATTCATTTGCATTAACAGGCTCGGTCCAAGTCTTGTCGAAGGTGGGATGACCTTCCTTGATGTAGAAACCATCCTTGATGACGGTGCGGATAGTAGCATCTGCGGGGATGTTGGTGAAACGCATGTTCTCGCCGTCCCACTCCAGCTCGCGGTTGAGCGACTGCAGGCGTACGGCAAGCACGCCCATCACTACCATTTCGTTCAGAGGACCTGACTCTGCGAAGTCGGAGATAGTCGGAACGCGGTTTTCAGGGCTCTCCTTGCAGGCACGGATCCAATCCTGCTGGTGAGAAGTCTTCACAACGCGCATTACTTCGGGGCCTTCGGGCTTACGTCCTGAGAGCAGGTACGGGTTCACGCCGTAGCAACCGCAGATGAGAGTATCCTTTGTTCCGTGGAAGATGCAGGCGCCACCCGAATCGTTCATATCCTTTCCTGCGGGAAGTCCTGCAGGACGCTCGGGCATCAGACCACCGTCGTACCAGTTAACCTTCACTTCGGGCATAGCAACCTTTGGCAGGTTGTCGCGTGCGGGGAAGGTGTAGTGTACAGCCTGTGCGCTGGGGCAGCAGTCGGTAAGTAGCAGCGTGGAGCTACCCTGTACCTTTGTCGGATATCTCAGCTTCAGTCCTGCGAATACGGGATGCAGGATGTGGCAAGCCATATCGCCGAGAGCGCCGGTACCGAAGTCCCACCATCCGCGGAAGTTCCAAGGAGTGTAGATTTCGTTGTAGGGACGGTAGTTAGCCGGGCCGATGAATTCATCCCAGTGGAGGGTGGAAGGAATCTTGTTCACCTTCTCGGGACGGTTGAGGCCTTGTGGCCAGATAGGACGGTCGGTGAATGTGTCGACGCATGTTACTTCGCCGATTTCTCCGCTCTGAATCCAGCGGCAAACCTTGCGAACGCCTTCGCCCGATGATCCTTGGTTACCCATCTGAGTGGCTACCTTATACTTCTTGGCAAGCTTGGTGAGCAGACGCGACTCATACACGGTGTGGGTGAGCGGTTTCTCAACGTAGGCGTGCTTGCCGGCAACGATAGCGTTGGCAGCGATGATGGCGTGGGTATGGTCGGCGGTGGCAACCATTACGGCATCGGCCTGGTCAAGCATGTCGTCGTACATCTTGCGCCAGTCGTAGTAGCGCTTTGCCTTAGGATAGCGTTCGAAAACGCCTTTAGCATACCTCCAGTCGGTGTCGCAGAGACCGATAATGTTCTCTGTCTCCATCTCGCGCAGGTCGGCAGAACCACGTCCTCCGATACCGATGCCCAGGATGTTCAGTTTGTCACTTGGAGCGGTGTGACCGTAGTTCTTTCCCAAAACAACATTCGGGACGATGGTCAGACCAATTGCAGCGGCTGTGCCCTGCTTCAGAAACTTTCTTCTTGAGATTTCTTCTGACATAATGTATTAGATTAAAAGTTAGGGTGATTGTTATTGTTGTCGCTTACTTTTCTTTCTTCTCGTCGGCGTTCGCGTCGATGTCGCTGATTTCTTTTTCAACTTCGTTCATGCCTTGCTTGAAGCTTTTCACGCCTTTGCCGATGCCTTTCATGAGTTCAGGAATTTTCTTTCCTCCGAAGAGGAGCAGGACGACGAGTGCAATGATAATAATCTCGGTCGTTCCCAGGGTTCCGATCAATAGTGGAGTAATCATAGTGGTATGTTTTTTGTTATGTTTTCGTTTGTCTGCCGAGCCAAACTCAGCAACATCTGCAAAGATACATTCATTTTTTACGAAAGCAACATTTTTCTTAAAAAAAGCACGTCATTAAGGCTATTTTTTAAAAAAAGGAGTCATATTTTCTTGCAAAACGATATTTCAATCAATCTTTTTTGTAACTTTGTCCCCGCTTTGGTCCCGTAGCTTAGCTGAATAGAGCGTCAGATTCCGGTTCTGAAGGTCTTGGGTTTGAATCCCAACGGGATCACAACAAATCATCATCGCAGGCTCCTAAGAGTCTGCGATGATGTCTTGTTTCAGGGAGCTTCCTTTCTTATGCTTTGTTTAGTCCTGATTAGCTCTGAAGTGATTTTAGCAGTTGTTTGAGAAAGTGCGAAATATGCTTAACTCATAATTTTTTATTCTCAGAGAAAAAAGATTTTTTCTTTGAGCATATCGCGCGGAGAGTTAAGCATAATTTTTTTTGCTTTATGTCATCCTTTTCCTGCGATGCGGAATAGTCGTTTTGTTGAAGGATTCAAGTGGAAAAACTACGTGTTTTTCGTGCTTTTCATTCGTTAAGTCGCTTTTTTGTGCTTTCTTTGCAGAAAAGTTTTCGCGACTATGAAAAAAACATTGATTCTTGTATGCTGTGTGTTGGGTATGATGCTGGGGCTCTCAAGTTGTGAGCCAGCTGCCAGCAAGCCCGACAAAAATCTGTATGTGTTCCTTTGTTTCGGGCAGTCGAACATGGAGGGAAATGCTCCTGTCGAGGCTGTCGATACAGTCGATGTGCCCGAGCGTTTTCTCCTCCTTCCTGCTGTGGATATGCCCCGAATGGGTAGGGTGAAGGGCGAGTGGTGCAAGGCTGTTCCCCCGCTCAACAACCAGTGGTACGGACTTTGCCCGGCTGACTATTTCGGGCGTTACCTGCTTGAAAATCTTCCCAAGAAAGTACGCGTGGGAGTCATCAACGTTGCTGTGGGCGGCATCGACATTCGTGGATTCATGCCCGATAGCATTGCCGACTATCTTCCCAAGACTCCCGGATGGATGAAGGAGAAGATTGCGCTGTATGGCAACGATCCTTATCATCATCTTCTCGAAATGGCTCGTCTGGCTCAGAAAGACGGCGTCATCAAGGGCATCCTGTTGCATCAGGGCGAAACAAACACCAACGATGAGCGCTGGCTCGGCTGGGTAAAGAGTATTTACGAGATGCTGCTCAGCGATTTGGGCTTGCAAGCCGAAGATGTGCCCTTGCTGGCAGGAGAAGTAGTGAGCGAGGATGTGGGAGGCGTCTGCTCTTCTATGAATCGCGTCATCAACCGTTTGCCGGAGGTGATTCCTACGGCTCATGTGGTGTCTGCCGCAGGATGTAGCTGCCGTGAAGATCATCTTCATTTCGACGCTGCAGGCTACCGTGAGTTAGGAAAACGCTACGGAGAGGTGATGCTTCCCTTGCTAAAAGGCAAATAACAGGGAATCAGGAAAAGTTACGCTGCCGGATGTTTTCTTCGTGAATCATCCGGCAGCGTTTCGTTCTTTTCCGAAGGGTGATTGTCAGCCAGGCTTTGCCTTTTGCACTCAACCCATTGGCGTGGGTTGAAGGGGGCGTGCCTTAGCTTCTACCCATTCGATTACTGTTGCCTCTCAGGGCGTGGGCCTCTCTGTCCGCCTCTTTGTCCACCGTTTCCGCGGCGCTGACGCTGCTCTTGCTGCATCTTGTCATAAGCCTTTACCTGCTCATCGGTAAGGATGGCCTTGATAGCTTTCTCGCGCTCTTCGAAACGCTTCTGCATATCTTCGCGGCTCATTCTCTGGCCTTCGCCTGCCTGCATCTGTTTCTGCATTTCCTTTGATTGATTCAGGAAGAGGTTGTAGAGCTTGTCATACTGCTTGTCGTCGATGTTGCAAGCTTGTTTGATACGGTCTGCCTGGCGTGTTGCCATCTCTTCAGGTTTGAACTCGCGTCTTTCTCCGCGCTGCGGACCCTGTGCAAAAGCACTCAGAGTCACCATCATAGCCACAAGGGCAAAAAGAATCTTTTTCATAAGCAATTATTAATGGTTAAACAAGTCGTTTCCGTAATAAGCACGACACTTTTATGACTCTTTGTCCGCGAAAAAGTTTAAATGCCAATCGAAGTGATTAGCCTTTTTTTACTTTCTTTTTGTTTTTCGTAAGGGTTTGTGAGGAATCACTGCCTCTTGTTTCCCAGCTCGATGACTTCGAGATTGCTGATGTCGGTTCCGTCGATGCAGCAGCGGATAAGTGTTCGTACCGCCTGAATGCCATAAACTCCTGCAGCGCCCGGATTGATGTGAAGCATCTGGAGGGTAGGGTCGTACTTCACGCGAAGGATGTGGCTATGCCCGCAAACAAAGAGTTTGGGCGGCTGGGCAAAGAGGGTGCCTCGTACGGAAGCATCGTACTTGCCGGGATAGCCTCCTATATGCTTGAGGAGCACGTCGACGCCCTCTACGGTAAATCTCCGCACCTCGGGATACCGCAAGCGGATGTCGTAGCTGTCGATGTTGCCGTAGACAGCTCGGAAAGTGACAGGCAACGCTTCCAGTTTATCGGCAACCTCAAGTGAGCCGATGTCTCCAGCATGCCACACTTCGTCGCAGTCCTTGAAGTACTGTGCGTAGCGTTCGTCCCAATAGGCGTGTGTGTCGCTTAGAATGCCAATCCGAGTCATTTATTCCTTATTCTTTCTCTTCCCACTGAGCTCGTCTTGCATCGATGTAGCGGATGAGGAACTGTGTAGTGCCTTCTATTCCCAGCCTGCTGGTGTTTAGTGAGAGATGATACGTTGAGGCTACTCCCCACGCGCCTCCGGTATAGTAATTGTAGTAGCTGGCTCTCTTCTTGTCGCCCTGTTCAAGCACGGGGAGCGCTTTCTCAAGAGGAATGTTGTCGTTCTCAGATAAGCGCTTAAGACGGTCGTCCATATCGGCAGTGAGGAAAATGCTTATCAGCCTGGGATGGTTGCGCAGGATGTAGTCGGCACATCTCCCGAGAATGACGCAGGACTCCTTTTCTGTAATGTTTTGGATGACGTCGCTCTGCACCTTGAAGAGCTCGTCCTGCGAAAGTGGGCTGTTGGAGCCGAGCATCGTCATCCCTCTGCCGGGAATGAGTGAGCGCAGGAATGAGCGCGACACCTTCTCGTCGGCTTGTGAGAATACCTGCTTGCTTATTCCGCTTTGCTCGGCAGCTAAGTTGATGAGGCTCTTGTCGTACAAACTGATGCCGTAATGCTCTGCAAGCAGATGTCCGACGGAACGTCCTCCGCTGCCCAGTTGTCGTCCGATAGTGATGATGAAGTTATTCATGGGAAAAGTTTTTAATCATTCAGATAGATGGAAAGAGGTATGATATAAAATTGGAATTGCACGAATGGGGCATTATTGTTGAAGCTGTTGAGCTTGCTTCTTGAACTGTTTTAGTTGCAGAGCCAGCATAGTGAAACCTGTAATGCACGAAATCAAATCGGAAGCCGGCAGGCTGTACCACACACCCTCGATGGCGGGTTTCCAAAACGTCGGGAAGATAAGCAGACACGGCACCAGGAAGAGGAATTGCCTCGAGAGGGAGAGGAAAATCGCCTTCCAGGGTTTGGCGATAGCCTGGAAGAAGTTGCCGATAACCATCTGTGAGCCGATGAGGGGCATCACAAGTCCGTTGATGCGCA
Organism: Bacteroidaceae bacterium; assembly: GCA_017650105.1. Classification (GTDB taxonomy): domain Bacteria; phylum Bacteroidota; class Bacteroidia; order Bacteroidales; family Bacteroidaceae; genus UBA1189. The sequence goes on along the minus strand of JAGCFO010000024.1, from coordinate 87,138 downwards.
TACCGCGCACAATCTCCTCTATCATCTTCGGGTCCGTCGTGAACACCAGCGCTGCGTAGCGCGGGAGGAACTCGCTCACTATCCATCCGAGCACCATCGCTATCGTTGCCCAGATGATAGCTAAGCGCAGCACAGCCATCACCCTGTCGGGGCGCTGAGCTCCGTAGTTGTAGCCGGCGATGGGCTGCATGCCCTGATTAAGTCCCATCACAAGGGTGATAAAGACGAACGTCACTTTGTGAACAACGCTGTATGCCCCGACGGCATAATCGTCGCCATAGTTCAGCAAACCTCGGTTGAAGAAGATGACGACGAAGCACGCTGCCAGGTTCATAAGGCAGGGAGAAATGCCTATCGACAGGATTTCCTTGACGATGCTGCCTTTCAGCCGATAGATGCCCCGATGGAGATGCAACAGCTCATTTTTGTTGCTGAGAATATGCATCTGCCAGCAGAGCGACACCGTCTGCGACAGGATGGTAGCGATAGCTGCACCCTTGATGCCGAGCCCAAGTCCCCATTTGAAGATGAAAATAGGGTCGAGAACGCTGTTTAGCACTACCGTCAGGATGGTAGCCTTCATCGCAATGTCGGGATGCCCGGCGCTGCGAAGGATGGCATTAAACCCGAAGTAGAGATGCGTTATGACGTTGCCCAGGATAATCCAGAACATATACTCGTGGGCAAACTGCAGCGTATTTTCCGAAGCTCCGAAAAAGAGGAGGATAGGGTCGAGGAAGAGGAGGGCAAACACGCCTATGAGGATGCCTACCAATATGTTCATCGTAAAGGCGTTGCCCAAGATGCGCTGCGCCGACTCGTAGTTTTTCTGCCCGAGGCGCACCGAAATCATTGTCGACGCACCCACGCCGACCATCGCCCCGAATGCCGCTGAGATGTTCATCAGCGGAAACGTAGGCGCCAGACCGCTGAGGGCCATAGGCCCGATGCCGTGCCCGATGTAGGCGCTGTCGACGATGTTGTATATCGACGAGGCAATCATTGCCACGATGGAGGGGATAGCGTATTTCTTCAGCAGCGTGCTGATTTTCTCCGTCCCGAGTTCCGTAGGTACTATTCTTTCTGCCATTATCCTGTGATGCTTCTTACCAACTCATTTTTTCCGCTTGCAAAGATAGTGAAAAATGCTGAATCCAACTCTATCAAGTCATGAGGTTTTTATCTTTTTTTTCGAAAAAAGCCCGATGAAAAGGCGTTTTTTCGTTTTGTCAACACTTAGCGGAATATGCTTTGAGAAAAAATTTTTTTCCCTTCTTCATAATTTTTTTTCGAGAAGGGAAAAATTTTTTTGGAGAAGGAAAAAAATCGCTATCTTTGCATATCAACACACGCCGATGAAGAAAAAAGTCCTGGTAGGAATGAGCGGGGGCATCGACAGCACAGCTACGTGTCTGATGCTTCTCGAGCAGGGGTACGACGTTGTCGGGCTCACGATGCGCGTTTTCGACGTGCCTTCGCAGATGGAGGACGGCGAGCCGAGAAGCATCCTCGAGGCTCGCTCGGTAGCTCGTCGGCTGGGTATCGAGCACTTTGTTGCCGATGAGAGGGAGGCTTTCCGAGGGCAGGTGGTGGATTATTTCTGCAACGAGTATCTGCGCGGACGTACACCCAACCCATGCGTGATGTGCAATCCTTTGTTTAAGTTCCGAGTGCTGTCGGAATGGGCTTCTCGCTTGGGATGCGAACATATAGCAACAGGACATTACGTACGTTTGAGAAGGGATGACAACGTTGTGCGAATCGTCTGCGGAGCCGACAAGACGAAGGATCAGAGCTACTTTCTCTGGCGCTTGTCGCAAGACGTGCTGCGCCGATGCCTGTTTCCTCTGGGAGAATGGACGAAAAAGGATGTCCGCAACTACCTGGAGCAGAAAGACTTTGCCGTTAAGGCGCACGAAGGTGAGAGTATGGAAGTGTGCTTCATCGAAGGCGATTACCGTGATTTCCTCCGTACCCAGCGCCCCGATGTAGACTCTCTGATAGGTGAGGGCAAGTTTGTCGATAAGGAAGGGCGTGTTCTCGGCGTGCATAAGGGGTTTCCTTTCTACACCATCGGGCAACGCAAGGGGCTCGGTATTGCTTTGGGGAAGCCGGCTTTTGTCCTACGCATCAATGCCGACAAAAACACGGTTGTGCTGGGGGATGAAGCCGATTTGGCTTCCCGATATATGCTGATAGAAGGCTCTTCCGATGATATTCTGCATCTTGACATGCGGGCCGACAACCATCCTCTCTCGGTGAGGATTCGCTATCGCAGCAAGCCCCTTGAGTGCGAGATGTTGGGCGACGTAGCCCCCGGGCTTGCTTTGGTGCGCTTCGTGGAGCCTGCTTCGGGCATCACTCCCGGGCAGTCGGCTGTCTTCTATCGCGGAGAAACACTTGTGGGAGGTGCTTTTATCGCCTCGCAGAAGGGATTGGGGCAGTATGTGAATAACTTTCAAGCCGAGAAACAGGAGGCTGACATAATTTAAAAGGAAGATGGAAGCGCTGAGTCTTTATGAACTGAACGGAATGGTGCGCGACGCTATTGAATCGAGCCTCGACGACGCCTATTGGGTGCAAGCCGAGATGAGCAGCGTAAGCGTAAACGCAACGGGACATTGCTACATCGAGCTGGTGCAGAAAAGCGAGAAGGGGAACAGCCTCCTCGCAAAGGCGCGGGCTACCATCTGGGCGAATAAGTTTCGGATTATCAGAGAGTACTTTGAGCAGGAGACAGGGCAGGCTTTCACGTCGGGCATAAGCGTTCAGTTGCAGGTTACGGCAGAGTTTCACGAGTTGTACGGGCTTTCCTATATCGTGCAGGATATCGACCCAACCTACACGCTGGGCGATATGGCCCGCAGGAGGAGGGAGATTCTGCGTCAGCTGGAGGAGGAAGGCACGCTGACAATGAACAAAGAGCTGCCGATGCCCCTTCTCCCGCAAAGAGTGGCTGTTATCTCTGCCGAGGGAGCTGCGGGATACGGCGATTTCTGTAATCAGCTGATGGCGAACTCTTTCGGATACGTCTTCTACCCCCGTCTTTTCCCAGCCGTGATGCAGGGAGACAGAGTGGAGGAGTCGATTATTGACGCCCTCGACAAGATTGCCTCGAGGCAGGAAAACTGGGATGTGGTGGTGATTATTCGCGGAGGAGGTGCGACAAGCGATTTGGCTGGTTTCGACACGTATGTCCTCGCTGCGAATTGCGCTCAGTTCCCTCTGCCTATCATCACGGGGATAGGACACGAAAGAGACGATACGGTTATAGATGCCGTAGCGCACACTCGAGTGAAGACACCTACCGCAGCAGCCGCTTTCCTGATAGAGAGAGTGGGCGAGACGGCAGCGTTTGTTGAGGAGTGTGTGCTGACAATAGGTAACGGCGTGAAGGATAAGCTCTTGCGCGAGCAGCAGCATTTGCAATACTTGTCGGGGCGTGTTCCTGCCGCATACGCCCTTTGCAAAACTAACGAGGAGCATCGCCTCGAGCGTCGGATGCAGCAGATAACGACGGGTATGCAGACACTTCTTGTCAATCAGAAGCATCGTATCGACCTGATGGAGAAGGTGCTGGAAGGGGCTTCACCCGATAAAATTCTGCGTCGAGGATATAGCATCACGTATCAGAAAGGCAAAGCTGTGCGGAATGCATCGGAAGTGGAGAAAGGCGAAGTGCTGCTGACGCGTTTTGCCGAAGGCGAAGTGTATAGCAAAGTGATTGTGAAAACTGAAAAGGAGAACTGACTATGAAATATGAAGATGCTGTAAAACAGCTAGATGAGATTGTCTCGAAGGTTGAGAACAACGAGTTGGAGATAGACGAACTGACTGCGCAGTTGAAGAAAGCGCAGGAGTTGATTAAGTTTTGCAGGGATACCCTTTACAAAACCGACGAGGAAGTGAAGAAATTGCTGGAGGAGTAAACTCGGGCGCTCAATCTGCAGAAGGAAGCGATTTTTTTGGAGAAGGAATCTCGCCGTATGGAGAAGGAATCTCGCGAGATGAAGAAAGAAACGCGCGAGATGAAGAAAGAATCGTGTGGCATGAAGAAGGTCTTGCGAAGCAAGCTTTTACTCGCAGAGCGAAAACCTACCGAACTGTGATGTGAAGACACTTCTGCTTCCGTTCCCACTTGACATAGCAACGTTTTTTCGTACGGAAGTCGAGCGCTACCTGCATCAGGATATCGTAAAGCTTGTCGTTATCTTCGATAGCGTGCGTAGCGGGGCGCTCAAATCGGGCGTAGGAGATATCGAAAGTCGTTCCGTAGCAATGACACGAATTCTCGGTAGCATTTACGTTGGTTTGCGCCAGTTTTTTCACATCCTCCTGAGTGCGCGTGACACTTGTGACAATGAAACGGTGCTTGCGGTTGTAGCCTCTGTTGTAGATGGAGTCTTGGAAAGCCTTCCCCAAGTCGTCGAGCAGAGTGGCAGCCTTAGGAACAAGGTAGGGCGACGAGTGGGTAAGATGCTCGACGACATAATGATTGCAAGTCTTGACGTGAACGACGTCGAACTTCCCTGAGGCGAGGTCCTCGCGCGTGAATTTCCCCTTGATGCCGTTTTTCTCGGCAGCGACAATCTGCTTTTCCTGCAAGTCGTTGAGCAGTTTGGAATAGCTTCGTGTAGGCTCTTTATGGTCTTTGTTCTTAGGGTGATAGACGTCTTCTTTTTCCTTCTTGCCCCTTCCGCCTCCTTCGCAGGAGATAGCTTGGCAAAGGCACACAATCATAGCTACTCCAAAGAGTGCTATCACAGCCAGATGGAAAATGGCTTTAGCTTTCTGTTTCGGCGTGAGTTTGTTTTGTTCCATAGATTTATGGCAAAAGTATAATTTTTTTCGAAGAAGGGCAAAAATTCATTTGTTTTTCTTATTTTTGCAGAGATGATTGATGACAGTACAAAAAACAAGATTCTTGATACGGCTCAGATAGTAGACGTCGTGTCGGAGTTTGTTCAACTTCGCCGAAGGGGAGTGAACTATGTGGGACTTTGCCCGTTTCATAACGAGCGCACACCCTCGTTCAACGTGAATCCGGCACGCGGCATTTTCAAGTGCTTCGGCTGCGGCAAGTCGGGCGATTCGGCACGTTTCCTCATGGAACACGAGCAGATGACTTTCCCCGAGGCGTTGCGCTGGCTTGCAAACAAGTACGGCATCCAAATCGAGGAGAAGCAATTGTCTGACGAAGAGCGCCAGGCACAAAGCGTGCGCGAGAGCCTTTCTATCGTCAATCAGTTTGCAAGAGACTGGTTCCAGCAGCAGTTGCTCGAAACGGATATGGGAAAAAGTGTCGGCTTGGCATACTTCCGTCAAAGGGGATTCCGGGATGACATCATCGAAAAGTTCCAGTTGGGATACAGCCCAAACTCCTCCGACGCTTTGGCAAGGGCAGCGCTGGAGAAGGGATTCAAGAGCGACTATCTGGTAGGAGCAGGCGTTTGTTACCGGACTGACAATGGAGAGCTGAAGGATCGTTTTCGGGGAAGGGTGCTCTTTCCTATTCACTCCCTTTCGGGAAAGGTAATAGGATTCAGCGGGCGTGTACTATCCAGTCAGGCGCAAGTAGCGAAGTATGTGAACACGCCCCAGACAGATTTGTTTACTAAAAGCGAGGAGCTCTATGGAATATGGCTTGCTAAGGCTGCTATTGTGAAGAACGACAGATGTTTTCTCGTTGAGGGAAACACGGATGTCATCTCTATGCATCAGGCAGGAGTGGAGAATGTGGTAGCATCGTGCGGCACATCCCTCACACAAGGGCAGATACGCAAGATTCATCGGTTTACTAACAACATTACCCTCATCTACGACGGAGACAGCGCTGGTATTCATGCTTCGCTGCGCGGTATCGACATGCTTCTCGAAGAGGGGATGACAATAAAAGTGGTGCTTCTTCCTGAGGGAGAAGATCCCGACAGCTATGCCCGCAGCCACAATGCTTCAGAGTTTCAGCAGTATATCAAAGACAACGAGGTGGATTTCATCCGCTTCAAGACGAACCTTCTTCTGGAGGATGCGGGAAATGATCCTTTGAAGCGAACGGAGTTAATCAAAGATATCGTCAAGAGTATTTGCGTGATTCCCGACAGCGTTTCCCGTTCAGAAAACATTTCTGTCTGCAGTCAGATGCTTGACGTCGACGAGAAGATGCTCGTTGACTATGTGAACCGTATGCGTAAGGCTCTCAAGGAGGAACGTCAGAAGAATCTCGAAAGAGAACGACAGCAGTCTACTGTCGTCTCGTCCAGAGTAGAAACCCCCTCGGATGAAGCAGCGCCTGTCGAACCGCAAAAAGAAGAGGAGCCTTCGCCCTCAGTTGTTGAAATAGACCCTCTCCTTTTGCAGGATAGCGCAACGCGCCAAAAGGAAATGCTAAATAAAAAGGAGCTACTCCTAATGAAAGAAATGGTGCGTCACGGAGAAGAGGAACTGGAACTGATGACCCTCGAGGATGGCTCCACGCAGGCTTTTACGGTAGCCGAATGCATCTATTATGATTTGCAGAACGATGAGTTGTCTTTCTCGAGTCCTCTCTTGCAGAGCATGATGGAGGAGCTGGTACAGCATGTTCATGAAGAGGGCTTTAGCGCCTCACGTTTCTTCCGTAATCATTCCAATCCAGCTGTAAGCCGGCTTGCCATCGACTTGTTGACAGACAAATACGAATTGAGTGACACGTTCTCCGAGAGCTCGGATATACATGAGGTGGTGCCCCATCTGCTTAACGATTATAAGTTGGTTCTTGTAGAAGATGAGATTAAGCAACTGAAGTCGAAAATGAAGGAAGCCAGCGTTAATGATAATCCAGAGTATATGCAAGAGCTTATGCAAGAGTATAACGATTTGCTTGCCATTCGGCGTGAGCTCGCAAAGCAGCTGGGAAACAGGGTAATCGCCTGACATCAGAAACAAAAAGAGGGAGGCTCGAAACCTCCCTCTCTTATTCTCCTCAGTGCAAAGACTATAGTTTAGTCTTTATCAGATTCATGAACTCCTCTCTCGTTTTTGCCTGATTGAAAGCGCCTGTAAAGTCAGAAGTGGTAGTTATTGAGTTCTGTTTCTCCACTCCCCGCATTTGCATACACATGTGTTGAGCTTCTACCACAACCATCACCCCAAGTGGATTGAGCGTTTGCTGAATGCATTGCTTGATTTGAAGCGTCATGCGTTCCTGCACTTGAAGCCGATGGCTGTAGATATCTACCACTCTTGCTATTTTGCTCAGCCCCGTGATATATCCGTTAGGAATATAGGCAACGTGGACCTTGCCGAAGAAAGGAAGAAGATGATGCTCGCACAGCGAATAGAACTGAATATCGCGCACGATAACCATCTGGCGGTAGTCTTCCTTGAACATAGCCGATCGAAGCACTGCCGCTGGGTCTTGCTGATACCCGCACGTGAGCGCCTGGAAAGCCTTCGCTACCCGCTCGGGCGTTTTAATGAGTCCTTCGCGCTGAGGATCTTCTCCTATCAGTTCCAAGATTGCCGACGTGTGTTGTTTAAGTTCGTCGGTGACTTGAGGATCTTCGTGATTGTTTTCCAACATAGGTCAAGATTGTTCTGCGTCCCGTTGTCAGCAGTTAGTAGTTGAGGTTTACGTTTATGGTTTGATTCGGCAGCAGAATGATGTCGCGGAATCGCCCTGTCTTTTTCATTTCGCGCAGCATTTGATCGGCTTCCTCCATGCTTCGATAGTCACCCACGCGGCACACCCAGCGCGGGGAGATGAACTCGGTGTAGACGGAGAGTTCGGGCCAAAGGTATCGCACTTGTTCTGCGGCACGCATAGCTGCTTCCCTTGCTTCGCGGGTGTTATTCCCAGCATATACTTGTATCCGGTAGCCTTTCGTCTGCAGCTTCTGCGAGTTGGATGGGTCGTAGATGGTGCCGAGAAGGTTATACAGACGGCTGTCCTGATGGACGGTAACCTTTCCTGATCCCCATTCGCTGCGCTCTAGTTTGTCGGTAATTTTGTATTGAGCCGAGAGGGTGAGCGTTACTGAAAGGAAAAAGAGGGAGAGAAGTGCTTTTTTGATCATAGTTGAAATGTAAAAACGAGAAGGAGTCGTGCAGCAATGCCCCGAGAGGCATTGCTGCACGGGATGTTTTTTACTTGAAAGCGTCGATGATGCCCTTGAAGTCGGCTGCCTTGAGGGAAGCGCCTCCGATGAGCCCGCCGTCAACGTCGGGATTGGCGAACAGTTCCTTTGCGTTGGAAGGCTTGCAGCTTCCTCCGTAGAGGATGGATGTATTGTCTGCCACAGCCTTGCAGTATCTCTCGGCTACGAGCGAACGTATGTAGGCGTGCATTTCCTGAGCCTGCTCGGGAGTAGCGGTCTTGCCCGTACCGATGGCCCAAACGGGTTCGTAGGCAAGAACGATGTTGCCGAACTCTCCTTCGTTGAGGCTGAAGACGGATGCGAGCTGTGCCTTCACCACTTCGTTCTGCTTGCCCTGCTCACGCTCCTCGAGCACTTCGCCGATGCAGAAGATGGGTTTCAGTCCGTTAGCAAGAGCCAGCTTAACTTTCTCGTCAAGAATCTCAACTGTCTCGTGATAGTAGGCGCGACGCTCGGAGTGGCCCAGAATGACGTACTGAGCACCCGTTGAAGCTACCATAGCTGCGGATACTTCGCCCGTGTAGGCTCCTGATGCCTTGTCGGCGCAGTTTTCGGCTCCCACGCCGATGATTTCCTTGTTTACGACAGGAGTGACGCAAGCCAGGTGGATGAAGGGAGTGCAGATGACTACATCGCAATTAGGCTTGTCGGCTGACAATACTTCGTTAAGCTCTTTTGCAAGTTCGATTCCCTCCTGGAGGGTCTTGTTCATTTTCCAGTTTCCTGCTACAATGTTTTTTCTCATTTGTTTGAATTTTTATGGGTAATACTTATCGTTTTTTTCTTTCTTCAAAAAATTTTTTCCCTTCTTCATACGGCGCTATTCCTTCTTCATATTCTTCTTTGTCTTCCTATGCATGATATAGGAGAGAAGGATGAGCAGAATGTAGGGAAGGAACATCAGCGTTATGATGCGTGCATATCGGCGCAAGCGTTCTTCGCGTGTGCGTTCGGCCCAAGGTTGCTCGTCGAGGGTGCCTGTGAGCAGTTCGTCTCGCGGGATGTCGTGCCGACTCCATTTGTTGATGATGGTTCCGTCTTTTATCAGCACTACGCCGGGATTTGAGCGCACAATGGTCTTGAGCGTCGTATCGTCGAGGTAGTAGAAGTCATACAGGGCTCCCGTCTGCTCTTTCCAGCGCTTGATGGCTGCATCGGTGCCGGAAGTGAGGGCATAGAAGGGATATTCGTTGAACTGCGCGTAGTCGTACAAGTCGTTTATGATGTCGTGCATGTCTTCGGCACGCAGGTCTCTCAGTATCATCAGGAAAGAGTAGCCCTTCTCGAAGAGTTTCTCGGTTATGTCGTTGCCTTCCACATCCATCAGTTCGAATTCGTGGATGGGAGGGGTGTAGCCTTTCTTCTTCAGCACGGTGCGCGAAGCGACAAATGTCCAAGTGCTGTCGGGATAGTTGTCGAGCGTGAACTTACGTTTCTTTCCCTCCTTCTCGAGGATGAAGACAGTCTCGTACTCAGGAGGAGTCTTACCCTCGGGCATCGTCATCGCCTCCTCCAGGTTCGTTCCTATGCGATAGGGGCGGAAATCGTAGGCGGGAAGGTGCCGCAGGTTGTTGTTCATGAACAGATAGAGCGACACGAAGGCGAATCCGATAATCATCCAGTCCCACGTGCGGCGTATGAGCGGGCACAGTTCCTTATAGTGGAAGAGGAGGAAGATGATGACGGCAAGCAGGACGACGTTTTTCCAGAAAGTCTGCCAGTTTGTCAACTTTACGGCATCGCCGAAGCATCCGCAGTCGGAGATGGGGTTGGCTATCGCAAGGTAGAGCGTCAGCGGAGTCATCAGCACGATGAAGACGAGTGCTGTGGTGAGTGCCGTCCTTCTCCACATCGAGAAGAAGATGCAGATGCCCAGTATGAACTCAAAGAGTGCGAGTATCATCGCTATCCACAAGACGACGTGTGTCTGCTCGGCGCCTGCTATCCCAAACGCTTCAGCATAGTCGTTCAGCTTGTACACCGTGCCCATTGGGTCGATGGCTTTCACAAAGCCCGAGAAAACAAAGACGAGCCCCAGCGCGAAACGCAGGATGTTGCATATCACGTGGAGTGCTTTGTTCTGTGAGGGTTGTGCTGTGCGGGACATAGAGTGCTTGGGATGAAACGGTGCCTATTCTTCGTTCCCTTCGCTTGTCTTTATCAATCCGAAGACGGAATAGTTAATCATGTCCATATAGTTGGCGTCGATGCCTTCCGAGACAAGCGTCTTGCCGTTGTTGTCTTCTATCTCTTTCGTGCGGTTGAGCTTCATCAGTATCAAGTCGGTGTAGGAGCTCACGCGCATTTCTCTCCACGCTTCTCCGTAGTCGTGATTCTTGGCTTTCATCAGCTCCAGCGCCTTGTGGGCCTGCTTGTCGTATTCGGCAAGGGCTTCTTCGGCAGTCATATCCTGCTTGTCGGCCACTCCGTGCTCCAGCTGAATGAGCCCGATGATTCCGTAGTTGATGATGCCCATCAGCTCGGGGCGTATGCCTTCGTTCACGAGGGCGACGCCTGTTGTCTCGAGCGTGCGTATCCTTTTCGCCTTGATGTAGATTTGGTCGGTGACGGAAGGGATGCGCAGGATGCGCCACGCGGCGCCGTAGTCTTTCAGCTTCTTTGCAAACAAGTCGCGGCAAAGGGCTATGTTTTGTTCGAATTGTCGGTTGGTATCGTGTGCCATCTTTTTAGAGGAAAGATTCTTAGTTTATGCGCAGCACTTGCCCGGGGCGCAGGATGGTTTTCTGGGTTATCTGGTTGAGCTTGCACAGCTGCTTGATGGTGGTTCCCTTTGCTGCGGCAATCTTCGAGAGGGTGTCGCCTTGCCGCACCTTGTAGTATGCCACGCTGCTCGTTTTCACCTGCTTGGCCTTGTGGTAGGTGAAGAATTCGCCCGTTGTCGTCTGATGCGGGAAGTCGAACATCAGCGCGGGGTTGATGGCGTTGCCCAGAAGCCTCGTTTCGAAGTGAAGGTGGTTTCCTGTGCTTCGTCCCGTGCTCCCGCCCAAGCCGATAGGGTCGCCTGCCTTCAGCTCGTCGTTCTCCTTCACCAGGATTTTCGACATGTGCCCGTAGAGCGTCTCCAGCCCGTTGCTGTGGCGGATGACAACGTAGTATCCGTAGCCCTTGCGGTTGAAGGCGTTCACGCGCACCTTGCCGTCGAAGGCGGAGTAGATGGTGTCGCCGAGGTTTACTTTCACGTCGAGCCCGTAGTGGAAGCGCCTTCTGCGCGGGCGGTAGCCGAACACATCGTTAATCTGCGTGTGCGTGGTAGGCATGCAGAATCCCTTCAGGCTAATCCTGAACGTGTCGGGAAGCGTGATGTTGTTGTAGCCGAAGAGGCTCTCGGTGTTCCAGTCGGGATAGAAGTTCTCGGCATATTCGCCGAATTCCTCATCGTCCTCCACCTCGCTGCTGATGGCTAAGTAGCTCAGCTCCAGGTTTTCCACCGCTGCCATAGGGGCGTCGGGCACCGCCTGCTCGGAGTGAGCGTCCTGCGCGAAACTTCGTGACACAAACGTCAGAAGCAGGGCGAGAAGGACTGTCGGCAATAATCTGATGCGCATGATGGAGTTCGATACTGTTAAAACGGAGCAAAATTACAATAAAAGGGCGTAAAAAGCAACTATAATCCTCCACTTTTAATAAAAAAGTGCAATTTAAAAGTTTTTTTTAACGCAGTCGAGTGCCGATTGCGCCGAAAATCAGCGTTTTTGCTCACATCAGAGCCCGCTTCGCGTCGTCCAAGATGCCATCCTCATCCTTCCCGCTCACGCGGAAACGCTGCCTTCGGCGCATTCAATTTCCCCTTTGGTTGTGTGAACCTATTCCTCATGGCTTCCAAGTTCCCCTTTGGTAGCACCAAGTAGCTCCTAAGGGCATTCAAGTCAGTCCTCTTTGCATTCAAACTTCTCGTCAGTCGAGTGAGTCATCTCCTCTTTGCATTCATGATTTTTCTCCATAAAAAAAGAGTCTTTCCCGACGTGAGAATAATCCAGCGCTGAAAATTGCCCTCAAAAGTGCTTGCAGAGAAGAAAACCGACGTTTTTGTTTCTCCTTTTTGTTGCACCAACACGTTGGGACACCTTGCACAACGTGTTGGGAAAGCTTGCTTAACGTGTTGGGACACCTTGCACAACGTGTTGAGGCAACAACATGGAGAAGGAAAAAACGCGTGAGCGAAGAGAAAGCCGCCGTCTGCCCAAGGAGCCTTGTCGGCTTCTCTGCCAATCAGTTCGTCTTCTTTGGGATTTTGGATGGCTTTCTTTGGATTTTGGATGGCTTTCTTGGGTTTTTGGATAGCTTCCTTGGGATTATGGATGTCTTCCTTGCCTGCTGTCTGCGCTTCAGGATGTGCCCGTTAGCCGGCTCAAGTGTCAGCTTATGGCCGACCAGTTGATGTTCTCCTTTTTCAGCAGTCGGAGCTGTTGCCAGAAGAGGGCGTTCTCGGGTCGTTTTTAATCGGGGTCTTCGGTGACGATTCGCTCTGCCAGATTCCTCACATGCTGCAGCAACTGTCCGTCGCGTGCCAGGTTGGCAATATGCAAATCGAAGGCAATTCCGCTCTGCTGCGTTCCTTCCAAGTCGCCGGGCCCGCGCAGCTTGAGGTCTGCCTCGGCTATCTCAAAGCCGTCGTTGGTGCGAGTCATGATTTCGATGCGCTTGATGCTCTCGTTTGTCAGTTTGAAAGAGGTGACGAGGATGCAGTAGGACTGGTCGGCGCCTCTTCCAACGCGCCCTCTGAGCTGGTGAAGCTGCGAGAGCCCGAACCTTTCGGCGTTTTCGATAATCATCACGCTGGCGTTGGGCACGTTGACTCCCACTTCGATGACGGTTGTCGCTACCATTATCTGCGTTTCGTTCCGCACGAATTTCTGCATCTCCTCCTCCTTCTCGGCAGGCTTCATCTGCCCGTGAACCATGCTGATGTTGAATTCGGGAAAAACTTCCTTGATGTTTTTGTATCCTTCCTCGAGGTTTTTCAAGTCCATCTTCTCGCTTTCTTTGATGAGAGGGTAGACGATGTAGATTTGTCGCCCTTCGTTCACTTGTGCGCGGATGAATCGGAAGAGCGCGCCTTTGTCTTTGTCGTATCTGTGCTCTGTCACAACGGGCTTTCGTCCGGGAGGCAGCTCGTCGATGACGGATACGTCCAAATCGCCGTAGAGAGTCATCGCAAGAGTGCGGGGAATAGGGGTTGCCGTCATCACAAGAACGTGGGGCAGGAAGTCGTTCTTGTTCCACAGCTTGGCTCGTTGGGCAACGCCGAAACGGTGCTGCTCGTCAACGACGACAAGTCCGAGAGCGTGGAACGAAACCGTGTCTTCCAGCACGGCATGAGTGGCAATCAGCAGGTTTACGCTGCCGTCCTGCAGCCCTTCGAGGATGGGCTCGCGCCGTTTCCCTCTGATGCTTCCTGTAAGGAGAGCGACGCTGACGGGCAGCCCTTCGAGCATGGAGGAGATAGTAGCGTAGTGCTGCTCGGCAAGAATCTCCGTGGGAGCCATGATGCACGCCTGGTAGCCGTTGCTAATGGCTATGAGCATCGTGAGCATCGCCACGAGTGTCTTTCCGCTCCCCACGTCACCCTGAAGAAGGCGGTTCATCTGTTTCCCGCTATTCATATCGTCGCGCATCTCGCGGATGACGCGCTTCTGCGCATTCGTGAGGGGGAAAGGCAGTTTCTTCGAGTAGAAATCGTGGAACAGTTGCCCCACGATAGGGAAGCGGAGCCCTTTGACGTTCGCCCTGCGTGAGTGGGCATAGCGGATGATATTCAGCTGAATGTAGAACAGCTCCTCGAACTTGAGCCGATACTCCGCTTGCCTAAGCTGCTCGGGGTTCTTTGGGAAATGAATGGCTCGCAGGGCGCTGTCGAGCGGGAGAAGGTGGTTTTGCTGTATGAAGAAGTCGGGCAGCGTTTCGGGGATAGGTTCGGTGAGCGAGGCAAAAAGGGTTGTGACAAGTTTGTGAATGGTGCTCGATGTGAGGTTCATCCGCTTCATCCGCTCGGTAGTGTTGTAGTAGGGGCGCAGGCCTATCTCCGACAGGTCGAGCTCGTTAGCTGCGTCGATGTCGGGGTGCGCCAGATTGATGCGCCCGTTGAAGACTGTGGGCTTTCCGAAGACGATGTAGTCGGTGTTGAGCTTATACTTCTTCTGAATGTAGCTCCCGAATTGGAACCACACCAAGTCGATAAATCCTGTTCCGTCGCTGAAATGCCCTACCAAGCGCATCTTGCGCCCTGTCCCCACCGTCTCGTAGCTGAGGATGCGCCCCTTGAGCTGAATGTAGGGCATGTTGCCGTCTATCTCGTTGATGTAGTAGAGCCTGCTCCTATCGATATGCTTGTAGGGGAAGTAGTAGAGTAGGTCGTGAGGGGTGTTGATGTTCAGCTCTTTGCTCAACAATGCTGCCCGACTCTGCCCCACGCCTGGGAGATATTGGACGCTTATCTTGGTTAGGTCTTTCACGGGAGAAGAATCTCGGCTATTTTAAGGTCGAAGGGAGTCGTTATCTTGATGTTCTCGCGGTTTCCCTCCACAAAAGAGATAGGTAAGCCGAGAGCCTCGACTACAGAAGCGTCGTCGGTGAATGCTTCGTTGTACGGTTGGGCGTATGCTCTGCGCAGAACACCCATTTGAAAAACCTGAGGAGTCTGAACCAGCTTGAAACGGCTTCGGTCGACAGTCTTGCTGGAGTCTTCGTTTATCTCGCGTAGCGTTTCCGTAACGGGAAGGACGGGAATAGCAGCTTTTGTCAGCGCTGCCTTCTGGAAACATCCTTCAACGACTGCCTTGTTGACGAAAGGACGTACTCCGTCGTGAATTGCCACAAGCGTTTCGTCGTCTGCGTTGATTCCCTCCAACCCTTTCTTTACCGACTCAAAGCGAGTTGCTCCTCCGTCTACCAGATGATGAGGAATCCTGAAATCATGCTTTTCGCAAAGTTGGCGCCAGTTTTCGTGCTGCTCGGATGACAAAGCAAGGTACAACTCCATCGAAGTATCGCATTGATGCAAGTTTTCAATCGTCCACATTAGCAAGGGCTTCCCGTGAAGGGGAATAAACTGCTTTGGGATTTGCGCACCCATGCGCACTCCTTTTCCTCCTGCTACGATAAGGGCAACCCGATTCAATGCAGAAAAGGCTTATTTGACGATTTTGTTTCTTCCAAACATCATCCCCAGCTTCACTTCCTCTGCTTTTTCCTTTCCGCAGAGATGTTCCACAAGGGCGAATCCCAGCTCGCAGGCAGCTGCGGGCCCGCAAGCGGTAAAGAGCGTCTCTCCATCCTTAACAATCAAGGCTTCCTTGTCAATGTCTGCCTCAAGCAGATGTTCCTCAAAGCCTGGATAGCAAGTTACCTTCCTCCCTTTGAGCAATTCCAACTCTCCCAAAACGGAGGGAGCAGCGCAAATGGCAGCTAAAGTGACCTCTTCGCGTGCCTTTTTCTGAAGCAATTCGCACAAATCCTCGCTTCTTAATAGATTGGCAGCACCAGGCATGCCTCCGGGAAGGAAGAGAACATCAGCGTCGTCGTAGTCGCAAAGGCTGAAAATGGTGTCAGCCATAACCGTAACGTCGTGTGCGCCGATAACCGTCATATCCTCATAAATGGAAACGGTTGTGACTTCAACTCCTGCGCGACGAAGTATGTCGACGGGAGCAAGGGCTTCAATTTCCTCGAAACCGTTTGCTAAGAAAACATATACATTTTTCATGGAATAGGAGAGGTGTTTTTATCGTAGTTTGAAATAGTAAATGATGGTTCCTGTCTGGTTTTCTTTCTGATTCGAAGGCTGGAACTTTGCGCGTCGGGCAGCTCTCTCCGCTGCGTTGCGCATTTGCTCGTTGGTGGTATTCGTTCTCAGGTTGATGCTGGTGCCTACGACGTTGCCTTCGGGGTCAACCGTTATGTTCACCACGACGTTGCCTTCGTCTTGGATGTTTTCACTCGGGATGGGCAGACTTCCGACTATGCTACGCCCGCCCAAGTCGTAGGAGCCCTGAATGCCGTTCCCCCTGGGGCTTGTTGCGGAAGCGGAGCCTTCGGGAGAGCCTTGTATGCCGTTTGCTGCCTCTCCTTCCGTTCCTTTGGCAGAAGACATGTTGTTGCTTTTCCCAAAGGCGTTGGCTATCTGGGCAGAAGCTGTCTCTGCAGCCTTCTTCTCTGCTTCAGCCTTCTTGCGGGCTTCTATTTCTTCTGCTGTCTCGACGGGAACGGTAGGCTCGTCTTTCTGAGTGATAAGAGGAACGTCTTTTACAGGCGGGGCAACGTTTTCGATGCTTGGCTTGACGGGCGTTTTCTCAGGTTGCGGTGCTTCGACAGGAGTGTAGTTGTATGCGTCGACGCTTCCTTTTGCGCTTTCCGTATTGCCGAGCATCACCTCCATTCCGCTCTCTTCGTGCTGAAGGGGAGAGCGGAAGTGAAGTACCAACAAGAGGACGACAGCTATCAAATGTACGACAGCGGTGCCAATGATGCCTGTTATTTTCGTTTTGTCGAGTTTCACTTTCTGTCGGGTTTACGTGTTGCCAGCACCATCTTGAAGTTGTTGTCGTTTGCCATATTCAGCACGTTCACAATCTCGCGGTAGGGCACTCTCTCGTCGGCGTAGAGAGCGACATACATCTCCGGCTCTTCCTTTGCTCTCTGTTGCAGGAAGGCAGGCAGTTCCTCAAGGGTGATGGGACTTTCGTCCTTATTTCCGAAGGCTGCGTAGTAGTTGAGGTCCTTGTCGATGATTACGCGAGTCAAGGGCTTGGCTGATGTCTGCTGCTTGCCTTGCGGAAGCAGAACCTTGATAGCGTTTGGCGAAACCATCGTGGATGTTATCATGAAGAATATCAGCAGCAGGAAGATGATATCCGTCATAGACGCCATACTGAAGGACGGGTTTATTTTTGTTCTTCTTTTCAGGGCCATAGTTAGTCTTTGATAATGTCCATGAACGAAAGTGTCTGTGCTTCAAGCCAGTTGGTAATGCTGTCGACGCGCGAGACGAGGTAGTTATACGCAAACATTGCTATGATTCCCACTATCAAGCCTCCTACGGTAGTGATCATTGCTTCGTAGATGCCGCTCGAGAGGAGTGTGATGTCGATGTTGTTTCCAGCATTAGCCATTTCCCAGAAGGCGCGCACCATTCCGATTACCGTTCCGAGGAATCCTATCATAGGGGCTCCTCCGGCTATGGTTGCCATGATGGGAATTCCTTTCTCGAGCTTGGCTACTTCGAGGTTGCCGGCGTTGTCGATAGCTGCGCGGATGTCGGATGCGGGACGTCCCAGGCGCTCGAGGCCCTTCTCAATCATGTTTGCAATGGGGTTGCCCACCACTCGGCAGTAGTTGATGGCTGATTTCACTTCGCCTCCCTGTACATAGTCGCGTATGCGATCCATAAACGAGGCGTCGATCTTGCGGGTTTTGTTCAGCACGGCAAGCCGTTCGAAGAAAATATAGAAACAGATGACGGAGAGTATGGCAAGGACTAACATAATCCAGCCTCCCTTGAGCGTCATGTCCCAAAGGTTCATCTTGTTGCCTGTTTCAACGACTTCTGTCAGTACGGGGTTTGTCATCACTTCTTCTGTGACGGCGACTGCTGATTCTGCTTGGAGGAATAACATATGTGTATTAAGAAATGTGGATTATTTATTAAGGAAAAATTTTTTTCGAGAAGGGAAAATTTTTTATTTAGAAAGCATATCGCGAGATTTGTTCTCCATATTACAATAGGCATTGCTTATACTGGTTGATAGCTTCGGCAATGCCCATGTAGAGTGCATCGCAGACGAGGGCGTGCCCTATCGACACTTCGTCGGTCCAGGGAATCTGCTCGATGAAGTAGCGAAGGTTTTTCAGGCTCAAGTCGTGCCCCGCATTGAGTCCGAGCCCCGTGGAGCGCACTTTCTTGGCTGCCTCGATGTAGGGAGCGATTGCTTCCTCTTTGTTGATGGAATAGCCTGACGCATAGGGCTCTGTGTAGAGTTCTACACGATCGGCGCCCGTTTTGGCTGCCCACTCCACGCTTTCAACGTCGGGGTTGATGAAGATGGAAGAGCGTATGCTGGCTTCCTTCAGTTTCTCCACTGTGGCGCAGAGCAGGCTGAAGTTTGCCTTCACGTCCCATCCGTGATTGGAGGTAATCTGATCGGGCGAGTCGGGCACCAGCGTCACTTGAGTAGGCTTGACGCTGAGGACAATCTCCATGAAGCGCTTGTCGGGGAATCCCTCGATGTTAAACTCCGTGCGCAGGCGCGGACCTATGTCCATCACGTCGCTACGACGGATGTGCCGCTCGTCAGGGCGCGGGTGCACGGTGATTCCGTCAGCCCCAAAGGCCTCACAGTCAAGTGCAAACTTCAGCACGTTGGGATTGTCGTTATCACGGGCGTTGCGCAGCGTGGCGATTTTGTTGATATTTACGCTTAGTTTTGTCATATCCTATAAAAAAACGGACATCGGCGTCACGTTTATTGTGCAAAGTTAAGCTAAAAAGCTTAATGTTGTATCTTTTTCTGACGAAATATACGTTATTTAGAGTTTTTTCTATATTTTTGTCGTCAAATAGAGGCAGAAAACAAGATATGAAATTCGCTTTGATAGGAACTACTCCCGAAACTTTGCAGTCTGAGCAGACGAAAGTCTTGCTGCAGCAGTTTGCCCTTTATGGTGACACAATTGTTTACGACATCGAGAGTGATGTGGATATGGTATTCAGCCTTGGAGGCGACGGAACGTTCATGCGGGCTGTGCACAAAGTGGGAGATTCGGGCATCCCCATCGTTGGAGTAAACCTGGGGCATCTGGGCTTCTTGGCAGACGTTTCTTCCGATGAAATCGAGGATTTTGTGAAAAAAGTCCACATCGGAGAGTACGAAGTGCGCGAGCGAAGCATACTCGAAATCGACATTCAGTCTCCCTCGGGAGAAGCTTCCGAAACGGGGCTTCAGAATGAACCGTTCTTTGCGCTGAACGAACTTTCCGTGATGAAACACGACAGCGCGTCTGTCATACGAATCCGTACCTTAGTAAACGGAGAAGAGCTCGTCACCTACCAGGCAGACGGGCTACTGGTAGCTACTCCTACGGGCTCAACGGCTTACTCGCTCAGCGCGGGAGGCCCGATAATTCATCCTCAGTCAAAAGTTTTCGTGCTTACGGCAGTTGCTCCTCATAGCTTGAATATGCGCCCCATCGTGTTGTCAGACGATAAGGAAATAACTCTCAACGTAGAGAGCCGCAACGGGCGCTTTCTCATTGCCGTCGACGGAAACAGCCAAAGCTATCCCGTAGGAACCGTCGTGCACGTAAGGAAGGCGCCGTTCCCCATTAAAGTCGTGAAGCAGGAAGGCAACACCTATTTTAATACGCTGCGCAAAAAGATGATGTGGGGCGTATCAAACCGCTAGCGGATTATTTATCAGCGCTGCGCTGTAGACGTTTGTCGTGCTCGATGCAAGCAAGCAGGAAAGGCCCGACTGCTTTCGGATCATTGGCGCGGATAGTTTCTCCGACGTAATAGTCGAAAGTGCCCGAGCGGTAGGGATTTCCTCCCAAGCCGGCAACGGCACAAGTGCGTGTGAAGGAGACAAGTCCCGTCTCTGAATCGGTTTCGATAAATTGGGCAAGCATTCCTTCGTAGGCTCGTTCAGCAACCGACAGATAGCTCTCGGGCAGATGTCCCGTGCGGATTCCTTTGTAAAGAGCATAAGTGAACATAGCGCTGCAAGAGCTTTCCAAATAATTCCCTTCTCTTCCGGGTTGATCCATCACTTGAAACCAAAGCCCGCTCTCGTCATCCTGATAACGTGCTACTCCTGCGGCAACAACTGAAAAGATTGAGTCAAGAGGCGCCTGATACTGAGAAGGTAGCCAATCCATCACATCCACTAGCGCCATAGAATACCAGCCGAGAGCCCTTCCCCAGCAGTGAGCAGACTGCCCTGTAAGGCTGTCAGCCCAGGCTTGCTGGCGTGCATCGTCGTAAGCATGCCGGAAAAGCCCTGTTGAAGCGTCGAAAGTGTGGCGCGCACAAGTGACGAACTGATTTACAATGTCTTCATACCCAGCTTGGAGGGCTGAGTCGCCCAGTTCATCGGCATACGTAGTCAGATATTGCGCATAGAAAGGCTCGCCCATATAGAGCCCGTCGAGCCACATCTGATAGGGATATACGCGCTTGTGCCAAAATCCTCCGTCGGCATTGCGAGGCTGATGCGAGAACTGGCTGAAAACCAGGTCAAGAGCCTTGCGGTACTTATCTTTTCCCGTTTCCTCATAGGCGCGGAAGAAAAGTTTGGCGGAATGAATCCTGTCGAGGCTTTCCTCAGAAGGCTTGTAAGTTTTGATAGTGCCGTCATCGTTAACCATAGTGTCGCAGTAGGCGATGAAATAGTCCTTCACGGCAGGAATTCCGTAGAAATCAGCGGCAGCTATCATGCCAGCCAGCTCCACTCCGCTGGCATAGTCCCACTTGATTTTCTCCTTGAAGTCGAGCTGCCAAGAGTTGGGCACGCGCTGCATTTCCGAGTTTACGAGAAGCACGGGCACGGGCGTCTTCTTCGTGCTGTTGCACGACATGCAGCAAAGGCACACGAGAGGAATCAGCGCAGCTGGGACAAGTCGTCTAAAAGATGAGAAGCGGAAGAAAAAAACAGGAAGGGAATCAAAGCGCCTCATATGAAGAAGGGAAAAATTTTTTTGGAGAACAAATCTCGCGATATGAAGAAAGAAAAAAATTTTTTGAAGAAGGGAAAATTTCGTATGAAGAAGGAATAACTGAAGATGGAGCAATCAGTGATTCGAGTAGTAAATGCGCTTGACACGCGAGGAAACTCCCGTCATCACCTCGTAGGGAATGGTGTCGAGCCATTCAGCCAACTGACTTACAGGCAAGTGAGGGCCGAAAATCTCCACGCTGTCGCCTACCTTGCAGTCAATGTCGGTGACGTCAATCATGCAGACGTCCATACAGATGTTTCCAACGTAGGGAGCGGGCTGTCCGTTTACCAGACAATAGCCCTTGCCGTTGCCCAGATGCCGATTCAATCCATCGGCATATCCTATGGGAATAGCTGCGATGCGGGAAGGACGGCTCAGCTTCCCCTTCCTGCTATAGCCGACAGTCTCCGTAGGAGGCACGTCGCGAAGCTGCAGGATAGTGGTGCGAAGTGTGGCAACGTTGTGGATTGTGCTGTTGTCGATAGGATTGATGCCATAGAGCCCAAGCCCGAGGCGTACCATCTCGTAGTGCCATTGGGGGAAGCGCTCGATGCCTGCGCTGTTGCAGATATGCCGCAAGAGACTGTTGCCGAAAGCCTCGCGCAACTGGCTTGAGGCGCGGGCAAAACGCTCATGCTGAAGTTCAGAGAAAGCGTCGAATGCAGGGCTGTCGCTGCCTGCAAAATGGCTGAATACAGAGCGGGGTACCACAGCTGTCTGATGACGAAGCCTGTCGATAAGACGAGGCATATCGTCGGGAGCAAAGCCCAGACGGCTCATTCCCGTGTCAACCTTGATATGAATAGGATAGCATGTGATGCCAGCGCGCTCACAGGCGTGAATCATTTCCTCAAGCATCTCGAAACTGTAAATCTCGGGCTCAAGGCTATTCTCGAACATCGTCTTGAAGGCTGTCCTTTCGGGATTCATGATGAGGATGTTGGCAGTTATGCCTGCGCGACGCAGTTGTTCACCTTCGTCTGCCACAGCTACAGCGAGATAGTCGACCTGATGGTCTTGAAGGGTCTTGGCGATTTCGTAGAATCCTGCGCCATAGGCAAATGCCTTCACCATGCAGACAATTCGCGTGCCGGGACGAAGGAAACTGCGGTAGTGATTGAGATTGTCGACGATAGCGTCGAGGTCTATCTCAAGGATTGTCTCGTGGACTTTTAGGGCAAGGTTATCGGCAATACGGTCGAAGCCGAATCGGCGTGCTCCCTTGATGAGGATGACTTCGTGGCTTAGCTTTTGGAATTCGTCGGAAGCCAAGAAAGCTTCGGTAGTAGGATAGAAAGTATGGGGTATGCTAAAACGGCTGCCCTCGGCTGTAATGCTGCGCCCGATGCCTACTATGCGCTGAATGCCGCGCGTTTCGACAAGTTGCGCCACTTTCTTGTAGAGATTCCTTTCCGTGAGTCCCGTTTGGTCCATATCGGAAAGGATAATCATGCGCTTTCGTCCTGCCGTATCGGGGCGTCGTGCCATAAAGTCAAGAGCGATAGCAAGAGAGGCCAAGTCGCTGTTGTAGGAGTCGTTGATGAGAGTGCATCCCCGCAGGCCCTCCTTAACCTCCAGACGCATTGCAACGGGCTCAAGGTGCGCCATTCGTTCGGTAATGACGTCGGGCTCCATCATCAGGTAAAGGCAAACGGCCAGGCAGTGGAAGGAGTTCTCGATAGAAGCGTCATCGATGAAAGGAATCGTGTATGAGTGCTTGATTCCCAGATAGCGATAGGTGATATTTGTGTGATTTTCCTGTTTGCTCACGTGGCTGATGAAGAGAGGGCGCTCGCTGTCTTTCCTTGACCAGGCAATTTCGCGTATAGAGAGCACCATTCGGTTCATGCAGTCGGTAATCATGGGGTCATCGCCGTTGTAGACAACTACTTCGCAATCCCTGAAGAGGGTGAGCTTCTCGAGGCACTTCTCCTGCAGCGAAGCAAAGTTCTCCTGGTGTGCTCCTCCTATATTAGTAAGCACTCCGATAGTTGGACGCACAATACTTCTCAAGCGTCTCATCTCACCCGGCTGGGAAATTCCAGCCTCGAGGATAGCGATATCGGTATGCTCATTGATGAGCCAAGCCGAGAGGGGAACGCCCGTCTGGGAGTTGTAGCTTCGCGGGGAGCGTGTCACAACTCTATCGTCACACAAGAGCTGGTAGAGCCATTCCTTCACTACCGTTTTGCCGTTAGAGCCTGTGATGCCCACAACAGGTCCTGTGAAGGAATGCCGATGATATTCCGCAAGGCTCTGAAGGGCTTGGAGCGTATCTTTTACCTGCAGGTAATTGGCATCGTCGTGACACTCATCGGGGAGGGTGGTGACTACAAAGTTTCGCACGCCTCGCGTATAGAGTTCTTCCACGTATCGATGCCCGTTGTTGCGTTGCCCTACGAGGGCAAAGAAGAGAGTTTCTTCGGGAAGCCACAGCGAGCGGCTGTCGGTAAGTAGCCAAGTGACGATGGAATCGCGCGTTCCCGTGCGTTTGGCTCCGATAATGGATGCTATCTGTTCAATATGGTATGACATTGTGCAATTTCCTTTTCGACTTCAAAGTACGGCATTTTTTTTCGAATAGCCTCTATCTTTAACAAAGTTTGACGGATGAAACGTTTGTGCTCTTCCGAATCAGGACGGAAGGGACGGTGATTCAAAGCCCGGCACACTTCTTCCCATTCCTTGATAATTTGCTTTGTTTCAGCGTTGAAAAAAGTATCCCCAAAACGTTCCCAGATATATTGCTCCGCAAGAGCAGAAGGATGCGTCATATCGTCGGCATAGAAACGATAGTCGCGTAGTTCGTCAAGCATTATCTCGTAAGCGGGGAAATACAGCAGCGAAAGGTCTTTCTCGCATTCGTCTATCATCCTTTGAACGGCAAGGAGGAGAGTAGCCTTCGACAGCTGATTGGAATGGGCTCCGTCGCGCAGATGCCGGATAGGACTTACGGTAAAGAGAACTTGTAGCTGCGGGTTGAGCTTGTGCAGGCGTTCCAGAAGAGGCTTCCATTCATCCACGATGTCGTCAACAGTAAGGAGTGAGCGCTCAAACAGTCGTTCGGGTTGCTTGTGACAATTGGCAACTACCCGATTTTTTCTCTTGTCCCCTATTCCCTTTTCCTCTCCTTTCTGCTCATTTTCCGCAGAAGTCTCCCTGAGTCTGTACACCCACGCCGAGCCGAAAGTGATGATAAGAAATTTTGCTTTCTTCAGCCCGTCGGATGAAGAAAGCATACGGCGGTTTTCCTTCTCCAGCGCGTCGTTTTCCTTCTCCGCAGCAAAACGGCTATGATGTTCCCAAGTGCACCAACCCACACCCTCGAAATAGTGTAAATCCGATTTGTCGTATGGAGTTCCGTCGGCCAAACGCCTAAGTGCCTGAGCCACAGAAGAAGGATTGTATAGGATTCCGAAAGGATTGATGTCGCATTGGAACTTGTTTTCCACAAGGCGCTTCCCTATATTCTCGGCAAAGCAGGAACCCAGCAGTAACAGCTTGTCTGAGTGGCAGATAGCAGTAGGTGCGGAAGGAATGGAAACCTCGGTTTGAAGTAGCATAGTTGTTGTTGTGATAAAAAATCATGCAAAAATAACACTATTCTCGAAAAAAAAACCTATTTTTGCACGATAAACCCCAAAAATGGCGCTTTGATGCGTGGGAAAGTGAAGAAAAGAGAACATAAGGATTCAGGCTTGTTGCAGACAATAGACTCACCCGAAGTGCTTCGGCATCTCAAAATGAGCCAGTTGCCTGAACTCTGCGAGGAACTGCGACAATTTATCATCGACGAGTTGTCGCACAATCCCGGGCATCTGGGTTCAAGCCTGGGCGCTGTGGAGCTGTCGGTAGCCTTGCACTACGTATATAACACGCCCAACGACCGTCTTGTGTGGGACGTGGGGCATCAGGCTTATGCGCACAAGATACTTACCGGACGGAGGGAATCCTTCAAAACCAACCGTAAGCTTCACGGATTGGCTCCCTTCCCTTCCCCCAGCGAAAGCCCCTACGATACATTCACGGCAGGACATGCTTCTAACTCCATTTCTGCTGCGCTAGGTATGGCGATTGCTGCCAAAAAACAAGGAGATGAGAAGCGTCATGTGGTAGCTATCATCGGAGACGGAGCCATGAGTGGAGGGCTGGCGTTCGAGGGACTCAACAATGTGAGCGAAGTGGATAATAATCTGCTTATCATCCTCAACGATAACAATATGTCCATCTCAAGCAGCGTGGGAGGAATGAAGAGATACCTGTTGGGGCTCAGCACCAGCATCGGGTACAACAATCTGCGAAACCGTCTGGCTCAGCTCATGCGTAAGTTAGGCTTACTGAACGAAAGCAAGCGTGACTCGTATATCCGCTTCGGCAACAGCATGAAAGCCCTCATTGCGCGTCAACAGAATGTGTTTGAGGGGATGAATATCCGCTACTTCGGACCTATCGACGGGAATAATGTTACCCAACTTGTGCGTGCCCTGCGTGTAATAAAGGAGATGAAAGGGCCAAAGCTGCTTCATATCCACACCGTGAAGGGCAAAGGGTATGCGCCGGCTGAAGAGGATGCAATCGAATGGCATGCACCCGGGCTTTTCGACAAAAAGACGGGCGAGCGAGTGACTACAAGCGCCGAAGGAAAGCCCCTAAGGTTCCAGGATGTGTTTGGCAATACTCTTTTGGAGTTAGCGCGGCAAAACAAAAAGATAGTAGGCGTCACGCCTGCTATGCCCACGGGTTGCTCAATGGACATCATGATGAAAGCGTTTCCCTGCCGCTGCTTCGATGTGGGTATCGCCGAAGGACATGCTATGACTTTTTCAGCAGGAATGGCAAAAGAGGGGCTGGTGCCTTTCTGCAACATCTACTCCAGTTTTCTGCAGCGCGCCTACGACAACATCATCCACGATGTTGCGATACAGCATCTCAACGTAGTCATTTGCATCGACAGAGCGGGGCTTGTGGGGGAAGACGGGCCGACACATCATGGAGCTTTCGACCTTGCATTCCTGCGTCCTATTCCCAATCTTACTATCAGCGCACCTTATGACGAGCACGAGCTGAGGCGCTTGATGTATACTGCGCAACAACCCGATATGGGGCCTTTTGTCATCCGTTATCCGCGTGGAAAAGGAAAGCACACCGATTGGGAATGCCCCTTGGAGGCAGTTCCTGTCGGAAAGGGAAGACAAATGTGCGAAGGCACCGACGTAGCCATCCTCAGCTTGGGAGCTATCGGAAACCTTGCGGCAGAGGCGGCTGAAATGGCTTCGCAGCATGGAGTGAGCGTGGCTCATTACGATATGCGCTTCCTGAAGCCTATCGATACCGACATTTTGCACTCTGTAGGCAAAAAGTTTAAAAAGGTAGTGACTGTAGAAAACGGAGTCGTTACGGGAGGATTGGGCAGCGCCGTGCTGGAATTCTTTGCAGATAATGGCTACTCTCCGAAAGTGGTGCGCTTAGGCTTGCCCGACTCCTTTGTGGAACACGGCACCATTCCTGAGTTGTTGGCAGAGTGTCATCTTGATGTGACTTCGATATGTGAGACTTTGATAACCATCTGAAACTAGACACACTATGAGAATAATTATCGTAGGAGCAGGAGCGGTAGGCACCCATTTGGCTAAACTGCTTTCAAACGAAAAGCAAGACATTACCCTCATTGACGAGAGTGCCGAGAAACTGAGCAAGCTGGAATCGAATTTCGATTTGCTCACTTTCGAAGGAAATCCAACCTCCATCAAAACGCTGAAGGACGCCGGGATAAATGGCGCAGACCTTTTCGTTGCAGTTACTCCCGAAGAGGGGCGTAACATTACAGCTTGCATCATCGCTCACAGTCTTGGAGCTAAGAAGACTTTGGCTCGAGTGGATAACTACGAATACATCCAACCGAAAAATAAAGAGTTTTTTAAGGGATTAGGTATCGACTCGCTTATCTATCCTGAAATGCTCGCAGCGCACGAGATAGCTGACAGCTTGCGCTTGAGCTGGATACGCCAGTGGGCAGAGCTGTGCAACGGTGCTTTGGTTATGCTTGGCGTGAAAGTGAGAGAAGGCGCAATGATTGTCAATCATGCTGTCAGAGATTTGCCTAAGGAGCAGCCTTATCATGTTGTCGCTATTAAAAGAGGAGAGGAAACGCTCATCCCCAGAGGAAACGACATGATATTGCCAAACGACCTTGTCTATTTCATGACAATGCGTAAGACAATCAATTACATCAGCGTCATCTGCGGCAAGGAAGCCTATCAGAAGGTGAAAAACGTGATGATTATGGGAGGAAGTCGCATTGCCGTGCGTGCTGCGCAGCTGATAAGCGATGAAATGTCGGTGAAAGTTATCGAAAGCGACAGAGACAAATGCGAATGGCTCAATGCGCACTTGCCCAGCAACGTGATGGTAATCAACGGAGACGGGCGCGACAAAGACTTGCTCTTGCAAGAAGGTATCAACAGCACGCAAGCATTTGTTGCCCTTACCGACAACGCTGAAACGAATATCCTTACCTGCCTTTCCACCAAACAGTACGGCACTTTCAAAACAATTGCCGAAGTGGAGAACATCGATTTCATCGCTATGGCTGAGAATCTGGATATTGGCAACGTCATCAACAAGAAAAAAATCGCAGCCTCGTATATTTATCAGATGCTGCTTGATGCTGACGTTGACAACGTGAAGAGCCTTACCCTTGCCAATGCTGACGTTGCTGAGTTCACCGTTTCAGAGAAGGCACGTGTGACACGAAGTCTGGTGCGCGACATCGACCTTCCGCAGGGAGCCACCTTTGGAGGGCTGGTACGCAACGGAGTGGGAATGCTGGTAAATGGTAACACCCAGATTATGGCAGGAGACCATGTTGTCGTGTTCTGCCTCGACTCTATGATAAAAAGGCTCGAAAAGTATTTCTAATCCATCTTCCTCACAGCTATGCACATTAAAACCATCCTTCGCATCCTCGGCTCGCTGCTCATGCTTCTTGCCACCATTATGGCAGGATGTGCTGCTGTGGCCCTCTTCTTCGGCGGGGACGATTTCTTTGCCTTCCTCGCTTCGGCACTCATAACTGTGTTGGTAGGACTTTGGCTGCTCTATTTCGGCAAAGGGGGAGAAAAGAAATATTCACGTCGCGACAGCTACCTCACTATTACCCTTTCGTGGGTACTTTTTGCCCTTGTGGGCACGCTTCCCTTGCTTCTTAGCGGGCTTATCACTAACTTTACGGATGCTTTCTTCGAGAGCATGTCGGGATTTACTACCACTGGATGTACAGTCATTAACGATACCGAAGCCATTCCTCGAGCCACGTTGCTTTGGCGTTGCATGAGTCAATGGCTGGGAGGCTTGGGAATAGTGTTCTTTACGGTTGCCGTACTTCCTATGTTCGGCTTCAGCGGTGTACAACTGTTTGCTGCTGAGGCAACAGGATATGCCAAGAAGAAAGCAAATCCGCGTGTGGCAGTCACAGCGCGCTGGATTCTTACTGTATACGTCAGCCTCACTATCCTTTGCGCCATTTCGCTTTGGATCTGCGGCATGCAACCCTTCGAAGCTATCTGTCACGGGCTCACGACAATCTCCACAGGAGGCTTCTCCACGCGAAACGAGAGCATTGCCTCGTTCCATTCCATCTCTATCGAGTGGGTGCTGGTGACATTTATGTTTGTGGGAGGAATCAACTACACACTCATCTACCTGATGTTGCTCAAGGGTAAGTTCCGCGATCTCTTCCGAAGCAGCGAGTTCCATTGGTACCTCTTGATTGTGCTCATTTTTACAACTATCATCACCATAGGACTTGTTCATCGCGAAAACTGCGATTTCATCACAGCTGTAAGTGATGCAATCTTCATGGTTGTCTCTACCCAGACAACAACGGGTTTTGCATGCACCAACTATTCTATCTGGCCCTCGTGGATGTGGATGATTCTTGGCTTCTCGATGTATTTCGGCGCTATGGGAGGTTCGTCAAGCGGCGCTATGAAAAGCAGCCGTATAGCCATTTTCACAAAGAGCATCGCTGCCGAGTTCAGGCGCATTCTTCATCCGAATGCCGTGTTGCCTGTGAGAATGAATGGGGAAGTCATTTCCTCAAGTACCCGTACTACGGTGCTTACCTTCGTGTGCCTCTATGTGCTGCTGGTGTTCTTCGGCTGGCTCATCTTCATCATCTGCGGGCTTGACTTTTCCAATTCCTACGGGCTTTCGCTCTGCTGCTTAGGCAATGTGGGAATTATTGTTCCTGGTATCTCCTGCGTGGGATTTCCAACTGCCGTCAAGTGGTTCAGCTGTTTCCTGATGCTTGTCGGACGCCTCGAGCTTTATTCGGTTCTCCTCGTGCTGACTCCTACTTTCTGGCGCGAGGGCAATTTCTAGATAGTGGGCAAAAGCCAAATGACTTGCTGCACGAGTGGGACAAATCGCGTCGAAAAGGGAGCAAAAGTTTAAATAAATTTAAAAAGGATAAGAAAAAAGCCCGTTTTGCTTGCAAGTTAACGGAAAAGCAGTACTTTTGCACCGTGTTTTTCATGGTATTAGATTTTTAATGTAGAAAGATTGGTCGTCGGGAGGACGACCTTCTTTTTTTTCAGAAATAGCTTTATTTCAAAATCCTGCTCAGAGGATTGGAGAAACGGGTTTTTGCTTATTCTACAGGATTATGAACGAATCCTATTCTGAGTAGGGACATCTTGTAATTATGTGTTCTCCAAAATATTTTTTGGAGAACACATAATTTTTTTTGGAGAAGGAAAAAAATTTTTTCCCTTCTTCATATCACGATATGCTCAAAGAATAATTTCGGGTTCTGTTCTTCTACTTGGAAAATGCTTTCTCTTGCTTTCGTGAAACGGCAGGAATGCGAAGCCGAATCTTCGTGAGAGGATGCTGCCGACCTTATTTCGTCAGAGAGAACTTGAGGGAAAGCCCGAAGTCGTTGGTGGAAGTGGGATAGCTGGAAGTGCTGACAACGGGAATATTCGTCTGATGGTCGAAATAGGCGCTAAGCGTAAGCATTCGGCTGTATGCATAATCGGCTGAGAGCCCCAGCTTGATAGCTTTGTTTCCGCTGGTAGCCTGAGTGGTAAGTTCCTGAATGTTACGGCAAAGTGCGCTTTGGTCTCGGAAGGAGAAGTCGGCACGTAGGTTCATGTCGTTGTTGGTTTTCCCTCTTCCTGTGGTGCGCCCGGCTCCGAGGATTTTCAGATTGGTAATCTTGTATCCGAATCCGACGACGATATCGTCTGAACAAGTTTCTACCAACTGTACTGCAGTCATCGAAAGATTCAAGACACGGGTTTTCTTATACTCGAGCTTTGCTGTCAGATTGTTAAGCATTGTCACATCCACTCCGATGAGAGGCGCGAATTGCTCGTTGATGCTTACCGAGCTGATATCGAAAATGCTGCTGGGTATGGGATTTCCGCTTACCACATCCTCGATGAATCCCAAATCGTTCATGTACGACATGAAGGAACTATACGTTCCGAAGGAGCCGACGGAATAGACACTTTTGTACGAATGGTTGATATTCACGCTCTTGAAGTACTTTTGGAAAAGCTCGAGCTTTGACAATCCTCCGTAGGTTATTTTCCAGTTAGGCAGCATGCTAAGCATCGACGGGAAGAGTGACAGCGAAGAAGAAGAGGCATCCCTTCCGCTGTAGATAGCGAGGAAGGCTGGAATCATTACGTCAGGAGAATAGAGCGACATGCTTCCGTTTGCCGGATCGAAAGAGCGCCCTGCCATACTGCTGGAGGCAGGATAAACGGCACCCACGTATTGCGACTGCACTCTCTGTTGCATATCAGACAGGTTTGCGATGAAACGGTCGAAGGACTTCGAAGCATAGCCCTCGCTACTTCTTCGTGGCTCAAAGGCGCTTCCTATAGTGATAGTTGTCATATTGAATTGCCCGTTGCGAGTCTCAGGCATACCTTCGTACATGAACTGAATGGTACGCGAATTGTTCTTCATCCAGTTGCCGTTCACGTCAATCTTGAAGTCTTTTACAGGCTCGATAGTGACTTTTACCTGTAGCTCTTCCACAGCGCTCGACGATGAGGAATAAGCCACAGAGTCGTTCTGCAGAAGCCAACCGTTTGAACGGGCTCTCTGCAGATAGCTGTCGTCTGTCAAACCGAAAGCGAAATCCCATCCAGGAGCCGCTCCTGATCCTAAGGTGCTCTGCCCGAATGCCTTACCCATCTGGGGCAGGAAGCCTGGAAGCGCCATAGAATAGGTGTTCTTGTAGGTAAATGAAGCGTTGCGCACCATCATTGCAAAGCGCGAAGCATACTGGGCTCCCTTGTACCAACCCTGTTCAGAAAGCTCTGGACCTGGAACAACTGTTACCTTCACGGCAGTGCTGTCTTTCGCTTTTATCTGGATGGTGTTTTCATCGACTACCTTATATTTAACCTTGTAGGAACGTCCTTCCACCGTGCGAACCGAAACTTCAGGACGTTTGCTCTTCATTCCGTGTTTGATTTCAAAAGTACTGTCGGGCACAAACTTATACTCCTGAGTGAATTTCTTCGCTTTCTTCTCTTCTGGAGCGTTTTTATCAGTAGGTTTCTTTGTCGTACGGTTGTTTGTAGTTGTCGTAGTGCGTCGGTTGCTGCTTCCTGATGATGCAAACTTCTTGTTAGCTTCTTTCAAGAAAGGAACGTGATTGTAAAGAGTCTCCAGATTTGCCTTTCCGTTGATGGTTACAGCGCGTTGGTTAGCAATGTTATTACCATACGAACTTCCGTTGCTGAGGGTAGCACCGCGTTTCCAGTTATAAGAAGAGCTATAGTTGCCATCAGCCGTGAGCCAGTCGAGAATAGGAATCTTGTCGATAGGTGCCGAATAGGAAGCGCTGAATGTCTGCTGATGCGTAAGTGGACGTCCCATCTGCATCAGGCTATATCTGACGCTATCCTTCCAAATCTCGTATTCGTTGGGATACATAGCGCTGTTGACAGGAGAATAAGGCTCTTCTATCTCTGCGTTCGTACCCGAAGAGAAGTTAGTTTTCAGATTCTTTGTCAAATCCCAACGAAGCGTCATCGATCTGTTCCACAAGAATTCCTGAGAGAAGCTGACAGGGATGCCTGCAGAACCATACGAGCCTTCCAAATCGCGCATCTGCAGCTCATGATAAACGCGGTTGAGGTCTGTGTTGATAGAGATGCTTTGTGGCAAGGGACTGAAGCTGATTTGGCGGATTATCTCAAACCATTCAGACTTTTGCATGAAGTTTTTGAAAGGCTCCAAAGGCTTCATGGCTGGGGCGTATGCGTAAGAGCCTTGCGCTTTCCACGTCAGATTGTGCTGGTAGTCAATAGTGCTTCCTCCGTTATCTTTTGTGCTGCGAGAATATCCAAATGAGAAATTAGATGGATCCCAAGGCATAGGCACTTTAGAGGTAATATTCATCTTGATGTTTGAAAGCGAGAAGTTGCGACTGGTAGTAACCTTGTTGGCAATGTTGAGCAGAGAGTCGCGCTCCCTGTCATCTGACAGCGTCTCAAGCATCTCATCCAAATAAAGGTCTGTCTCAAACGGACTGTATTGTGGGGAAAGCTTTTCCTGCGAAACAGAATAGTATAATGGTAAAGAAACCTTCAGTTTTTCCGGGAAGAAACGCCCCAAGTCGAAATTGGTTGTAAATGAATACTGATAGAGATTATCGTCGCGCCGTTGGGAAACTCCTTGTTCCAGTCCTCCGAATCCAGTTGTCTCAGCGTGTCCGTTTACGTTTACGCTTCCTACGTCAGAAAGTTGCACGTTAAGGGTACTCTGCGCAGCCCATCCTCCTTCGTTCTCAAATCCGGTAAGACGGAGTTCGTTTACCCAAACTTCTGCCGAACGGGTAGAGCGGCTGTTGTTTCGTACACCTAACATTACAGTTTTTACTTTGCCGATGGTAGGATTTCCTATGACGCTGATACGGTTTTTGGGATTGTCTTCGTCGAAAACGCTGTAGAGCGATGTTTTGGAAACAGAGGTTGACGTGTTTGCTTCCTTGTTGCGCATACGCTTGAGGTCGGTAAACTTAGAAAAATCGATGTCAAGCATATTCTCTTGTGGCCAAACAGCCTCACGCCCACCCTGAGTGTTACCATCATAATATCCCTCGGGGGTAACCTTCAACGGAATTTCATATTCATAGTAATTGCTCTTATAATCAGAGCCGATGCGGATGAAGAGGCTTATCTGATCATCTTCAAGAGGAATATCGCTGTCAACAAGTTGTTCAGCGTGGACGAACATCTGAATATGCTGGTAGCGTCGTAAGTCAAGATTCTGTTTTTTGTCATACACGGCGCGAGCTTCGTTGGGCTCCAGCCCGCTAACCTTGATACTCATTGCCTGCTCGTTATCTTGGCGTAGCTGAGGCTGGCTTGGATCGAGAATTCGGGTAACTCCAGGAGGCATTGTGTAGTTTACGGGAGAACGGTCTCCGTTCTCCTCAATATTTACCGAACTTACCACCATTTGCCCACTAACCTTTGGAGAAGTATTGTTAGCTGAATAGATGGGTTGATCATAGTTGCGCCAAGTTCCTTTAATGAGTTCAAACGATGCCAGACGGACAATGACTGGTTCGGCAAAATGAGTCATATAGACTCTCATGAAGCGGATGGATGTAAAGTCGCGAATGCTGCCCACAACCGATTCGTAATTGTCGATAGGCACTCGGAACTTATACCAATTGACACTTTCGTAATTACCGTTGCGCAACTTTGTTTTTACCGTACGAACATCCGTGATGTGGTTACGCCCCATAATCATGTCTTTGGGACGCAGCGAGACATGATACTCGAAGTATTTCTCATACTCGTCAAGGGTATAGTCTTGATTGATGTCTTCTACGTCAGGAGTCGTTTTAGCCGACTTGTCATAGCTGTCGTTGTTGGTAGTAGAGAGAGAGTTTCCTTCGGTACCGTTATAATGCTTGTATCTATCAAGAATAGAGAGTTGGACGGCATCATAGTCGGCGCCTCGATAATGGTGGAAAGAATCGTTGGCAGGATCGTTGCGGAACTCGGAGAAAGCATTTGCATTAACTTTACTTTGAACATCGTTTAGCCAAGAGGCATAAGTTGGGAAACTCTGTTCCTCGGTGCTGCTCAAACCATTAAGACCTACATCCTGCCGATTTCGGTTTGCGCTATTATTATCGAAGGCATAGACAAGGCTGGCAGCTTTTGGTACACGTCCCCAAGCCGTTTCGGTGTATGGCACCGAATCGGTTGTGAATGTAGCGGACGTCATTCCATTTTCATAGAATTTCTTTCCGTCTTTCAGAACGTCTTCTGATACTTCTCCCAAATCGAGATACAGATCTCCACCTTCCGCATCGGGGTTATAAATAAAAGGATCAAGCATCCAGAATTCGATGTACTCAATGTTGCTTGTCTCGAAGTCTGTCGTAGACAGTTGGCGCATGATTCCTCCCCATCGTTCACGCGGGTTGTTGAGTTTTCCATCTGACGTAAGGTCTGAATCAAGATTATAAGGCCCGCGCTCATTAGGATAGAACGCAAGATTTAGAATGTTTAGCGTGGATGATTCTCCATAAGTGCTTTCCTTGTTTGGATATAGCTCGCGCTCATATACTTCGCGTACGTAGTGATTGGAGAGCTGCTCTAAGTCGCTTTTGATATGGGCAGGTGTGAGAGAACTGTTTCGACGTGTAAACAAGGGGTCTATCGTGAACCAGTTGAAGAGGGCACGTCCCATTCCCGTCCTTACATCGTTTGTTAGGGAAGCATAAGGCTGTGAAGAGGGTATGCTGGCAAGCATCCATTGGCTAGGCGTGTTAATCGGGATTCCTGTCTCGCTGCTTTCGAAGTCATCGATATAGCTTGCGCTTCCCTGCACTTGATCGCTTACTCCAGCTACAAGTTGTGCAAACTCTGCAGTAAAGTTGATATTGGAAGGCTGAGTGACGTGCAATCCTGGAATATAGTCAAGCATATTCGTGAGCCATTGGCTTTCGCGCTTGTATGACATATTCAGACCCCACAACGTGTTTTTCAGAGGTTCGTCGCCCATCGTTACTTTGCTTGTAAGGGGCTTTTCGCTCAGGTACATCATGGTACCTCCCATCTTAAAGTTCTTGCTGAAGTCGTATGCCCAGTTCATGCCAAGCATCGTCTTTCGCTGCATGTTATAGGTGGTGTTGCTCTCCAAGCTAACGTTGACATTTGTTCCTGCGTCGATAATGCTTTGGTTGACGATAGTCACTTCTCCGTTGGCGTAGTCAACGGTATAGTCGCTGTTTTCCGTAAGGGTAACACCCCCTGCGGTAACGACAACGGAACCACGAGGAATGTTGTATGTTCCGAGTGAGATGACGTTGCCTCCCGAGCCTGAGTACTCTCCCGTGAGGATGAACTTGCTCTTTTCGGCAAGTTGCTTTGCCGTTGTCTTCGTGCTGTCGTACAATTCCTCAAAGACATACTTGTCAGCTACGGCATCGTTTCCGATTGCCTTACGGAGCCAAGCGCCGAAGGGTTCGGCAACAGGGAAGATGATGCGCCCCTTGCTCGATTGCACGGTATATCCTTCTATGTAGTCGAAGAATCCGTTAGGGTTGGCGTTTTGCTTTACGTCAAGACGATCGAGATTTAGCAATTGCAGGAGGGTTCTGTCTTTCAAGCCTGCTTCGGGAAGATACGTAAGATTCGTCCCTGTGCTGTCGCTCTCATACTCAATTCTCAAAACAAAATCGTTGCTGCTCAGCGAGCGAGCTCCAAGGCTGTAGACGTTTTTCATCATCAAATCCCACGTGCCGTTTCCAGGCGACATGCTATTTGATTTCAGCAGCTTCACATAAAGGGCCTTCCCCGAAGACTTCTGATCTGCCGAGAATTCTCCCACTTGGTATGTCTTTCCGCCGTAGGTGTATTCAAAAGCAACTCCCAACACTTCGTCGCTCTTCAGGGTTGATGTGAGCGAGATGTATCCCAACGTGCTGTTAAGCGTATATTCTGAAGAGGAGAGAAGGCGTGCGTTTGAAATCTTCTCGTAGTCGGAACTTCCGCTGAGAAAGTCGCTGAACACAGCCCCTACCTGATCGATGTCGCGTACGGCATCGTAGTCGTTAACCATTTTGTAGTAGAGATCGTTGGCATTGTTTGAGGGCAGACGCGAAGTGCCTATGGGAGACCACACGGGGTTGCTGATGTGATTTGCTTCTCCCAAGTCGGTGAAGGCTATCACGTTGCGCGGATGGTCATAGCTGCTTGTCTTGTTTGTTACCCAAAGCTCGATGCGCGTAATCTTGATGCCCGAGACGATCGTCGGCAGTTGCGCCATACTTTGATCGTAGGTGTCGTGGAAATAGTGCGCGAGGAAGAAATGCCGGTTTTCATCGTAATCGGTAGCGTCTATCTCATATTCGGTTAACACGCTGCCGCCCTTGCTGCTGACAGACGTTGACTCGGAAGTTTTCTGCGACACAACCGTTTGCAGCGACAGCTTGCCGAACTGCAGATCGGCTCGGATACCGAAAAGCTGCGTGCTTCCTGTTATCAATGAGCTGTTTGTGGGGAAGCTGACGTTTCCTGCTTCAAGCAGTTTGATGATCTCGTCTTCCTTTCCTTCGTATTTCAGTTTCAGTTTCTTGGTGTCGTAGTTAAAGGTAGCCTCTGTGTCGTAGTTCATGTTGAGGTTTATCTTGTCGCCTACTTTACCGTTTACGCTAAGCTTGATTTTTTCGTCGAAGTCGAACCCAAATGTATTTCTGCTTCGTTGGGGAAGGGTAGGATTGTCGATACTCTTCTGGTTGAAACCGAATTTCAGTTCTGCGGTACCTTGGGTTTTAATCTGCACGCCTCCTGGGCCGAAAATCTTCTCGGCAGGCCCTAAGTCGAAATGCATATCGGAGAAGTCGAATTTCTCCTTTTTGCCTTCCTTCTCGAATTCTTCTTCGTTCTTGCTGCGGAAAAATGCGTTGAGCGATTGGCGCATGCTCCACTCGGCATACTGTTCGGGAGTCATCAGCAGGGGGACGTTCAGATACGAGTCGCCAACCTTCTTTCCTACCGTATAGGTGTTGGTCTTATCGTCATAGAGAGTAGTAGTGACAAGATTTTCAGGGTCTTCCAGGTCGGCTGTCTTCTTTCGCATATCATCTTCGTTGTCGGGCGAAGTCTTGGCGACTCCAAAGCGTGGCTTTGTGCCTGTGGTGTCGGTTTGGGCAGCAGACGACACCACATTCTGCGAAAGGGTGCCAGCTATGCTTGTTACCAACAGCAGGCAGAGCAGCAGGAGCGACTTAGGAAGATGGAAGGATGGCATGCGGAATGATGTCTTCGACTCTCGTTTACAGCCTTTTGAGACCTTCTTTTATAACTTGCTCCACAGTGAGGGAAGGCATTTCCTTCAGAATGGCAGAGACAGCCTTCTGCGAAGCGGAAGCTGGGAAGCCAAGCATCGTGAGCGCGCTTACTGCTTCGCTGAAAACTTCCGTTGAGGCAGCGAATGCTGCGGGAGAAGCATTTCCTACGCTTCCGGTAGAAGCCAGCGTGCCGGCAACGCCTCCAATCTTGTCTTTCAGGTCAACGATGATGCGCTGAGCCGTTTTCAACCCTATTCCCTTGACTGACTTCAGCATACGCTCGTTTCCCGTGCTGATGACGGTGCAAAGTTCGGCAGGTGTAAACGACGAGATGATGACTCGGGCCGTTCCTCCTCCCACGCCGCTCACGCTCAGCAGCTGCAGGAATAGTTCTCTCTCGTGCTTGTCAGCAAAGCCGTATAGCGTGTGGGCATCTTCGCTAATAGCCTCATAGACATATAGTTTCACGTCCCTTTTTCCCTGAATGGCGCTGTAGGCATTCAGCGATATGTTGAGCATATATCCCACTCCGGCACATTCCACAACGGCTGTCGCGGGCGTCAATTCTGTCAGTTCTCCTTTGATGTATTCAATCATTTGTTTTCCGACGGGTGGGAAACGCGCGCAAGCGCACACCCGTGATATTAATAACGTACACGCGCGAAATTTATTGCGGAGCTTTGCAAATTTTCTTCCCTTCGCTCGTTTCATAATGACGCCTTTCCTTCCTGCTGTGCAGAATATGCTTTGAGAAAAAAAATTTTTGGAGAACAAATACGGCGATATGAAGAAGGGAAAAATTATTTTGAAGAAAGAAAAATTGCCTGCCGAAAAAATCTTATCTCAGCCCGCTCAGAATATCTCTGCGCGGGGATAGTGTTTTTTCCGTTTTCGTTTCTTTTTTTCAACAAAATTGCTTATCTTTGCTCCCGTAAAATGCACGAAATGGCAGAACGACAGCAGCGAAAACTATCCGAAATTACCCGTTGGCTTTGGAGAGCCTCAGCGGGAGCACGCGCCATGATTGCCCTATCGACGCTGATAGGGATTGTAGATGTGGCGCTGGGGCTGCTGTTCGTGTGGATTTGTAAGCAGACCATCGACGTAGCCACAGGCGTTGAGCCGGGCAACCTAACTACCTATGGGATAGGAATGTGCGCCGTGATGCTCGTTGAAATCGGAGTGCGTGCCCTCTCAAGCTGGATAGCAAACACTATGGGAGTGCGCAACCGAAACCGCTTGCGCATGAGTCTCTTCTCTCGGCTGATGCGTGAAGAATGGCAAGGATTGGAATCGCATCATTCCGGAGATGTGCTGAACCGGCTCATCAACGACATCAACACCGTTTCGAGCCTCATTACCGACATCTCCACTACGCTGATAATCACCGTTGCGCAGTTGATAGCATCCTTCATCTTCCTCTTCTCGATGGATTCGATGCTGGCAATAATCCTTGTGGTTATCATGCCTGTCTTCCTCTTGTTCAGCCGCTTCTACATGAAGCACATGCGTGGGATGACAAAAGATGTGCGCGAGAGCGACAGCCTCATTCATGCCACTATGCAGGAGAGCCTTCAGAATAAGATGGTTATCAAGACTCTGGAGCAGGATCAGGAGGTTCTGAGCAAGCTCGACGGACTTCAGGATACGCTCGAGAAACAAGTGTTGCGTCGCACGCGCTTCAGCATCGGCTCGCGTACCTTTGTATCCATCGGTTTCTCTGCGGGCTATCTCACAGCCTTCCTCTGGGGAGCATTTCGCATCTCGGCAGGCGCTATCACCTTCGGTGTTATGACGGCTTTCTTGCAGTTGGTAGGAAGGGTTCAACGTCCTATTACCGATTTGGCACGCATGATTCCGAATATCGTCTCGGCAATCACTTCGAGCGAGCGACTGATGGAACTCGAAGAAAAACCCCTTGAGGAAAACGGAGAAAAATCTCCTACTCAAGGTACTGCGGGCGTGCGCTTGCAAAACGTCACTTTCCGG
The DNA here is from genome assembly GCA_017650105.1 of Bacteroidaceae bacterium. Lineage (GTDB taxonomy): Bacteria > Bacteroidota > Bacteroidia > Bacteroidales > Bacteroidaceae > UBA1189. Next base: position 47,943 of record JAGCFO010000024.1, on the reverse strand, counting down.
TATAGCGACGGAAACAAACACATCCTTGAGAACTTTTCGGCAGACTTTCCTCCTCATTCCACAACGGCAATTCTGGGGGAAACGGGCGCTGGAAAGACTACTCTCATACGCCTTCTTCTGGCTCTTGTCAGGCCCGATAATGGAAAAGTGACAGTTTACGACAACGAGGGAAGTTCATTTATCGCGTCGCCAAGCACGCGTTGCAATTTTGTGTATGTTCCGCAAGGCAATACCCTCTTTAGCGGAAGCATACGCGACAATCTTCTGCTGGGGCGCGCCAATGCTTCGGAGGAGGAGATGTGGGAAGTGCTGTCGCTGGCTTGCGCTGATTTTGTGCGCGAGCTGCCGGAAGGGCTTGATACTCTGTGCGGAGAGAGGGGAGGAGGGCTCAGCGAAGGGCAGGCTCAGCGTATAGCGATAGCCCGAAGTCTGCTTCGTCCTGGCTCAATTCTTCTTCTCGATGAGGCAACTTCTGCGCTTGACACAGACACAGAGCAGCAACTGCTTCAGCGCATCACTTCTGCCAAGAAGGGGAAGACAATCATCTTCATCACCCATCGGGCAAGCATTACCGACTATTGTTCTAGCGTGTTGCGTATAGAAACGCCCGTTTAGCCGGCTGCCTAAAACACTATTGCAAAGAGAGCCACTTGGTTACAGCATCGGAATAGGTGCGAGAAACAGGCAAATCGGGCACTCCCTCTATTCCCATTTCGGCATAAAAACCATCCTTGTCGCGCTGTAAAACCTTCACTTGCTCCATGTTGATGATATACGAGCGGTGACAACGTACGGCAGACGTTCCTGCAAGCTGCTCTTCCATTCGAGACATCGTCATGCGAAGCATCAGCTTGCGCGGAAGAGCATTCTTGAGATACCACACGTTGACGTAATTATCGGCTGACTCTACAAAAAGAAAGTGCTCCTTGGCTATTGAGAGCTGCATTTCTCCCTTCTCGTCATAGAAAGATATGGTATCCTTCGTCGCTGCTTTCTCCGTAACAACGGAATCCAATTCTCCTTTCAGTTTCTTTATCTCTGCTTTCTTCTCGTAGTTCGACATATATAACACGCACAAAAAGAAGGAAACCAGATAGATGAAGGAGGCATATGCCAGCGAGACAAGTGTGGCGTGCATGAAATCGTTGTCGATACGGATGCAGAATACACACACGGCAAAAATGATTGACATCAGAAGTAATTCTCCCAAAACCCAAGCGCTGTATCCCAAGATGGAAATCATGTGTCGGCGTTTGACAAAATATTGCATCGTGTGGCTTAGAACAATGACAAGAACGCCAAAGATAACAATGACAAGAGACCATACGAAATGCATGAGGGGCGAGTTTCCCATACCGTTCGGCAGGGGGCCGTCGGCTGCAATTCCGTTTCTGTCAACAAAGTTTGGCAGAGCGGGATAGATGAAAAAGTTGACTACCAGCAAGGCGAAGAGAATCATGAAAATCAATACGCTCACCTGTTTTTTCCTTGAGAAAAGATACGAGGGGGCTGGTTGCCCGAGAATATCGTTCAAATCAACATGTTCTTTGTCGTTCATCAAAATCTTTCCTTTTTATTTTGCCCGGCAAAGATAGACTTTTCTTTCCAAAAAGAAAAGAATAAGGAAAAACAATGCTCCACATTACTGCCGAAATCCGCACTCGGAGCCGAAAGGCAAAGAAAAGCAGAGACGTGCCAGGTAGTTTTCGCAAGTTTCTCTTTTCGCTAATATGAAGAAGGGAAAAATTTTTTTTCTTTCTTCATACGGCGCGGAGAAGAAGGGAAAATTTTTTTTGCTCAAAGCATATTGCGCCATTCTTTCTTTCCGAAACTCTGGCGTCTTATTTAAGGGTTCCCATCTGAGCCGTCAAGCTCTTATAGTAAGTCTTGGACACGGGGATTCGGAGAAGTGTATCATGGGCTCTGATGACTACATAGCTCTTGCCGTGCTCTTGCAGAAATTGGTGAATGTGCCTTATGTTGACCATATAGGAGCGATGACAGCGTGCCAAAGATGTATCGACAAGTTGCCGTTCCAATTCATGCGTGCGGCAGCGCAGCAAGTAGTGGTGAGGCGTGCCTCCCAGCAGATAGTGAACTTGCACGTAATTGTCCTGGGACTCCACATAGAGGATGTCCTTCTCCTCAATAGATAGCTTGAGAGAGCCTGTATGGTCACAGAGATAGACGACGGAGGTGGATTTGTCGCTTGGAACGCTTCGGCTGAGATACATTGCCTCAAGTTCCTCGCTTTTTGCTCGGTTGTCGGCCCAGAGCGCCATTATTACATAAGGTATTGCCAGAATGAGCGCGACGCTCAGAGAAGTGTTCCACACTAATCGCGGAGTGACAGCCTGCTGCCTCATAGTGAAGATGTCGGTAAGCGCGATGTACTCAATAGCAATTAGCACAAATTCAGCAGCCAGCCAGACGATAGCTGCTTGGACGGTAAAGGAATGTCGTCGCTGCCAATGATACATGAATAGTTTGCTAAGCACGAGGGTGCCTGCAGCAATAGTATAGAAGAGGAGCGTGATGAGGAAAGTGCGCGTAGGATGAAGCCCGAACCATGCTGTCTTGGAATAGGGTTGGTAGACGCTCATGTACAGGATGGAAAACAATACGATGAAGACAACAGACTTAATCAGATATTGTTTCTTGAAGAAATGTTTCGGCATTTCCATGTTGCAAAGATAAAAGAAAAATCTAATTTCGCCTAATTTTTCCGTTATTTCGCCACAAAAAGCCCTCTTTTTTGCCACAAAGAGCGATGGAAAGGGAAGTTTTATATTTAATAGGTCTAACTTTGCACTTTTGAAAACACCAAATCTTTTACAACATTTATGGCATACGACAAAAATTATCATTATTTCTCCGTACTTCAGGAGACGATGCGAAAGAAATGGAACGAGGATGCCCTTTGCGACTATAAGGGCAAAGCTTTCTCTTACGGCGAACTTGCTACCGAAGCAGCAGCCATGAAGGAGTTCTTCGATGCTGTTCCAGGAATGGAAAAAGGCAAACATATGGCAATCTGTGCCCGCAATACGGCACGCTGGGCTGTATCGTTTTTCTCCGTATGTGCTGCAGAACGTGTTATCGTTCCCATCCTTGCTGATTTTCTTCCCGATAACATCAATACCCTCACTCATCACTCCGACTCCGTGTTGCTGTTTACCAACGAGGAGATATGGAATCATCTCGACATTCAGAAGATGCCGCTGCTTAAAGCCGTTGTGTCAACCGACGACTTCAAACTTCTCTTCTGGGCTGATGAGAACGTGAAGGCAGCTTTCGACAGCCGCTATGATGCTCTGAAGGCAAAATATCCTGCTGGCTACACGAAGGATGACGTGAATCTGCCGATTGACAACCAAAACGACCTTTCCATTATTAATTATACTTCGGGAACCACCAGCGCTCCCAAAGGCGTTATGCTGACTTATGGCAACATCAATGCTTCCATAGAATTTGCCCTCCGTCGCCTGCCTATCCAGAAGGGTGATAGAATCGTATCGATGCTCCCGATGGCTCACATCTACGGAATGGCATTCGAATTTATCTATCCCCTCACGGGTGGATGCCCAGTCATTTATTTGGGAAAGAGCCCAGCTCCCTCCCTGTTGCTGAAGGCAATGCAGGATGTGCGTCCTTATGCTGTTATTACCGTTCCTTTGGTGATGGAGAAAATCTACGCTTCTTCTCTGAAGCCCGTGCTCTCAAAGCCGGCAATGAAGATACTTACAGCCATTCCTGGTATCAACAGCGTTATTTTCAAGAAAGTGCGCGAGAAATTATTGGCAGCTTTCGGTGGTAAGGTACGCTACTTCATCATGGGAGGCGCTCCTCTCAATCCCGAAGTGGAAAAATGTTTCCGTCGCATCAAGTTACCCTATTGCGTGGGCTACGGTATGACTGAGGCAGCTCCTTTGCTTGCCTATGAAGACCCTTGGTATTATGCTCAGGGCTCATGTGGACGTGCAGTTGATTGCGCTGACGTACGTGTTGATTCTAAAGACCCACAGCATATCGCCGGTGAGATTCTTGCACGCGGAGCTAACATCTGCAAAGGTTATTATAAGAATGAAGAGGCTTCAGCACATCTCTATACGGAGGATGGTTATCTGCATACGGGTGACCTTGGCGTAATTGACAAGCACGGTAACATTTTCATTCGTGGACGTAGCAAGAACATGATTCTTTCTGCTAACGGGCAAAACATCTACCCTGAGGAGTTGGAGGCTGTTGTAAATAATCAGAGCTATGTTCAGGAAACTGTTGTTGTGGATCGTAACACACGTTTGGTAGCTCTTGTTTATCTGAATGCCGATGCTATCAAGAAAGATGGTTTGACAGAAGAGGCTATTGCTGAATTGCCGAAGAAGATTGCCGAAGGAGCCAATCGTCGTCTTCCATCATATAGCCGCATAAAGGAAGTTGAAATCGTAAAGGAACCTTTTGAGAAAACTCCCAAGATGTCCATTAAGCGCTTCATGTATAAGTAAGATGTTTTGCCTTTAAGCAGATTAACGCATAAGGTAGATAACAGAAATCCCCGACTCTTTGATGAGCCGGGGATTTTCCTTTTTACTTTGGAGTAGCGTTAAGGAATATTCTCTGTGTCCCACTCAAAGGTGTCGTCACAATGGATGTTGAGAGTCTGATTTCCTATTTGTACGCGGAAGTCTCCTTCTTCTATCATCCATTTCCCTTCATCGTCGGTAAAGGCTAAATTTGAGGCAGGGAGGGAGAAGGCGACAGTTTTAGTCTCTCCAGGCTCAAGCCACACCTTCGAGAAAGCACGCAGGCGGCGATTGTCGGGCGTTACTTTAGCTACCAAGTCGGAAACAAAAAGCAATACGGGTTCTGCTCCAGCCATTTCGCCTGTATTGGTAACATCGACAGAGAGTGTCAGCTTGTCAGAATGGACGAAGTTAGATTTATCTGCTTTCAGATTGCTATAGGCGTAGGTTGTATAACTGATGCCGTAGCCGAAAGCCCACTGCTGGCTCACGACAGCGTCGTAATTGTAGGCTCCCTGCATGACATCGGTTTGCTCACAGGGCTTGTAGTCATAGGTAGTAAGAGACTGCTCATATCGAGGGTAGCTGATAGGCAGTTTAGCGCTGAAGTTTACTTCTCCTGCCAGCAAGCGTGCGAGAGCGTCTCCTCCATAGTTGCCTGGCAGTAAAATGTCAACGATAGCAGCACACAGAGGCTCTATTTCTCGAATGATGCGCGGGCGTCCTTCGTTGAGGATGAGGACGATAGGCTTCTTGGCTTTGGCAAGCGTCTTCACGAGTTGCTGTTGTTGGGGCGAAAGGGTAAGCTCGTTGAGGTTACCGGGCGTTTCACAATAAGAATTTTCGCCTACGCAAACAACGATGACGTCGGCTCTGTATGCTGCCGAGAGGGCTTTTGCCTGCATGGAGGCATCGGTATACTCGTCGTACCATTGTTCTCCCTCGTAACGAGTTCCTTCGGCGTATGTGACGTATTTTTCGCCAAACACGTTACGCATTGCCTCGAGTATGGTGTTGTACTTTTCGCCCAATTCATCGGCTCTCTTTCCCTGCCAGGTATAGCTCCAACCTCCGTTGAGTCCTCGGATAGTGTTGGCGTTTGGCCCACAGACAAGGATTCGCTTTCCCTTCTGGATGGGAAGGATGTTGCCTTCGTTTTTCAGAAGAATCTCCGACTCCTCGGCAGCAGCGAGAGCCCACGAGGCAAACTCCTCGCAGCCATATTTGGGATAGTCTTTAGCATCGGTATAAGGATGCTCAAAGAGCCCAAGACGGAATTTGAGTCGCAGCACTCGGCTCACAGCATCGTTGATGCGGCTCATAGGAACGGCTCCTTCGTTGACAAGCTCCACAAGCAAGGGGCAGAACGAAGGATCGTAGGGATCCATACTCATATCGATACCCGCGTTGATAGCAATGCGGATGGCGTCTTTCTTATCTTTGGCGATATGATCGCGCGAATAAAGATTGTTGATGTCTGCCCAGTCGGTAACGATGAGTCCGTCCCAGTTAAGCCCCTCTTTCAGCCACTCGGTGAGATATTTATGGCTTGCGTGGAAGGGAACTCCGTTGTTGATGCCGCTATTCACCATCACCGAGAGGGCGCCTGCCCTCACGGCAGCCAAATACGGAGCGAAATATTTGTCGCGCATTTCGTTGTCGGTGATGTGCGAGGGCGTGCGATCCTTGCCGGAAGTGGGAACTCCATAGCCCATATAGTGTTTGAGGCTGGAGGCTACGTGTTGTTGATCGATGTGGTTGGGATCTGTTCCTTGGAACCCTTCAACGGCAGCTATTCCCATCACGGCGTTCACCAGCGGGTCTTCTCCGTAGTTTTCCCATTGACGAGACCAACGTGCGTCTCTTCCAAGATCAAGCACGGGAGCGAAAGTCCAGGGGATGGATGCTGCACGTGTCTCGTAGGCAGATATTTCGCTGCTTTCCTTCACAAGCGCGGGATTGAACGAGGCACCCATATTGATGCCTTGAGGGAAGAGCGTGGCTCCCAGCGTGTAGGTTCCTCCGTGAATCTGGTCGACGCCGTAGATGGTAGGAATTCCCAGCGAGGCGATGGACTTGTCCTGGATGGTGCGGATAATCTGCTGCCACACCTCGAGAGGCTGCCCCACGTCGCGCGGAGTGTTGAGGAACGAGCCCACTTTGAACGAGTCGATGTAGAGGTTGAGCTTGTTCATGTTGATGTGGAACTCGGTAGGCGAGGAGTAGTCGTCGAGTGTGCCGATTGTGAGTTGGCACATCTGCCCCACCTTCTCTTCCAGAGTGAGGCGGTCAAGGATGGTTTTCACTTGTTCCTCGATGGATGCGTCGGAGGGGAAAGCCGGCTCCGTAGTCTTTGGCTGCTGGGTGCAGCTGTCGGAGGCGGTGGTGATGGTTGCGGCAAGCAGGAGCTGCCAAAATCTTCTGTGCTTCATGTTGATTTTCGGTATTTATTGGGTTGTTTTTCTCTTTCGGAAAACAAAAATAAGTCAAAGTTTTCGTTTTTGATGCCTATTTTCCCAAAAAATTTGCCTTTTCCTTGATATTATTGTACTTTTGTGCCCTATTTGGAGGAATATGTGTGGAACATAGCACGGCGTAAGCCGTGTGCGGGATTTTTTCGAGAAGGGAAAAATTTTTTTGGAGAAGGAATCTCGCGAGATGAAGAAGGAAAAAAATTTTTTGGACAATACATTTTGAAATATGAACATACTTGAACTGAGTGAACAAGAAATAGGGCGCCGAGCCAGCCTCGAAGAACTGCGTAAAATGGGCATTAATCCTTATCCCGCAGCCGAATACAAGACAGACGCCTTTTCAACTGACATACGTGAGAATTTCGTCGATCCCATCATCCCCGAAGATGCCGACGACGAGCAGAAAGCTGCTATCATGGAGCAGAGCCGACGCTACGTCAGCATAGCAGGGCGCATGATGTCGCGCCGCGTGATGGGTAAGGCTTCCTTCATGGAATTGCAAGACTCGAAAGGGCGCATACAGGTTTATGTTACCCGCGACGACATCTGCCCCGATGAGAATAAGGATATGTACAATGTTGTCTTCAAGCGCCTTATGGACATCGGCGACTTTGTGGGAGTGGAAGGATTCGTCTTCCGCACCCAGACGGGCGAAATCAGCGTACATGCCCAGAAACTTACCTTCCTGAGCAAGAGCCTGCGTCCTCTGCCCATCGTGAAGTACAAGGACGGGGTCGCCTACGATAAGTTTGAGGACCCCGAGCTCCGCTACAGGCAGAGATATGTCGACCTGGTGGTAAATGAAGGCGTGAAAGAGACGTTCCTCAAGCGTGCCACAGTCATCCGCACCATCCGCGCCATCCTTGATGAGGCGGGCTACACCGAAGTGGAGACGCCCACCCTTCAGAGCATACCCGGAGGCGCTACGGCACGCCCGTTCGCAACTCATTTCAATGCTCTCAACCAGGATATGTATATGCGCATCGCCACAGAGCTCTATTTGAAAAGACTCATCGTGGGCGGCTTCGAGGGCGTATATGAAATAGGTAAGAACTTCCGCAACGAGGGTATGGACAAAAACCACAACCCCGAGTTTACCTGTATGGAGCTGTACGTTCAATACAAGGACTACAATTGGATGATGTCGTTCACCGAGAATCTTCTCGAGCGCGTCTGCATAGCAGTCAACGGCAGCAGCGAGACAGAAATCGACGGCAAGACTATCTCGTTCAAGGCTCCCTTCCGCCGTCTGCCCATCCTCGAAGCAATCAAGGAGAAGACAGGCTATGAACTCGAGGGCAAGAGCGAGGAAGAGATTCGCGACATCGCCACGAAACTTGGCATTGAGGTTGACGCCACGATGGGGAAAGGTAAACTCATCGACGAAATCTTCGGCGAAACCTGCGAGGGAACCTTCATACAACCTACGTTCATCACCGACTACCCTGTGGAGATGTCTCCTCTGACAAAGATGCATCGAAGCAAACCCGGGCTCACGGAGCGTTTCGAGCTGATGGTAAACGGAAAAGAGCTTGCAAATGCCTATTCCGAGCTGAATGATCCTATCGATCAGGAGGAGCGCTTCAAGGAGCAGATGCGTTTGGCAGACAAGGGCGACGACGAGGCAATGATTATCGATCAGGACTTCCTCCGCGCGCTCCAATACGGAATGCCCCCTACCAGCGGCATCGGCATCGGCATCGACAGATTAGTGATGCTCATGACAGGAAAGCCCTTCATTCAGGAAGTGCTCCTCTTCCCGCAGATGAAGCCTGAGCGGAAGGCACCGAAAGACCCGGTAAGCGCATTTACTGCTCTGGGGATACCTGAGGAGTGGGTGCCCGTATTCAATAAGGCAGGATATAACGTCGTTAGTTCCTTGCGTGGAGTAAACCCGCAAAAGATCCACATGGACGTATGCGGCATTAACAAGAAATACCAGCTGGGGCTGAAGAATCCTACTGTGGACGAAGTCGCTGGCTTTGTATCTGCTCTCGGAGACGAGAACCCAACTGAATAAAAAGAAGCCTATGGAGTTCCCGTCAGGAAAAGTAGCAGTAATGGGAGGCGGAAGCTGGGCAACAGCTATCGCCAAGATGGTGCTGAACAATGAAGACAGCATCAACTGGTATATGCGTCGCGACGACAGAATTGACGACTTCAAGCGTCTGGGGCACAATCCCGCCTATTTGTCGTCTGTGGCTTTCGACATCAATCGTATCAATTTCTCGTCGGATATAAATACAGTGGTGGAAGACTCGGACATTCTTGTCTTCGCAACACCTTCTCCTTATATAAAACAGCATCTTGCCAAATTGAAAGGGAAGTTGACAAACAAGTTTGTGGTGAGTGCCATCAAGGGTGTCGTGCCTGAGGATAACGTGCTCATCTCAGAGTATTTCATCAATCACTTCGATGCTCAGCGAGAGAATATCGCTGTTATCGCTGGCCCTTGTCATGCTGAGGAAATAGCCCTTGAGCGTATTTCTTATCTGACAATTGCCTGCGCTGACATCGACAAAGCGCTGCGCTTTGGCAGTAAGCTCAGCTGCTCGTATGTGAACACGTGTGCGAGCGACGATGTGGAAGGCATTGAGTATAGCTCGGTGCTTAAAAACGTCTATGCTATAGCAGCAGGCATCTGCAACGGGCTGAAATACGGAGACAATTTTCAGGCAGTCTTGATGTCAAACGCAGCTGTGGAAATGCGTAACTTCATTGACTTCGTGTGTCCTCGTCCTCGCAATATCAGCGAGAGTGCCTATATGGGCGACTTGCTGGTTACAGGCTACTCGCAGTTCAGCCGCAACCGCATCTTCGGCTCTATGATAGGCAAGGGCTATAGTGTGAAGGCTGCACAGATGGAAATGGAAATGGTGGCTGAGGGCTATTACGGCACAAAGTGCATGAAGGAGATAAACCGCACGCAGCATGTTAACATGCCCATTCTTGACGCGATGTATAATATCCTTTACGAGAACATATCGCCGATAATAGAGATTAAACTTCTCACAGATAGCATGCGATAAAACGAAGTTCGTTTAATTAGAAGAAAAAAGAGGCATTAGTTCAATGAGAAATAAAGAGGAAAATAGCAAAAGACTTGCCAATTGAAAGAGGCTTTTGTTTTTCTTTTACCCTCCACTAAACTGATTTATTGAAAAGAACAACTTAAGATAAAGCACAATGATTACTTTGAATACCAAGAAGGTGCTTCCCTTCATTCAGAAAGAAGCAGTTACGGCTCTGAAGCCACAGGTGATGAACGCTATGCAAATGCTGGAAAAAGGCACGGGTGAAGGTGCTGATTTCCTTGGATGGCTGCATCTCCCATCCAGCATTACCGATGAGTTCCTTTCCGACATAGAGCAGACAGCAAAAGTTCTTCGTGACAACTGTGACGTTGTTGTGGTTGCTGGTATTGGAGGCAGTTATCTGGGTGCCCGTGCCGTGATAGAAGCCCTCAATAGTAACTTCCAGGCATATTCTGCTCAGCAGACAGCAGTTGTATATGCGGGACACAACATTTCTGAAGATTACCTATTTGAACTCATGCAGTTCCTTGCTGACAAGCGATTTGGTGTTATCAACATCAGCAAATCGGGTACTACTACCGAAACGGCGCTTGCCTTCCGCCTGCTGAAGAAGCAATGCGAGAGCCAACGCGGTAAGGAAATGGCAAAAAAAGTGATTGTTGCAGTGACGGATGCAAAGAAAGGAGCTGCTCGCACGCTTGCAACTCAGGAGGGATACAAAACATATGTCATTCCTGACAACGTGGGTGGACGTTTCAGTGTACTTACTCCTGTCGGACTGCTTCCTATTGCTGTTGCCGGCTATGATGTACGGGCTTTCGTGAAAGGGGCTGTTGAGATGGAAAAAGCAACTTCTGTTGATGTTCCTTTCGAAGAGAATCTGGCTGCACAGTATGCTGCAGTGCGCAATGCGTTGTATTCCACAGGCAAGAAGATTGAGATTCTAGTTAATTTCCAGCCCAAACTTCATTACGTAAGTGAGTGGTGGAAACAGCTTTATGGCGAGTCGGAAGGAAAAGACGGCAAGGGCATCTTCCCTGCCAGCGTGGACTTCTCTACAGATTTGCACTCTATGGGGCAGTGGATTCAGGAAGGAGAACGTACGATTTTCGAGACAGTTGTTTCTGTTGAGAAGACACGGCATGAATTGCTGGTTCCTTCCGATGAGCAGAATCTTGACGGACTGAATTTCCTTGCAGGCAAGCATGTGGATGAGGTGAACAAAATGGCAGAACTCGGCACGCAGTTGGCTCATGTTGACGGAGGGGTTCCTAACATTCGCTTAAGTATTCCCGTTTTGGATGAGCATTATATCGGGCAGTTGCTTTACTTCTTTGAGAAGGCTTGTGGCATTAGTGGTTACGTGTTAGGAGTGAACCCATTCAACCAGCCGGGAGTGGAGGCTTACAAGAAAAACATGTTTGCTCTGCTAAACAAGCCTGGCTACGAAGAAGAATCCAAAGCTATTCAAGCACGTCTGTGAAAGAAGCGCTAACTGACTCTTATTCTTTTCCCAAACACCTTTCTTCCTCCTCCTTCCCTTCTGTGGGAGGAGGAAAAAGGCTTCGTGCTGTCCTCTTCGATATGGATGGCGTCCTTTTTAATTCTATGCCCGCACACGCGCATGCATGGCATTGTGCTATGGAAGACTTCGGATTGGATCTTTCCGTAGAAGAGGCATATATGCACGAAGGGCGTACAGGCAGGGGAACAATCGACATTGTGGCACATCGTCAAGGGAAGGAAGTGGATGAAAAAACGGTTTCTGAAATCTACGCACGGAAAACAGCGTATTTCAACCAGTTTCCCCCTGCTGAGCCTATGCCTGGCGCACTGGATCTTCTTCGTAAGATTCAGTCACAACATCTTCTTATTATTCTTGTCACGGGCAGCGGTACACGCTCTCTTTTAGATCGTTTGGAACGTTTTTATCCTAGCGTATTTCAAAAGGACCTGATGGTTACAGGTTTCGACGTAAAAAAAGGCAAGCCGGATCCTGAACCCTATTTGATGGGACTAAAGAAAGGAAGCGCTGCGCTTGGATGCCCTCTGTTGGCAGAGGAGTGCGTAGTGATTGAAAATGCACCCCTTGGTGTTGAGGCTGCTGTTAGGGCTGGCATTCCTACGATTGCTGTCAATACAGGTCCGTTAAATCCTTCTGTTTTAGAAGCTGCTGGCGCGTTTTGCGTTTATCCCTCTATGCAAGCGCTTTATGACAGTTGGGCAGATTGAGAAATTGGTTCCAAGGACCAATTTCTCTTTTTTAAAGCGAAGAGTTTTGCTTTAGTCCAAACTATTCATTCTACAGGAAAAAGAGCGCGACACCCACAAGGCTTATGACGGTGCCGAGTATTTCCTTTAGCTGGATTTTATCGTGATAGATAAGGTGATGCGGAAGGATGATTAGTACGGGAGTAAGCGCCATGATGGTAGAAGCTATTCCCGATTCGGTGTATTGTACTGCCATTAGAGATAGTGAGACGCCTAAGAATGGCCCGAAAATAGTTGCAAGGGTGATGAAGCTAAAACCTTTTCTATTGTGGAAAGCGCTACGAAGGAGGTGGGTTTGTTTCGTTAGGAGCATGATAAGAAAGAAACCCGCAAATCCTGCAATAGCGCGAATCATTGTAGAAGAGAAGGGGAGAATGTAGGTCATCATGGGCGTGGAGTCTGAAGGAATGTCGTACGACATCATACCTATCTTGCTCAAGACTAGTCCCGCTCCTTGCCCTACACCCGAACCAATGCCGTAGAGAATACCTTTCAACGGCAGTTGGGTGTGTATTTTTCCTCCTTCCCCTTTCGAGAGTATGGAAATGGATATGCCGGAAAGGGTGATTATCATTGCCAGAAGGGACAGCAGCGAGAGCCGTTCACCCAGCAGCATCCAACCGAACAAAGCTGCTGTGGGAGGAGCCAACGTCATGAATAGCTGCCCGAAACGAGAGCCAATATACAGATAGGAGTTGAATAGGCAGTAGTCGCCAAAGACATAGCCTATGAGCCCTGAAAGGGAAAGCCAAAGCCATACCTTCCCCGTAGTGTAGAGAGGCATTGGGCTTCCCGTAGCTATCAGCAAAGTTACGGCAAGAAAGATTATTGACAGAACCATTCGGATCACGTTGGAGGGAAGAGATCCGATGCGATGGGTTGCCTCGCTTGCAAAAAGCGCCGTAGCTGTCCAAAGACAGGCAACGCCCAATGAGATGGCCTGACCAAGAAACATGAACCAAAAATCAGATAATCAGGATATCAAATGATAGGATGATGAAGGATTCACAGAATGGGATACGAGAACCGATTTCCTAAAAACACTTTTACCAAACAGTGAATAATCATCCTTTGTCGGCAGAATTTGATTGAGAGGGTTGGGGACGTGCCTCCTGCCTGCCTCTCTCGCGTACCTGACGTCCGGGATTTCCAGTTTGGGGATGCTTGGAAGGATGGGTGGAAACATGCTTGTTTTTCTTTTTCTTTCGGCTTTGGTCGAAGCGTGTGAGGCTGTTTTGTTCCAGCAGGTCGTTGGATGCGTTTTCAACGTTGCTCCCATCTTCGCTCAGCGAGTCAGGCTTGATACCTTCCTTGTTCATCTGAATAATCTCGAATGCCCTTCGAGTGCTGATGCTGACAAGGTTTGCAGCAATATTCTTGTCGGTGGAGTAGGTAACTACGCGTGCGAGGATGTCAGACTTGAAGAAATAGTAAGAACCCTCTATCGTCTCCAGCACCACCTCCCGTGCGGGGAAGTGTTTGAGCGCTTCCACGTATGTATCTATCTCGTAGTTCATGCAACATTTCAGTTTTGCGCATTGTCCTGCCAGTTTCTGTGGATTCATTGCAATGTCTTGGAAGCGGGCAGCGCTGGTTGAGACGCTAACGAACGACGACATCCAAGTAGCGCAACACAGTTCTCTTCCGCACGGTCCGATTCCTCCTATGCGCCCGGCCTCCTGCCTTGCGCCTATCTGTTTCATTTCGATGCGTACCCTGAAGGCTTCGGCAAGCACCTTGATGAGTTGGCGGAAATCCACTCTTCCGTCTGCAATATAGTAGAAGATGGCTTTTCCTCCATCGCCCTGATACTCCACGTCGCCGATTTTCATCTGCAGCCCGAGGTCTTTAGCGATTTGGCGCGAGCGAATCATCGTGTCATGCTCGCGCGACTTGGCTTCCTCATATTTCTCCATATCCACAGGACGTGCTTTGCGATAGATGCGCCGTATGGGAGCATCTTCCTTAAGGTTTGCCTTCTTCATCTGCAGCAGTACCAGCCCGCCCGTGAGCGTAACGGTGCCTATATCATGCCCTGGACTTGCTTCCACAGCCACAATGTCGCCTTTCTGCAAGGGAAGATGGTTGCTGTTGAGGTAATATCCTTTGCGCGTATTCTTGAATTGGACTTCTACGAAATCAGTCTCGTCAATATTCCCAGGGATGTCTGCCAGCCAGTCGTAGACGTGAAGCTGGCAGTCGAGCTTGCTGAATCCACGACAGCAAAGCCTGTTACAGCCGTTGGTTTTGTATTCACTCATAGTGTGTTCCTTTATGTTTGTTTTAAAAGCATAATCATTTTCAGGCAGAGGTCAAAGAACACCATTCGGGCATTGACGTTCCTTTCGATGTCCTTTCCGGCATTTTCCAGCGCCTGATTGATTTGTGCGACGTTCTTTTCGTTTACGAATGGGGCGAAGCGCTGCGTGAAAGCGCTTTCGGCTATATTCATATAGTTGAGTTGCGGAAGGTGGAAGTTGCAGACGAAGCTCTCACGTGTCATCCTTTGGCAGTAGAGCAGGAACTGCCTTTGCTGTGCTCGTCCCAAAGTGGCCATTTCCTCGCTCCAGAGTTTCAGGTCATACACTTTGCGTCCGTAGGCAAGACGCATGAGCTGCTTGAATTGCTCAAGGTCTTCCGTTGTTTCCGAGTCCTGCTGCGCTGCCTCCACAGCTTTCGGCCATTTGCCCTCGCTGGTGTGTGCTGCCTGGGCGGCAAGGGAGGCTTCGATGCCGAGCCGCTGCTGCAGAGCCTGCTGGATTTCGGCTTCAGGGACGGGGGTGAAGTTGATGCGCTGAGCTCGGCTCTGGATGGTGGGAAGCACGTTCTCCACGTCTTCGCTTACCATCAGGAAGACCGTTTCAGAAGGCGGTTCCTCAATCAGTTTCAGCAGCTTGTTGGCGCAGGAGTCGTTCATCTTTTCAGGCATCCAGAGGATGACAACCCTGTATCCTCCCTCCGAGGAGCGCAGGTTAAGCTTGCGAATGATTTCGTTTGCCTGAGCCACGTAGATTTCTCCCTTCTGTTTGTCGGCTCCAATAGCCCGCAGCCATTCCTCCAGCCCAAGATATGGGTTGCGCAGGAAGGCCTCGCGCCAATTGAAAATGTAATCATCGCTAAGCGGGTAGGTATCGCCGTCTCTTCCGCTCTCCTTTTTGTAAATGGGAAAGATGAAATGTATGTCGGGATGCACCAACTTGTTTGCTTTGGCGCACGAGGGGCATTGCCCGCAAGGCTCTTCCGACACTTCATCGCCGAAGAAACCCTTCTCGTCCTTTCCCGAGCAGACGAGATATTGCGCAAAAGCCACAGCCATCGGCAGTTTTCCTACGCCCGTAGGTCCGCAGAAGAGCATAGCGTGGGGCACTCGCCCTTCCTCCACGCTCTCTCTGAGGTGTTTCTTTACGTTTTCCTGTCCGATGATATCCTTGAAGAACATGATGTGGGCGTATCCTTAGTTAGAAAATGACTTTTGCTATCTCCCTCACGCTCTCGGTGGCTCCTGCCGTGTAGAAGTGCAGGGCGGGCACGCCGAATGCTTTCAGCTCCTTGCATTGGCTGATACACCACTCGATGCCTACTTGGCGCACGTCGTCGTCCGACTTGCATTTCAGCGCTTCTTCAGCGAGCGTCTCGGGGATGTCCACCTTGAACGTCTGCGGTATGATGCTCAGCTGCGCCTTGCGCTTAAGGGGCTTGATGCCGGGAATGATAGGTATGGTGATGCCCTCGGCTCGCGCGCGCTCGACGAAGCTGAAATACTTCGCGTTGTCGTAGAAAAGCTGCGTCACGGCATAGCAGGCGCCGCTTTCCTGCTTCTTTTTCAGCCAGTATAAGTCGCGCTCCATGTTGGGTGCTTCCTCATGCTTCTCGGGATAGCAGGCAACGCCGTAGGTGAAGGGCGTAACGGAACTTTCAATGCGACTCCCGTCGTCGAATATTCCTTCGTTGAAGCGGTTTATCTGCCCTTGCAGCTCAAGGGCGTGGCTATATCCGCCCGGCGTAGGCACGAAGCGCTTGTCGTCGGATGACTTGTCGCCCCGCAGCACAAGCAGGTCGGTGATGCCGAGAAACTGCAGGTCGATGAGTACATACTCCGTCTCCTCGCGCGAGAAGCCGCTGCACAGGATATGAGGCACAACGGGGATGTTGTACTTGTGCTTGATGACGGCAGCAACAGCCACCGAGCCGGGACGCCTGCGTATCGTCATGCGTTCAAAAGTGCCGTCGCCCTTCTCCTTCCACACGTGCTCGCTGCGGTGTGTGGTGATGTTGATGCAAACGGGATTGAACTCGCGCAGGGCGTCTACGGTGTCGAAGAGGGAGTCTATTCCCTTCCCCTTCAGGGGCGGGAGCACCTCGAAGGAGAAGCCTGTCGTCTGAGTGGTTTCGGCGGTGTATAGCATTGCGTTTTTTGATTCTACTCTGCAAAAGTAACTTTTTTCTTCTTTCCTTCAGCCCAATAAGCCAAAAAAAGTGCAATTTTTTTCAATTTGCTTGGGTTTTGCCTTTTTCTCCGGCGTTTTTTTCTCCTTCGAGAGTGTTTACCCAACGTGTTGTGCAAGGTGTCCCAACGTGTTGGTGCAACAAAATGGAGAAGGAAAAACGTCTGAAGGTCAATGTTTCCGAATAGGCGGCAAGACGGGCAAAAAAAGCATACATGCAATATTTTTCGGAAAAGATTGGTGAAAATCCAAAAAAGAATGTATTTTTGTCGTTTGATTACCCCAAATGTGAAGAGATGAAGAAAATGGGCACAAAACGTACACTTTTTGCAGCGCTGATGCTTGCGGCAACTGCAGCTGCTGCCTTTGCGGCAAGTGGAAACGAAGGGAGCGGCACGGCGCAGGAATGCGCCAGCATCGAGCCCCTCTCGCACAGCATCCTGCCGAAGGAGAAGCTGACGCTGTGGTACGACACCCCGTCGACCGACTGGATGGACCAGAGCCTGCCGATAGGCAACGGACAGTTTGGAGCCATGTTCTTCGGAGGGGTGAGAAGGGAAGAGGTGCAGTTCAACGACAAGACGCTGTGGACAGGCACCAGCGGCGACCCTATCGGAGCCGGATCGGGTTATGGATGTTACCGCAATTTCGGCAACCTCTACATCAACAGCCTCGATGCAGAAGCAGACAGCAAGGTGACAAACTATCGGCGCCAGCTCGACATTCAGAATGCCGTAGGGCGCGTGTCGTACACCATTGGGGGCGTGGATTACGAGCGGGAATACATCGCATCGTATCCTGCCGACGTGGTAGCCCTGCTGCTGAAGGCTTCGGGCAACGGGAACGTCAACGTGGGGCTCTCGGTGACTGACGCCAACGCGGAGGAATTCCCCTCCAACGCCCGTATGGCCTACACTTCGGGAGGCGTTTCCTTCTCGGGCAAGCTGGATTTGCTCAACTACTACTACCGCCTGGGAATTCATGCCTACGGGACGAAAGCCCAGACATCGGTGTCGCAAGGGATGCTGCGCGTGGAACATGCCGACTCGCTGCTCATCGTCATGCGCGGAAACACGAACTTCTCCACCACGTCGCCCTCCTATATCTATTCTGCTGCCGAGCTGCCTGCTAACGTCGACTGCGTTGTGAACGAGGCTCTCCGGCACAGCTTCGCAGAACTGAAGGCAGAGCATGTGGCTGACTATCGCAGCTTTTTCGACCGTTGCCAGTTCGTCATCAGCCCCAGGGAAGCCAACAACCAGCCTACCGACAAACTGATACGCGCGTATAATGCTTCGCCCACATCCTATCGCGAAAACCTCTTCCTTGAAGAGCTATACTTCAGCTACGGGCGCTACCTTATGCTCGGCAGCGCTCGGGGAATAGCGTTGCCAAGCAATCTGCAGGGCATCTGGAACCACTCGCACCATCCTGCGTGGAACAGCGACATCCACTCGAACATCAACGTGCAGATGAACTACTGGCCTGCCGAAGTGACAAACCTCAGCGAGCTCCACATGACGTTTATCGACTATGTCTACAACGAGGCTGTGGGGCGCGGCTCCCAGCTTCACGATACCCAGTGGCAGAAAAACGTATATCGCTACCTCACCACCGACGGCACAACCCTTCAGAAGCGTGGCGGATGGTTCCTCACGACGGAGAATAACATTTTCGGGCGCTGCTCACAATGGAGCGGGCAGTACTATGCTGTTGCCAACGCGTGGTATTGCATGCACCTTTGGCAGCATTATCTTTATACTCTCGACAAGGAATATTTGCGCAAGAAGGCGATGCCCGTAATGTGCAGTGCTGTTGACTTTTGGAAAAACAGGCTCGTGAAAGATCCGTCGGACGGCACTTGGGTATGCCCGCGCGAATTCAGCCCCGAGCACGGCCCCCTCGGAGCAACCACAGCGCATGCGCAGCAACTGGTGTACGCTTTGTTCGACAACACGCTACAGGCCTTCTCCGAGTTGGGCGATGAGTGTGGTGTGAGCAGCGCATACGTCGCCTCCGTGAAATCGTACCTTGACAATCTTGACAACGGACTTCACACGGAAGTGGTGCCGGGAGCCGACGGCGAACTGCTTTTGAAAGAATGGAAAGACTACAGGCAGGATACTGCCTCCAACGACTGGCCCTATCATCGACATCTCTCGCATCTGATAGGCTTATATCCTGGAATCCAGATCAGTCCTGCTATTAACGACAGCATCTATCAGGCAACACTTCGCTCCCTCACTCGGCGCGGCATGAAGGCTACGGGATGGGCTATGGGCTGGAAGGTGAACCTCTGGGCTCGGGCACAAAACGGGAAGGAAGCACACGTCTTGCTGCACAATGCCCTCGCCAGCAGCCATTTGGGTTCAGGCATCGATTATGCGGGAACAGGCGCTGGAGTATATGACAACTTGTTCGACTCGCATCCTCCCTTCCAGATAGATGGAAACTTCGGAGTCTGTGCTGGAATTGCCGAGATGATATTGCAAAGTCATGCGGGATACATCCAGCTGTTGCCCGCCTTGCCGGAAGAATGGGGCGAAGGCTCGATGCACGGAGTGAAGGCTCAGGGAAACTATGAGATTGACGTCGACTGGGCTGAGGGCAAGCTGCGGAAAGCAGCCATCCGTTCGCTCGCAGGAGGAGACTGCAAGGTGAAATGTAGCGTGGCAGCAGAAAAAAGATATGAAATGAAGGACCTGACAACGGGCAAATCCCTGCAGACAGTTGTTCCCCAAACGGGAGGCTCGCTTTTCCTATCTTTCAAAACGGAAAAGGGACATTCCTATGAACTTACGGCTAAAGACTAAAAAGGGAAGAATAAATGTGTTGAATCTAACCATAAAACCATAATGAAAAGAACAATTCTAATACTGATTCTTGGCTTTTGTGCTTTCTTCCTCCACGCAGGTGTTGTGGAAGACGGAATATACAAAGTGAACTGTGTGGGCAACGGGCTCGTCGTTACCGAAGACGTGCTTAAAGGAGCCTGCTATCTGGATTCTTATTCATCGGAGAACTTCAACCAACTGTGGGTGCTCAAGAATGAAGGCGGCAACATGTATAGTTTTCAGAATCTGCTTACGGGACGGTACATCAATCCCAATTCAAGCGGGCAGTTCTACACCACTAAAGGCTCGGGAACGTTCACGGTTAAGAATAATAGTGTCAACAGCAATTATCTTGACATCATCAAAGGCTCGAACGGATACTGGAACAGCCAAGGGGGAACGCAAAACCTGGTTACTTGGAGCGCCTATAACGGCACAGATAACGACCGTAGCGCCTGGACGGTGGTTCCGGTAAATGTGGACGAGAAGAAGCTGGCAGAGGCGAAGGCTCGTTTCGATGAGATGGCAGAGACCACAGGCAAGGTTTCGGCCTATTCTGCTGCGCTTGCTCAGTATTTTGAGGATATTGAGTGCACGGTTCTGAAGGCTCCCTATGCTTCGATGAGCCGCGAGCAGATTGAATCGCAGGTAACAGACTTGCCGGAGGTGCTTGTTGAATACATGTGCAAGCTGGCAACAGACACGTGGGCAAATAAATGGGAGAAATCATTCCGAATAGCAGAATTCCGTCCTAACGGAGACCCGAGCTATTGGGCTGGGCAGATGGGGCACGGGGCTCAAGGAGTGCTTTGGAACCCGACGGGAATCCGCGTTGATAACTTTGATTTGCTCTATATCTTTATCGCAGAGGATATTCCTTCTGACGCAACCGTTGAGGCGCGCGTCGTGTATGGCGCAGGAGATTTTGCTACCGTATCTACATCGCTGAAGAAAGGACTGAACATAGTGCCTGTTGCCCGAGACAACGGATTGTTATTCCTTCATTATATTGCCAACACAACGGTGACGGGAAAGAAGGTGCTTGCCGACTGGCCTACGTTGCACGTGAATATTCAGGGAGGAACCCTCAACGGGTATTTCGACGTACGCAAGCACACGAATGAAGACTGGGAAGACATGCTGAAAACAAACGGTATGTTCAGCGCTTTTGCTATCGACGTCAGCGGAGAGCACGTGCTCTGGCACATGAACAGCAAACTTGTCAGGCAGTATGTTCCCGATCATATCGTAGAATCTATCAGCGTTTGGGATAGCATACAGGTATGGGAGTGCCGTCAGATGGGAATGGAGGATTATATTCCCGCGAAACACGATTTCTATCTTACTTGCGTGAGCGTTACATATAATTATATGTTTGCCTACGGCAACGGAACGGCTTACAACGAAAGTACGCTCGGAAATATCCTCTACTACAAGAACTTCACCGACGGTCGCGGAGGCTTCTGGGGGCCTGCTCATGAAATAGGGCATAACAATCAGAATCTGATTACCTTCCCGGGAGGAACGGAGGTTTCGAACAATATGTTTTCGAATATCTGCGTCTATTCGGCAGGGCGTGCCACATCGCGCGGCGTGGGAGTCAAGAAGGGCGTTTGCGTCGACTTTGGGAAAACATGGTTTG
This sequence comes from Bacteroidaceae bacterium, assembly GCA_017650105.1. GTDB lineage: Bacteria > Bacteroidota > Bacteroidia > Bacteroidales > Bacteroidaceae > UBA1189. The sequence goes on along the minus strand of JAGCFO010000024.1, from coordinate 26,719 downwards.
AGCGAGACATCTGGCAACAGGCGCGAATGTACTACCAGCTATATCTCTACTTCTATGAGCAAGGACACGACAAAGAGTTCCTGCCGAAACTATTCCGTGCTTTGCGTGCCGACAGACTTACGGCTCACGGAAACAGCGTCGTGTATGGGCAAGACAGCTGGCTCAAGTTTGCCCTCAAATGCTGTGAGATTGCAAATGCCGATTTGTCGGAGTTCTTTGAGTGTTATGGATTCTTCAATCCTTTGGATGGGTACTTCGTTTCGGATTATTCCAATTCCAACGTTTATCTGACAGAGAAGATAGCTCAGCAGTTCAAGGAGAAGATGCAGAAGTATGAGAAAAAACTTGGCAATCTTGTCTTCGTGGAAGACAGAATCTATCCTGCCAAAGGACGTGCACCTTTTGGAAATCCTGCTGTCGATCGCGTAAACTACGATAACGAGTGGCCTTTCGGAAGCATGGGCGATGTGGGACAGTATCTTGATTTTGTTGACGACGTTGTGCCGCAAGGATACTCTTATACGCGCAAGGGACTGAACATTGTCATCAATCATGAGGATGCTTCGGGCGCAGTTGGTTTTAAAGTGTATGATGAGGAGAACACCCTTGTGGCAATCAGCAATTCATATAAGTTCTCGCTTCCTGCAACGATGACGGGAAAGAAGATTCGTGTTGTTGCTGCTGCTCCTTTGGGAAATAACGATTTCGACATCCCTTCGAGTGCTATTGCTGGAACGGAAGCAGAGCAGCTGGAGGCTCTTTCCTCTTCTCTCGCTGCTGCAAAGACATATCTCGATATGTCCGACGATGCGTCAAGCACTGTAGGATGGTTCATAAACTATTACCTACAAAACCTGCAGGATGTGTACACTAAGGCACAGAATGCAATGAAAAACAGGGATCAAAGCGAATGCAGTTATGGAGAATGGTCGCTTGTTGTTGATGATGCTGTGGCGGAACTGCTTGCAGAGGAAAACGCAAGAATAGGGTTGCATACAGAAAATCTCTATGGGATTTATCTGAAGGACTATCCGAAATACAGCGTTAACTTCCTTACAAGCGGACTGAAGGCTAACACGACAGATCCTGTCAGCTTGGCTTCCAAACTTTGGCAGTTCGTTCCCACAGGGAAGGAAGATCAGTACTTTATCTATAATCCTGAGGAAGATGTGTATATCACCTCTTGCGAAAGCGGAAAACGAGTAAAGGCAGCTTCTTCGAAGCAATCAGATGCTCTTGCTTTCGATTTGAAGGAGTATTCGGTGGGCTATTACAATCTTCAGCTAAGCGGAAGTACTGTGTTTCTGGGATATAACAGTAGTAAGGAAGTTGTGGGAGGAAATTCCGCTTCCTCTTCACTTTGGCAGTTCAAGTCGGTGGTGGACAATCACACCTCTGCTGTGGATAATCTTGCAGAACAGCTGATTAGGAGAGTTGACTTTGTGCTTGAAGATGTGGTAGCAACATATGATCCGCTAACTATCTGCGAAGATGTTGTCTCGCAAGGAGAGGATTTCGCGTTTAACGTGCAGAAGCTTCTCGAGGCTTATCAGACATTGAAAACAGTTCGCGCCGAGAATCCGTACCTGCTTGACAAAAGCATCTCTGAAGTGGAAGCATTGCTTGAAGTTGTCAGCACTGCCTACAGCAAAAAACAAATTCTCCCCTTACTTTCTGATGATGAGACACTTGTCATGTATTACATTCAGAATATTGCGACACAGAAATATTGCTTCTACGACGACGGAACAGGAGAGTATAAGGGTAACAGCCGGTATCAAGGAAACATCAAGACAGCCCCTCTTGACGATTTGGACGATACGCATTACTGGTTCTACTTCAAGGCAGGAGACAAGCAGGGCGAGGTGTACATCTACAATCACTTCAACGGAAATGCCACATCGGCAACTGCGAGCAAATACCTCAACCTTGAGGGAGAAGCAGAGCCTACTTCCTTTATGGCTTCGTTGACAGACGATGCTCTCGGTATCAATTTCCAAACCGAGGAAGGTGTGTGGACCGTTCAGTCTTCGGTAAACGGTTATGTTCAGTTCCGTACGACTCCTTCTCCTTGGAAGCTGGTGAAGATAGGCGAATTTCCCGCATCGGCAATCCTTCCTTTGGAACAGGATGAGAAATGCGAAAATCCCGCTGACAATGCTATCTACGACTTGTTTGGAAGAGTTGTCGCTCATCCCCAGACGGGCATCTTTATTCACAAAGGAAAAAAGTTTTTGAAGAACAAATAATTTTTTTTCGACAAAGAAAAAAATTTTTTAGTCAATACATTTGAAAGAGTTTGTTATTTCCGAAGCTCAGACAGAGCTGGCTGTTCTGGTAGGACTCATCACTCCTCAGCAGAACGAGCAAAAAACGAAGGAGTATCTCGACGAATTGGCGTTTCTGGCAGATACGGCAGGAGCTGTTGTAGTACGCAATTTCGTGCAGCGAGCCGACGGCCCTAATTCTGTGACGTATTTAGGGAAAGGAAAGTTGCAGGAAATAAAAGATTATCTGCAGTCTCGCATCGATAACGAAGAAGAACCCGTTGGAATGGTCATCTTCGACGATGAATTGTCTGCTAAGCAGCTCCGAAGCATTGAACAAGTGCTGCAAGTGAAGATTCTCGACCGTACTTCGTTGATTCTCGACATCTTCGCAATGCGTGCCCAGACGGCAAGCGCAAAGACGCAAGTCGAATTGGCTCAATACAGATATATGTTGCCTCGCCTGCAACGCCTGTGGACTCACCTCGAGCGTCAAGGAGGAGGTTCTGGAGCCGGAGGAGGAAAGGGCTCCGTAGGATTGAGAGGACCTGGTGAGACGCAGCTTGAGATGGACAGACGAATCATTCTGAACCGTATGTCGTTGCTCAAGAGGCAGCTGGCGGATATCGACAGGCAGAAGAGCACCCAAAGGAAGAATCGTGGGAGGCTTATCCGAGTGGCACTCGTAGGATATACGAATGTGGGGAAATCTACCCTGATGAATCTGCTGGCAAAGAGCGAAGTGTTTGCCGAAAACAAACTGTTTGCAACACTCGACACTACGGTACGCAAGGTGATAATCTCCAATCTGCCCTTCCTGCTTTCCGATACGGTAGGCTTCATCCGCAAACTGCCGACAGACTTGATAGATTCGTTTAAGAGTACTCTCGACGAGGTTCGCGAGGCAGACTTGCTGGTACATGTGGTAGATATCTCGCATCCCGACTTTGAGGAACAGATTCGTGTGGTTGAGAAAACGCTTGCCGATCTTGATTGTGCCGAGAAACCTTCTTTCATTGTTTTCAACAAGATAGATGCCTATTCGTATGTGCCGAAGGAAGCCGACGACTTGACTCCTAAGACAAAGGAGAACATCACTTTGGAGGAATTGGAGCAAACGTGGATGGCGAAGATGAAAGACAATTGCATCTTCATCTCGGCAGCAAAGAAGCAGAACATCGACAATCTCAAGTCGGTACTTTACGAGAAAGTGCGTGAACTTCACGTGCAGAAATACCCGTACAACGATTTCCTCTTTCAGACATACGACGAGGAAACAAATGAATAAATTTCAATTCCTTATATAAATAGAGAAAAAATGGCAAATGTAGAGTTTAAGTATGCTCCCATGTTCCAGACAGGCAAGGATGAAACAGAATATCGCCTTCTGACGAAGGAGGGAGTAAGTGTAAGTGAGTTTGAGGGTCATGAAATCGTGAAGGTCTCTCCTGAGGCACTCACTCTGCTCGCTCAACAAGCGTTTCACGATGTGGAGTTCTTGCTTAGGCGAGAACACAACCTGCAGGTAGCAAAGATCTTGTCCGATCCGGAAGCTTCCGAGAATGACAAGTATGTTGCCCTCCAGTTCCTACGCAATGCCGATACGGCAAGCAAGGGCGTTCTTCCTTTCTGTCAAGATACGGGAACGGCAATTATTCACGGAGAAAAAGGACAGCAGATCTGGACAGGTTTTGAGGATGAGGAGGCTCTCTCTCGCGGAGTTTACAACACGTTCGTAAACGACAATCTCCGCTATTCGCAGAATGCTCCCCTCACGATGTACGATGAGGTAAACACGCGTTGCAACCTTCCCGCTCAGATTGACATTGAGGCAGTAGAAGGGGCAGAGTATCGTTTCGTGATGGTTGCCAAAGGAGGAGGTTCCGCTAACAAAACCTATTTCTATCCGATGACGAAAGCTACAATCCAGAATGAAGGAACATTGTTGCCCTTCTTGGTAGAGGAGATGAAGCATCTGGGAACGGCAGCATGCCCTCCTTATCATATTGCGTTTGTCATAGGAGGAACCAGCGCAGAGAAGAATCTGCTTACTGTCAAGCTGGCATCCATCAAGTACTACGACAATCTGCCCACAACGGGTGATGAAACAGGACGCGCATTTAGAGACGTCGACTTGGAGGAGAAACTTTTGGCTGAGGCCCACAAAATCGGCTTGGGCGCACAGTTTGGAGGCAAATATCTGGCTCACGATATTCGCGTGATACGTCTTCCGCGTCACGGGGCTTCTTGCCCAATCGGAATGGGAGTCAGCTGTTCTGCCGACAGGAATATCAAAGCGAAAATCAATCGTGACGGAATCTGGCTGGAGAAGATGGATGACAATCCCTCGGAGTTGATTCCCGAAGAACTGCGCAAGCCAGGCGAAGGTGCGAAGGGTGTAGAGATTGATTTGGATAAGGGCATCGATGCCGTTCGTGCTGAATTGACGAAATATCCCGTAAGCACTCGCGTGAACCTCAAGGGAACCATCATTGTGGCTCGCGATATAGCACATGCCAAGCTGAAAGCCCGTCTGGATGCAGGAGAAGAGCTGCCAGAGTACTTCAAGAATCATCCGATTCTCTACGCAGGTCCTGCCAAGACTCCTGCAGGCTATCCTTGTGGTTCAATGGGTCCGACTACGGCAAATAGAATGGATCCCTATGTGGATGAATTCCAGAGTCACGGTGCTTCGCTCGTGATGATTGCCAAAGGAAATCGCACGCAGCAAGTGACAGATGCTTGCAAGAAGCACGGAGGTTTCTATTTGGGTACTATCGGAGGCGTTGCCGCAGTTCTGTCACAGAGCAGCATCAAGAGTATCGACTGCGTGGAGTATCCAGAATTAGGTATGGAGGCTATCTGGAAGATTACCGTTGAGGACTTCCCCGCTTTCATCCTTGTTGACGACAAAGGCAACGACTTCTTCAAGCAGTTGCCTTCATGCGTGAGATAAAGGAATCGGGCATACTCTTTTTCTGACTCTTGCGTCAGCGACAAAAGCAAGCGCTGCTGTCTTCTTTCGAAGGCAGCAGCGCTTCGTCTTTTCTTTGCTTGCGTTGTCTAAGTCTTTTCGGGTTGTCTTTCAAGTCATTCCGATTCTTCTGTTTCTTCTTTATCCTGCTTCACAGTAGGTCCGTGAATGATTAAGTGCCCTTCTGCATCTATTTCCATAGGATCGATGAAAACGACACGTTCTCCCGGATTGGAAATCAGGCGCCCGTGATAGGATGTCATCATCTGCCCTTCGGGAGTGCGGAACATCATGTTGTGTCCTGTGCCCATCACGATGCCTCCCTTTGAAACATTCTCTTGGAGAACAGGGTTGAAGTCGGACTTGACAAAGGGTCCCAGCGGATTGTCGGATGTGGCGTATCCTACGGCATAGTAAGCTCCCTGATAGCTATTTGCGGAGTACATCATGTAGTAGGTACCGTCATGTTTGAAGATGAAGGAACCCTCTGTCCATCTGCGATTTACCTCGCCCGACAACACAGAGCGGCTTTCCCATTCGGCTTGTGTGTCGCTCAGTTCGGTAGGAGGTGCCAGCAAGAGGACAGGCTCTCCGATGATGCCGCTGAAGTCGGGTTCCATCTCCACTCCGTACACCCAGCTTTCCTCAACCTCCTGGAAAGTTCCAGCGCGGCGTGCGCTGTCGGCTATTTCGCTTTCGACAGCGTGTTTGTAGCAACAGCGCGAGAAGTAGAGATAAGAGCGCCCTGAATCATCGTCAAACAGTACGTTGGCGTCGATGACGGGATAAGGAGCCTTGAAGACGGGACGGTTCATCAAGTCGGTGAAAGGTCCTTTAGGGCTGTCGGAAACGGCAACTCCAATCTGGAAGTTCTCTCCCTCGTTGGTGGGGTTGTCTTTGCTGTTCGAGCTGAAGAAAAGATAGTATTTGCCGTTCCTTTCATACACTTCGGGTGCCCAGAAGCAGTCGATGTTCCACGCTTCTGCCGTTCCTCCGCGATAGACTTGCCCGCAGGGCTCCCAGTTACATAAGTCGGCCGAGACGTATGCCTCGAAGCCGTCGGCAAGGGATGTGCCGTACATGTAGTAGTTCCCGTCGGAGGCTGCAAGCACGAACGGGTCGCCGAAGAGGATGGGCAGCGGGTTGAGGCTCTCAGGCTCAGCGGGAACCTCTGAGGGCTTGTTGTGGCAGGCGCTCAAAAGCAGCACGAGCGTTGCTGCCAGCATGTAGGGGAATGTGCGTCTCATAGTGGTAGGGTTTGATGTTGGTTTTAGTATGATTTGATGTTGATGTTTTCTGCTTTGATGATTTTTCTTTGTCGAGAAAAATTTTTCCCTTCTTCATATCGCGATATTTGTTCTCCAAAAAAAATTATTTGTTCTCCAAAATTCGCACTGTCGAGAATGCCTTGTTGGCAGCACTTTTCTGCCTTCTCTCTCACTCCTCTCCGCTCTCGGCAGCCTTGCTCTCCTTTGCCTGGATGAAGGATATCTTGCGCGTTGCCTCATCTTGCATAGCGTTGATATTCTCGGCTGCCTGCAGGGCAAGGGCAAGCGCATACACATCAGCGATAGCGCGAGTGTCTTGTTTGGTGAGTGTGGTCGAGAAGGTCTTGTCGCCAATGAATTCCACCTTCATCGGCTCTCCTGCATGATGTGCTATGAAGGCTACCACACCGCTATCGGCCCCTAAGGCAAAGTCGTTGCGCTCAGTCTTGCCCATAGCGTCGGACGACTCGTAGAGGTGCCCCGATTCGGGCGTCTGGGCGAAGGCTCCTCCCGCGCTGACTCGTAGGGAGCGATGATGGATGTAGGCTGCTCCGCGATAAACCGACGTCAGATTCATGTGCCCTTTCTCGTCAACCGTTGCGCGCACGTAGTTCCTACCCAGATTGTTCTCTATCTTCTGCGAAGGCGACAGATAGTTGCCAATCTCCTGATACTGAGCGTCCTTCTCGAAGATAAACTTAGGCAGCAGAGCTTCGAGCCGCGCATTGTTCTCTTCTGCAAGGCTGTCGGCGTATGCAAGCGTCTGTTGCGCCTCCTTCAGTTCCACCTGACGCATGAGAGCTATGCCCGCCTTGCGCGCTTCGAACGCTTTGGGGTAGAGCACCTTGATGCTGTCGATCTGATTCTTGGCTTCAGCAAAGTTTCCAGCATCGCAGCAGGCCTGTGCTGCATCAAGGTAGCGCTGTGCCGATTTCTCCACGTTTTCTCCGCACGAAACCAGCATCAGAAGAGCACCCGCAAGGGTGAGAAAATGATTCGTTTTCATTCTGTTTTTCTTTTATTCCTTTGCAAAGATACAATAATAATTTTTTTCGCTATCTTTGCAATCGGTATTTTTATCATGATAAAGCTGAATAAGAAAGATCTGGTTCGCGCACTTGACTCAGAAGTGTTTCACATGATATCGGAAACGGCCGATTCGTTGGGCGTAAGATGTTATGTAGTAGGCGGCTACGTGCGCGACCTGTTCCTCGAGCGCCCTTCAACCGACGTAGATGTGGTTGTAGTAGGCAGCGGCATCGGAGTAGCCGAAGCTTTCCGCAAACGATGTGGAAAGGGTGCGCACTTGAGTGTCTTCCGCAACTTTGGCACAGCTCAGGTGAAATGGAAAGGAATGGAAGTGGAGTTTGTGGGAGCTCGAAAGGAGTCGTATAGCCACGATTCGCGCAAGCCGATAGTGGAAGACGGCACGCTGGAGGACGATCAGAACCGTAGGGATTTCACAATCAACGCGATGGCCATTTGCCTGAATGCGGATTCATTTGGGGAACTGGTGGATCCCTTCGAAGGACTGCTCGATTTGGAAGACCGTCTTATCCGCACTCCCCTCGATCCAGACATCACATTCAGCGACGATCCGCTGCGGATGATGCGCTGCATACGATTTGCTACGCAGCTCAATTTCTATATCGACGACGAAACGTTTGAAGCTATCGAGCGCAACAAGGAGAGAATCGAAATCGTCTCGAAAGAGCGCATTGCCGATGAACTGAATAAAATAGTCGCCTCACCCATCCCTTCAAAAGGTTTCGTGGAGTTGGATCGTTGCGGATTGCTTCCTCTTATTTTCCCCGAGCTGGCTCTGCTGGAAGGTGTGGAAGTGGTAAACGGAAGGGGGCACAAGGATAATTTCTATCACACGCTGGAAGTGCTTGACAACGTGGCTAAAGTGTCTGACAATCTTTGGCTCCGCTGGGCTGCACTCCTTCACGATATCGGCAAGCCCAAGACAAAACGCTGGGATGCCAAGCTTGGCTGGACTTTCCATAATCATAACTATGTGGGCGAGAAGATGATTCCGGCTATTTTCCGCAATTTGAAGTTGCCGATGAACGAGAAGATGAAGTTTGTGCAGAAACTTGTCGGATTGCACATGCGCCCTATCGCTATAGCAGATGATGAAGTTACCGACAGCGCCGTGCGCCGACTGCTTTTTGAGGCAGGAGACGATATCGATGAACTGATGATTCTCTGTGAAGCCGACATCACGTCGAAAAATGCGGAGAAGAAGCAGCGATTCCTTGATAATTTCCAACTTGTGAGGCAGAAACTGAAGGATTTGGAAGAGAAAGACCGCATCCGCAACTTCCAGCCTCCTGTTGACGGCAACGAGATAATGGAAGTCTTCGGACTGGAGCCTTGCGCCGAAGTAGGAAGCCTGAAGGCGTCAATCAAAGACGCCATTCTCGACGGAATTATTCCCAATGAGCATGAGGCAGCCTTTTCCTATCTTCTTGAAAAAGCTGCCGAGATAGGGCTGAAACCAAAAGAAACCAAATAAACAACAATAAACAGTAGCTTACCTATGAAAACAAAGATTCGTCTTATTATTATGAACTTCCTGGTGTTTGCCGTGTGGGGTTCATACTTAACAAGCATGGGCTCGTACCTTGCCGAAGTGGGAATGGGGCCTCAGATTGGTTGGTTCTATAGCGTGCAGGGCTTCGTGTCCCTATTTATGCCTGCTCTTATCGGAATTATCGCCGACAAATTCATTCCCGCGCAGAAGATGCTCAGCATCTGCCACTTCGTTGCGGCAGCATTTATGGCTATAGCAGGCTGGCAGGGAATGAAATACGGCAGCGAAGTCTCTTTCGGGCAGCTTTTCCCTTGGTACGCACTTAGCGTAGCTTTCTTCATGCCGACTATTGCGCTAGACAACTCGGTTTCTTACAACGCTCTGACGAAAGCCGGGCTCGATACGGTGAAAGATTTCCCGCCCATTCGTGTGTTTGGCACTATCGGGTTTATCTGTTCTATGTGGTTGGTTGACCTTCTTGGCTTCCAGCACGACTATCGTCAGTTCCTTGTCTGCGCTGCGTGGAGCGTCATTTTGGGCTTCTATGCGCTGACGCTTCCAAACTGCCCTGTCAACAAGGAAAAAAGAGGAGAGAAGCAGTCGATTATCGATATGCTTGGGCTTCGTGCCTTCTCCCTTTTCAAAGACAGAAAGATGTGCATCTTCTTCATCTTCTCGATGTTGTTGGGCGTGTCGCTTCAGATTACCAACGGATACGCTAACACCTTCATATCCGCCTTTGCCGGCATTCCCTCGTATGCGGGAACCTTTGCCGTGAAGCATGCGAATATACTTATCTCGCTGAGCCAGATAAGCGAAACGCTCTGCATCCTGCTCATTCCTTTCTTCCTCAGCCGACTGGGCATAAAGAAAGTGATGCTTATCGCTATGCTTGCTTGGGTGCTCCGCTTCGGCTTCTTCGCTGTGGGTAATCCAGGCGATGGAGTTTGGCTGTTCATCCTTTCGATGATTGTCTACGGAGTAGCTTTCGACTTCTTCAACATCAGCGGTTCGCTCTTTGTGGAGCAGAACACTACCGAGAGCATTCGCTCGAGTGCGCAGGGTGTCTTCATGATGATGACGAACGGATTCGGAGCAACGGTAGGAACCCTCAGCGCGCAGGCTGTCGTCAACAGACTCGTGTACTCTCAGCCGGCAGGTGAGCCTCAGATTCAGGCTTGGTCGACTACTTGGTACATCTTTGCCGCTTATGCCTTAGTCGTTGCCGTCTTGTTTGCTATCATCTTCAAGTACAAACACGTCAGAACGACAAAGTAAACTCATAAAACCCCTTCTGATATGCCCCTTTTCTATGCGCCCGACATAGCTGTTTCGAATGAATTGCCCGAAGAGGAAGCCATTCACGCCCTGCGTGTGCTGCGCATGCAGAAGGGTGACGAGATGACGCTCTCCGATGGATTGGGCAACTTTCATCAAGCTGTCGTTTCCGACGTGACAGGCAAGCGCTGCTATGTGGAAGTGCTCTCCACCTCCCCTCAGGAGCCTCTCTGGAAGGGACATCTTCATCTCGCGGTAGCTCCAACAAAAAACATCGATAGAATAGAGTGGCTTTTGGAGAAGGTTACCGAAATCGGGATTGACGAAATCAGCATGCTCGACTGCCGCTACTCTGAGAGGCATGTGGTGAAGACTGAGCGCCTTGAGAAGATACTTGTCTCGGCAATGAAACAGAGCCTGAAGGCGCGCAAACCCCTTCTTCACGACATGCTGCCCTTTGAGCAATTCGTGCGCCAGAGTTACTCCGGAGACCGTTTCATTGCTCATTGCTACTCAGAAGAGGAGTTAGCTGCGGGAGAGGAGGGCGAACGTTCGCTCTCCTATTGCGCAACCGACTTCCGCACGGCTCTCTACGATGCGCTGCAGCCGGGAAATGACGCGCTGGTGCTCATCGGGCCTGAAGGAGACTTCAGCATAGAGGAAGTTCGTCTGGCTTTGTCGCTCGGGTTCAAGTCGGTAAGCCTGGGAAACAGCCGCTTACGTACCGAAACAGCAGCCCTCGTGGCAGCTCATCTGATGAATCTGATTGCAACTCGTTGATTATCGAACAGAAGTATAGGCTTATGCGTTTCTTCCTTTTCTTCTCATACGACGGGACGGCTTATCACGGTTGGCAGATTCAGCCAAACGGAAATTCCGTTCAGGAATGTCTGGAGCAGGCTCTTTCTACGCTTCTGCGCATTCCGACTCCCGTTGTGGGGGCAGGTAGAACGGATGCGGGAGTGCACGCTCGTTGTATGGTAGCGCACTTTGATGTATCGGAAGAGGCGTTTGCTCAGCTGGAGGAGAAGGCGCAGAGCTGCGGCAAGAGAGCTGAAGAATGGCTGGCAGACAAACTGAACCGTTTGCTTCCTCCCGACATTGCTGTGAAGAGTGTGCGACGTGTGCGAGACGATGCTCACGCGCGGTTTGATGCTTGTGCGAGGACTTATCGCTACTATCTGACTACGGAGAAGGATGTCTTCATGCGCGGATATTCGATGCGCGTGTTTAACGATTTGGATTTCGCGCGTATGAACGAGGCAGCAGCATGCCTTCGTGAATACACCGATTTCACTAGTTTCAGCAAGCTGCATACCGACGTTAAGACGAATAACTGCCGCATAACCCGAGCGGAATGGACGAGAGAAGATGAGCATCGTTGGGTTTTCACCATTACTGCCGACCGTTTTCTGCGCAATATGGTGCGCGCTATTGTGGGCACGCTTGTGGAGGTAGGGCGCGGGCAGCTTTCGGTTCCTCTGTTCAGGGAGGTGATAGAGGGCAAGAACCGTTGTCTTGCAGGCGAGTCGGTGCCTGCCGAGGGGCTTTTCCTCGAGCAAGTCGACTATCCCGAAAATGTGTACGATAAGGTTCTTCCGACTGCCTCAAATATGGAGAAGGAATAATTTTTTTTGGAGAACAAATCTCGCGATATGAAGAAGGGAAAAATTTTTATTTAGAAAGAAAAAATTTTTTTGGAGAAGGAAAAAATCTTTTTGCTCAATAGATATTGGAATTTGGTTTATTCATCATTTAGTATCCTTTTTGAACCATGTGGTTAATATTAGCTTTTATCTCGGCAGGACTCTTGGGTATCTACGACATATTCAAGAAACAGTCGCTTAAAGACAACGCCGTCATCCCTGTGCTTTTCCTCAGCACCGTTTTCTCAACGCTTATCTTCCTGCCGTTCATCATCCTCTCGGCAACGAACGTCATCCCCGAGGGTACGATGGTTTATGTGCCCCGTGAGACACTTGATGCGCATCTCTTTATCATCCTGAAGGCGTGCATCGTGTCAGCCTCGTGGATTTTCGGGTACTTCGCGCTGAAGCACCTTCCTATCACTATCGTGGGGCCTATCAACGCCACACGTCCCGTGATAGTGCTGCTGGGCGCTCTGCTCATTTTCGGTGAGCGGCTCAATCTCTATCAGTGGATAGGAGTCATACTGGCGATTATCGCTGTCTTCCTGCTCAGCAGAGGAGGAAAGAAGGAGGGTATCGACTTTGTGCACAACAAGTGGATTCTCTTTGTGGTGATAGCTGCTCTGCTGGGAGCTTTCAGCGCACTTTATGATAAGTATATCATGAACATACGTCACTTCGACACAATGTTTGTACAGTCGTGGTGCAATCTCTACGTGATGCTGATAATGCTTGTGGCATTATTTATCCTGTGGTATCCCAAGCGCAAGGCTCAGCCCTTCCATTGGACTTGGGCAATACTGTTTATCAGCATTTTCCTCTCCATCGCCGACTTTGCATACTTCACCAGTCTTTCTCAAGAAGGTGCACTCATCTCTATTGTCTCGATGGTACGAAGAGGAAATGTCATTGTCTCTTTCCTGTGTGGCGCGCTGATTTTCAAGGAGAAGAATCTGAAGAGCAAAGCTGCCGGGCTTGCTGTCATCCTTGTAGCGCTTGTGTTCCTCTATTTAGGTTCCCGATAATGAAAAGCCGATTCTTCCTTCTTGCCCTATTGGTGTGCAGCATGCAGCCAGCCCTTTCGCGCACCACTATGCGCGACATGATTTCCAACATGCCCGATTCGCTCCTTCCCCTGCTGACGCATGTTAATCGCGTGGATTGCATCGATTTCCGCGAGGCAGGCATGCAGGCACGCGTCACAAACCGGATGGGGGGCACAACGGAGTTGATTTCGCTTACCGATGTGTATGCTTTGTGGCAATATACGGAGGCTTCTGTCTACGAGATGCGCCTTCTTCCCGTGAGCGATTCGACAAGCGTGCTCTGCGTGGTGCATACGGTTCAAACGCCTATGCCCGACTCGGGTGTGTCGTTCTTTGATGAATCGTGGGCACCTCTTCCTGCAGACGATTTCATTTCTCTCCCTTCCGATACTGCTGAATGGTCAAGAATGGAGGTTTCCTTGTCTGCCGAAGCAGATATCTGCCGGGCAACGTTGCATAAAGAAACCTATCTGACAAATGAAGATGAGACAGCATCTGTTGTCTCATCTTCTATACCTTATTTATATAATTGGAGCGAGGCTCGTTTTATCTCCTCCGACTCTGAGTAGCAGGGAACGGTTCTTCTTAAAAGTTTAGCACAAGGGGCTTCCGACGGAATCTCCCTAATTCAGCCCCCATACGCTGGGATAGTAGGAAACTTCTACGGATTCCTCTATCTTGTCAGGCAGATTGCAGAAGAAATCGATGCCTGTAAGTTCCTCCAACTTGTCAATGCTTACGGCACAATCGCGGAAAATCTTGTTAAGCTGCGCTTTGTGCTCCACCCAGAATCCGATGCTCTTATATGTGCCGTTTTTCCTACAGAGCAGCGCCATAAAGTAATGATTCGGAATGGGAAGTTTGCCGTTGTTCGATTTTCGATACTCTCCCTCGCGTATTGTTCCTCCCTTCACGACATATAGTGTGTCGCAAAAAGTGGATTTGTAAGCCCAGGCATCGCGAAGAGCTATCTCCAAGTCTGCCCAAAAACCTCCGTTGAAGTCATAGTTCATGGGTGACATGTTTGAGTAGTAGAAAGTCTGTTCGTTAGCCTCCTTTGAATAGAGTCTGTCAGCCGAAGCGCACAGATGTCCCCTCACTCCTCCACTTCCGCCGAAGAAACTTCTGTCGGGACAAACAGCATCGCTCAGCGAAGGATCTTTCTGAAAAGGATCTCCTCCCCAGCTGGTGCTATACCAATTGCTACGGCTCCAATTCCTCTCGTTGACAACATCGTAGAAGGTAAACGCAACCCATTTGGAATGGTGCATATTCTCATCGTACTCGATGCTGTAGGTTAAAGTCTCCTTCCCTCTGTAGTAGGTGCTGTGCGTGAGGAGGGTGTTCGTCCTATCCAGCGCAGGCATCTCCAGCCTTCGGGCATATTTGATGGCAGGATTCTGATTGTGGTTGATGAGTAGCTCTTCGTCGGGCGTAAGGTCTTCCGGCTCATTGCAGGCAGTTAATGCCAAGAGCGCGCAGAGAGGCAGTAGGAGAAGAAGATGTCGTGGGGAGCGATTCAGCATTTTGTGTTTGAGGGCAGAGTGGGATAAAGACGAAAGAAGTGTACCGGGTTTCCGATACACTTCTGATAAAAGTTGCACGCTTGATTACTTCTTCTTAAGAGCAGCGTAACGATTCTGGAAGCGGTCAACGCGTCCTGCGGTATCGACGAGTTTGCTCTTACCCGTGTAGAAGGGGTGAGAAGTGTTGGAGATTTCAAGCTTGAACAGGGGATAAGTCTCACCTTCGAACTCGATAGTCTCCTTTGTGGCGCAAGTAGATTTGCTCAAGAAGCAGTCGCCATTCGACATGTCCTTGAAAACTACTGGGCGGTAGTTGGATGGATGAATACCTTTCTTCATATCTTTATGTAATTTAGTTGTTATTCTTCTTTTTTATTGCTGGTAACAATAAAGTGTGTAATGGTCGAATAATTTCGGACTGCAAAGATAGATGCTTTTTTTGAACCGACAAAGCAAAAGCCCGAAAAAGTTCATTTTTTCGGTTCCTTTTTAATATAAGTGGTTCTTTTCCCTTGCTATTCGGCGTTTTTAGAAAGCCAACGTCAATTGTTGGCAACGCAAATCGCGCAAGGAAAGTATCTCGCGGTCGAAGTTTCGCACGAGGATTTCCGACTGCTTTTCGCGCTTCTCGGGTTTGGCAACGATTGCCTGTTGTGACCAAATGCGCTGTATGTCGTAGTTTCCGTACAGCTGATCCATGAAGTCGTCGCTGGGGTCTTTTGCCTTTCCGTCGCTGTTGGTGAGCATCCACTGGAAGTGGCGGAAGTTGAGCAGATCGCAGAATTTCTTCAGCCTCACTTGCTCTTTGTCGCCCCATTCGCCTGGTTTTGCCTTGTGCGCAGGACGGTAGGGAGGATCGAGGAAGAAGAATGAGTTGCCACACGCCTCGTTGTACGTCTTCTCATAGTCGTCGCACATGATGGTGACGCGGTGCAGCACCTTCGCGTCGGCCTGCAGGATAGCCTCCTCGCAGATGACAGGCTTCTGGCTGTGGTGGTATTTCTGCCCGAGCCCGTTCACCGATGTCTTGTTGAGGAAGAGGAAGAGCGATGCGTGATGAATTCCGTCGGTAAGGTGCTGGTCGAACTGCTTGCGTGCCTGCTCGAAATATTCGCGCCGCTTCTCCTCGTTGAGCGGGAGGAACTCCTTCTGTATCCGCTTGAGGGCAACAATCAGTTCGGCCGAACGGTCGCGTACCGTATTATATACGCGCATCAGGTCCAGGTTGTTGTCGTTGATAACGGCGCGGGTGATGTTGGGATAGGTCTGCAGCATGTGGAACAGCATGGCGCCTCCTCCCACGAATGGCTCGATGTATGTAACGTTGGGGATGTCGGCAAAATCTGTCGGGAGGGCTTGGTTCAGGATAAGCAGATGCTGCCCTTTTCCTCCTTGCCATTTGACGAACGGTTGTGCTCCAACGTTTAATCTTGCCATACACACTATTTGTTATGTGGGCAAAAATAAACACTGTTATTGAAACAAACAAACTTTTTTTCACTTTTTTGTGGAAAACTTTTTCAAAAAGGGCATTTTTCTGCATTTTTCTTGCCTTTCGGCCTTCTAAAACAGTGTAAAAAGGAAATTATTTGCGAAATATAGTTTCCCAAACACCCTTTCCGAATGATGTTCTCGAGCGAGAAGACGAGGGAGAAGTTTTCTATTTTAGGAGACTTCGGTATCGAATTATGAAGAAAGAAAAAATTTTTTTCCCTTCTTCATATCGCGAGATTTGTTCTCCAAAAATTTTTTTCCTTTGACAAAAAAGTAAACCGCTTTCGATGCGCGACTTTTTCTTTTGGCTAACTTGTCAGCGAGGGAGAAATGAAATAACGGAGCAAGCTTCAGCCTATCGGGAGTAAAAAAATCCAGGCTCCGCAGCAAAAGGCGGAGCCTGGAAGAAAGGGAACGAGAAGCCGAAAACTTTATTTCTCCACTGCGGTGCCTACCGGCGTGTGCGACTTGAGGTTGATGTCGAAAATAAGTGCCGAGTAAGCAGGGATGCTCGTTTGTTTCTTCGAGCCGTACCCTAAGTCGGCAGGGATGTAGACCTTCCACGTGTCACCGTCGTGCATACGCATGAGTGCCGTACTCCATCCGACAACCACACCTCCCGTGCAGAACTTGCTGGGGACATTTGTGGCAGGGTTCAGCTCCCCTTGGTACGACTGATCGAAAACGTACCCGTAGGGGTGCTCAGGGGTAGGCATGAGGCGTCCTCTGTAGTTGACAAGCACGGTGTCGGTAAACAGCGGGCTCTCTTGTCCATCGCCCGTTTCCTCGATGTGACAATAGACATATCTGTTGTTTCCCCAGGCTGTTGTCTTGCCGTCGATGTCCTTCTCGTTGAGCTTGAAGGAGAGAATTTTCACCCATTTCCCGTCAGCATTGGCGTTGGCAACCTTTGCAACGGAGTCTATGAAGGCTTCGTTTCGTTTCTGCCAGTCGGCATGCTCGTCTACGTCTTTCGTCTCTTCGCATGCTGCGAGGAGGAGAAAGGCTGCCAGCAGGGGAAGCCAGCAGAAGGCACGCAGGGCTTTCGACGGACGACAGTTGTTTTTGCTCATGAGTGGCGTAAGCATCATTGTTGCGGGTTACTTGAGTTTTTTCAGCAGGCTCGAGAGGTTCACCTTATCGGCAATCGTCTTGTCAAGATCGGCGATAGCGATGCGCTCTTGTTGCATAGTGTCTCTGTTGCGCAGCGTCACGCAGTTGTCGTTCAGCGTTTCATGATCGACGGTGATGCAGTAGGGAGTACCGATAGCATCTTGTCTGCGATAGCGCTTGCCGATGGAATCCTTCTCGTCGTACTGACAGTTGAAGTGGAATCTCAGTTCTTTGTAGATTTCGTGTGCCTTCTCGGGCAGGCCGTCTTTCTTCACGAGGGGAAGGATTGCCAGCTTGACAGGAGCCAAAGCGGGAGGTAGGCTCAGCACGACGCGTGTCTCGCCTCCTTCGAGCACTTCCTCCTTGTAGCTTGCGCACATCACGCTGAGGAACATACGGTCCACGCCGATAGATGTCTCGATGACGTAGGGAGTGTAGCTCTCGTTGAGTTCCGGGTCGAAGTACTTGATACTCTTGCCCGAGTATTTCTCGTGTTGGCTGAGGTCGAAGTTGGTACGGCTGTGGATTCCTTCAACTTCCTTGAATCCGAAGGGCATGAGGAACTCGATGTCGGTAGCAGCATTGGCGTAGTGTGCCAGCTTGTCGTGATCGTGGAAGCGATAGTTCTGTGCTCCGAAGCCTAGTGCCTGATGCCATTGCATGCGAGTCTCCTTCCACTTTGCAAACCATTCAAGTTCGCTGCCTGGACGTACGAAGAACTGCATTTCCATCTGCTCGAACTCGCGCATGCGGAAGATGAACTGGCGTGCTACTATTTCGTTGCGGAAAGCCTTACCTATCTGTGCGATGCCGAAGGGGATTTTCATGCGTCCCGTTTTCTGCACGTTCAGGTAGTTGACGAAGATGCCCTGAGCCGTTTCGGGGCGAAGATATACCTTCATGTTTCCGTCAGCCGTGCTTCCCATCTCGGTGGAGAACATTAGGTTGAACTGACGCACGTCAGTCCAGTTGCGAGTGCCGCTGATAGGGCAGACGATGCCTTCATCCAGAATGATCTGTTTCAGTTCATCCAGATCGTTGGCATTCATGGCAGCCTTATATCTCTCATGAAGGGCGTCGCGTTTGGCAACATGCTCCAGCACGTTAGCGCTTGTGGCGCGGTATTTCTCTTCATCGAAGCTATCGCCGAATCTCTTGCGAGCCTTCGCTACCTCTTTCTCTATCTTCTCATCGTACTTGGCTAACTGTTCCTCGATGAGCACATCGGCACGATAGCGCTTCTTGCTGTCGCGATTGTCGATGAGTGGATCGTTGAAAGCATCCACGTGCCCGCTGGCTTTCCAGATGGTTGG
This sequence comes from Bacteroidaceae bacterium, assembly GCA_017650105.1. GTDB lineage: Bacteria > Bacteroidota > Bacteroidia > Bacteroidales > Bacteroidaceae > UBA1189. The sequence goes on along the minus strand of JAGCFO010000024.1, from coordinate 8,252 downwards.
GTGCATGAAAATGGCTGAATCGAGCCCGACAATGTTCTCGTGCAGCAATACCATTCCCTGCCACCAGTAGCTTTTTATGTTGTTTTTCAACTCAACTCCTAGCTGTCCGTAATCGTAAACGGCTCCCAAGCCGTCGTAGATTTCACTTGATGGGAAAACGAATCCGTACTCCTTGCAGTGGGAGACGATTTTCTTGAAAACATCTTCTTGCTGTGACATTTTTTTTACTATTTTGAAATTTGGGATGCAAAGTAATAGATTTTTTTCAAGAAAATCATTATTTTTGCAAAGTTTATCATTAAAAGATGAAAGAAGAACTCGATAAAACCCCAAAAAGGGAGCAGCTAACAGAAAAAGAGGAGTTGGAAGGCGCGTCTAACACGGCTGAAGAAAGAGATGAAACAGACAAGAAGGAGGATGTCTCTGAAGTGTTGACTGACGATTCGGAAACACATAGTCATTCGTCTTATCGCTTGCCCGTTGAGGGAGGAGCCGACACGAAACATCAGCTTAGCGGGATGTATAAGAGTTGGTTTCTCGACTATGCCTCTTACGTTATTCTGGAGCGTGCCGTGCCCCATCTCAATGATGGTTTGAAACCTGTCCAGCGACGTATCTTGCATGCTATGAAACGCCTCGACGACGGGCGCTACAATAAGGTTGCCAATATCGTGGGACACACCATGCAGTTCCATCCTCACGGCGATGCTTCCATCGGCGACGCTCTGGTTAACATGGGGCAGAAGGAGCTGCTCATCGACTGTCAGGGCAACTGGGGTAATATCCTTACGGGCGATATGGCTGCCGCTCCCCGATACATTGAGGCACGCCTTTCGAAGTTCGCCCTCGAGGTAGTCTTCAATCCCAAGACTACAGAGTGGATGGCATCGTATGACGGAAGGAACAAGGAACCCGTGACACTTCCCGTTAAGTTCCCCTTGTTGCTGGCTCAGGGAGCCGAAGGCATCGCCGTCGGACTTTCATCGAAAATTCTGCCGCACAACTTCAATGAGATTTGTGATGCAGCCATAGCCTACTTGCGTGGAGAAGAATTCCAACTTTATCCCGATTTCCTTACGGGAGGCTACATCGATGTGTCGAAATACAACGACGGAGAACGAGGCGGTGTGTTGCGCGTGCGCGCGAAAATAGAAAAGGTAGACAACAAGACGCTTGCCATTCGCGAGATTCCCTTCGGCAAGGTGACAAGCACCGTGATTGAGTCTATCCTGAAGGCTGGAGAGAAGGGAAAAATCAAGATTCGCAAGGTGGACGATAACACTGCGGCAGAAGTGGAGATTCTCGTTCATCTGGCGCCGGGAGCCTCTTCCGATAAGACTCTTGATGCCCTCTATGCTTTCACCGACTGCGAAGTGAGCATCTCTCCCAACTGTTGCGTCATCGATGAGCACAAGCCGCAGTTCCTTTGTGTCAGCGACGTGCTGCGTCGTTCGGTCGATAATACGCTCTCCCTCCTGCGGCAGGAACTGCTCATCAAGCGCGAAGAACTCCTTGAGCAGTTGCATTTCTGTTCGCTCGAGCAGATTTTCATCAATGAGCGTATCTATAAGGACCGGGAGTTCGAGAATGCCAAGAATATGGATGCTGCCTGCGAGCATATCGACGAGCGCCTCACTCCTTGGTATCCGTCGATGGTTCGTGAGGTAACGAAGGAAGATATTCTCCGCCTGATGGAAATCAAGATGGCCCGCATTTTGAAATTCAACAAAGACAAGTCGGAAGAGCTGATTGCACGCATCAAAGGCGACATCGAGGAGGTCGACAAGGAACTCTCCAGCATGGTTGAGGTTACCATCCGCTGGTTCCAGATGCTTAAGGATAAATATGGGGCTGCTTTCCCGCGTCGAACAGAGATACGCAGCTTCGAGAATATCGTTGCCGCAAAGGTGATAGAGGCAAATCAAAAGCTCTACATCAACAGAGAAGATGGTTTCATAGGCACCTCGCTGAAGAAGGATGAGTTTGTAACCAATTGTTCCACCATCGACGATGTCATCATCTTCTATAAGGATGGGCGTTACAAGGTTGTCAAGGTAGCCGAAAAGATGTTTGTCGGAACCGGCGTGCTCTATGTTGGCATCTTCAAGAAGAACGATAAGCGTACCATCTACAACGTTGTTTATCGCGACGGACGCAATGGTCCCCATTATATCAAGCGTTTCGCTGCCACAGGACTCCTGCGCGACAAGGAATACGATGTCACCCAGGGGAAACCAGGGAGCCGTATAGCCTACTTCACGGCAAATCCTAACGGAGAGGCCGAAGTCATCAAGATATCGCTCAAGCCAAACCCGAAATTGAAGAAGCAGTTCATCGATAAGGATTTCAGCACCATCGGCATCAAGGGCAGAAGCAGTATGGGCAACCTGCTGACTCGCCTTGAGGTTGCGCGCATCGGATTGAAGGCTCATGGCGCTTCCACGTTGGGTGGTCGGAAAGTTTGGTTCGACAGGGATATCCTTCGCCTTGATTTCGATGGACATGGAGATTATCTGGGAGAATTCCAGAGCGACGACCGTATTCTTGTTATCCTCGACAACGGCGATTACTATACCACCGATTTCGACCAGAATAATCACTACGACGCAAACGTCCTGCATATAGAGAAGTACGATGCTTCCAAGGTGTGGACGGCTGTTCTCTTCGATGCCACTCAAAAGGGCTATCTCTATCTGAAACGCTTTGTGTTGGATGCTGTCGCACGCAAGAATAGCATCTTGGGCGAGGGAGGCTCCGAGAGTCGTCTTGTGGCGCTCTCGTCTCAGGTTTACCCGCGTTTCCTTGTCACCTTCGGCGAGCCGGATGCCGCACGTGCTCCTCTTGAGATAGATGCCGAGCAGTTCGTTAATGTTAAGAGTGTGAAGGCTCGTGGCTGCCGCATTTCTAAATTCAATATCGCCAATGTGGAGGAACTGGAGCCTTTGCGCTTCCCTGAGCCTCCTGCCGAAGAGATAAGTGAGGGTGCTAACGACTCTGATGCCGCTTCAGATGCCGGAGCAGACACTCCAGCTTCCGATGTTCCTGATAGCGCAGAAAACGAGTCGGAGGAAGCCCCTAACATGTCCGACGATGGCCAGTTCTCCCTCTTCTGATTCGTCTCTTATGCGACAGTTTGCAGTAATCTCTCACCTAGCCGTTTTATGTCTGGCATTGATTTTTCTCTCGGTGACTCAGACGCTGAAAGCTCAGACAACCCCTGTCGAACGTCGCAGTACTACTTTCGGCATCGGTTTCACAGGCGAGCATGACAGTTATCTGTCACCCGTGAGATATATGGGACTTTCCCTTCATTTCGACAGCGAGCTATGGAAGCGTAGCGAGTTGTTCTCTGATGATGTCTACGAACAAACCTATCTGGCAGGCTCGTTTGGCGATTTGCAGAACGAAGCGGGCAACGGAGCGGCTATGGATGGATATTTCGATTCTTCGTCAGCCCTATTGTTTCGATTCCTCCACCAAGGGGGATTGGAAATGTTTGCTGGTCCCGAGGCCATGTTGGAGTTGGGCGGTGTTTACAACATGCGCAACAGCAACAACCCCGCGCAGCTGAAGTTTGATGTGGATTTGGCAGCATCGTTCCTTGTCGCGTGGCGGTTCCCTCTTTGGCATCGCGACTGGCGCCTCTCCTGGCAGTCGGATGTGCCTCTGTTGGGTGCTTTCTTTTCTCCCTCGTATCAGCAGTCCTATTACGAGATTTTCTACTTGGGGCAGATGGATGGCATCTTGCACGTCAGCACTCCTTTCAATAGCTTCTCGTCGCGCCATTTCCTGCGGTTGGATATGGAAAACAGAAAGGGATTCCTGCGTCTTCAGTGTGGCTACAGCATCAATCAGTGGCACACTCAAGGCAACAGCTACCGCCATGATGCTCTCTCGCTGAGTGTTGGATATGTTCATTATCTGCAGTTCCTCTCACCCAAACAAACCGACCTATGAGACTCTGCTGTAAGCCCCTTTCCTTTCGTTTGCATCAGCCGGTAAGTTCAGTTCTGAAAATCTCGGTATGCCTACTGATGGCGCTGCCGTTCTTCTCCTGCGAGAAGGCTGATGAGTATGATAGCTCTCCCGTTGCCAACTTCCAGACGTTGTGGCAGATTCTCGACGAACGCTACTGTTTCTTCGATTACAAGGCTGAGGTGTATAACCTGGATTGGTACGAGGTACGTCGTCGCTATAGCAAGCTTGTGTCGGAAGATATGTCTCAGGCAGGCCTCTTCGATGTGATGGCTCGCATGCTGGGCGAACTGCGCGACGGGCATGTAAACCTTATCTCCTCTTTCAATGTCTCGCACTATAATGCCTTTTATCTCGACTACCCGCACAACTTCAACTCCGACTTGTTGCAAAAGACGTTAGGAGACTACTATCGCTATGTCAACGGGCTCTATGCTACCATATTGCCCGACAATATCGGCTATATCTATTGCGGCTCCTTTGAGAATTCCATTGGCGAAACGGCGCTTGACGAAATACTCCAGTACGTTTCTTTCTGTCATGCGCTCATCGTTGATGTGCGCGACAACGGAGGAGGTAGCCTTGACTCCTCCGAACGGCTCGCTTCGCGTTTCACCAATAGCGACTTGCTCACGGGGTATGTCTGCCATAAGACGGGAACGGGACATTCCGATTTCTCCGACCCTGAGCCTGTATATCTCTCTGCAGCCGTCAATCATATCCGTTGGCAGAAACCCGTTGCCGTGCTTACCAATCGTCGCACCTTCAGCGCTGCTAATGACTTCGTCCGCTGCATGCGATGCACACCTCAGTGTGTCGTCGTGGGCGACAAGTCGGGAGGAGGCTCCGGCCTTCCCATGAGTCAGGAGATGCCCAACGGGTGGAGCGTGCGTTTCTCGGCATGCCCTACCTTCGATGTCGATATGGAGCAGACGGAATTCGGAATAGAGCCTGATGTCTATGCCACGTTGACGGATGCCGACATTTTCCGTGGGGAAGATACGATATTGGAGAAGGCAAGGGAAATCCTAAATACCCCGAAAGAGCATAAAAAGTAGGGAAAAGTTTTTGCCGAACCATTTTTAGTTGTACCTTTGCAAACCGAAAAGTTGAAGCGACAAGTGTAGAGTAGGGGGTATCCCCGACTGTTCCGAGTGCTACAATATCATACCATTGTTTCAGAGCGCGCTTGTGGCGGAATTGGCAGACGCGCTGGACTTAGGATCCAGTGAAGCAATTCGTGCAGGTTCGATTCCTGTCAAGCGCACAAAAGAAGATTGCCCGATTTATGTCGGGCAATCTTCTTTTTTTATCTTTCTCGCACGAGGGGAACATTAGTATCTCACTTTCGGAAAGCCTTCGGCACGCACGTGCCACGAAGCGGGGAAGCCGGGAGCTACCGTTGTGCCCGTCTCGTCATCCCATCCGCTGCACATCATAGCTATGGCAGAGAGCAGGGCGCCGTTTGAGGGGAAGTAGGGGAATGGACCTCCCGTGCAAAGCCCGTGCTCGTCGAAATCAAAGTGCGAGTAGGGGTCTGTCAGCAGTCCGACAGCTGTGTCTGTATAGCCCAGACGGGCGGCAGCCATCGCCATCATCGGGAAGTCCCAGCCCCACACGCGCTCCATCTGCCATTCGTCAAGAACTTTCAGGAATGTTCGGCGGAATGTGAGCGTATCCACTCCGTCGCCCGGTAGCATGCCGTACACTCCCGTCAGCCCCGGGTGCTCGAAGTTATATTGCGTCCACATATTCGGAATCCCTTCGTATGTGACGTACACGCTGTCCTCGACGGGCAGGGGGGCCAGTTTTTCCAACACGTCCTGCCACTTGGCGTCGGGCTTCATGCCGAGTCTCTCGCGCCATTTCTGAGCTGTGCGTAAGCCGTAGCGCCAGTAGCCCAGCTCAAACGTGGGGTTGGTGGTTATCATCATATCGGTGTTTTCCGACATGATGTAGAGGGGAGGGCCTAACACATATTCACCTCTCTCCTCGTCGTAGAAAGCATAGTCGGCCATGAAGTCTGCCGTAGCCATCACCACGTCTTTCCAGCGCTCCAGGGTGGCCGTTGTCGGATTCAGGCAATACTCTGCTTCGGCAAAGCAGATGGGATGAGGCTGTTGCCAGATGAGGGTGCCGTGAATCTTGAAAGGCCAGTCACGGTCGAGTCCCGCACCCGTGCATTTCGACCATCGTGCACCCTTGTAGCCTTGCTCTGAAGCGCGTTGGATGGATGTCGGGAGGTATCGGTCGTAGATTCCCAGCCAGTTGTCTGCCAGCTCGGGACGGTTCCACAGAATATAGTGCATGCCGTGCCACCAGGCCATCTCCAGATGGTAGCGCCCAAACCAGCCGTTGTTCACGAGCCCGCTCTCCTGAGGCTGCAGCAAGCCTGCCTCGTTCATGCGCATCACGTACTGCGAGAGTACGATGCGGCGCTCCAGCTCCATCCAGCGGCTGTCTTCCGACTGCGACAGGTCGATGGCAGCTCCCGACTCCCAGTACTTCTTCCACCCTCGAGCTGAGGCTTGGCGGATGCTCTTTGCCGAGAGGGAGAGAGGCGCTTTCTTATCCTCACACGGAGGAACGAACGAGCAAGTGAAAGCCAAACTGCCCGTCTGCGGCGTCAGCAGCATGCGGTGCGAGCCTTCCGATTCGCGCCCGAACTGTGCCTTTCCCTCCCAGCGTATGTCCACATCGTACGTCAGGTCGTCCATTGTGCGCTTGACGATGGCGCTTTGTCCGTGTATGTCAACTGTTGACGTGTGCCTGTCGGCGTGGTTGTAGTCGCCCACATAGTAGTCAAACTGGTTGCTATTGGCATAAGGGAAGTCGAAGAATACACCCAGCCTCGCCTCCTTCATAAGGTCAGAGCGGACTTCCACTCCTATGGCGTCGAGCTCGGGATGACAGGTGGTGATAACCTCCACTTGTTGTCCCTGCAGCACAAACGAGCTGCTCACAATTCCTGTCCACAGGTCCACGTGCTGCACGCAGTCCGTCAGGTCCCCTTCGGCAGCGGGTGTGCCGTCCTCTTTTTTCAGGATGAATCCTATGCGTCCCAGGTTGGCTCGGTGAGGATTGCCAGCCAGCCATTCCGACAGCTCGGGCTGTTCAGGGTTCGTCATCCAGTAGGGCACCTGTCTGCCGTGCGTGTCGAGGTAGACGGGCCTGTAGTCGTCGGGAGACATCCCTTCCGGAAGGGGAAAGCTGTGCCAGCCCCAGTCGGACATCGTGTTGAAAGCTGTGAACGTCTGCAGGCCTGTGATGTCCATTCCGAAGGCGAACTTCCCGTTGCCCACCTGAGCGGGACTTATGGGCATCGTGGCATGAGTGGTGATGTTGTGTCGTTGCACTACCGCCTGGCGGTCTATCCGCCCTGTGCCGTTGTTGTCGCAAGAGCAGCAGAGCACGCATGCTATGGTGGCAAGCAGGGCTGTTTTTTGGAGGTGTGTTTTCATCTTTGGTCTGTTTGGGATGGATGCTGTGCAAATTTACGTTTTTTTCATGAGAAAAACAAAAAAATCGTCAGGAAAAAAGACAGAAAGAGTGAGGCTTTTATGTGTGCTGAGTCAATAAAAAAGTGGCAGGCCTGGATTTCCAAGCCTGCCATCTGTTTTTGCGGAAAGAGAGGGATTCGAACCCCCGAACCCTTTCAGGTCAACGGTTTTCAAGACCGCCGCGATCGACCACTCCGCCATCTTTCCCTTCCACTCCGCCCCGAGGGGCGCCAGCGGCGCATTCGGTCTCAAATGCGGGTGCAAAGATAAGGACATTTTCTGAAACGAAAAAGACAAATCGCGTTTTTTCTGCATTTTTCTTTCTTTCACCAGTCTTATCGCCACTTTCCTAGAGCCTGACGGTGTCTTATGCTCTGCGTGCGAAGGCAAGTACCGCCTCTTTCTCCTTTTTTTACATCTTGTATTTCATCTTGCAGCAAACTCTCCTTTCCTATAGTAATACGGCAGCGACTTTTTTGTTTAACTTTACGGAATTATTGTTTAACAATAAAAATTTATTGTTTAACTTTAGCGGCGCAGAGTTTAACAATAAATGCACGCCTCTCCATAAAGAAAGTTTCTTTGAGTAAAAAGAATTATTTGTTCTCCAGCGCACGATATGTGTTCTCCAAAAAATTTTTTCCCTTCTTCATAATTCATTTTTCTCCTAACATATCCGGCTCTCGAAAAAGTCTTCGATATTTTTGTTCAAATCTGATTATTTGAGGGCTTGATTACTTGATTTTCCGATTACCTGATTTCCCGATTACCTGATTT